>CAZHQK010000049.1:0-33480 GCA_964534795.1 uncultured Acidobacteriota bacterium
GGATGAAGGAATAGTCGGGCCGCAGCCTGGCGATGTAGGTGAAATTCTGGTCGGGGCCGACGCCCAGGTAAACGCCGCCCCCGATCCCCAGTTGCTGCAATTTGCCCAGGGGATGCAGATAGGAAGCTTCGTTGGAGACGAAGTTGTCGTTCCAGAAATAGCCGCCTTCTTCCGACAGGCGCTCGATCAGCGCCGCGAACCGGCTCGCGGTCAGCGGCCCGGCGTCCCGAGCGGCCGCCGGCGGCACGGCGGGCATCAGCAGCACGATCGAGATCAGAAGGCGGGCCGGAAGTCTCATCTGGAGCCCCGAAACGGCAGGAGCCGTGATCGCGATCAGTCTAGCAGATGGGCCGCCCGGGCGGAACGGAAAAGCCTGCGCGAACGCGCTCGGCCCCGACTGTATAATGAAACCATGAAACCGCATAGGACGGGCGTGCGGCGGGTCGCCGCCGGCTGGGCGATCGTGCTCGCTGCAGTCCTTGTTTCCTGCCGTTCGGGGACCGGCCCCGAATCCAGGCCGGCGGCGTCCCGACAGGAAGCGGGCGATCCGGATGTTGTCGCGCTGCTGCGGGAGCGCGCCGAGAAGGATCGCTCCTATCGCGAGGATCCCGCCTCTCCGATTCGCGACGAGGACCGGCCGGGCTTCGGCGGGCTCGCCTATTACCCGGTCGACGCCGCCTTCCGTTTCCGCGTGAAACTGCACCGCTATCCCAGGCCTGAGCGCCTGCTGCTCGCGACCAACACCGGCGAGAAAAGGGACGCGCTGCGCTACGGCTATTTCGAGTTTGCGGTCGGCGGAACGACCTGCCGCCTGCAGGTATATCGAACGGAGGACAGCGTTTCCGGCGGCAAACCGTATCTCTTCGTACCCTTTCTCGACGCCACCTCGGGCAAGGAAACCTACGGCGGCGGCCGTTACCTGGACCTCGAGGAAAACACCAGCGGCATCTACGACCTGGACTTCAACCGCGCCTACAACCCGCTGTGCGCCTACGGCAGGGAATACAGTTGCCCGCTGCCGCCCGAAGAAAACCGCCTGCCCGTGGCGATCCTCGCCGGAGAGAAGACCTATCGGCCGGCTGCCGCGCCGAAGTAGCCGCTCGAGGCCCGGTCACCTGATGGCGCGGCAGGAATCCAGCGCACCGGCAGGATCGATGGCGGCCGCTCCCGTTTCGATGGCCCGGATCTTCCCGTCCCTGTCGATGACGAAGGTGGCGCGCTCGGCGAATCCCCGCTCCTCATTGAGGATGCCGTAGGCTGCGGCGGCCTGGCGTTTGAAATCGCTCAGCAGCGGGAACTGCACTCCCGTCTGCTCGGCAAAAACCTTGAGCGAGGGCGCGGCGTCGACGCTTATGCCCAGGACCTGGGCATCCAACTCCCGGAATTTCGCCAGATTGTCCCGGTAGTTGTTCATCTGGCGCGTTCAGCCGGAGGTGAACGCCAGAACGAAGAAGGCAAGCACGACGTTCTGCTTTCCGCGAAAATCGGAGAGCCTGACGATCTTTCCGTTCTGGTCGGGCAGGCTGAAATCCGGGGCCGGATCCCCCACTTTCAGCGTCCTGGTCTGCCGGACGGCGGGTTTCGATTCCTGCGCGGCTAGGCTTGCGATGCCCAGGAGCAGGGCAAGCCCCGCGGCGAAGATTCTGCTTTGCATAAAGCTTCACCCCTTTCCACCGATTGCGCGAGAAATGTACCACATGCGGTGTCAGCCGGCGAGGCCGCCGCCGTCGACCACCAGAACGGCACCCGTAACGAAGGAGGCGGCATCGCTCGCCAGATAGAGCGCGGCCTGCGCCACATCCTCGGGCGTGCCGATGCGCGCCAGCGGCCTGCGGGCGGCCTGCTCGAGGAAGCTCGCGAGCGGCTCGCCGAGCTGAGCGGCCTCACTGCGCAGCATCGGCGTGTCGATATCCCCGGGACAGATGCAGTTGACGCGGATGTTCTGCGGCGCGTGATCGAGCGCCATGGCCTTGGTCAGCGTGACCAGCCCGCCCTTGGAAGCGCAATAGGCCGCGGCGGCGCGGCCGCCGCGCAATCCCCAGCCCGATGCGATGTTGATGACCGCCCCTCCACCCGAACGGGCCATCCAGGGCAGGGCGTGCCTGCCGAGCAGGTAGACCGCCTTGAGATTGACGGCCATGACGCGATCCCACTCCTCCTCGGTGGTCTCCGGAATCGATGCTCTGCGAATGATTCCGGCGCTGTGCACCAGCACGTGGAGAGAGCCGAGGAAGCCGGCCGCGTCCTCCACCGCCCTCGAGCACTCGGCGGCCCTGGTGACATCGCAGCGCACGAACAGGGCCGTGCCTCCCCGATCCGCTATGGCACGCGCCGCCTGCCCGCCGCCTGCGTCATCGACATCCAGCAGGACCACCCGGGCTCCGGCATGCGCGAAAGCCAGGGCGATCGCGCGCCCTATGCCGGATGCCGCACCCGTGATCAGCGCTCCCTTGCCCTCGAGTTCTTTCATGATTCCCTCTCAGCCCGACACCCTGACGACCGCCTCTTCCCTGTGCCCCGTGACGACACGCACGTGACCGGCGAGCAGGCGGTTCGTCTCCGGGTCTCCCGTATCGACCCATAGCGGCCGCCCGCCGAGCGCCTGCAGCTTCTCCGGCGTGGCGGCGACGATGATGTTTTCCCTCCCGACCGCCGCGATCACGGCCGGGCTGATCTGCTGGTTGCCGCGCCCGAAAATGCAGCCCTGGCCGCCGATGGGCGTGACGACGATTTTCGCGCGCTTACCCCGGATCAGGCGCAGGATCTCGGCTTCGCCGGCATCGGCTGCCAGCACTTCCCGGCGCGTGACCACGTCGACGCCCGCCAGCGTTTTCCGAAGCCCGAGCCTTTCGGCGACGGCGCGCGTGGTGGTACCCGGCCCCAGGACATAGAGGCAATCCTCCTCCATGCGCTCCGCAACGGCGGCGGCGACGGCGCTCAAGGAGGCCGCCTCGCCCGCGGCGCTCGGGACCTTGAGGCCCTGCACGAGACTGCTCTCGTAAGGGATTCTCAGGCAGCCGTACAGGCGCGGCGCGAGCACGCCGGCACGCAGCGCCTCCTCGTCCAGATCCATCACCTCGGCCTCCCGCAGGCGTGTGGCCCGCCCGAGCAGATAGGCCGCGGCCAGCTCGCCGGCGGCCGCCGGGCTGGTGGCGAAAGCGGCCGAGTGGATCTTCACGCCTGCAGGTATTCCGAGGGCCGGAAGCGCCACGCCGACGGCGTCGCAAATGTCCCTGGCCGTTCCGTCGCCGCCCGCGAAAAGCAGCAGATCTACTCCCATGCGCAGCATCTCGGCGGCCACCCGGCGGGTGTCCTCGGCAGTGGTCGATCCCGGCCGTATGGAGCCGACGACCGCCGGAGCGAATCCGCACGCGGCGGCACTTGCCGCGCCCATTTCCGCCGGGCAGGTGACCAGATCGAACCGGCCGGCGGCCGGACGCAGGCGCTCGACGGCTTCGCGGGCGCGGCGCGGCGCTTCGGGTACGGCGCCGAGCTCGAGTGCGCGGCGCTGGATTTCGGCACCGTCGCTTCCCTTAAGGCCCACTCTGCCGCCCAGTCCTGCGATCGGATTGACGATCAGCCCGAGCTTCTTGCGTCCGCTTTCCATGAGCCCCGCAGTTTCAGCCCTGCCTCACCCCGTGTTTTCTCAGGTACGCCCTCCAGGTCACAGCCCACTTTTCGGGATCGTCGAAGACCGAGTGATCGATGGTGTGCACGGTGCTGTTGTGCGGCGCGCTGCGGACGATCTCGGGGTTCGTGTAGGCTTCTTCGGCCACGTGCGCGAGGATGGCCGCGTACTCGTCCAGCTCCTCGCGGGCGTAGGACTCCGTGGGCTCGAGCGTGCAGGGCTCGGGAACGATGTAGGGGTGGTGGCTGGTCCAGTAATGGACGCCGAAATCCGCCGCGCGCAGCCCGATCTGCTCGGAGTGCACGCCGGTCTCGTCCGCGAGCTGCTTCCAGCTGTAGCGGACCTGCTCGATGCGGTGCTTGCCCCTGGCGTAAGGGGCACTGGCGCCGCGGATCGCGAGCATTTTCCTGAGAAGATAGTTGTTGTTGAGCACCGCGATCTCCGCGACCTCGCGCAGGCCCTCGGCCCCCAGACTCATCACCCACGCATAGGCCTTCAGCACCACCGGCGGCACGCCGTAGAAGGCATTCACCTTGCCGATGCTCTCGGGTCGGTCGTAGTCCAGCCGGTACCTCCTTCCGTCCCGTTCGACGAGGGGCACGGGGAGGAACCCGGCCAGATCCGCCGTCGCTCCCAGGGCGCCCACCGCCGGCCCGCCGCAGCCGTGCGGGGTGGAAAAGGTCTTGTGCAGGTTGAAATGGCACAGGTCGAAGCCGGCGTCCCGGGCGCGCGTGATTCCGAGGATGCCGTTGGCGTTGGCCTGGTCGTAAAAGCACAGGCCGCCGGCATCGTGCACCAGGTCGACGAACTCGTGGATCCGGGGGTTGAAGATTCCGGTGTCCTCGGGATTGGTGATCATCAGCCCGGCGGTGCGCCCGGAAAGAGCGGCTTTCAGCGCGCCGATGTCGGGGTAGCCGTCGTCGTCGGGGTAGAGCGTGACGACCTTGAATCCGGCGGTCGCCGCGCAGGCCGCGTCGGAGGGGTGGGAAAAGATCGTGGTGACGATCTCGTCGCGCCGCCCCGCCTCCCCGCGGCTTTCGTGGTAGGCGCGGATGATCGAGGCGGCGGCATAGATCGCGGCGGAGCCGGCGCGCGGCTGCAAAGAGAAGCGCTCCATGCCCGAGATCTCCTTCAGGATCTGCTCGAAGCGGTACATGATCTCCAGGATTCCCTGGACCGTCGCTTCGTCCTGGAGCGGGTGGAGATCGGCGACTTCCGGCAGGCGCGCCAGCTGTTCGTCGATCTTGGGGCTGTACTTCATGGTGCAGGTCCCCTGGCCGACGTCGATGTTCAGGTCCGCACCCAGGTTTTCCTGCGAAAGCCGCAGGTAATGCCGTACGACCTGAGGCTGCGACAGTTCGGGGAGTCGCGGCGGCTCCCTGCGGCGCATATTGTCGGGTATGCCGGCCAGGGGATCGCCCACCGCTGCCTTCATCCGCGGTTCCGCCTCGGGCACGAGGATGCCGCGCCGGCCCGGGCGCGAGAGCTCGAAGATAATGGGTTCGTCCCAGCGTGCCTGATGGAATCGCCTCAACACGGGCTTGACGATGGGACCGCGAATCGCAGTCAATTCCGGATTCATTTCAGATGACCTCCTCCAATGTGCGCGCGAGCCTGTCGATGTCGTCCTGCGAGTGGACCTCGGTGACGCAGTAAAGCGCGCTTCGGCCCAGTTCGGGGAACTCGCCGCTCAGATCCCAGCCTCCGTGGATGCCGGCCTCGAGCAGCCGGTCGTTCACCTGGCGCACCGTCAGGCCGGTCCGGTCGAAATTGACGACGAACTCCGTGAAGTGGGGCAAGTCGTAGAAGGGCAGGTTTATCCCTTCCACCCGGGCGAGTCGCATCATGGCATAGCGGGTGCGGGTCATGATGCTCTCGCCGATTTCCCGCATCCCGTGCGGGCCCATGAGCGCCAGGTAGACGCCGGCCGTGATGCCCCAGAGCGCGGCCGCGGTCCCCACCCATTCCTTTCCGCCCTCGCGCGCGGCGAAGGAGGTGCGCTCGTAGGCGACATCGCCGAAGCCGTACTCGCCCGCGACGCGCGTCGGGGCGATGCCGAACAGGCGCGACGGGTATTCCATGACGAACCTGGGATCGTCTCGCGTGGCGATGAAGCCCGCCTGCCCGCCGCCGTACTGCATGTGCATGCCGAGAGGCTGGATGTCGCCGCATACGATGTCGGCGCCGTAATGCGCCGGCGGTGCCAGGATGCCGAGCGAGATCGGGTCGACGGAAACGACGCACAGCGCGCCCGCATCGTGGGCCAGATCGGCGATGGTCGCGCCGCGGATCTCGATCGGGCCGAGGTAGCAGGGATTCTCGAAATAGACGGCCGCGGTCCGCGGCGAGATCTCGCGCCGGAGACATTCCAGATCGAGCCGCGCGCCGCCCGCTTCGCAGGGGATCAGCCTGCAGGCTATTTCCGGCTTGCAGTAATCCCTGATGCGCGAGAGCTTGTCGGCGGCGATCGGCCGGGCGACGAGGATTTCGGAACGTCCGGTGATGCGGCACGCCATGCGGAGGGCCGTGGCGGCCGCCTGGTAGCCGTCGTACGTGGGCACGTTGACGACGTCCATGTCGAGCAGTTCGCCCATCATGCTGGCGTATTCGAACAGCGCCTGGAATCTCCCGTGGTCGTCGTAGGGCTCTCCCGCGTAGGCCGTCAGGAACTCGGCGCGCTGATTGACCTCGTCGCACACGGCGGGGACGTGGTGCTGGTAGCAGCCCGCGCCGAGAAAGCTCAGGAGCTTGCCGGCCGGCTGATTTTCGGCAAGAATGGCGGCCACGTGCCTTTTCAGCTCGTGTTCCGACCGCAAGGGTTCGGGCAGGTCGAGAGGACGCCGGAGGCGCAGTTCTTCGGGGATGTCCCGGTAGAATTCCTCGACGCCCGCGACGCCGAGATCTTCGAGCATCCGGCGTTTGATTTCCGGAACCGAATTCGGGATGTAAGGATGAGCGCGAATTTTGTCGTCCATGGCTGTCAGCTCCGTCTCATCGGGACTGCATGCGCCCGCAGGTTTAGCATATCTCGCACCGGTTTGCGCGCATTTCTTTGCGGCCGGAACTTTCGCGGCTTGAGCCGGGGAGGGGAGTATGCTTTAATTCCCTGCAGCTTCATTCTTTCAACGGCTGCCCAGGGGGATACGACATGCCGGCACTGACCAAGGAATTGCGAAGGCATCTGGCACAAACCAGGCTCGAGGTCCTGCCCGAGGATTACTACCTCGTCAGCCTCCCTCCCGACGGCAAGTTGATTCCGGGAGAATGGTACCGGCCGGCTACCACCCGGTTCGCCCTGTTTCTGCGCGAACCCCGGCAGATCAGCCTGGTGGTGGCGCGGCGCAAATGGCTGCGCATGCGCAATCTTTTCGACAAATACGAGGTCGCCGGGCCCATGAAGGTCCTGACCTTCGACAAGAAGATCTCGATGCGGGTCTGCGGTTACATGTCGGCGATCGGCAATGTCCTGGTGGCGGCGAAGCTCTGCGTGATACCGATTTCGACCATGACGCGCGATCATATCCTGGTCAACAAGAGCGATCTCCCCCGCACCGTCAAGCTCCTGCGGGAGTTCCTCGAAGAGTGCAGGAAAGGGTGAGGCTCCGGGCCGCCTACAGCACTTCCACCTGGCCCTCGAGCGTGCAGCCGCGCTGCGAGAGCAGGTCCGTGACGCGAACGACGACGCGGTACTTTCCCGGCGCCAGGTTTTCGAGCGGGATGGCCTTGGCGACTGCCAGGCTGCGCCCCTCCTGGAAGCGCGACTCCGACTCGCTTGCGAAGCGCACCTCCTGCCCGTCGGGACCCTGCAGGATGTAGCTGATCTCCACGGCGGGCTGCTGCGTGGACTGATCCAGCTCGAGGTCGTAGACTTCAAGATACAGGCCCAGCTTGTGGCGGCGCGGGAAGGCTGCCTTCGGGTTGGGGATTACCTTCAACGGGCCGAGGACGAACTCTTCATCGCGGCTGTTTGCCGGGGCCGGCTGGATGACGTCGGCGTAGATCAGGGAACTGGTGTTCAGCCCGGTATCGCTGACCTGGGGGATCCAGGTCATGATCTCCCTGACGCCGATCTTGTTGGAATTGACGTCCTTCAATACCGTGCGCAGCTTGTATCTCCCCGGCGGCAGGGGGATGATGCGCTGGTGATATGTGCGCCGTTTGAGCAGCTCGGCGATCGGCTCGCCCGGCGCCGTCCGCGTCTGGAAGGCCTCGTCGCACTGATAGACCGTGGCGCCGTTCAGGTTGGTGACCGCCACGTAGAGCTGGAGCTCGGACTGGAAATATCCCTCCTTGCCGACGTAAAGCAGGCGGTCATTGGGGATGGAGAGGGTCAGCGGGATGGCGTAGGATTCTTCCGATATACGCACGAAGGCGGTGCTGACGTCGTAGGGAAGCTCGTCGTAGGTGATCTCGGACCTGACCTCCTCGCGCAGCTTCGCGAACTGCAGCGGCGGCGGAGACTGGAACTTCGCCCAGACGCGCATGCGCTCGAAAGGCATCTCCTTGGCACGCGCCCACACGCGTTGCTGCGGCATCTCGCCCCGGCGCCAGTAAAAGACGTCTTTCTTGTTGGGGTCGGTCTCCAGCGTGTACAGGCCCGAGCCCGAGCGGTCGACGAATTCGATCGTCAGGTCCTGGCCGATCCCGGGGATGTAGTCGTATTCCCAGATTTCGAAGGGGAAGGTCGTGATGGTGTCGCCGCCTTGATTGGCGGGCTTCTGGTAGCGGCCGCCCATGGGGTGCGCGTCGCGGCGCTTGGGCGGGCCGTAGAGGACGTAGACGCGGCCGCGGTCGGTCAGCCAGCCGGGCATGCCGGCGCCGAAATTCTCGTTGGCGTAGGCGATGCGCCTGTAGAACTCCTCGCGGAACTCGTTTTCGGGGGTCTGGGGATTGGGGTCGCGCCGCCGCCAGAATTCCTCGATGAATCGCTCGCGCTCCTCGGGGGTGGTGAGCTTCGAGTAGACGGCACGTTCTTCTTCGGAGATGAGATACCGGACCTCGCCCTGGATCCAGTCCTGCAGGGCTTCCCGCTTCTGCGCCTTGGATTGCCCGGCCGCCTGGCAGGCCAGCGCCAGGATGGCTGCTATCGCAAAATGCATCGAATGCAACATCGATCAGGTTTCGAACGCGACCAGGTCCCGCGCGCCGCGCGGGACCTGCGGCTTGGAGTAATAAGCTCCCATCCGGCCCCGGCAGGGGCCCTGAGCCGGTAGCCGGGGGGTGAGCCGGAGGCGAACCCCCGGAAAGGAGCGCATCGATCAGACGAGCCCCGGAGGGCCGACAGACCGAGGTTTCTGATATCTCCCCCTGCCGGCCCTTCGGGGCTTGCCGCGTGCCGTCCCTTTTCTCCAGGTTCGCTGCGCTCACCTGGAGCTACCAGCTTCCGTCCCTCCGGGACGGATATGTCGAGCGCCGGGCAGGTCCCGCGCAACCACCAAGCAGGCGGTCCGCCGCGGCGCGGCGGACCTACCAGCTAGAATGTGAACCGGAAGCCGAACTGCGCCTGATACGGCGCCGCAGCGACGATTCCGTAAGTAGTGGTCGGCAGACCTATAGTGGTCTGGTAGAGATTCGACCGCACGTTCCCCTGGAACCGGTTGCCGAAGTTGGTCCGGTTGGTGAGATTGAAGGATTCGAAGTAAACCCCGATCTTCATTCCCTCGCGGGCGCGCGCCAGGCTGAATTCCTTGGTCACGCGCAGGTCCATGAGGAAGAAGCGCCCGGAGACCTTGTTGCCGTCGAGATCGTAGCCGCCGCGGACCTTGTTGATGCCCACCATCTCGGCGGTGCAGGTGCGCCCGTTGGGTGCGGCGGTGCCGGCCACGCAAAGGTCGTTGGTGATGCCGTCGCGGTTGGTGTCGGCCCCGGAAGTGACCGTGTAGGGCCGTGCAGATGCCAGCTGGAGAATGGGAGACACCTGGAGACCGCCGGGCAGGTCGATCACGCTCGACCAGACGAAGCGATGGCGCTCGTCACGGGTGGTGGGCCCGTACTCGCGCGGATCGAACAGAACCGACTGGTCGTATCTCGCCAGCGCGCCGAATTCACCGGTGGAGCCCGCCCAGCCCTGCGCCTTGGACAGGGTATAGGACGTCTGGAAGGTGATCCGGTGCGACAGCCGCTTGCGCACGCCGATGTTGAGGCCGTCGTAGCGCGAACGGTTAACCGAGGCTTCGCCGACGATGTCCGCCAGCCTGTTCTTGGGCAGTCCGGCGGCGGCGAAGGCGCTCTCGAGGATGCGCGGGTTGGTGCCGTCGGCCAGGACTTTCCTGTAGTTCAGGCGCACGCGGCGCGACTCGCGGATATTGAGCATGTGCGTGTAGTCGACCTCGAGCACGAAGTTTCTCAGAAACTCGTGCGAGAAGCCGAGGTTGGACTGCTGGGACACGGGGTTGGCGTAGTCCGGATTCATGATCCGGCCCGTGGTCCCGTTGGGGAGGTCGGTCAGCGCCCCGGAAACGGAAGGAAGTGGGTCCCCGACTTTGAAGGTGGGCAGGTCGCCCACGCCGATATTGCTGTTGACCAGGCTCACCACCGTGCCGAAGACCGTCGGGTTGGACTGCTGGATGGCGAACAAGTTGATATTGAGGAACAACTGGTCGAAGTACATCCCATAACCGCCGCGGATGACCGTCTTCCCCTGCCCGGTCGGGTCGAAGGCAAAGCCCACGCGCGGCGAGAAATTGTTGGTGTCGTCGCCGGGGTATTTCAATACCCAGCCGTTGGTGACCGGGTGGTTGATCTTCTGCAGGATCAACCGGGTGCGGTTTCTGGATTCGAAGTTTCCTCCGTTTACCAGACCGAGGTCGACGTCGTAGCGCAGGCCCAGGTTCAAGGTGAGCTTGCGGTTGACGCGCCAGTCGTCCTGAATGTACCACGCCAGCATGTTCACCTTGCTCGGCAGCGTGAAGCGCGGGTCGCCGGCCGTGGCCGCGATGCTCTGAACGATCCCCGGAGTGTTGAATCCCTGGGGATACTTGACCTTGTCGTTCAGGATCGTCGTCGGGTTGTCGAAGAAGGTGATCGCCGGGACCGGAGTGTATCCGAAGAAACCTCCCAGGATCGGCTCATGCACCCAATCGACCCCGAACCTCCAGGCATGGGCGCCGCGGTTCCAGCTGAGCGAATCCTTGAACTGCCACTTCTTCTGGAAGGACTGCTGCGGCACGTTGGTGTTGGTTCCGTAACTCACACCCGCGAAGTAGACGGTGACGGGAGTGTACTGCTCCGTGTCGATCAGGTTGTTCCAGTACGAGTGCCCGAAAACGAACTGGTTGACCAGCGTCGGCTTGATGGCGGAGCTCAGCACCACCGAGGCCGTGTAGTTGCGGTTGGTGTTGAAGTTGGTGCTGGTGAGGTCCGTCGGCGCCTGATCGTTGTCGGTGCGGTCGCTGCTGTTGTTCCACGAGGCATAGACGTTATTGGTCGCGTTGAGCACCCAGTCGACGCGCGCAGTCCACAACTTGCTCAAATAGGGGGTCGGAAGCTGGTTGGCCGGCCCCGGCGTTGCGCCGTAGATCGAGATGTTCGCGCTCTTCAACGCCTGCAGCTCCTTCACCACGTCGGGGCTGATGATGGCGAACTGGTCTTCGTCCAGCCGCTCGTAGGTGAAGAAAAAGAAAGCCTTGTCCTTCTTGATCGGGCCGCCGATCGAGCCGCCGTACTGCCAGCGGCGGAAATCGGGCTTGCCCACGCCGCCCTTCTTGGACCAGTAGTCGTTGGCGTTCAGCTTCTTGTCGCGCAGGAAGGTGAACCAGGAGCCGTGGATGTCGTTCGTTCCGCTCTTGGTCACGATCGAAAGCATGCCCCCCTGCGAGCGCCCGTCGGCCGCGGAGAAGCGCTGCGTCTTCAGAGCGAACTCCTTCACGCCCTCGAGCGAGATGTTCTGCACGTAGCCGCCGACCGTATTGTCCTTGTTGTCGATGCCGTCGATGGTCGTATTGATATTGCGGCCGCCGGCACCGGCGATCGAAACCGCTCCGATGCGCGTCTTGGTCGGATCCCACGATCCCACGGGGCGGGCACCCGGGATCAGGGTCGCGAGCGAAGAGAAGTTGCGCCCGTTGAGCGGCAGGTTTTCCACCTCGCGGTTCTCGACCACACCGCCGACATCGGTCTTGGTGGTCTCGACAAGAGGCGCCAGGCCCGTGACGGTGACCGTCTCCTGGAGCCCGGCGGGCTCGAGCTTGATGAAAACGTCCGTTGTCCGGCCGACGTTCACGAGCACGTTTTCGACGACAAACGGTGTAAAGCCCGTCAGCTCGGCCTTGAGCGAATAGTTGCCGGGCTGGAGGTTGGGAAACACATAGGAGCCGTTACTCTGGCTCACGACGACGCGCTCGAATGCGGTCGCAAGGTTCTTGATCGTGATGGTGACGCCAGGGACCACCGCATCCGTCTTGTCGGTGACTATTCCCTGGATGGCACCCGTCTGGCCCCCTTGAGCGAAGAGCATGGGCGCAGCCGCAAGGGCCAGGATAATGCAGAGATGCCAAAAACGGGTCTTCAACATTCACACCTCCTTGTAAGAAGCGAATCGACCCATCAAACACACACTGTCGCCGACCGGCACGCCGAATCACAGCCGGGCCGGCCATTGAACTCGAAGCAGCGACGAAGGAGCCGGAAAAGCACGCCGGAATCGAGTCTATAAACTTACCCCCTCGAGCGCTGGCGGCGAATCATAATGCAAAACCCAAGCCAGCGCGCAACAAAAAATCGATCCTTGAAAAGCAAGGGCTTACAAACTGCACCCCCAATAGGCTTGTCCAAAAATTTGGATTTCAAGGCCCAGCGATTCAAGAATCCGAAGAAAAATGGCCTCCCGATCCCGAGACCGGGAGGATGGGCTCCGGGCTTCATCCGTGTCGAAGCATCAGAACGAATTGAAGCGGAAGCCGCCCGGGATCGTGAAGCAGCTGCTGACCGAGAACATGTGGTTGAAGTCGAGATCGCTGGGCCCGAAATAGATCGGATTGTTGGGCCGATGGTTGTCGAGCGCGTTGTCCATGAACTCGACGCGCCCCTGCCCGTTCGTGGACTCGCCGCGCGCGAGCGCGTAGCTCACCGCATAGCCGACGTTCTTCAGGCGCCACAGCGAGCCCTCGCTGCTGCGCAGGCTGATCTGCATGCCCTTGTACTTTGTGAAGCGCCCGTCCCGCAGGCGCAATCGGTTCAGGTCCGGACGACGTCCCATGAAAATGGAGTCGCTGATCAGCCCGAACGAGCCGATGGTCTTGCCCGGGTTGGCGGCGATCCACTGGTCGACCGTCAGGCCGCCCGGCACGCTGTCGCGCTTGGCGCGGGCAGCAGTGACGTTGAGCGTTTCGGCGTCGCGCCGGAGCTCGGCATCCTTGAGCACGAAGGGCAATCCGACGGCGTGGTTGTAAAGAAAATCGGCACCGAGCACCGTTCCCGGTCTCAGCTTGCGCGGGGCAGCCCCGGCTGCGAGGAGTATCCGGCACCGTAGGGACCAACGCCCAGGTAGCAGGGAATGCTGTCGGGAGTACGCGGGAGCTAGAACGTCAGTTCCTGCGATTCGAGGCGGTTGTTGAAGTTCGCATAGCCAAAGCGGCTGGTGTGCGCCATTATGGCCTGGGTGTAGTCGAATCCGACCGTGCTCGTGTTGGTCCAGTTGACGGTCTGGTAGGGCGAAACGGCGCTTCCGCCCGTCGCGAGGTTGTAGTCGTGATGGAACTTGTAGAAGACGCGGATCGCCGATGTGGCGTTCCAGTCCATGCGGCCTTCGGCGAAGCGGATGTCGATCGGAAAGCTCTGGTTGACGTTCAGACTGGGGAATTCGGGCACCTGCGACCTGCTGAGCCCGGTCTCCCAGGTCCGCTCCCAGTTGGTGAACCAGAAGAGCTTGTCCTTGACGAAGGGACCGCCTGCGCCGAAGCCGGTGCGCTTGCGCCGGCGCCTATGCGGTATGGAGCAAGCATCATGCCACAGGGCTGCAATGCTTACCGCCGTCTTCTCAATTATTTGCGGCGTTCGACAAGTTTCGTTTCATGCATTGAATGGACGAATGCGCGAAACAGCCGAAACTTGATCAGGGGGTACTATTGTTCCACCGTCTGAGGAAGTCCAGCAGGAAGTTTTCCGGACCGCCGGCCTGCGCTCTTTGAGTCAGGAATTCCCTGGCGTCCTGGAGGGCGGCTTCGTACGCGGCCTTGTCGAGTTTGCCGCGCACCAGTTCGACGCGCAAAAAGAGCAGGTAGGTCTGCAGCACGTCGGTCACGCAGTACTGATTGATTTCCTTGAGGCGGCCCTGGCGGTAAAGGTATTCGACGTCTTCGCCCGCGATCGTGTACTTGCCGGGCAGGCCGATCAGCTTGGCCAGGACGTCGAGCGAGCCGCGGCGCGCGACGGCGCCGAAGTTCGAGAGGAAGTCGCAGAGATCGATGTGATACGTGTCGCTGTAACGGCTGCCGCGGTAGGTGCTCCTCGGCTGCGAGGTCGCGAAGTAGCGCGGCAGTGAAAGCCCGTACTTCAGGGCGCGCGTTTCCAGTACGGGCAGGTCGAAGCCGCGGCCGTTGAAGGAGACCAGCGTCGCGGCACTCTCGAACTGCTGCCAGAAGCGGGCGACGATCTCCTCTTCGGGAAAGCGGTCGATGCCGATGCAGCCGAGCCCCTGTATGCGATATCTTTCGTCCGCCTGCAGCGTCGCGACCGCGATCGGGACATGGTAGGGGATCGGGAAGAAATCGCTGCGCTGCGAACTTTTTTCGATCAGATCGTCCCGTGCCTTGTCATAAGCTTGTTCGAGGGTGAGAGCGTCCTCCGGGTCGTAAACCCGCTTGACGAGCTCCTTGTCGACGCGCGTCTCGATGTCGAATACGAGATACTGCGGCATGCGGCAATTCTCCGCGACTCGCCCGGAAATGTCAAATCGCGCGTCCTGCCGGCTGCTTGCGATTTCCGGCGCGAGAAAGGCTTCCATTGCAATATGTTGTGGCAAGTGGTATATTAACTACTAAATATTGTGCTTTTTTTCGATTGACAGGAGTTTCCGCCGGGGTGTACAAGACAGGAACCCGCAAGGAAAGCAGGTGACCGCCCGGCCCGGAAGTTCATGCAGCCGGCTGCGGGATTTCAGGACAGAGAGCTGAAGGTCTTTCTCTCAGGGAATCATGAGTGCGCATGGAATCATTGTCTCCCGGCGCGAGCAGAGAGGAGGGGTAATGAAAGGCAACCAGGTGGCGTCTTCACAGAATGTCGTGCCGGCCGCCATACCGGCCGATATGCCGCCGGAGCGGCCGCTAGGGCTCCGGTTCACCCGGCACTTCACTCGTGACGGCATATCGCCTTATGACGCAATCGAGTGGGAAATCAGAACGGCGACCATCACGAACGACAAGGGTGAGATCATATTCAAGCAGGAAGGGGTCGAGGTTCCGAAGAGCTGGTCCCAGACGGCCACGAACATCGTCGTATCCAAATATTTTCACGGGCCCCTGGGCACGCCGCAGCGCGAGACCGGCGTGCGCCGGTTGGTCGACCGGGTCGTGCGCACCCTGACCACCTGGGGCATCCAGGGCAGGTATTTTGCCTCGGAAGAGGATGCGCGCGTGTTCCACGACGAGCTTGCTTATCTTCTGCTGAACCAGTACGCCTCGTTCAATTCGCCCGTCTGGTTCAACTGCGGCATCGAGCCGAGACCGCAGTGTTCCGCCTGCTTCATCAACTCGGTCGAGGACACCATGGACTCGATCCTGGAGCTGGCGCGGACCGAGGGCCGCCTCTTCAAGTACGGCTCGGGCACGGGGACGAACCTGTCGCCGCTGCGCTCGTCGCGGGAGAGACTTTCCGGAGGCGGCATCGCCTCCGGCCCGGTCAGCTTCATGAAGGGCTTCGACGCTTTCGCCGGGGTCATCAAGAGCGGAGGCAAGACGCGGCGCGCGGCCAAGATGGTGATCCTCAACATCGACCACCCGGACATCGTCGACTTCATCGAGTGCAAGGCGCGCGAGGAGAAGAAGGCCTGGGCGCTGATCGATGCCGGCTACGACGGCTCGGTCGACGGCGAGGCCTACAGCAGCATTTTCTTCCAGAATGCCAACAACAGCGTGCGCGTCACCGACGAATTCATGAAGGCGGTCGAGGCCGACGGCATCTGGGAGACCAAGGAACGGCTGACGGGCCGGACCGCCGACCGTTACAAGGCGCGCGATCTGATGCGCAAGATAGCCGAGTCGGCTTACATCTGCGGTGATCCGGGGATGCAGTTCCACACGACCATCAACAGGTGGCACACCTGCAAGAACACGGCCCCGATCCACGCCTCCAATCCCTGCTCGGAATACATGTTCCTCGACGACTCGGCCTGCAACCTGGCTTCCTTCAACCTGATGCGATTCGTCGACGAGCGCGGGAACTTCGATGTCGCGGCCTTCCGCAAGGCGGTCGACATCATGATCTCGGCGCAGGAATTCATCGTCGACAACGCGAGCTACCCCACGGAAAAGATAGCGGCCAACAGTCATGCCTACCGGCCGCTCGGCCTGGGTTACGCCAACCTGGGCGCGCTTCTTATGGCGAGCGGGCTTCCCTACGACAGCGACGAGGGAAGGGACACGGCGGCGGCCATCACGGCCGTGATGACGGGCGAGGCCTACCTGCAATCCGCGCGCATGGCTGCGGTTCTGGGCCCCTTCGAGGGCTACGCCAAGAACCGCGAGCCCTTCCTCGAGGTCATGCGCATGCATCGCGCCGCCTTGCAAAGGATCAACCCGCGCAACGTGCCCGTCGATCTCATGCAGGCGGCGCAGGAGGTCTGGGACCTGGCGGTCCTCGAGGGGACGGTGCACGGCTACCGCAACGCCCAGACCACGGTGCTGGCTCCCACGGGGACCATCGGCTTCATGATGGATTGCGACACCACCGGCGTGGAGCCGGACCTGGCCCTGGTCAAGTTCAAGAAGCTGGTCGGCGGCGGGGCCATGAGGATCGTCAACCAGACCGTGCCGGTCGCCCTTTCCAGGCTGGGCTATTCCGAGAGCCAGGTGTCCGACATCGCGCGCCACATCGACGAACACGGCACGATCGAGGGCGCCCCCCACGTCAAGCCCGAGCATCTGCCCGTCTTCGACTGCGCCTTCAAGGCGCAGCGCGGCACGCGCTTCATCCATCACATGGGACATGTCAAGATGATGGCGGCCGTCCAGCCTTTCATCTCGGGAGCGATCTCCAAAACGGTCAACGTGCCCGAGCATACGACCGTCGAGGAGATCATGGAGACCTTCATCCAGTCGTGGAGGCTGGGGGTCAAGGCGATCGCCATCTACCGGGAGAACTCCAAGCGCATCCAGCCGCTGAGCGCCTCGCAGGGCGCGAAGGAAAAGCCGGCGCTCCAGCCTGCGACCGCCGCCGGTTTCAGACCCGTGCGCCGCAAGCTGCCCGCCGAGCGCAACGCCATCACGCACAAGTTCTCCATCGGAGGGCACGAAGGCTACATCACGGTCGGGATGTACGAAGACGGGCAGCCGGGGGAGATCTTCCTGGTGATGGCCAAGGAGGGGAGCACGATCTCCGGGCTGATGGATTCGTTCGCCACGGCGATTTCGCTCGCCCTGCAGTACGGCGTGCCGTTGAAGGTCCTGATCGACAAGTTTTCCCACGTGCGCTTCGAGCCTTCCGGGCACACGGGCAATCCCGAGGTTCCCTTCGCGAAGTCGGTCGTCGATTACATCTTCCGCTGGCTCGCCGCCAAGTTCCTGCCGCCCGAGGAGAAGATCCAGGCCGGGGTCCATGTCCCGGAGGAAGCGCCCAAGGTCGAGCAGCAGAAGCTGGAATTCAAGCCCCTGTTCGACTCGCCGGTCAACGGGTTGAAGTCGATGTACGCGCTCGACGACGCTCCCACCTGCGCCGGCTGCGGCAGCCTCATGGTGCGCAACGGCGCCTGCTACAAGTGCATGAACTGCGGCGAAACCAGCGGCTGCTCCTGAGGGCGGCAGGCCGCACCGTCACCTCTTTTCGAGGATCCTGTCCAGGGTCGCCTTGTCGGCCTTGAGCAGGTCCACCGCGGGCAGGCGCGGCAGGAGCGTCGCCCAGTTCCGGTCGCGTGCGAAGATCTGCCGGAAGAGGGGGAGTGCCTCGTCCGTGCGGCCCATGTTGACCAGGGCCACGGCGTGCCAGAACTTCATTTCGAGATTGTCCGGAAACATCGCCTCGGCGGCCCCGTATTCGCGCAGGGCGCCCGCGTCGTCCTTGCGCTCCACCGCCAGATCGCCCGCGTTCATGTGCTCATAGGCGCGGTGGACCCGCACCAGGCGGCGCAGCTCGGCGAGCGGCTCGGGATGGTCCTCCACGCGCAGGTTCATCACCGTGTCGTTCCAGGGCTGCCCGGTGGACTTGCCGCGGACCACCAGTATGGCCGCCGACTGCTTGCCGCGGATGTCGCCCCCCACGGCCTCTGCCGCATCGAGCGCCGCCAGGACGCGCTCGACCAGGTCTCCCCGGGTTTCCCGATAGGCCTTGTCCATGGCCGGCCAGACCTTGTCGTTGAGCATCAGGTTCGCCTGGACGCTGTAGTTGTCGCCCACGATGTGCCCGGCCGCCGGGATGCATTTCGCTCCCGTGTGGGCGGCCACACTCCCCTGAGCGTCCAGCATGGCCACCTGTCGGACTTCAGGATGGGGGTCGGCGGCCTTCAGCCCCTCGAGCGCCTGCTTCGCGGTGCGACCGGCGCGCATCAGGGCCAGGCCGAGCGGGCCGTAGGAAGGATCGACGAACGATTGCGTCGCCACCACGCCCACGCCCGCCTCTCCCCAGGCGACCAGGGAGCCGACCGAGAACCAGTGCGACTGCACCGCCACGGCCATCTCCCCCGTGGCGGGATCGCGCGCCACGATCGAGTAGGTGTGCACGGGCCTCGCGGCCTGCGCCGCGACCCCGGGAACGAACAGGATAAAGACCAACCAGTGGTTTTTTCGCATCGTTTCCTCCTCTTCCGGAGAGATCAAAGCCGGCGCGCCCGTCGGTCGATCGCCCCGCGATGTCGGAAGCGGTCAGCCGTCAGTGGTCAGCCATCAGTCGCCAGTTTGTACGCTTTTCGGAAAAGCGACGAGACGAGCAGCCGCTCGAGTCTGCCGCGCCGGACCCAGCGACAGCCGTCGCGGATCGCCGGCCAGGTGCGCAGTTTCCCGCGAAACGCGATTCCCGCGATGCGCCGGCGCGTGATGGCATGGGAGAAAGCGGGAAGAGGCGCAAGCACAACCGCGCGTCCCGTGATTTCGCGAGCCAGAGCGCGCACCGCCTGATGCGCATCCTCCCCGGGCTCGAGTGTCTTCGCCGGCAACCCCCATTCTCCCGGGATGAAACCCGCGGCGCGGCGGCGCTCGAGGAGGAAGCACCCTCGGCACTCGAGCGCCAGAACGGCCAGGTGGACCGTTTCCTGCGCCTGCGGCCGGCGCGCGCGCGGCAGCACATCCTGCATCCCCCGGGCGCGGGCGGCGCAGAGCCCGGCAACCGGGCAGCGCGCGCACCGCGGCCGCGACGGGGTGCATACGAGCGCCCCCAGCTCCATGACCGCCTGGTTGAAATCCCCCGGGCGCCGCTGCGGGATCCAGGCTCGAGCCTGCCGCCAGTAGAAGCTTTCCGGCGCGCCTTCCTCCAGGCACAACAACCGGCTGATGACGCGCCGCACGTTTCCGTCCACCACGGGCTCGGGCAGCCCGTACGCTATCGAGAGCACGGCGCCGCAGATGTAGCGACCCACGCCCGGCAGCCTGCGGAAGTCCTCGGCCGACGCCGGTATCCGGCCGCCGAAGTCGCGCGCGATCGCGCGCGCCGCGCTGTGCAGCCCGTGCGCGCGCCGGTAATACCCGAGGCCCGCCCAGAGGGCCAGGACTTCATCCGGCGACGCCGCAGCCAGGGCCATGAGCGTTGGAAACCTTTTCATGAATCGACGGTAATAGGGCACGACCGTGCGAGCCTGCGTCTGCTGCAGCATGACCTCGGCCACCCACGTGCGATACGGGGTCGGTTTGCGTCGCCAGGGGAAAGGACGGCGGTGGGCGGCGAACCAGCGCAGGATCCTGCTGCGGAACATGCGGGTTTTTTCCTCGGGCCAAGTCTGGTACATTCGCCTCCAGTCCCCGAGGGCTGGGTTCTTCCCTTTCGGGCAGGAAGGGCGTTATTGAATTTAACCGATTTGCGCGAGTGCTGCCAGCGATCAGCTTTCAGCCTTCAGCCATCAGCTGTCAGCTTTCCACGACGGGACGTTGAAGCCTGACGGCTGATGGCTGAGAACTGACGGCTGACAGCTGACTGCTGAGAGCTGACAGCTGACGGCTGACTGCTGACTGAGGAGCGAAGCTATGATTTTCCGCAAGATGGCGATTGTCGCGATTTTCATTCTATCCGCCGGCGCCGCGTTCGCCCAAGACGTATGGCTGGTCCCGGACTTCAGTGCACGCCCGGGCGCGACGCTGCGCATCGCGCTGCAGGCGGGTGCGCGCTTCCCGAAGGGAGATGCGTCCCTGACCGAGGCCGACGTCGTGCGCCTGCGGCTTCGCACGGCCCGCGGTACGGCGGAGATCGCAGCCCTGCGCGCCGCGGCCGGGGCCGTGGAGGCCCGGGCAGTTGCCGGGGAAGCCGGAGCGCAGGTGATAGCGGCGGAGCTCAAGCCCAGGCCGGTCGAGCTGTCCGCCCGCGAGTTCAACGCTTATCTCGCGCGCGAAGGCCTGCAGGCGGTCATCGATGCGCGCGCCCGCTCCAAGAAGGAAGACGTTCCGGGAAAGATGATGCAGACGTGGTTCGCCAAGAGCGTCGTTTTTGCCGGCGAAGGTCCGGGCGACGCCGCCGCGCGGCCCACGGGGCTGAAGCTCGAAATCGTGCCCCTGCGCAGCCCGGCTTCGGCACGGCCGGGAGAGAAGCTCGCCCTGCAGGTGCTCTTCGACGGCAAGCCGCTGGGAGGGGCACAGATCGCCGCCGTCACCGACGGCTTTGCGAAGGAAACGGTTCCCGACGAGGACTTCACCTTCACGACGCGCACCGGCTACGAAGGCATCGCCTACGTCCCCCTGGTGGCACCCGGAACCTGGCTCGTCCGCCTGGTCCACATGACGGCCGCCGAGGCGGGCAGGCCTCACGACTGGGAAAGCTATGGCGCTTCGCTGACCTTCCGCATCCCGCCCGAAAGGGGTTTCCCGCTCACGGTCGAAAGCATCATGCGCGGGCCGGACCTGGTGGGTTACGGCATCGACTCGCTGCGCTGGTCGGGCGACGGCAGCCGCCTGTATTTTTCCTGGCGCCGGCCCGGGGAGCGGAAGTCGCACACCTACGTGCTCGCGCGCGCCGACGGATCCCTGAAACGGCTCACGGACGAGGAGGCCCGCAAGGTGCCGCCCCCATCCGGCGACTACTCCAAGGATCGCCGGCAGGTCGTCTTCGTAGAGGACGGCGATATCGTCCTGCAGGACACCGTCACCGACCGGCGCCGCACGCTCATGCGTACGGTGGAAGCGGAATCGTCGCCGCGCTTCACCGCCGACGAAAAGGGAGTGGTCTATGTCCGCGACAACAACCTCTACCGGATTTCGCTCGATGACGGCACGGTCGTGCAACTGACCGACTTCCGCTCGGGCCCGAGGCCGCCCGAGCCCAGGCCCACCGACAGCCAGAGGTTCCTCGAGGCGCAGCAGAAGGAGCTGTTCGAAGCGGCGCGCGAACGTGCGCGCGAGCGCGCCGAGGCCGAGGAAAGGCGCAAGGAGCGCGAAAAGCGGAAGCCGTACTACATCCCGCGGGGCGCGCGGGTTTCGGGATTCGAGCTTTCCCCGGACCAGACCTTCGTGGCCTTCACCCAGACGGAGCCGGCCGAAAGGAGCAAGACCGCCGCGGTTCCCAACTACGTCACCGATTCCGGCTACACGGAGGACATCGCGACGCGCACCAAGGTCGGCGACGAGCAGGGGACCTCGCGCATGGGCTTGGTGTCCGTAGAGACCGGCGAGGTGGTCTGGATCGATCACGGCCAGAAGGACCGGGTGGTGAATCTCTCGAGTCCCCTGTGGTCCGAGGACGGCGCCGTCCTCGTGGCTGCCGGAACATCGCGGGATACCAAGGATCGCTGGCTGTTCCGCGTCGACCCCAAAACGGGCAAGGCCGCCGTTATCGATCACCTGCACGACGACGCCTGGATCCTCGGCGGATTCGGCAGATCCCAGGCCGGCTGGATGCCCGACGGCAAGAGCGTCTATTTCGTCGCCGAGAAGGAGGGCTATCTTCAACTTTACGCGGCCGCGATCGACGGCAGCGGCGTGCGCCCGCTGACTTCCGGCAGGTTCGAGGTTTTCGAGCCCTCGCTTTCCAACGACAAGACGCTCTTTTATTTCACATCGAGCGAAGTCCACCCCGGCGAGCGGCATTTCTACTCGATGCCCGCATCGGGCGGAGCGCGCACCCGGATCACGAGCATGCCGGGAAGCCATCGCGTGCTGCTTTCGCCGGATGAAAAGACGGCCGCCGTGATCTATTCCTGCAGCAACCGGCCGCCGGAGCTCTATCTCATGGACAATCGCCCGCAGGCTCCCGCGCGTCGCATTACGCTCACCCCGACCGAGGAGTGGTTGTCGTTCCCCTGGTTGGATCCGAAGCTGATCACCTTCCGGGCGCGGGACGGGGCCGAAGTGTATGCCCGCGTCTACACCCCGGAGATGCTCAGGGAGGCCGCAGGCAAGCCCGCAGCCGCACCCGCGCGCAAGCGGCCGGGCGCGGCTGCCGAGAAGCGGCCGGGCGTCATTTTCGTGCACGGTGCCGGCTACGCGCAGAACGCGCACCGCTACTGGAGCAGCTACTATCGCGAGTACATGTTCCACCACCTGCTCGCCGACCGCGGCTTCGTGGTGATGGACATCGACTACCGGGGAAGCGCCGGTTACGGGCGCGACTGGCGCACGGCCATCTATCGGCACATGGGCGGCAAGGATCTGGACGACCAGGTCGACGGCGCGCGCTGGATGGTGGAAAACCTCGACGTGGATCCGAAGCGCATCGGTATCTACGGCGGCAGCTACGGAGGCTTCATCACGTTGATGGCGATGTTCACCCGGCCGGACGTTTTCGCCGCCGGCGCCGCGCTGCGCCCCGTCACCGACTGGGCGCATTACAACCACGGCTACACGGTCAACATACTCAACCAGCCGCAGGATGACCCCGAGGCTTACAAGAGAAGTTCGCCCATCTATTTCGCCGAGGGGTTGCGCGGCCCGCTGCTCATCTGCCACGGCGTGGTGGACACGAACGTCCATTTCCAGGACACCGTGCGCCTGGCGGAGAGATTGATCGAGCTGCACAAGGAAAACTGGGAAGTGGCCCTCTATCCTGTGGAAAACCACGGCTTTCAGCGCGGCGATTCCTGGGCCGACGAGTACCGGCGCATCCTGAAGCTGTTCGAGACGCACCTCAGGCCGGGGCGTTGACCCGCGCGCGGATTTCCTGCGCTTCGCCGGCCGGCTTCGGGACTCAGGATTCGACGATCCTCTGGAGGATCATCTCCCACACGTCCGCCAGATCGAGGCGGCGAGCCCAGTCGGCGATGTAATCCAGATCCACTTCGTCCCGGCTGACTTTCAGTATTCCCGTGATATCGCGCAGATGTTTTTCGGATCCGCCGTCCCGGTAGTACTTCATCTTCATGATGATGACATCTTCGGGCGAGGCGAAGCTGGCGGAATAGGTTTCGGCCGGCTTCATCCGCCTGGCCCGGCGGAAGCGGCTCGCATCGAACGGCGTGCCTTTTCGGACGATGATGTCGATCTTGAGCCCCGATGACGGGTCGATGATATTGAACTGCGACCGTCGCCGGATCGCCTCCCGGATCGTTTCCTCGCTGACATAGAACTCATCGGGAGGGAATGCTGCGATCAGATCGGCTGTGTGGCGTTCCTCGATGGCCGCGACGATATCGATGTCGTTGGTCAGGCGAGGCTCGCCGTAAGCCATGGCGGCAACCGAGCCGGTGACAAGGTAGGGGATGTTCAGACGCTCCAGGAGTGCGACTATCCGCTGGAGCAAATCATATGGCTCCACGCAGAAACCTCCTGGCAACCTCGTCTCGAACCGCTTTCTGATCCCAGTCCGGGTGGAGGTGCCGGATGTGCGCCATGAGCATGTCGTGCGCCCAGGCCCACAGGTCGAATCCTATCCTCAACCTGTCCGAGGGCCGTTTCCGTCTCAGTATCTCGGCCACGGCCTCGTCGATTACTTCCACACGCTTGGGGTCCAGGCGACTCTTCATGTTTCGGACTCCGCTGCGCGGCCCGTTCGGTCGGATCCCATGATAAGCGAACGGGCCCCATGTCGCCAAGGTCGACTCCGCCCCCGAAACATCGATGAGTTCGAGCCGGAACCAAGGCAGATTGGCTTCTGTCGGGTGGTCCGGCACCAAGGCGCGAGAGCCGTGAGATCTCAGCAGGCAGCCGTCAGGATTCAGCGTCCGGTCGGGGAAAGCTGTCTGCTGACAGCCGACTGCTGGAGGCTGACCGCGGAAAGCTGACCGCCGGAAGCCCCGACAACGAAGACCATGCCTGTCGACCTCTCGTCCGGAACAGATAAAGGTTCACCGTCAAGGACCCAGGGTGCGGCGGAAGAAGTCCTCGGCCGCGTGAAAGGTCTCCAGCCAGCGCCGGAACACCAGGAAATCGTGCACCTCGTCCGGGAAGACGATCAGCTCGTAAGGTATCTTGCGCGCCCTCAGCAGCTGCACCAGCCCGGTCGTCTGCGAAAAAGCCACGTTACGATCGTCATCCCCGTGCACGAGCAGCACCGGCGAGGTCCACTTGTCGACGGTGGCCACCGCCGAGGACTTGAACGAAGTGCTGTTGGGATCGAGCGAATTGCCCCACAGGTGCACTCCGGCGATGTCGACGCCCGCCTTGAACAGATCGGAGTTGCGCGACAGGCCGAGCGCCGTGATCAGGCCGCCGTAGGAAAGGCCCCAGAGGCCGATACGTGCAGGGTCGACGTCGGGCCTGGACTGCAGGTACTTGCCCGCCGCGTATATGTCCTGGTATTCAGAAGACCCGGCGGCGCCGCGGTTGGGAGCCATCCGGAACTCGCGGCCGTAGCCGATGCCGGAGCGGTAGTTCACCGAGATGACCACATAACCCCGATTGGCGAAATACTGATTGATCGCATAGGCCATGTGGTAGAAGAACATGTAATGGTACCCGAGCAGCATCTGCCTGCCCGGCCCCCCGTGGGAGAAGAGAAGGGCAGGCCTCCTCTCGCCCGGTCTTATGTCCTTGGGGAGAAAGAGCTGGTTGTGGAACTTGAGGCCGTCTTCGGCGGTCAGGATCACCTGTTCCGGAACGACGTGGGATTGCAGCGGAAAGTCCGAGGGCAGGTTCTGCCGGATGATCTCGGCTTTGCCGCCCCGGGCGTCCACTATGGCCACGGACTGCGGCCGGCGCGCATCGGCATAGAGCACGCCGACCTTGTTGCCCGAGGCGAGGGCCGCCGGGTAGGTCTCGATCCCCTCGCCGCGCGTCAGCTGCTCGGGCGTGCCGCCGGCCGTGGGCGTGCGCCACAGGTGCCGCCGGTCGATGTCGCCCACGTTGGTGCTGTAATAGAGATATTCGCCGTCGGCCGAAAAACCCACGCTTTCGGCCTCGCCCTCCCCCGGCGTGAGATTGACGGGGGACGAATCGAGCCCGCCGGCGACGGCGACGGCATAGTAATGCTGCCAGTTGTTGCGCTCGAGGCGGAACACCAGACTGTCGGCCGCCCAGGTGATGTCTCGGATCGCGCGGAAGGAGGAATCGTCGAGGGGTTCCTGCCAGATCTTTTCGGCCTTGCCGCTCTCGGCATCGGCGACCCAGAAAGTGAGGGTGCGCCCGTCCTCGAACGCGGCCTCCTGGAAGCCGGGCGCCATCGCCTGCTGCTGGCCCGATTCCTGTGCAGGCTTGCGCTGCGGAGCCGTCGCCGCGGGCTGCCCGGGACGCCCCGGCGGTGCGGGGATGACCGGAGTGCCGGCCGCCAGCCCCGAGGCGACGATCTGCGCAAAGGCCGAGCCGGGCCTGCGGATGAAGGCGATCCTCTTGCCGTCGGGCGACCATGCGGGATTGGTGTCGCGGTCCACCGAGGGAGCGAGATAAGTCACCTTCCGGCTCGCAAGGTCGTAAACACCGATGAGGCTGTGGTCGCGGCGGTCGCTGACGAAGGCGATTTTCTTGCCGTCCGGGGACCAGCGGGGATTGCCGTTGGTACCCCAGGCGTAAAAGAGCGGCCTCATGTCCGGATCCTTGACCAGCCCGGTCGAAGGCGCACGCGCCTGTATTTTCCTGGAGCTGCCGGGCAGGGAAATCCCGTAGATTTGCCCGTCCCTCACGAACAGAACCCATTTGCCGTCCGGGGAGAGCACTGGATTGCGGGCCGCCACCAGGCGGAAAGGCCGGCGCTCGCGCGTATAGACGGCCCAGATCGCCTGCTCCGTGCCGTCGGGCGAACTGGAGGGATTGGCGTGCCAGCCGTCGCGATTGGGATTGTGGCCGCGCACGAATACGACGACCGAGCCGTCATCGGATATGGCAAGGCTCGTCAGATCGACCCCATCGTCGTCGTTGAAGTCGGTCAGGCGCACCGGCTTGAAATCCGGCGCGGCGGCCGTGTAGACGTTGCGCCGCCCGCGCTCGAACTCGAGCCAGGCGATGCGATCCGCTTTCCTGGCCGAGACCAGCTCGTAGGGAAAGGCATAGCTGAGCACCTGTTCGATGGTGAAGGTCTTCTGGGCCCGAAGCGCGGATGTCCCGATGAAAAGCGCCGCGATCAGGATCGGCGCGCTGCGTACGATGGCTTTCCTCGTCATGGCTGCCTCCCGGTTAAAGATGCCCCCTATTGTTGCAGAAAAATCTTGCGGCCGGTAATGCTATCCGGAATGCATTTGCGGTTCGGGGCAGGTTCTGCGCCGGGGCATTGTTCTGTAACAAAACGCGCATGCCTCTCTGCCGGCCCTCCGGGGCTTGGCGACGTCGGATGCGATTTTCTCCGGGTTCGCCTGCGGCTCACCCGGAGCTGCCGGCTGCCGTGCCTCCGGCACTGGCCCGCGCCCGGCAGAGACCCTGAGCCGGTAGCCGGGAATTGGCCGAAGATGGCGGCGATGCGGTTCGGGACGATCATCAGGCCCCGGCAGGGGCCCTGAGCAGGTAGCCGGGGGTGAGCCGAAGGCGAACCCCCGGAAAGGAGCGTATCGATGAACCAAGCCCCGGAGGGCCGGCAGACCTTCACGGTGATGGAGGTTTCAAAACCCGCCGCGCGATAATATAATCCGCCCGGCAGGGGTTCGCCCCTGCAGCCGAAAGGATTCGAACATGAAAAACAAGGGCATGCGCTGTCGTTTTCATTTCCTGTTTCTGCTCTGCCTGCTGCCGGTCGTGCTCGCGCCGGCGCAGACGAGCCCGATCCGCGTCGACGGCAACGTGATCAAGGGCTATATCGCCAAGATGGCCGCGCCCGAGTACATGGGCAGGAAGACGCTCACACCGGGCTACGAACAAATCGCGGAATGGGCCGCCCAGATGTTCCGGGAATGGGGCCTCAAGCCCGCCGGCGACAACGGCACCTATTTCCAGGCCGTGCCCATCCGGGGCGAGCGCGCCGGCTTTGCCTGGGCGACCGGTGTGCCGCAGCTGACCATCGAGGGGCGCGAGTTCTACATCAAGGACAACGACTTCGCCGTCGATGTCTCGTCGACGCCGGGAGCGGCGGTCGAGGGGGAGATCGTCTTCGTCGGCTATGGAATATCCGCTCCCGCCAAGGGCCTCGACGAATATTCGCTGGACGTCAGGGGGAAGATCGTCCTGGCATTGAAGGGATCCCCCAAGGACGCGCCCAGAGCCGCAGGCATGGGCATGGGCGGGCCCGGGCAGCCGCCGGAGCCCGAGAAGGAGACCGAGGCGTGGACCGAGGAGTCCGGCGACATGCGCAAGGCCATGGTCGCTTATGAAAAAGGTGCCGCCGGCATACTGCTGTACAACCCGCCGGCAGCGGCGGCGCAGCCGGCCGCCCCGGCAGGACCGCCGCAGCGGCGCGAGCTTGCCCCCTCGCCTTTCACCAGGCCGTTCGTCTACGTTTCCAGCATCGACGAAAGGGTGTTCCGCTGGATACTGTCGCGCGATCCGCAGGAGACGGCGCGCGGCTTCACGGTGCGCATCGATCAGATGCGGCGCGACATCCAGGCGCGCAAAGTGCGCTCCATGAATACCGGGGTCCGGGCCCGCGTCAAGGGCTACGACACGGTCACCCTCTACGGGGAGAAGTTCAACAACCACATATCGCGCAACGTGCTGGCCAAGATCGAGGGCACCGATCCCGAGCTCAAGAACCAGTACGTGATCGTGGGCGGTCACCTGGACCATCTGGGAATGACCAACGGCGTCGTTTACAACGGCGCCGACGATAACGCATCGGGCTCGGCGGTCACGATGGAAGTGGCGCGCCTGCTCGCGCTCCACAAGGTGCAGCCCAAGCGCACCATCATCTTCGGGCTCTGGTGCGGCGAGGAGCTGGGCCTGCTCGGCTCGCGCCACTACGTCTCCTCGCCGAGCGACGGCGTGTCGATGGATCGGACCGTGGCCTACTTCAACATGGACATGGTCGGCCTGGGCACCGAGATCGGTGCGCCCGGGGCCCTGAATTTTCCCGAGATCTTCGACATCATCATGCGCGACCAGGACCCGGAAGTCGCCAAGAGCGTCCGGGCGCGCACGGGAGGACCCGGGGGCAGCGACCATTCCGCATTCATCGAACTCGGCATCGAGGCGCTCGCCCTGATGACGAGCGGAGGGGGCGGGCACCCCGATTATCATGACGCTTCGGACGACGTCGAAAAGATCGACCCGGAAATACTGGCGAAGACCGGCCGCTTCGTGCTCCAGGGGGTCCTCAACCTGGCCAATGAAACCCAGGCCAACTTGTTGATCGCCGACCGGCAGCATCGCTACAACGCGATGCGCATGACCATCCCCAACATCGCTGCCGGCGGCGGCGGCTGGGAGTTCGTGCCGGCTTCCACCAACGCCGAGCTGCTGGCGCTCGCCAACAACCGCGCCAAAGAACTGAGGCGGCCGCGGCCCGCCGCTGCCGGCGCGCGCCTGCCCGCGCAGGCGGCGCCGCAGGCGAGAGTGACTCTGGGGGTACGCGACGCGTCCCTGTTCGAAGGCAATATCGCGCTGCTCGAGACCACCGCCACGCTGTTGGACTTCGGCCGCGTCGATGTGGTCCGGGACGACGGCATCTGGTTCGACGGCGGCTTGACCCAGAAGGGGCGCGAGGCGGTAAAGGCCATGGAAGCCGCCAACGTCGCGATCAACCTGGTCAACCCCTCGGCCCGGCTGCTCGGCGACATGCTCGATGCGGCCGCCAGGCCTTTCATGGTGACCCTGACCGGCTCGAACGGCGTCGGTGCCGGACTGATCTCCCGCATGAACCAGAAGAACGTCTTGATGGCGCTCGAGTGCAGCCCGGCGGACGTCGCCGCGTGCGTCAACCGGCTCGAAAACGCCAAGACGCAGTTCGGCGATGTCGACAATCTCATATTGTCGATGAATCCGTCGGCCGGGAGCGAAGAGGCGAAGAGGGATCTCTATCTGGCGCTCATCCGCAACGGCTGGACCAGGGACCAGATCTACGCGATGACGGTCGCAGGCGCCGGGGGCGGCCGCGGCGGAGGTCCGGGCGGCAACCTGGCCAGGCTGATGCCCGGGCCCAGGGACAACCGCTGAGCCCGAACCGGCGCCCGATGTTCGATCTGCGGGACATAGGGGTACTCTACCGGCGCGAGCTGCGCTGCGCTTTGCGCGAGCGCACGATCATCGTCAACAGCATCGTCCTGCAGATCGTCCTCTACCCGGCGCTGCTCTGGCTGATCTACAGCGGGATCTCTTTCGTCCAGGGCCAGACCGAAGGATTCACGTCACGCGTCGCGCTCGCCGGCCTTCCCGGGGAGCACCGCTTGCTGCGGGAGGAGCTGGAGAAAGACGAGCGGCTGGCCCTGACGAGTTCGTCCGACCCCGAGTCCGACCTGCGCGCCGGGTCGCTCGACCTGCTGGCGGAGTTCGAGCCGGCACCCGGCGCGCCGGCCGAGGCGGGCAATTTCAAGGTGCGCCTCGCCTATGACGAGTCCAGGGACCGGAGCCGGCTGGCGCTCGAGCGCGTGACGGAAATCGTCGCCCGTTACCGCGACCGCTTCGTCCTGCAGGCGGGGGAGCGCCTGGGCCTGGAGGCCCGGCAGCTGCAGCCCATCCGGGTGGCCGCGCGCAACACGGCCTCGGGCAGGCAGATGGGGGAATTCATACTGGGGCGCATGCTGCCGGTCTTCCTGATCATCATGCTCGCCGTCGGCTGCATGTATCCCGCGATCGACAGCACCGCCGGCGAGAGGGAAAAGTCCACGTGGGAAACCACCATGACTTTCGCCGTCTCGCGGGCGAACATCGTGGCGGCCAAGTACCTTTACGTCTCCACCATGGCGGCCTGCGCCGGCCTCCTGAACCTCGCCGCCATGCTGCTCACGGTGAAGTCCGTCCTCGCGCCCATCCTCGGGGAACAGGTCGGACGGCTCACGTTCGCCGTCCCGCTCGCCGCGGTGCCCCTGATCGTCCTGATGGACATCCTGCTGGCGATGTTCGTGGCTGCGGGGATGATGCTCCTGGCATCCTTCGCGCGCAATTTCCGCGAAGGCCAGTCCATGGTGAGTTCTTTCTATGTTGCGATTTTCCTCCCGGTGATCTTCCTGCAGGCGCCGGGGATGGAACTGACGCCCGTGACGGCGGCGCTGCCGGTGGTCAACGTGGCGCTGGTTTTCCGTGACGCGATCTCCGGGGTCTACCGCTGGCCGCTGATCGGCCTGGCGCTGGCCGTGGAAGCCGCGTCGGTCACCCTGCTGATCCTGCTGGCTGCGGCCGTCCTGCGCCACGAGGACTTCGTCATCGGCAGCTACGGCGGGAGTCTGGGGAGGTTCTTGAAACAACGGGTCTTCGGTGCCGGCGCCCGGCGGGAGAAGGCGGCATGAACGAGCCCGTGGTCGTGCAGGGGCTGACGAAGTACTTTTACGACGAAAGCCGCGGCGAGGTGCGCGCAGTTCAGGAAGTCGATTTCGCGTGCCGGGCCGGGGAGATCTTCGGCCTTCTGGGCGCCAACGGCGCAGGCAAGACCACGACCCTGCGCATGCTGGCCACGATCCTCGCGCCCACGGCCGGCACCGCCTCGCTTCTGGGGCACGACGTCGTGCGCGAGCCCGAGGAGGCCCGCAGGCACCTGGGCTTCTATTCGTCCTCGACCGCCCTCTACCCCAGGCTCACGGCGCGGGAGACGATCGAGTTCTTCGCCCGCATCAACCGCTACCCGGCGGCGCAGATCGCGCAGCGGGTCGGCGAGTTGATCGAGCGCTTCGGCATCGCTTCCTATGCGGATGTCCGGGTCGACCGGCTTTCGACCGGAATGAAGCAGAAAGTGTCGATCGCCCGCACGGTGGCCCACGACCCTCCGGTGCTCATCTTCGACGAACCCACGGTCGGGCTGGATGTCCTCAACGCGCTCGAGCTGCAGGAGCGGATCCGCGAGTTCCGCGCCCAGGGGAAGACCATCGTCTTTTCCACCCATATCATGAGCGAGGCCGAGAAGCTGTGCGACCGCATCGCCATCATCCATGACGGCCGCATCCTGGCCTGCGACACGCTGGACGGACTGCGCCGGGCCACCGGCACGCACTACCTCGAAGACATTTTCGTCTGCTACGTGAAGGGCCGGGAATGAATCGGGCATCCGTCAGGATCCTGTTCCTTCATGAAATGCGGATGCTGGCCCGCGACCGGCGCACCGTCATTCTCGCGCTCGTGCTGCCGCTGCTGGTCATGCCGCTCATGCTCTACGTCGTACGTTCGATCGAGAGGCAGCGCGCGCGCAGCCTGAAGGAAACCACCTTCCGCTATGCCCTGAGCGGCGCGGAGGCCGGAACCGTGCGGCGCCTGATCGCGGCGCGGAGCGCGCCCGGCCTCAGGCTCGAGGAGCTCCCGGTCGCGGATGCGGAGGCCGCGCTGCGCGCGCGCCGCATCCATTTCCACCTGCGGGCGCTGAGCGCGGCCGAGGCCGCGGCGCTCGAGGAGGCGGAAGTAGAGGTGTCACGCCGCCGGCCGCGGGAGGAGGCGGCCCGGCCCGCGGGCGTCCCCCTGGTCGAGATCCGCTTCCAGGGAGACCGCGAGGAGTCGCGCGCGGGTGCGGCCGCGATGAGGGAGTACCTGCTCGAGGCGGCGCGCAGCGAACGGGACCGCCTGCTGCGCGAGCGCGGCTGGGCGATGGATCCCGCGGATCTTTTCCGGCTCGAGCGCCGCAGCGTCGCCGGGGCGGCGCAGGCCGCCGGTTCGCAGATCGGCAAGTTCCTGACGCTCTTTTTCGTCATGTTCCTCCTCAGCGGTGGTTCGGTGGCGGCGCTCGACAGCGTGGCGGGCGAGAAGGAGCGGGGATCGCTGGAGACGCTGCTCACCACCGCCGCGCGCCGCTCGGAGATCGTGGCCGCCAAGCAGCTCGCGATTCTCTGCGTGGCGCTGGCGATCCTGCTGGTCAACGTGCTCAATATCCTCGCTTATGTGAATTTCAAGCTCATCGAGCTTCCCGCCGACTGGGAGATCGCCATCGGACCGGCCGCGCTGGCCGTCATGGTCGCCCTGTTGATCCCGGTCGGGGTTTTCCTGTCGGCGGTGCTCCTGTCGCTTTCCGCTTACGCCAGGTCCTACAAGGAGGCGCAGCTTTACTTCTTCCCGGTCTATCTCGTCAGCCTGGTGCCCGCCGTGGCGGCCGTTCTGCCCGGGGTGTCGCTCCGTTCGGCCATCGTGCTGGTTCCGCTGGCCAACGTGAGCGTGGCGGTGCGCGAGGTCTTGGCCGGCAGGTTCGACTGGCCGATGATAGCGCTGGCCGCGGCCGTGATGGTCCTGGCCGCCCGGGGCACGATGCGCTTTTCCACCAGGATGCTCTCGGACGAGCGGCTGATCACGGCCGCCGATCTGGATGCGGCCGCCTGGGCGCGCGGGCCCGCGCTCTTTTCCCGGCACGTGTTCGCCTGGTACGCGGTCATGGCTGCGGTGCTGTTCGCGGCCGCCGTCAATTTCCCGCAGCTGCGCTCCTTCCGCACCCAGCTGCTCTTCAACGAGCTGGTCCTGTTTCTCGGCGGCTCTTTGTTGATGATATGGAAATACCGCCTGCCCGTGCGCGACGCCCTCGCGCTGCGGCGGCCCAGGGCGGCCGTGTGGCCCGCCGTAGTCGCCGCCGTACCTGCCGGGCACCTGGCGGCCGCGGGCGTGTTCCGCCTGGCCGATCTGGTGGTCCCGGTGCCGCAGCGCCTGCTGGAGCAGTTCGGGCGCGAACTGATGCCGGCGGACGTCCCGGCCTGGCAACTGTACCTGTTCGTCGCGCTCCTGCCGGGAATCTGCGAGGAGATCGCTTTCCGCGGCCCATTGCTGTACGGCCTGCGGCGCAGGTTCCGGCCCGCGACTTTGGTCCTGGTCGTGGGAGTGATCTTCGGCGTCTTCCACATCGCCTTGTTCCGCCTCATCCCCACGGCGTTTCTCGGAATGGTTCTGACCGCCCTGGCCCTGCTGACCGGCTCGATCTTTCCGGGAATGCTCCTGCACGCCGGGAACAATGCCTATGCCTACTGGCTGGCGCGCCGCAATATACTGGTAAGCGAGTGGTCCTGGGGCTGGTATGCGGCGGGCGCGGCGGTTTTCGCCGCCTGCCTTTACGCGATCTATCGTGCACGCACTCCCTATCCCGGCCTGCGCTGGGCGGGTGCACCGCGCGAGTAGGTCCGCCGCGCCGCGGCGGACCGTTGGCTTGTTGCTTCAAGTTGCCGTTCGCGC
>CAZHQK010000050.1:0-13165 GCA_964534795.1 uncultured Acidobacteriota bacterium
GCGGGAGTGCCGGCGCGGCGCCCGGGTTCGCCGGCACCTACCAGGGCCGGGGAGCCGGCGAAGAAGTGCGCTTCCGCGACCGAAACGGCCTGCTGATCCTGACCGTCAAGCACTCGACCGAGTTCTACTTCGCCGTGAAGGAAGACGGCAGCGTCGAAGGCGAAGGCACGATCACCTACGATCTCACGCGCAACACCGAAGGCCTGGACAGCCTGGTCGCAGGCGTGCGCGGCGCGCTGGGCTTCTACGGCGGCCTTGTCGGCGCGGCCGCCCCCGCGGGCGCGCTCGGAGCGACGGCCGGCCAGGCGGCCGGCAAGGCGCTCGAGCTGCCCGGCCTGCAATACGACGCGCCCCATCTGAAAAACGGGCCGGAGCTGAGGCATTTCCGCTTCACGGGCCGCCTGGAAACCGCCGCCAGGTTCCAGAACGGAGTCAGGATCGAGGAACCGGTGCGCATCTTCCTGGAACAGACCGGCGACTTCACCCGGCCCGACGGCAAGGCCGACAATCAACTGATCGCCGCCTACGAGGTCAACCGCGTCAAGGAAGAAAAGCCCTTTCCCTGCTGGTCGCCCTTCCTGAAAGCGCCCGCCACGTTCCGCAAAGGGCCCGGCGATGTCTGGATCGCGGAGTTCCAGGAGAAAGGCACGCACCGGAACGGCGTGAAGGTCTGGGAAGAATACGGCTACGTCTGGCTGGCGCGCCAGAACAAGCCCTGACCCGGCGAGGCACGGGGGCGATGGACGAAAGCGGATCCCGGGAACCGGAACTTCTCGCGCGCGAGCAGGGCCTCTTGCCGGGAACGCACCGCTTCAGCCATCAAGCGATGGCGACCGTCTTCGGCATATTCTGCGCCCACGAGGATCAGTCCTATGCGGCGCAGGCCGCGCGCGCCGCTTTCGACCTCGTGGACCGCATCGAAACGGAGCTCACCCGCCATCGCCCGAGCAGCGACATCTCCCGCATCAATCGCCTCGGGCCCGGCCGGAGCGCCCGCGTGGGCTCATGGACGCTGGAATGCTTGCTCCTGGCGCGCCGCTTCTACCAGGAGACCGGCGGCGCCTTCGACGTTTCCCTGGGCTCGGGCCTGGAATCGGTCGAGCCGGATCCGGCCGGTTCGGCCGTGACGGTGCGTGCGCCCGGCGTGCGCCTGGACCTCGGCGGCATCGGCAAGGGCTATGCCCTGGACCGCGCGGCCGAACTGCTCGAGGAATGGGAGGTCACGCGCGCGCTCCTGCACGCCGGATTCAGCTCCGTGCTGGCGCTCGAAGCGCCTCCCGGCCGCGCGGGTTGGCCCGTGACCATCAGCCTGCCCGGAGCGGAATCGGCCCGGGTGATCGAGCGCTTCCAGGCCCGGCGCGCGGCCTGGGGCGCTTCCGGCATCCGCAAGAAGGATCACATCCTGGACCCGCGCACGCGCACGCCCGTCGCCGAACGCGCCGCCGCCTGGGCTTCGGGAGGGCTCGAGGCGCTGGCTGCGGTCGCAGCCGCCGCCGGCATCGCGGCCTCGCCCTGCGCCGCGGCCGATGCGCTCTCGACCGCTTTCATGATCATGGCGCCCGACGAAATCGCCGGCTTCTGCCGGCACCACCCCGGTATCGAGGCGCGCATCCTCGAGCGCGCGGATGCACCGCAATTGCGCCGCTTCGGATCGTAGCCGGCACCATCGGCCGCTGCCGCGCCGCCCCCTTTCAGCGGCAGCTCGAGCTCAGGACTCGATAAAGAATCCTTTCAGAACGCCGCGTACAGCCTCTCGTTCGGCGGCCGCGAGCCGGCCTATTCTCTTTTCGACGATCGCGTTGTCGATGGTGGCAAACTTCATCCGCAGAAGCGATGGCTTGGGCAACCCGGATTGCTTCCAGGACTGAATTGGATGATCGCCGCAGCGCGCGCTGATATCGGTGTGGCTCGTGATGAAGGCCACGACAAGATCCCGCCCGGACCGGTTGTACTTGTCCGGCGAAAGTACCAATGCGGGGCGTTTCTTCGCCGTCGTCAGGTCGGTGAACGGGAACCGGACCAAGACGATGTCCCATTTCTTACAGTTCATCGTAGACCTCGTCCTCGCGGTTGTCCCACTCGGAGAAGGACGGCTCGGAAAGCCTCATCAGGGCGCGCAAGTCGTCGGACTTCGCCCGCCGGCTCAGCTCCGCCTTTTGTCTGCGGATGTATGCCGCCAGCAGCTCGGACACCACCTCCGTCATGGTTCGGCCTTGCAGCGATGCGATCGCCTTCAACTGCCGCCGGTGTTCGTCGCTGACGCGGACGCTCATGACCGCCATGATCACCTCCTCATGCAAGTAGGATTGTAGGATTTCCTTCCAACGCGATCAAGTGCCCGGCGCAAAGCAAGGGCGCAACGGAAGCCGTCTCCAAACCGAGGATTCCCTGCCGCCGCTGCAGAGCTGCGCGGGCGCAGGCGACCGGTCCTGAGTCTTGCGCCTCGGACCTCCCCGTCGAATCCCCGGCGCGGTCCGCCCTTCGCACAATGCAGGCCCTGCAGGGGCCGCTGCAGGAAAGCCCGGAGCGCAAGCTCCGGGACGAGGCGTGGCGCGAGCGTGCGAGCCCCGGAAGAAGGGTGGATCCGCCGCGCCGCGGCGAATTTACCGGTGACGGAACAGCAGACGCAGGCGCTGCATGAGCTCTTCGCGGATCCTGCGAAAGGCGGCCAGGCGTTCCTCTTCGTTTCCGGCAGCAGCGGCCGGATCGGGAACGCCCCAGTGGACGCGCAGCGCCGGGCCGAGATAGGCCGGGCACACCTCTTCGGCGCACAAGGTGATCACGGCGTCCACGGAACGGGCATCGATTTCATCCACCGGCTTGGAACGGTGACCCGATATGTCGATGCCGATTTCCGCCAACACTGCGATCGCCTCGGGGCGCACCTTCGACGGCGAGGATCCCGCCGAGGAGATCGTCACATCCGGGGGCGCGAGCCGGCGCGCGATCCCCTCGGCCATCTGGCTGCGCGCCGAGTTGGCGACGCACAGGAAGAGAATGTGCCGCGGCCGCGCCGCGCGCAGCATGGCCGCCTCGATCATCCACAGGGGCGGCACGCCCCCCGCGGCTCCGTAGATCCGGCAGACGAGCCCGGGCGATTCCCCGCCGCGCCCCTCGATGTCCTCGCCGTCGATCCGGATCGAGGGCGAACCCATGAAGCCCTCCCGCCGCGCATGCTCCGCACTCTCGATCTTCACCTCCCGGATCTCGCACCCGGGCATGAGTCGCGCGGCGGCCTCCCCGGTCAGGCGCAGCGCCTGCGCGGCGTTGGGGCAACCTTCGAAAGTCAGTACTTCGACCAGGTGCCTTGTCATGGAACACCCCTGCGCACGAAGTCACCACTTGAGCCGCGCGCGGAAGCGCAGCGCCACGTTCACCAGCGTGATCAGGACCGGAACCTCGAGCAGCGGCCCGATCACCGTGGCGAACGCCTGGTTCGATCCGATGCCGAAAATGGCCACGGCCACGGCGATCGCCAGCTCGAAATCGTTGCTCGCCGCCGTGAACGACACCGCCGTCGTCTGCGGGTAGCTCCCTTTCAGGCGCCTCACGAACCAGAAGCTCGCGAACCACATGGCAAAGAAATAGATCACCAGCGGCACCGCGATCCGGACGACGTCGAGCGGCAGCGCGATGATGTACTCCCCCTTGAGCGAGAACATCACCACGATGGTGAACAGCAGGGCGATCAGAGTGATCGGGCTGATTTTCGGCACGAAAACGCGCTCGTACCATTCGTACCCCTTGGAACGCAGCAGGGAAAAGCGCGTGATCACGCCGCCGAGGAAAGGTATGCCGAGATAGATGAAGACCGTCTTCGCCGCTTCCAGTATCGAGATGTGCGCCTGCACGCCCGGCACCAGACCGAGCACGTTCAGGGCGACCGTGATGAAGAGATAGATGTACACGGCGTAGAAAAGCACCTGGAAGACGGCGTTGAAGGCCACCAGCCCGACGGCCAGCTCGCGGTCGCCCTCGGCCAGCTCGTTCCAGACGATCACCATGGCGATGCAGCGCGCCAGCCCCACGAGGATCACCCCGATCATGTACTCGGGATAGCCGCGCAGGAACACGATCGCGAGCACGAACATCAGGATCGGCCCGACGATCCAGTTCTGCACGAGGGAGAACGCCAGCAGCTTCTTGTTGCGGAAGACCGTCCCCATCTCCTCGTACTTCACCTTGGCGAGCGGCGGGTACATCATGAGGATCAGCCCGACGGCGATGGGAATCGAGGTCGCGCCGATCTGCAGCCCTGCGATCCACTTCGTGAAGGCGGGGCTCACGTATCCGAGCACGATTCCGAAGCCCATCGCCAGGAAGATCCACAGCGTGAGGAATCTGTCGAGAAAGCCCAGCTTCTTCGCTTTGACCTCGGTCACGGTTCACCTCCGGGAACAGTCGGCACTCGCTGCGCGCAGAAACGGCCACCCGTCGCCGGCCCGTCACTCCGACGGCTTGCCGATCTCCTCGCCGATCCAGCGCTTGATTTCCTCCACCGTCGGGATGCGCGCCGCGCACTTGACCTTGCCGTTGATCACCAGGCCGGGCGTGCCCGGTATGCCGTAGGTCATGATTTCCTTGAAGTCGGTGACCTTCCGCACGTCGGCGGCGACATCCAGCTGCGCCAAAGCGTCGAGGGTCCTTTTTTCGACTTCATGGCAGCGCGCGCAGCCGGGGCCCAGAACACGGATTTCCATGGTGTTTACCTCCGATCCATATGAACTATGCAGCGATCCGACCGAAAATCATGCCGGCGATCGTCGACATCACGACGACGAGCGCGATGTAGGCGAGCGCCCTGCCCGTTCCCATGACCTGCCGGATCACCAGCATGCTGGGGAGCGACAGCGCCGGGCCGGCGAGCAGCAGCGCCAGCGCCGGTCCCTGCCCCATGCCCGAGCCGAGCAATCCCTGCAGGATCGGCACCTCGGTGAGAGTGGCGAAGTACATCAGGGCGCCCGCCACCGAGGCGAAAAGGTTCGCGCCCAGGCTGTTGCCCCCCACCAGATGCTCCACCCAGCGACCGGGAATGATCCCCTCGTACCCCGGCCGTCCCAGCAGGAAACCGGAAATCAGAACGCCGGCAAAAAGCAAAGGAAAGATCTGCTTGGCGAAGATCCAGGTGGAAAGCGTCCAGTCGCGCAACTCGTCCTTGCGGAACCAGCGCACCAGCATCCACGCGAGCACCAGGCCCAGAATGCCGCCGATCAGCCATTTGACGCGATAGATGAAATGCCACAGGGCCAGCGAGGGATCCGACTTGCCCCAATTGATGGCCACCAGGATCGCGACCATCACACCGAAATAGGCCGCCGTCTTCGCGAGCGGCCTCTCGCCGCGGGTGTCCGGCACGGCGACGAAGCCCTGCGCGGCGGCTCCCTGCGGCGCGCGGCGAAAGATCAGGTGCATGAGCAGGCCGATGATCACGGAGAACGCGACGGCGCTCACGGCCCGGGCAACGCCCAGCCGGATGCCCAGGACCTTGGCCGTCAGAATGATGGCGAGCACATTGATCGCCGGGCCGGAATAGAGGAACGCGGTCGCCGGCCCGATGCCGGCGCCGCGCGTGTAGATGCCGGCGAAGAGCGGCAGCACGGTGCACGAGCAGACGGCCAGGATGCTGCCGCTCACCGAAGCGACGCTGTATGCCAGCAGCTTGCGCGCCTGCGGGCCGAAATATTTGATAACGGAAGCCTGGCTGACGAAAACCGAAATGGCGCCGGCGATGAAGAAGGCCGGGATCAGGCACAGGATCACGTGTTGGCGCGCATAGTCCTGCAGCAGGAGCAGGGCCTCGGCGATCGCGTTCTGCACCGCCGGGTCGGCGAACGGTACGAAATAGGCCGCCAGGAACGCCGCCAGCAGGACGACGAAGATCTTTTTCTCGGACATGCGGGATATCTCCTTCGGCCCGGCGCGCCGCTCACGAACTGCCGCTGCGGGCCGCCTGCTCCGCATCGCGCAGCCACTCGAGCAATTGTTTTTCCGTCGGTACGCGGCCGGCGCAGCGCACCTTGCCGTTGATCACCAGCCCGGGCATGGGCAGGATCCCGTAGGAAGCGATCTCCTTCAGGTCGCGCACGTGCTCGATGCTGCCGGTGATGTTGGCCGAGGCCATCAGCTTGCGCACCAGCGCCTCGAGCCTCTCGCAGCTCGGGCAGCCGGGACCGAGGACCTTCACGTCGACGCCTTCGACGGCCGGCTCGGCCGCGGGCAGCCCCAGGCGCTTGCGGTATTCCCGGAGCAGGGCCTCCAGGTATTCCGCCTCGGCAGCCGGCGGGATGTAGTTGGCGGCGCGCACGCGCTCGAGGATATGCCGCGCCGCACTCTCGTCGGGCTCCAGTCGGGCGGCGGCGGCCTCGCTCAGGGCCGCCTCGAGCCCGACGATGCCGATCGTGAACTTGCCGACCTTCAATCTGTCGACCTTGTCGCCCGGGCTCGTCGACATCCTCATCCCTCCTTGATCCCTCCGGCGGCGGCGCTGCCGTGAACCGCCGCGTCGTTCCCGCCGAACATGGACCACCCCGCGCCTGCGTTGGCGACCAGGGCAAGGTACAGGTGGCCCAGGACGGCAGCGATCAGCGCGAGCGCGAAAAGATCGTGCAGCGTGAAGAGGACCGCCGCACCCGATCCCAGCGTCCAACCCGACCACATGGCGATTCCGGTCACCGCCAGCGCGATCCCGCAGACCAGGGCGAGCAGGAAAAAGATCTTCTGCCCGGCATTGAAGCGTCCCGAAGGCGCGACGGCCGGCCCGCCGAAATATCCCCCCAGCCGCCGCAGCCAGCGGCGATCGGAGGCATCGAACCGGGCTTCCCGGAACCACATGATGCCGACAAACACGATGCCCGCAAGGAAGAACAGCCCGGCCCACTTGTGAAGCGACCGTGCCCCGTAACCGGCGGGGCCCTCCGCACGCAGGAGAAACAGCAGGCCGGTCGAGGCCAGCACCAGAAACGAACCCATCACGAGAAGGTGAGCCAGCCTTTCCTTCCTCGTGTAGCGCGAGCCGTCGGACCGGGGCACGGATTGCACGGCCGACCTGCGCCCGTAAATCACCAGGTGGACGAGCGCCAGGGAGGCAATCGCCCCGAGAAACCACGGAGCGGCGGGTTTGAGCCACTGCTCCCGCCAGTTCCCCAGCCGGACCTGCGTCCGGCCCAGCCCCAGCAGCCGCCATTGCTCGACCGTGACCGGCGCGCCGCTCTCCGAAAACGGATACTCGACCACTGCCTGGTGGAAGAAGCTTGAATCCCTGCTGTGGCAATCCGTGCAGCCGCGGCCGCCCAGGGCCGATCCGGCGGCAAGGATGTCGTGGCTGTACTTGTGGACGTTGCCGTACGGAGAAGCTTCCCAGTCACGCTTCTGCACCGTGTAATACTCGGTGCCGCTGCGATAGACCCTGTCGTCGAGCACCCACACGACGCGCCTGCCCTGCATCGGATACCCGATCTCGCGGAGAAGAGCGCCGACGGAATCGATGAGCGCGTCGATCTCCTCCGGCCGGTTCACCTCGATCACCCCGTCGCCGTTGTCGTCCGTGATGAGCGACAGCTTCGGGTACCGCTGGCCATCCTTGCCGTGCGCCTCCCACATGCCGCGGATGTCGTACATGCGCGGCTGCATGAGGGCCGTCGTCCCCTCGACCTCGATACCGGGCCAGGCGGAGTGGACTCTATTGACCGGGTAGATCTTTCCTTTGTATTTGACGTAGACGGGCCGGAAGATCTCGGTGGGTTTGTCGTCGTAACCCATCATCTCGAGATAGCCGTAGTGGTTGCGGTATTGCATGTCCGGTCCGTAGAACGTCCACAGCTGTTTCCCCTTGCTCGGGATCCTGGCGCCCGGGCTGATCACGTCCGAGGCCTGGACCAGGATCGGCTTGACGGCCCTTTCGGGGATGTGGCATGTCTGGCACGCGATCCGTTCCAGATGGAGGGGCGGCAGCCCGTCGTGACGGGCGACGGGCGCCCCCAGGAGTCCCGTGTCGTGGCAGGACCGGCAGGGGCGCACCGTGTCATCCAGGTCGTCGCGCACCCTGCCGCCCGGGTCGTCGCCCTTGCCGATCTGATGCATCTCGCGCCCGCGGATGCGCGGGTCCTCGGCGCGCGAGCCGGCCGCATGACAGTCGGTGCAGCGCAGGCCGGCGCGCAGATGGACATCGGTGCGGCTGCGGAAATTGGCGCCCCGTTTCTTCCAGCCCGGCTGGGCATGACAGCTCAGGCAGGCTTCGTTGCGCGGGGAGACGGCGATGTGAAGGGAGACGGTGCCGTCGGGATTGAAGCGCCCCGGATCGTAGGCGACACGGGGTGTTTCCCCGGAGCGTACGGATCCCTGGACCACGCCGAATCCGGCGCCCGCCGTCGCGGCCCAGCGGAAGTTGAGGGCGGCGAGCTGGTTGTTGCGCGCGGAGAAATCGTATTCCGGCAGGTGGCACAGCAGGCAATCGGCCTCGAGCACGCCCGTTTCCGACCAGCGCGCGCGATAGTAATCGCCGTCGAGCCCGTTGTCGCCGCCCGGCGTCAACCCGGAAGAAGGGTCGGCCATGCGCCGGTCGTAACGCAAGCCGTCGCGGTCGAATTCCATCGGGCCGCCGCCCGGATGGCAATTGGCGCAACCGGCCTCGATGAAGCCGAAGGATGTCATGTCGATCGTCTGCGGGGACTCGTTGCGCTTGGGCGCCAGATAGCGGTACAGGGGCGCCGGGGAGCACCATGCGCCGCCGTAGTTGCCGGGCGTCGACACCCAGCCCATTCTGGCCGCCATGTCCGCGGGCGGCTGCTCGCCCCTGCCCTGGGTGAAGTGGTAGCCTTGCGTGATCCGCTCATAGTCGTGGCAGCCCTGAGCTGCACACGTCTGTCGCGGCGAATAGGGCAGCCGGTCACGGATCCCGTGCACGGGATCGATGATTTCGCCGTCCTCGCTCCGCAGGTAAAAGGGGGGACACACGCCCAGGAGCGAGGGCCGCTGCCGTTCCGCGCCCGCCGCGAGGCCGGCGAGGGCTATCAGAATCCATCCGCAACGCCGCACCGCAGGACCCCACCGGACAAGATCGCTCGTCTCGGAATTTCTACCCTCCGTCATATCGCTGCTCCCGCGGGCGGCGCCGCCGCCCGGCCGTCTAGCGCGCCAGTTCCAGCCGACGCCTGGCTTCCATTCTCAAGACCGCCTCGGCGCACGTGAAGAAATCCGCCACGCAGGGGCACTTGAGCGAATAGAAGATCTGCACCCCCTGCCTGCGGTCCTCGACGATGCCGGCGTTTTTGAGCACCGCGAGGTGCTTGGAGACCGTGGAGATGTCGGCGCCGATCATCGCCGTCAGCTCGCACACGCAATGCTCGCGCTCCAGGAGGCGCTCCACGATGAAAAGCCGGGTCGGGTGCGCCAAGGCCTTCATGACGCGGGCCCGGGCACGCAGGCGCATTTCTGTTTTCCGGTCCATGCGCACGGTTTTCATCATTTGGCGATTTTACCAAAGAATGCGATCCCGTCAATCGGGAATTGCGCCCGTCAGGCGGGCGCGGCGCCTCGCCCGCCGCCGTAACCGGCACGCAGGCGCGCGGCCACCTCCTCGGCAAGGCGCAGCATGCGGCAGCCCGCCTCGTCGAACCGGCAATCCCCGCAGGCGACGCACGCCAGCTCCGCCTTCACTCCCGGCCCCAGTGTATTCAGCCCGGGCACCAGGCGGATGCCGGGCAGGAGGTCGCGCACGCACTTGAGCCCGGCGCCGCAGGAGAGCACCAGGAGCTGGCAGCCGGGCGCCGCGTCGCGCAGCGGCTGGAGCCGCTGGGCCGTCGCGCTTGCGTCGCACAGCCCTTCCTCCACGGCGTCGACCAGGCCTTCCACACGGCGCACCGCCACCCCGGCGCCCTCGAGCCGCGTGCGCATGCGCCGCACTTCGTCCGCGCCCCCGGTGCGGCTGAGCTTGGCGCACTTGTCGCAACCCAGGACCACGGTTTCCAGATCGCGGCGGCGCCCCAGCGCTTCCACCACTTCGTCCCACGACTTGCTCACGGTAATGACCGACATCGCCGACTCCACACGGTAAGGTTCACCAGCGTGCCAGCAGCCACACTCCGGCGGCGCTCACCAGTGCGCCGCATACACGGCGCACCCAGCGCGCCGCCGGACGGCTCCCGGTCCAGCGCAGGTAGTTCTGCACGGCCCCTGCGGCCGTGCCTGCGGCCACGATCACGCCGCAGTGGCCCGCCGCAAAAGCGGCGAGCAGCACCAGTCCCGACAGGGCATCGCTCCCGGCCCGCGCGAACACCAGCGCCAGCACCGGCGCGAGAAAGGCGAAGGTGCAGGGGCCGAGCGCCACGCCGAAAAGGAGCCCGATCCCGGCGCTCGATGCCAGGCTCGAGGGCCGCTTTGCGGGCCGGGGCAGACTCCAGTCCAAGGGCACCAGCTCCATCAGGTGGAGCCCGAAAAGCAAAAAGACGACGGCCACCAGCCGGTCCCCCCATGGCCCCAGGCTTCCCATGATGCGGCCGGCGCCCGCGGTGGCGATGCCGACGGCGGCGATCGCGGCGAGGATGCCGAGCGCGAAGGCCGCCGAGCGCCGCCACGCGCCGCCGGTCGTGCCCGTTTGCGCCCCGGAGAGGTAACCCACGAGCAGGGGGATGCTCGAGAGATGGCACGGGCTCAGCAGGATGCTGCAGACGCCCCAGGCGAAGGCGCCCGCCGCGGCGACGGCCGGCGACCCGCCGAGCAGGTCCGTCAGGCGGCCCAACAGCGACTCCAGCATCCGTCCGCCGTCCTCCCTAACGGTCGAGGGGCACGAGCCCCCGGCCGGCCAGCAGACTCACGATCTGATCGAGCGGATAGAAGCCCTCGTGCCGGTGGAATTCCCTGCCGGCCTCGTCGAGGAAGACCTGCGTCGGGATGACGCGGATGCGATATTCCCGCGCGGGGCGGTCGTCCTCCCAGACGTCGTAGAACACGATGCGTATCTGGTCGCCGTACTTCTGCTCCAGAGCGCGCATCACGGGCTGCATGGCCCGGCACGGGATGCAGTTGACCGAACCGAGCTCGATGAAGGTCACCTTGGCCGAACTCGGGCCGAGGGGCTCCCCCGCAGGCGCCGGCTTTTCGGGCCGCAGCCCCTCGTAGGTGACCCCGAAGACCGCCAGGACCAGAAGTACGATCCCCCAGTGCTTCTTCTTCATCGCCGGCCTCCGGTCGGGAGCCCGCGCCCGCCGGCCCCGGGGACCGCGGCGCAGGCGCGATCTTGGTAATATAGGCAAATTGCCAACAAGGGTCAACCCCACACGCGGGACCGAGGCGCGGGCGCGCGCCGCTCAGCGCCGGCTTTGCTCGTCTCTCCAGCTGCCGACCTTCACGAGGTAGACCGGCGCGTCGTAGAAGACCGCGCTCCCGCCCACGACGTCGCTGAGCGGCGAACGCAGATACGGGTCCACGACCATGGCCGCATTGGCGTGGATGCCGGCGCCGCGCCGCGGGTCGCCGGGAACCACCACGCCGTCGATCGTCTGGTCCGCGGCACCGTAGGCCCAGTGCCCGTAGCCCAGGGCGAAGGCGACCACACCCGGCCGGATGCGGTCGGTGACGCGCACGCGCCCGACCATCGGCTTGCGCGAGCCGTCGGCGACGGCCCAGGCGCCTTCGGGATTGTCGGCCGAGCCGATCCGGACGTGATCGTTGTCCTGCAGGTCGAGACGGAAGGCGTCCGCGGGATTGATCTCGACGACGTTTTCGGGAAGGATGTCGGTGAGCCAGTAATTGGATATCGTGCGGCTCTTGGTGCCCAGCATGTTGCGGTTGGTGATCAGGCGCAGGGCCGTTCCCGCGCTTTCCAGGCCGCGCCCCAGCGCATCCGCCGGCGGGACGTAACAGGCACAGCCCTTGAGGAAAGCGCCGGTCATTGAATTCCGGGTGGTGGCCGGCTTTTCGTGATAGAGATTGACGAGCTTGCCGTACTTGGCTTTCACCTGCTCGCCCGTCCACGCCTCGTCGTATCCCCACCAGCGGCCGCCGCGATTGAGCACGTAGATCACCTTGCGCCACCAGGTGGGGCCGACGGCCGCCTCCCAGCGCTGCGCATCGAAAACCGCCGGCGGCAGGTGCCTGCGCGCGTTGAGGAATATCGCCACCTCCTCGTCGTCGGCGTCCGGGCATGTGTCCGAACCGGTGCTCGAGTCGCCGTAAGCGATGTTGGCCACCATGCGCAGGTAAAAATCCTCCGGCCGCTTGAGATCCCCCGCGGAGCCGAAACCGCCCGGGCCGAAGCCGGGCAGCCCGAGCCGCTCGGCCAGCGCCAGGAAGACCGCCTCCATCGACAGCGGCATCTCCTGGCCGAAAACCCGCACCGTTTCCGTGGGCGGCGCGATCGCGGGCTGGCGCACGGGCGAGGCGCGATGGACGATGGACGGGTGGGAGCGGTGGAATTCCCAGCGCTCCAGGTAGCTCAAATCGGGGAAGATGTAATCGGCGTACAGGCTGCTTTCGCCGATGACGATGTCGCTGGCCACGAAGAGCGGGATCTTCGACGTGTCCTTCAGGATCGGGATGAGCGAGTGGCCGGCGGGCAGGGCATAGACGGGCGATCCCATGTAGAGGAACAGGACCTGGATCGGGTACGGATAGGCATCGCCCGCAGAGGGAATGACCTCCTGGTAGACATCGCTCGCCAGTGGATACCACGGGCGCTTCGCCGGGTAGCCGGAGAAGATCGTGCTTTTCTCGTACGCGGCGCCGCCGCGGATGATGTCGATGCCGAACGGCGTCAGGCGGGCCGGGTGGCCGGCAAGCTGGAACGGGCGCCCCGTGCCCCCGGATTCGCCGTAGGAGCCGCCGCCGTAAACCAGACCGCCCTTCCAGTCGAGGTTGCCGACGAGGATGTTGAGAGCCCCCATCGTGGCCAGGACGTTGTAGAAGCCGTTGGTGTGCTGCGAGACGCCGCGATGGATCTCGACCACGGCGCGTTTGCCGTGCGCCGTGAACTCGCGCGCCACCTCGACGATTTCCGCGGCCTCCAAGCCGCAGAGCGCGGCCCACTCCTCCACGGTCCGGCTGCGGGCCTCGTCGTACAGGATCTGCAGGGCGCTCTTGACCGGGATGCCGGCCACCGTGGTCGCGACGAACAGATCCCCCTCGGCAGCCTGGGTGCCGTCATCGGACTTGAAGGCGGCGAGCTTCCCTG
>CAZHQK010000051.1:0-74639 GCA_964534795.1 uncultured Acidobacteriota bacterium
TAGGAGCGATCCTTCTCGGCGCGCTCCCGCAGCAGCGCGACAACATCCGGATCGCCCGCTTCCTGTCGGGACGCCGCCGGCCTGGATTCGGGGCCGGTCCCCGAACGGCAGGAAACAAGAACTGCGGCGAGCATGATCGCCCAGCCGGCGGCGACACGCCGCGCGGCCGTCTTTTGCGGTTTCATGGCTTCATTATACAGTCGGGGCCGAGCGCGTTCGCGCAGGCTTTTCCGTTCCGCCCGGGCAACCTATCTGCTAGACTGATCGCGATCACGGCTCCTGCCGTTTCGGGACTTCAGATGAGACTTCCGGCCCGCCTTCTGATCTCGATCGTGCTGCTGATGCCCGCCGTGCCGTCGGCGGCCGCTCGGGACGCCGGGCCGCTGACCGCGAGCCGGTTCGCGGCGCTGATCGAGCGCCTGTCGGAAGAAGGCGGCTATTTCTGGAACGACAACTTCGTCTCCAACGAAGCTTCCTATCTGCATCCCCTGGGCAAGCTGCAGGAACTGGGGATCCGAGGCGGCGTTTACCTGGGCGTCGGCCCCGACCAGAATTTCACCTACATCGCCAAGCTGCGGCCCGACTATTCCTTCATCCTGGACATCCGGCGGCAGAATCTCCTCCAGCATCTGATGTTCAAGGCATTGTTCCACTTCGCGCGCAACCGCGCGGAATATCTGTCGCTGCTCCTCAGCCGGCCGCTGCGCAAGGATTCCTTCCCGGGGGACGATTACGGCGTGCGGGAGATGGTCTCGTACTTCCTGCGCGCCGAAGCCGACCAGGCCCTTTTCCGGCACACGCAGGCGCGCATCCGCATGTTCTTGAGCGAAGCGACGCGCGTACCGCTGAGCGAGCGGGATTTCACCACGATCGAGAAGATCCACCGCGCCTTTTTCCAGCGCGGCCTGTCGATCAAATACGATTACGTACCGGTGCCGACCTACGGGGAGTTCCTGCTCGAGACCGACCTGGAGGGGAGGAAGGAGAACTTCCTGAACAGCGCCCGCGATTTTCGCTTCATCCAGCGCCTGCAGGAGGAAAACCGCATCATTCCGGTGATCGGCGACTTCGCGGGCAGGCACGCCCTGCGCGAACTGGGGGTCTATTTGCGCGAGATCGGCGAAAGGGTGACCGTCTTTTACACCTCGAACGTCGAGCAGTATCTGGTGCAGTCCCTGTCGTGGCCCGAGTTTCTCAAGAACGTGGCCGCACTGCCGCTGGACGAGCGCGCGCTGTTCATACGCGCATATTGGAGCAATCACCTGCAGCATCCCGAGAGCGTGCCGGGCTATCGCTTCACCCAGATCCTGCAACCGATCCGCCCCTTCCTGGAAAAGTTCAAGCCTTCGCCCCAGGTGACGTACTGGGACATCGTGACCACCGCCACCCTCCCCCTCCACCCGAACAAAATGGGGACGCTCACCGTTTTCAAATAGGGACGCTCCCCATTTTTTCGAGGTGCATTGGATAAGAAACCGCTGTTCGGCATGGGAAAACGGCGAGCGTCACTATTTTACGGCGGGCGAAAATGGTGAGCGTCCCCAGTTTGTGCGGCCGTACATCCAGGTGAGTTCGCGCAGGCGCGCGATCGTCTCCTCGGTCAGCTGCTCGCGCCGGTAGCGCCAGCGCCAGTTGCCCGTCCGGCGCGCCGGCGTGTTCATGCGCGCCTCCGAGCCCAGGCCGAGCACGTCCTGAAGGGGGAAGATGGCGGTCCCGGCCACGCTGGCGAGCGCCGCGCGGATGAAGTCCCAGTGGATCTCCCGGCCGTCGCTGTTGAGGTAGCGCAGGGCGAACTCGCGCTCGGCGCGCGCCTGTTCGGCGCTCTGCGTCGTGTCCCGGGCGCCGCCGCAGAACCATCCGACGGTCGTGTCGTTGTCGTGCGTGCCGGTATAGACGACGCAGTTGGGGATGAAGTTGTGGGGCTTGAAGGGATCGTCGGGCGACGGGTCGGCAAAGGCGAACTGAAGCACGCGCATGCCGGGAAGGCCCCAGCGGTCGCGCAGCGCGTGCACCTCCGGGGTGATGTACCCCAGATCCTCGGCGACGAAGGGCAGCTTGCCGAGCGCCTTCTCGAGGGCGGCAAACAACCGGTCGCCCGGCCCTTCCACCCAGCGTCCCTGCACGGCCGTTTGGGCGTCGGCCGGTATCTCCCAGTGCTTCTCGAAGCCGCGGAAGTGGTCAAGGCGGATCAGGTCCACCTGCTCGAGCAGCGCGCGCACGCGTTCGATCCACCAGCGATAGCCGGTCTGCTCCATGACGTCCCAGCGATAGAGCGGGTTGCCCCACAGCTGGCCGGTGGCGCTGAAATAGTCCGGGGGGACGCCGGAGACGAAGCGCGGCCGGCCGCGCTCGTCGAGGTCGAACAGGCCGGGGTTCGCCCAGACGTCGGCGCTGTCGTAGTCCATGAAAATCGGCAGGTCGCCCATGATCAGTATGCCGCGCTCGCTGCAGTAAGCCTTCAGCCGCCGCCACTGGCGGAAAAAGGCGAACTGGATGAATTTCTGGATCATCACCTCGTGCCCGTCGGCACGCGCGCCCGCAGGCCAGTCGGCCCAGCTCGCCCCGCCGTTCTGTTCCTTCAATGCAGCGAATTCGGCGAAGCGCTCGAGCCAGGATTCCCTGGCCCTGCAGAATTCCTCGAACTCGTCATGCCCCGCCGTGCGCGCGCTGAAGAAGTTGTGCGCGGCTTCGCGGAGAAGGCGGCGCTTGTAGGATGCCACGGCGGGAAAATCGACGTAATCGTCGGGAAAAGCCGGAGCGCGTTCGAGCTCCGCAGGGGAAATCCAGCCTTCCTGCGCCATCAGATCCGGGCTGATGAGCAACGGGTTGCCGGCCATGCTGGAAAAGCACTGATAAGGGGAATTGCCGCTGCCGGTCGGGCCGAGCGGCAGCACCTGCCACAGCCTCTGTCCGGTCTGCTGCAGAAAGTCGGCGAAGCGGAAGGCGGGCTCTCCCAGGTCGCCGATGCCGTACCTCCCCGGCAGGGATGTGGGGTGAAGCAGAATTCCGCTGATGCGCATGAGGCTCCCGGGGTCTGAATACCACGCGGCGCGACCGCCGCGCAAGCCATGACATTACCAGATTCGAACGGCGCAGTCAGGGGGCAGAATCCTGCCGCGCGCTCTTCCCAAGACCCGAAGGCGCGGGTAAGATAGCCTGCGCGAATCCGATCGGCTCGGAATCACGACGGGAAAGGATGGACCATGGTCAAAGCGGCAGGCGGTTTCGTTCTGGCGGCGGTGCTGCTGCTCGCGGCGGCACCCGCAGAAGCGCAGCGGGGGTCATGGAAGGAGCTGACCCAGCGCGTCGGCGACATCAGGGTTCGCTACCTCGAGGCGGGCGCGGGCGCGCGCTTCCTCGTCTTCATACCCGGGTGGACCATGACCGCCGAGGTATGGCGCGAGCAGATTCCCTATTTTGCCGCGCGCGATTTCCACGTGATCGCCTTCGATCCCCGCAGCCACGGCCAGACGACCAAGACCGAGGAGGGAAATACCTACCAGCAGCATGCCGCGGATCTGCATGCGTTCCTCAAGGCTCTGAAAATAGAGGCGCCGATCCTGGTAGGATGGTCTGCGGGCGTCGCGACGATTCTGGAATACGTCGCCAGCCCGGAAGCGATCCCTCCCGAAAAGCTCGTCCTGGTCGACGGATCGCCGGCCGGCTTCAAGGATGCCGACTACCCGGGCGGCGCCACGCACCAGCAGATGCGCGCGGTTCTGATGGGGATCGAGGAAGACCGCGCCAAGTGGACCGATCAGTTCGTGCGCGGCATGTTCCGGGCCGCGCAGGGCGAGCTGCGCTACCGCGAGCTCGCCGAAGGCAGCCTGAAAACCCCGACGGGCGCCATGATCGCGCTGCTCTTCGACCTTTTCACCGGCGACCGCAGGCCCGCATTGCTGCGCATTCAGGTTCCGACGCTCATCGTCGTGCCCGACGGCAACCGTCTGCTGGGCGAATACCTGCAGTCGCGCATCGCCGGGTCGAAGCTGGAGGTGATCGGCGACGCCGGCCATGCGCTGTTCTTGGAAAAGCCCCAGGCCTTCAACCAGGTGCTCGAGGCCTTTCTGGCTGCGAGGTGATTGCGCGCGCCGGCTTCAAACCACCGGCTGGGTGCGTCGCTTGACGGTGCCTTTCGCGGTCAGGTAGTAAGGCTCGAAGATCGCCTCCCCCACCTTCTTGCGGTACCCCTTCACCGGCCACTCGCGCTCGCAGAAGAAATCCAGAATGCTTCCGCGAACGCGCGGGCGCGCATCCGCGGCAAGGAACACCTCGAGCAGCCGCTCGCGCTCCTGCTCGCCCCCGTTGCGCGCCAGATAGTGCGCCGCGGCGATGCAGACGTCGTCGTCGTCGTCCTGGAGGAAGCGCCCGACGGTCTCGCGCACCTGCGGGAACGCTTCATCCGGGAGGTTCTGGATCATGACGGTCTTCGCTTCCGGCCAGCGCGTGTAGGTGCCCGCCAGCTCATCGAGCACGCCCTGCAGCGCCCGGACGTACTCTTCGGCGGGCAGGAGCTCGCGCAGGGCCTGGACCGGGTAGGTCACTTCCGGCTCGGTTCTCAGGTAGTCCAGGATCGGCTCGACCGCGCACCGGCCCATGCCCGCCAGCAGGCGCACGGCATACTGTTTCTCCTGCTGGTCCATGCTCGCCTGGGGCACCTGGATCGTGAAGCGGCGCAGCAAGGCGCGCGCCGCTTCGGGCGTCCCCCATCCCGCCAGCCTTTCCATCGCGCCCACGCGTACGGAAGGGTCTCCGTGCGCCTGGATCACGTGCTTCAGGGCGCGCTTGATCCGCCACTCGCCCGGCCCTTCGCCGCCTCCGAAAAGCTTCTTGAGCAAGTCCATGGCACGCCGATTTTACACCAAGATGCCGAGCACGGCGGACGATTCCGCCGCCTGCGCCCGCGGACGGCGGATTCGGAGCGGATCCGCAGGATACCGCGATAAGATAGTGTGCAGGAGGTGCCGCCATGCACGATCTCACGATGGCCCGATGTATCGATCACACGCTGCTCGCCGCAGATGCCACGCCGGAGCGGATCGCGCGCCTTTGCGACGAGGCACGCTGCTATGGATTCGCCGCGGTATGCGTCAATCCGGCCTGGGTGCCGCTGTGCGTCCGGTCGCTGCTGGGGTCTGCGGTCAAAGTCTGCACCGTGGCCGGTTTCCCCCTGGGCGCAACGGCTCCGGAGGTCAAGGTTTTCGAGTGCCGCCATGCGATCGCTCAGGGCGCCGGCGAGATCGACATGGTGATCAATATCGGGGCCCTCAAGGCGCGCGCGCTGGATTGGGTCGCGCGCGAAATCCGCGAGACGGCGGCCGCGGCGCACGACGGCGGCGCCATCGTCAAGGTCATCATCGAAACGGCGCTGCTCACCGATGAGGAAAAGAAGCTCGCCTGCCTGCTGGCCAGGGAAGAGGGTGCGGATTTCGTCAAGACTTCGACCGGATTCGCCGCCCGGGGCGCCACGGTCGAAGACGTGGCGCTCATGCGCGGCGTCGTCGGCCCCGACATGGGGATCAAGGCGGCCGGCGGCATACGCACGCGCGAGCAGGCCGAGAGCATGATCCGCGCCGGCGCCACCCGCATCGGCACCACCTCCGCCCTCGCCATTATTTCGGTGACAGGCTACTCAACCCCGAAACTCGGTTCCGGCTGACACCCATTGTGCCGACGCGTCCGATCGATTCTCCCCTGCCATCCCGCGGGCGTCACAACGTGCATGCACTATTATGTGTCGCGGGGCACGGCGATGCCGATACGTTGATTGGCAGGGCTGGAGACTCGGATTCGACAGTCATGAGAAGGCAGTCCTCCAGCCCTCATATGATTCTCCGGAGTCATTAAGGTGACCGGCACTCTGGCACTGCTTGTCCTCTTGACCACCGGTGCAACCGGCAAGGGCTTCGACCCGATGCCGGCCGAACCGCAGGCGGCTCAGCCGGCACCCGTGCCGGCTTCCCGCGACCGTCCCGAGCCGTGGTTCATCGAACTCGGAGCCTTCGACAATTACCTTACGAACGACTACGGCCGGTGGACGGGCGTGCAGGGCAGGGTGATGTATCGCGGCATCCCGCACCTCGCACCGATCCTCAGTTTCGCCCGCCAGAAGCGCGACTACGGTTCGCAAAGCACGGTAGGCCTCGATTCCTACATCCTGGTCAACAAATGGTTCTATGCAATCGCCGGCGGCGGTTTCAGCCCGCAGGGCTCGGCCAGGCTTTACCCTCGCTGGCGCGCGGGCGCAATGGGGATCTTCACCATTCCAAAACCGGAGGGCTTGCAGGGAACCGTGGGCTATACCGAAGTCCACGGCATGCCGGAAAAGTACGGGCGCGTCGTGTCCGCAGGCGCCATGTACTATCGCGGCAAGGCGATCTGGAGCGGCCACGTCTCCTTCAACCGCACCTACCCCGGCGCCGTCGCGTCGAAGTCCGCCGGCATCGCATTGCAATACGGCGCCGAAAAGAAACAGTGGATCGCGCTGGGCTTCACGGGCGGCCGCATCGCATACTCGGCCCTGGAGATTCAGCCGCTTCCAGTGGAATGGATCAGCTTCGGCCCGAACTTCTTTTATCAGAAGTGGCTGACGAAAAAGCTCGGATTCATCATCCGCTACGACTACCAGAATCAGCGCAAGGCCTTCCAGCGCCACGGAATCGCAGGCAGCATCTTTATCGAAGTCCCCTGATGCTTCCAAGCAACCCTGCCGCCCGCCCCCATCGGCCGGTGCTCCTCGGGAGTTTCGGGGTTGAGTAGCCTGTCACCGAAATAAAGAGGCGAATTCGGAGGCGATTTCCTCGAGGGCGCGCAGGGCGGCCGGCAGGTCGGGCTCGCGAAGATCGGCGAGCGCCACGGTGTGGCTGTCCGGGTATATGAAGCGGTACACGCGATCTCCGATTTCCCCGCAGGCCTCCGCGAGGCGGGCGGCCTTCTGCACCGGCGTCCCGCCAGTGCTGCGCGGCCGCGCGGGCGCGCGCGCCCGGCGCGCCTGCTTTTCGGGGCGCGGCAGGGCATGCGCCATGTTCTCACCGAGCTTGTGCGCGATCCTTTCGACCTCGCGCGCGTGCTGAACGCAGACGGCACGCACCTTGGGCCGTATGTCGGCGCCGGCGCCTTCATCGGCCGCCGCCCAAGCGAGCGCGGGCAGCTCGAACCCGTAACGCTTCAGCCGGTTCGCCCATTCGACGGTCTGGGCCGCGAAAAGAAGCAGGCGCTGCTTGAGTTGCGCTTCCGGACCCCCGGTTTCCTCCTCGACGCGGGCCGCCGTAACCCCCCGCCGCGCTTCCGCGAACGGGTCCCCGAGATAGGCGCGCAGTTCGGCGTTTTGCCACAGGCTGGGGGGAGGGGTTGTCAGCTCCTCCCTGGTCTTTTTGATTTCCGGAAGGCGCGTGGGATACAGCTCGATGCGGAACTGCGCTTTCCTGGGAGCGACCAGCTCGATCAGTTTCTGGTAGCTCTTCTCTTCGTCGATGGCACACCAGACCTCCATGCCGTCGCGGTAAAAGACAAAGACGGCATCGAGGCCCCGGCAAAGCTCCGCTTGGTGAAAAGCCAGCCACACTTCGCGCAGCGGGCGCGGGATGTCGGCCCGGGGCAGATCCTTGACGGCGGCGCTCATTGCACCATCCAGATTACGCACTCGTGCCCGGAATGTACAGAAGGAACGGAGCGCGGCGCGGGCGGTGCGGGGAAAAAAGATGGGCGCTCCCGCCGGAGCGCCCTCTTGGTGGGCGGGCCGCGTTCCTCCCAGTCAAACACGACCCGCCCCGTAAACATTGCCGGGGACCCGGCGCGTGCACTGCCGGGCCGCCCCTCGCCTCAGGGTATGAAAGGGTATGAACGAGGCTGCGCTATGAAAGACCCGCGATCGGGATTTCTCTCGTCGCCCGACCACGCCTGCATGATAGCGACCCGGTCTCTTTAAGGGAAATGAATAAGTTTGATCGGGAAGATTAGTCATGCTAATCTTTATCCCTGGAGGGCGCCCGGAACCATGCATATCGAAACGCTGAAGGTCTTCTGCGACCTGGTCGAGAGCCGGAGCTTTTCGCAATCGGCCGTGCGCAACTTCATCACGCAATCCGCCGTCAGCCAGCAGATCCGCAATCTGGAGGCGCGCTTTGAAACCCCGTTGCTCATCCGCAACGGCCGGTCGGTCGAGCCGACCGAGGCCGGCCGGGTGCTCTATCAAGCGGCGCGCGAAATCCTGGACCGCTACGACCGCATGCAGGCCGAAATGAAATCGGCCGGCCAGGAGATCAGCGGCAGCCTGCGCGTGTCGACCATCTACAGCGTCGGCCTGTACGAGATGTCGAACGCCATGAAGACCTTCATGAAGCGCTACCCCAAGGTGAATCTGCGCGTCGACTTCAACCGGCCCAATCGCGTATACGAGGAATGCCTGAGCGGCGCGGTCGACCTGGGAGTGGTGACGTACCCCAAGCCGCGCAGGGGCCTGGAGATCATCCCCCTCCCCGCCGACCGGTTGACGCTGATCTGTTCACCCGAGCACCCGCTGGCGCGCCGCAAGCAGATCGATCTGCGCAGAATCGACGGGGAGAACTTCGTGGCTTTCGAAAGAGGCACCGGCAGCGGGCGCGCCATCGCGCAGATCCTGGACCAGAACGGTGTCAAGGTGCGGGTGGTCATGGAGTTCGACAACATCGAGACCATCAAGCGCAGCGTCGAAATCGGCACCGGCATCTCGATCGTGCCCCTGCTGAGCGTGCAGCGCGAGGTGCAGGCGGGCACCCTGGTGCAGCTGCAGTTCAAGGGCCAGAAGTTCTACCGCACGCTGGGCGCGCTGGTGCGCAGCAACCGGCCCGTCCTGCCGGCGGCGCAGAAATTCATCGAGCTGCTGCAGCATCCGCGCTGGCGCGCCGCGGACGCCAAGGTTTGACCCCGCCGGCCGGGCCGCTCATGGCGGTGAAACCTCGGGCGCCTGCGCGCGTCGATAATAGTAGATAAGCCCGGGAGGTGAGAGCCATGAAACACAGGACGATTCTGATCGCGGCGGCGGCGCTGGCCGCGCTGGCGCTGTTCACGCCCCCTGCCGAGGCCGGGGGATTCCGCTTCTCCTTCGGCGTGGGCTTCAGCTTCGGCAGCGGCGGCTGGTACCCATACGGCGGACCATGGTACGGCCCGGTCTATTACGGCCCCGTTTATTCCAGGTTCGCCTTCGTTCCATACCGCCCGGTCACGGTGGTGCGCTACTATTACCCTTACACCGTCTATCGCATCAAGCCGAGCCGTCCCGTGCACGTGCGCGCTTACGGGAATTACGTTCCCCGGCGCTACACGCGCGTGGTCTATCGCGCCGTGCGTTGAGGCCGGACCGGCGGGCGGAGCCATGACGATGCAAACATGCGGAATCCGAGCGGCGCCGGCACTCGTGCTCGCCGCAGCCTTGGGCGCAGGCGCGGCGCCGGCGCCCGCCTTCGAGCAGGCCGAGCAGAAGGTCGGCTTCGCGCTGCGCGACACCGCCGGCGGCGAGCACGCCCTCGCCCGCTATGCCGGCAGGATCGTGGTGCTCGAGTTCTGGTCCTTCAAATGCCCCAGTTCCCTCGCCTACCGCGACCGCATGGCCGCCCTGTACGAGAAATATCGCGGCCGGGGCGTGGTCTTTCTCGCCGTCGCTTCCAACAGGAACGAGTCGCCCGAGGAGATCGCGCGCAACGCGGCCAACCTGAAGATACCCTACCCGGTCCTGCTGGACACGGAGGGCATCGCCGCCGAGAGACTCGGGGCCGTGCGCACGCCGAGCATCTTCATCCTGGATGCCGCCGGCGTGCTCCGCTATCGCGGGGCGCCGGACAACAACAAAACCCCGGGCCAGGCCGGGCGCGAGGCCTACGCCGAGGAGGCGATCGAGGCCCTGCTGGCCGGCCGGCCCGTGCCGCGCCCGCAGACCGACGAATTCGGCTGCACCATCCGGAGATCCGACCACTGACCACCTCCTCCGAACCCGATGGATTTTCTCAAGCACGCCGCTGAGGCCGTTTCTTCGCCCCTGGGACTGACCGCGCTTCTGCTGCTGGCGGGTACGGCGGCATCCTTCAGCAGGCGGCGCCGGCAACCGGGCCGCCGCCTGCTGCTCGCGGGCGCGGCGCTCTTTCTTGCCGGCACGTTCACCCCTCTGGCCGAGATCCTCGTCTGGAACCTCGAGCGCGATTATCCGCCGCTGCCCGCGCCGCCCGCCGGGCAACCGGCGCCGTGGGTCGTCGTACTGTCGGGCTATGGCGAGGACTATCCCGGAGTCCCGGTCACCAGCGCCCTTACCGGGGAGACGATCGGCCGGCTGTCAGAAGGCGTGCGCCTGTACCGGCTCACGGCCGGATCGAAGCTCGTGCTCTCCGGAGGCAGGTTGCACAAGAACTCCAGGCCGGTTTCCGTCATCATGGCCGAGTACCTGAAACAGCAGGGCATCCCTGCCGAAGATATCCTGACCGAGGAGCGCTCCCTCACCACCTACGAAAACATGGTGGAAATCAGGAAAATCCTCGGAGACAGGCCGTTCATCCTGGTCACCTCCGCGCTGGACCTGCGGCGGGCGATGGCAGTGGCCCGCAAGCAGGGGATGCAACCCATTGCGGCGCCGGCCCGCATCTGGATGCTGCGGAAATGGCCGCGCGGTATGTCCTGGCCGCAGTTCGGGCTCGCCGTGCTCGAGGCTTTTGCCGACCCTTCCGCCGAGCGCTGGACCTATCTTCAGTGGGCGTACCACGAATACCTCGGCTACGCCTGGTACGGGCTTCTGGGACGTCTGTAAGGGAACGCGGATCAGCGCCGCGACGGATCGGCGGGATTCCCGGTTTCTTCGGAGGCGGGCGGGCTTTCGCGTCGAGACTCGACGCGGCACGAGTCGGCCATTCAGGTGCCTATGCCCATGGCGGGCAGCACCCAGCGCATGAGCGCAATGTAACCGGCCAAGATCAGAAGCAACCAGACCCAATCAGGCATGACCCGTTTACCCACCTTGCATTCCGCCCCCGGGCGACCCAGTAAGTATGGCAGCTCCGGAAGCGCTGTCAACTACGCTTTCTGGTAGATCTCCGCCCCCTTTTCCACGAACTCCCGGCTTTTTTCGGCCATGCCGATTTCGAGCGCCTTTTCCTCATCGACCCCGTGCCGGGCGGCGTAGTCGCGGACGTCCTGAGTGATTTTCATGGCGCAGAAATGCGGGCCGCACATGCTGCAGAAGTGCGCCAGCTTGGCGCCCGCCTCGGGAAGGGTTTCGTCGTGGAATTCGCGCGCGGTTTCCGCATCCAGGGAGAGGTTGAACTGATCCTCCCAGCGGAATTCGAAGCGCGCCTTCGAGATCGCATCGTCGCGCAGCCGCGCCCCGGGGTGCCCCTTGGCCAGATCGGCGGCATGCGCGGCGATCTTGTAGGCGATCACGCCTTCGCGCACATCCTTCCGGTTGGGAAGCCCCAGGTGTTCCTTCGGCGTGACGTAGCAGAGCATGGCGGTCCCGTACCACCCGATCAGTGCCGCCCCGATGGCGCTCGCTATGTGGTCGTAGCCGGCGGCGACGTCCGTGACCAGTGGGCCCAGAGTGTAGAAGGGCGCTTCATGGCAAACGACCATCTCGCGCTCCACGTTCTCCTTGATCCCTTGCAGCGGGACATGACCCGGTCCTTCGATCATCACCTGGCACTCGTGCTCCCAGGCCTTCAGGGTCAGCTCGCCCAGGGTTTCCAGTTCCGCGAACTGCGCCTCGTCGTTCGCATCCGCGATGCAGCCGGGGCGCAGGCCGTCGCCCAGGGAGAAGGCGACGTCGTAAGCTTTCATGATCTCGCAGATCTCGTCGAAGCGCGTATAAAGGAAGTTTTCCCGGTGATGGGCCAGGCACCACTTGGCCATGATCGAGCCGCCCCGGCTCACGATGCCGGTGAGGCGCTTGGCGGTCAGGGGGATGTAGCGCAGCAGCACCCCGGCATGGATGGTGAAATAGTCGACGCCCTGCTCCGCCTGCTCGATCAAGGTGTCGCGGTAGATCTCCCAGGTCAGTTCCTCCGCCTTCCCCCCCACCTTTTCCAGGGCCTGGTAGATGGGCACGGTGCCCACCGGAACCGGCGAATTGCGGATGATCCACTCGCGCGTCTCGTGGATGTTGCTGCCGGTCGACAGATCCATGACCGTGTCGGCGCCCCAGCGGATGGCCCAGACCATCTTCTCGACCTCCTCTTCGATCGAGGAGGCCACCGGCGAGTTGCCGATATTGGCGTTGATCTTGACGAGGAAGTTGCGCCCGATCGCCATCGGCTCGCTCTCGGGATGGTTGATATTGGCCGGGATGATGGCCCGGCCGCGCGCGACCTCGGAGCGGACGAATTCCGGATCCAGGTTCTCGCGCAGCGCGACGAACTCCATCTCCGGGGTGACGATCCCCTTGCGCGCGAAATGCATCTGCGTGGCGTTGCCGCGGCCGCGCAGAACTTTGCGCGCGCGCGGCAGCGGGCCTTCACGATCTCCGGGGCCCCGAGCGGCCCTGTAGCTCGGATCGCTCACGTCATAGGCGCCGCGCGCCAGAATCCAGGGCCGGCGCAGCTCGGGCAGCCCGCGCCCGAGGTCGATCCCGGCTTCGGGATCGGTGTAGGGTCCGGAAGTGTCGTACAGCAGTACCGGAGGATTCTCCTCGAGGCGCCCGTCGGCGGTTTTCGTCGGTTGCAGGCGGACTTCCCGCATGGGTACCCGGATACCGTGCGGCCCGGGGATGTAAATCTTCCTGGAACCCGGGTATGGCCGGGTGCTTACGACGATCTTTTGCGGCTCGACGCCTCGCGACTCACCCATGACGACCCTCCGCTTGAATTTTCCCAGAATCGGCGGCGAAATTCCATGCCGCGCTGCGGCAGAAGGCCGAGCAGCGGCGCAAGGCGCAGCCTCTATTATTTGTTGGCGCCGGCGAGAGCCTCGAGCAGAAGGCCGGCAAAGGCTTCGAAGTTCGCCAGATTGCGGAACTCATCCAAGCCGCTCGAAGCGAGGAAATTCTGCAGCGAACGCTTCAGTGCCGCTGCGCGTGCGGCCTGGGCCCGCAGCTTCTGTGCCGCCTCCAGCAGTTCCTTCATCTGCTTCAGATTCGACAGCGGCCCCCGGCCGGGGATCACGACGACGTTTTCTTCAGGCGATTTTTCGAGTTCCGGGGGAACCGGCGGTAGCTCGGGCTGCGCCCGGGCCATCGCCGGCTTGAGCATGGGGACGGCTGCCATGGCCTGCTTCATCCCTTCCGACCATCCCAGCACGTCGCCGCCTCCGCCCCGGGTATCGATTTCCGGGAAAGCTCCCGGCGCGAAGAGATCCCCGGTATAGAGGACCTTCTCATCGGGCACGCAGACGACGACGTCGCCGGCCGTGACGGCCCGGGCGCGCAGGGCCATGATGCGCACTTCGACGCTGTCGGGAAACAGGCGCAGCCGGCTTTCGAAAACGAAGCGCTGCGGCCCCGAGGTTCCGGCGCTCTGCCGTCCTTCGGTCTTCTGAGCGCCCTCCGGACGGCCCCCGCCGGCCGGCGATTCGTTCTCGGGAAAGGCAAGCCCGTCGAGCGCCTTGCCGCCGAGCAGAACCGCGCCGTGCTCGAGAAAATCGGCGTATCGCGAGGACTGCAAGCGACGAAAGCTCGTGTACACGATCCAGCGGACGGGGGAGGAGCTCACGTTCCGGAGCGCGTCCAGAACGGCCGGCAAATCCTCTTCGCCCGGCGGATCGATCAGCAGAACGCCCTCGCCCGTGACGACCGCGCCCATGTTGGGCTTTCCTTCGCCTAGTGACGCGAAATGGCAGTGATCGGCGACCCTCTGGAATTCCACCTCCGACGGCGCGGCCGACAGCCAGGCGACGCCCGCCGTCGCAGCTGCCAGAAACCGCAGCATTTTCTTCAAGATCATCTCCCTCCGGGAAACCAGGGACGCTCACCTATTTTCGCGGCCACGAGATCCGATCGTTCCGGGGCATTCCTCGCCGAAACGGTGAGCGTCCCCATTTTCCTAGGATCGCGGCCGCAGGCTGAGCGGCACCTCGAGGCCGTGGGCTTCCATGAGCTGCGCGTTCGACAGCAGCTCTTCCGTCCTGCCGTCGGCCCAGATCTTCCCGCGATCGAGCAGGACCGTCCTGGGGCACAGCGCCAGTACCATCTCGAGATCGTGCGTCCCGAGGACGAGGGTGGCGGGCAGCGCCGCCATCAGCTCGATAAGGTGCCGGCGGTTGCGCGGGTCGAGGTTGCTGGTCGGCTCGTCGAGGGCGAGGATGGCGGGTTGCATCACCAGAACCGCTGCGAGCGCCACGCGTTTGCGTTCGCCCAGGCTCAAATGATGGGGCGAGCGATTGCGCATCGCCTGCTCGAGGCCGACGTCACGCAGCGCCTTGGCGGCGCGCCCTGGGATTTCCTCAGGGGGAACGCCCAGATTCAAGGGGCCGAAGGCGATATCTTCGAAGACCGTGGGGCAGAAGAGCTGGTCGTTGGGATCCTGAAACACCAGGCCTACCTGCCGGCGGATCTGCCGCATGTCCCCTTCGGCGAGCGATCGGCCCATGATGCGCACCGTGCCTGAGCCGCGCAACACCCCGTTGAGGTGGAGCAGCAGCGTCGACTTCCCCGCCCCGCTCGGACCCACAAGCGCCACGCGCTCGCCCAGGCGCACATCGAAGTCGATATCGTCCAGGGCGCGCGTGCCGTCCGGATAGGAATAGCTGAGCCGGGTTATCTGAACCGCGTATTCGCTCATGCCGATGTGCGACCTATCGCATAGAGAAACAGCGCTACCAGGAACAGGAAGGCAAGATCCCGCCAGCTGAAGCGGCGCGGCGCCGCCACCGGAAAGTCCGCCGAGTAGCCGCGCGAGACCATGGCCTGGTACATCCTCTCGGCGCGCTCGAAGGAGCGCAGCAGCAGGGTGCCCAGCATCGATGTCAACAGGCTGAGCTCGCGGCGAAGCGGCAGGCGGCCGACACGCCTGCATTCGCTCGCCAGGCGCATGCGCATGATCTCGTCGGCCAGCACGAAAACATAGCGATAGAGAAAGCCGAGATTGAGGACCAGCACGCGCGGCACGCCCATTCGGCGCAAGCCGCGCAGAAGCTCGGTGAAACGCGTGGTGTTCGTCAGCAGTACCAGGAAGACCAGGCACAGCAGCGAACGCATCAGCAGGGCGGCAAACCAGGCGAACCCGATGTCGTCCCTCCAGGGCGCGGCGATCGCCGCGAGCAGAACGAAGGGCAGGATCATCAGGGTCCTGCCGGCGATGAACTCCAGGGGTATCTGGGAGACACCCATCAGGATCGCGACCAGGAAGAAAAAGAGGAGAAAGGAGGTGCCTGCGGCCGGGGGAAGCATGAGCACGGCCGCCGTCAGGGCCGTGAAGCCCACGATCTTCGTGCGCGCCTCGAGGGCATGGAGCGGGGAGTCGAGCTCCGCGTAACGATCGATGAAGCTGTGCTTCATGGGCGCTCTTTCTTCTCCCTGAGAAGGCTCCGTCCCAGGAAAATCAGCGCGATCACGATGACGATCACGGTCGCCGACAAGGCATAGCCGCGCATCCTTTCCGGTGAGAGCAGCTCTTGCGATCCGGGTCCGGCAGCGCGCAGCCCCGAAGCCTGCAGCAGGCTTTCCAGCGGATCCGGAAGATCCGAGCTGCCCGCAAGGATCAACAGCACATAGGGAAGTGCGACGAGCAGCGCCGCTCCCACCCAGTCGGCGAGCCCGGTCAGCGATCGCGCCTGAGCGGCAAGATCGGGGCGCACGCCCCTGACGATGGACAGAATCCCGGCCGTCAGCGCCCCCTCGGCCAGCCCGATGAGCGCGTGATAGCCGCACATCGCCGGTACTCCCACGGAAAGCGGGACGACGCCCGAAAGCGCGAGCTGCAGGGCGCACGACAGCGCCGAGAACTCGAGCGAGAACCAACCGGCGGCGAATGCCGCCGCGGCGGCCCGCCTCGGCCCGGGATCGGATCCGGCTGCGAGCCGGTAGACAAAATGTCCGCCCCAGATCGCAACCGCGCCGATGTTGAAGAGATTGGCGCCCAGAGCGATCAGGCCCCCGTCCTGCAAAAAGAGCGCCTGCGCGATCACGACCGCCGCCATGGCCATGAAGCCGGCCGTCGGCCCGAGCAGGATTGCCAGCAGGGCGCCTCCCACCAGGTGTCCCGATGTCCCTCCCAGGACCGGGAAGTTCAGCATCTGCGCAGCGAAGACGAATGCGGAGAGCATGCCCATGACGGGGATCATCCGGCCAGCCGCCTCGACCCTGAGCCTGCGGGCGGCGTACAGCACGCCCGCCGCCGAAACCGCATTTAGCGGCAGCGCCACCCCGGCCGTCAGAAAGCCGTCAGGAATATGCATTCCGCACTCTCCCGCCTGATTGTCGAATGAAGACTATGCCACAAAACAGCGACGCTCACCACTTTCCGAAAATGGGGACGCTCACACTGCTGTCCCATTGAGGATCTAATGAAATCATAGAATCTGTTGGAAACCAAGGACTTATCGCCCAATATTGCCGTAATCGATTTCAATCGATTTCAGATCGTCCATTACACTTCAGCCCTCTCACTTCACCTACTGGACAGGAGAGGGCTAATGAACCAAGGGAAGACGGTCTTCTCGCAGTTGATGGACTTCCTGCCACTGCATCAATTTCGAAAGTGCGTCCGCCGATATGGCGGCAATTGCCGCGTGCGAAGCTTCTCGTGTCTCGATCAGTTCTTTTGCATGGCGTTCGCTCAGCTGACTTATCGCGAGAGTCTGCGCGACATCGAGGCCTGTCTGCGCGCCGTCGGCAGAAGGCGCTACCACATGGGCATCCGCGGCAATGTGGCCCGCAACACCCTCGCCCATGCCAACGAGACTCGCGACTGGCGCATTTACGCCGAATTCGCTCAGATCCTAATCGACGTCGCCAGGCCGCTGTATGCCGAGGACGACTTCGGGCTCGAACTGAACGAGACTGTCTATGCCCTCGATTCCTCCACCATTGAACTTTGCCTCTCGATCTTCCCGTGGGCCCGTTATCAAAGGCAGAAGGGAGCTGTCCGACTCCATACGTTGCTGGACCTGCGGGGGCCCGTGCCCTCCTGCATCTGGATTACCGATGGCAAGGTCGGCGACGTGACCATCTTGGATTCACTGGTTGCCGAACCCGGTGCCTTCTACATCATGGATCGGGGCTACATCGATTTTGCCCGACTTCATGCGCTGGACCAGTCGCAAGCATTCTTCGTTGTCCGTGCCCGCGACAACATGCGCTTCCGCCGCCTCTATTCACGCCACGTCGATCGCAGCACCGGACTGCGCTGCGACCAGACCATCATGCTCACAGGAGCCCACACTTCACGCTACTATCCCGACAAGCTGCGCCGCGTCCACTACGTCGACGCACAAAGAGAGCAGTCGATTGTTGCACTGACGAACAACTTTCTGCTACCGCCCCTGGTCGTCGCGCAACTGTACAAGTGCCGATGGCAAATCGAACTCTTTTTCAAATGGATCAAGCAGCACCTACGAATCAAGGCTTTCTACGGCACCTCCGAGAACGCGGTAAAAACGCAAATCTGGATCGCCGTTTCCGTCTACGTGCTCGTGGCTATCGTCAAAAAGAGACTCCAACTCGAACAAAGTCTCTACACAATTCTTCAAATTTTGAGTCTCACCTGTTTCGAGAAGACCTCAATTTATCAAATACTTACGGAATCCGCTCATGAGGAGCGCGACGACGCTCATGGTAACCAGCTGTCTTTGTTCGACTTATAATGGGACACTACTGGTGAGCGTCCCTATTTACCAGAACGATGGGGTTGGAGGCACCGGCGGGATGGGGAGTGGCTTGCCGGACTAGGTGTCAGCCTGCAGGTGGCTCCGACGTGCGTTCCCCTTGAATGATTTTAGTTGCCGAGCTCAGCGCCGAATCGTTGCGCCATATAGCTTCAGAGATCCCTGGCATCGCGGGAAGGGACCGCGAAAAACTCCTCGCCAATGCTCCCCGATTCGGCGGCTGAGCTCGAATCACGGGAAGTTACACGGATATACATGCACGCCGCATTCCACATTCCCGGTGATTGCTGCCAAATTCATAAGTGATTAAATATCAAAGTCTTGTCTCTATGGATGACCGTTTCTCAGGGCCGTCCAAAGCCCGGATATTCATTTTTTTGGATTTCTCCGAGCTTTTTTGGAAATCGGTCGGATCCGAGGGAGGGGGAAACTTCAATATCAGGCGGAACCGGGTTGGGAAAGTATCTCGTCAACCTGGTTGGCAAGGAGATGGCTCAGCTCGAAAAGGCGGCAGAATCCGTTACGCAACTTGAGCCTCAAGTTCCGCGTGCGGTCTTCTTCCTCGAAGCGCAGCGCGATTTCGGAAACCTGGTCCCTGAGATCGGGCTCCGACAGCGAAACCAGCACCTGCATGATCTCGACGGCGCGATAGAGCGCGTTGAGCAGTTGCTCCCAGCTCGACGATGCACGGCCGGCTCCCCGGGCGAATCTTTCCTCAACGGTGCGGATCGCGGCCGTGGCTTCGCCGTTCTTGTCGAGAACCATCGTTATGAGGCATAGCAGGGGGAAGGCGGCCCGCATGGCGGCTGCCGAACGGTCTATCGGATCTACCTGCTCCACGACGCTCCTGACTCTTTCGTCGATTTCCCCGACCAACATCCGGGCTTCCGCTATGCCGTCGGTAAACTCATGGCAGAGGGTATTTACATGGTTGTAGATGGTGAATGTGGCGGTAATGAGGCGGTCGGCGAAGAGCGTGGCCGCCCGGCACCCCTCGGCGAAAAGGGCCATTCGCCGGCCGATCAGCTCGCGGTAGCGCCGGTCCCGGTCGAGGGCGCTCGACAGAAACCCCAGAGCTTCGGCGGCATGATAGGAGCCTACGACGATCTGCTCCTCCGGCCGGCCTTCCAGCTCGGCGTACTGCTCGAGATAACGCCTCCATAAGTCCATGAGGTATTGACCCGATTTCCCCTGTCCCGGCGGGCGGTTCATACACAAATTATTCCCCAGAGGGCTCCATGCGGCAACTGCTATAATGACTGCATGTTGAGGATCGGATCGGTCGAGGTCGTTCCGCCTCTTGTCCTCGCCCCGATCGCGGGCCACACCGACACACTTTTCCGCCAAGCCGTCAAGGCTCTCGGCGGATGCGGCTTGGTCGTGTCGGAACTTGTGAGCACCGAAGGGCTTACACGGAATCACGCACAGAGCCGCGAGCTGGTGCGCATCGACGACAGCGAGCGGCCGGTGTCGATCCAGATATTCGGATCGGATCCCTCCCGCATGGCTGCGGCCGCTCGGATGGTCCAGGCGATGGGAGCGGACCTGGTCGACATCAACGCCGGATGCCCGGTAAAAAAAATCGTTTCCCAGGGCGGAGGGAGCGACCTGCTGCGCGACCTGCGACTTCTCGAGAGGATCTTCCGGAGCGTGCGCAAGGCCGTGGACATCCCGCTGACGGTGAAGATCCGCAGCGGCTGGGATCGGGAAAGCATCAATGCCCTGGAGGTCCTGCAGATCGCCGAGGACTGCGGTCTGGACGGCCTGACGATCCACGGGCGCACCCGCTGCGACATGTTTTCCCGGCCCGCGGATTGGTCGGTGATCGCGCGCGTGAAGGCAAAGGCTCGCATCCCCATAATAGGCAACGGCGACGTCTTCTCGCCGCAGGATGCCGTGCGCATGTTCAGCGAGACCGGGGTCGACGGCGTTATGATCGGCCGGGGGGTCCTGAGCAATCCGTGGCTGATCCGCCAGTGTCACGATTACCTGGAAGGAAAGGGTGCCGCGCCCGCAAGCCTGGAGCAGAAAGTGGGATTCATGCTCGCCTTCCTGCGGCGGGTCGCCCGCGAAAGCCCGCCGCCTGCGGCCCTCGGCCGCATGAAACGGATGGCCGGCTACCTCACGAAAGGCCTGCCGGGGGGCGCGCAGCTGCGCCACAGGATCCACGAATCCCGTGCCTGCGAGGAGGTGCTCGCAGTGATCGACGAGTTTTTGACTCCCGGCACGGGCCTGCACCGCTGAACGCGGCCGGGACCCAAGCGGGACCGGCCGGAACCAAAGCAGACCAGACCTCTGTTCCGTGTTTCCTTCTATTGCGCAGATGCCGTCAGCTGTCAGCGATCAGCTATCAGCGATCAGCTGTCAGGTATCATCATCTCGCTTGGAAGGCCTGATGGCTGAACGCTGATAGCTGAAAGGCAACCGCAATACCGATCGAGCTTCACGTTGCGGGCTTGTCGCCCGGAGAGAATAGAAATTCACCGCCAAGGAATCAAGCGGCCTCCCGCTTCTTGCGCCGCCAGTTGAAGATCGCCGACACGCCTATGCTCAGGCAGTAGAGAAAGACCATGGGCGCGGTCCATATGATCAGATTGAAGGCGTCGCCGGTCGGGGAGAGCACGGCGGCGGCGGCCACGATGAGGATCAGGGAATACTTGAAATTGCGCCACAGGAATCCGGGTGAGACCAGGCCGAAGATCGAAAGGAATGCGACCAGCACGGGCATCTCGAAAACCAGCCCGAAGCCGAGCAGCATCGTCAGGGTCAGGCCGAGATACTCGTTGATCGTGATCATGGGCTTGAAGTCGCCGCCGATCCCGATCAGGAAGCGGTAGGCTTGAGGCAGCACGACGTAGTAGCAGAATGCGCCGCCGGCCACGAACAGGATGATCGACGAGAACATGAAGGGCAGGACGTAGCGTTTCTCCCTGCGGTAGAGGCCCGGCGCGATGAACTTCCAGACCTCGTAAAGCGTGAAGGGTATCGTCAGAAAAACGCCCGCCAGTAGCGCGACCTTGATATAGAGGGTGAACGGGTCCGTGGGATTGGTGAAAACCAGGCTCGTGCCCTCCGGCATCGACTCGAGGATGGGGATGGAAATGAAACGATAGATCGGCCGGGCGAAATAGAAACAGGCTACGAAGCCGATGCCGACATAAGCAATGATATGGAGCAAGCGCCTGCGGAGCTCGTCGAGATGCTCCAGGAAGGACATCTTGGCGGACTCGTCTTCCAGCTCATCCGCCTCCTTGTCCTCTTCGATCTCCTTGACCGCGTCCCTCATCTGGGTTCTTTGTTTTCGGCGGGATTATCCGCAAGGGGATTTTCCTTCAGCAGGTCCGACATCATCTCTTTTTCCTTCTCCAGGCGCACCTCTTCTTCCCAAGTCTGCCGCAGCTCGTTGGAAGCTCTGCGGAATTCCGCCAGGCTCTTGCCGATGGACTTGCCGATCTCCGGAAGTTTCCGCGGGCCGAATATGATGAGGGCCAGCACGAAGATCACGATGATTTCCTGCATGCCCAGTGAGCCCATGGATCCACCTGCCCCAGGGTTGAAAAATTGCAACCCGCTCGCTTAAGCGACAGTCTAATGAATCGTCGGAGGCTAGTCAAGGCGGCCGGAACTTCACGCCTGGCCGGAGTGCCGGGGAAAAGGCCGGCCGATGGCTTGCCACCCGCGATGGAGCCGTGCTATAGTTTGCGGGCTGCGATGGTCCGCTGAAGGCAGGTATCGTGCAGCTTTTTCAAGAGCTTCCGGCTATCCGCCCTCAGGTCTCAGCACAGTGGCCCGGTTAGGAGGTTGGAGCCATCCCGTTATGAAGAACAGATTTGCGGTACTGGTCGTCCTGATCATCATCGTGTGTTCGCTTGTGGGAGGCTTCACCGGCAGCAGCACCGCCGCCGGCGCCGGGCAGCAGAGCAGCCCGAACGAGTTTCTGGCCACCTTCACGGAGGCTCTCGACGCGATCGAGCGCAACTACGTCGGCACGGTAAAGGCGGATCAGCTCGTCTACAGCGCCATCAAAGGGATGCTGCGCGCCCTGGATCCTCATTCAAGCTTTTTCGACCCGAAGGAGTTCGCCCGCCTCCGCGAAGAACAGCAGAGCAGGTATTTCGGCCTGGGGATCCGCGTGCGCCCCTTGCTGCGCGACAGCGGGCGCGTGGTGATCGTCGAGCCTCCGGCCATAGGCTCGCCCGCCGAGCGCAGGGGGCTGCGTGCCGGCGACGTGATCACCGAGATCGAAGGCGAGCCGATCGACGACTGGACGTCCGACGAGGTAGTGGGCCATCTGCGCGGCCCCAAGGGCACGTGGGTGAATATCACGGTGGAGCGGCCGGGTATCCGCAATCCCCTGCACTTCCGCGTCGAGCGCGACGAGATCCCCATCATCACCGTTCCCTATGCCTTCGAGGTGTCACCCGGCGTCGGCTATGTCAAGATCGACCGCTTTTCCGAGTCGACCGCGGATGAACTCAAGAAAAAGCTCGAAAGCCTCAAGGCGTCCGAGCTTTCGGGGTTGATCCTCGATCTGCGAGACAACCCCGGGGGGTTGCTCAGCCAGGCCATCGAGGTTGCCGATCTATTCCTTTCCCGGGGACAGCTGATCGTCTCCACCAAGGGGCGCGCCGAGGGGTCGGATCGCCCTTACAGAGCGCCGGGCGGCGCCAAGATACGCGTCCCGCTCGTCGTGCTGATCAACCGCCACAGCGCCAGCGCCTCGGAGATCGTCGCCGGCGCGCTGCAGGATCATGATCGCGCCCTGATCGTCGGCGAAAACAGCTTCGGCAAGGGTCTCGTCCAGTCGGTCTACAGGCTGGGGAATGAGACGGGCATGGCCCTGACCACCGCCAGATATTTCACTCCCAGCGGCAGGCTGATACAGCGCGACTATTCCGGCTCCAGCTTCGACTATTACTTCCTGCCGAGCATGACCGCAGGCACCGGCAAGCCGCGGGAAGTGCGGCAGACCGACAGCGGGCGCAAGGTCTACGGCGGCGGCGGCATCGCGCCCGACATCGAGGAGCCGGCGCAGCATCTGACCCGCTTCGAGGCCATGCTTTCCTCCCGGCAGGTCTTTTTCGAATATGCGCGCCGCCTGACATCGGGCCAGGTCCCCGCCGCCGGCGGCCTGCGCCTGCCGGTGAAGAGCGAAGAGGTCGGCAAGCCCGCGAAAGGACCCGGCAGCTTCCCCGAGCTGGAGATCACCGACGCCATTCTGGCCGATTTCAAGGATTATATGCGCAGCCGCGGGATCGAGTTCACGGATGAAGAAATCCGGGAAAACCTGGACTTCATCAAGCGCGGCATCAAACAGGAAGTCTATACAGCCGCCTTCGGACTCCAGGAAGGCTACAAAGTCGGAATCCAGGCCGACAACCAGGTCAAAAAAGCACTTGAAGTCCTGCCGGCAGCCAAGCTATTGATGACCACGGGCCGGCTGGATGCGAATGCCGGCAACCCGGCGATCAAGTAGCCGGGCTTCGCGAGCCCATGAGGCGATTGCAGTCCTTTTGTATCGTCGCGGCAGCATTACTTTTCGCGCCCGCGCTCGTGCTATGCCAGTCGGCGACTCTCCTGTCGCTCGTGGCCGCGCGCGCCAGAAGCCTGGAGGATGTCCGCCTGGAAGAAGCCGACAATCCCGGCATCCCCCAGGAAATGCTCGATCTTCTGCGCAGGGCGCAGAGCCGCTACCTTGAAGGTTCCGATCTTCTCAAGTCAGGCGAATCCGACCGGGCACGCGCCTGCTTCGACGGTGCCGTCGACCTCCTGCTGCAATCGAAGTGGAGCCTGCCCCACACGCCGGAACTCAACGACTTCTTCCAGGACCTGGTTTCCCGCATCAAGCGCGACGAGTCTCTTTACCTCAGGCCCGCGCAATTGCCGGAAGACCAGCCGGAGCGCGCCGTCCTCGACGAACTCGAAAAGGTCGACCTCATTCCCATCCAGGTGGATCCCTCGCTGCAGGACCTGGTCGAGGCCGATATACTGGAAACCAGATACGACATTCCGATCATCGTGAACGAAAGCGTCCTCAAATCGCTGAACTTCTGGCTGAACCGCGGCAGGAAGCTGTTCACCGACGGATTGATCCGCTCCGGGCGTTACCGCGAGATGATCCAGGAAATATTCCGCGCCGAGATGCTCCCCCTGGACCTCATGTACCTGGCCCAGGTGGAGAGCCTCTTCAAGACCAACGCGCTGTCGCGCGCACTTGCCAGGGGGATATGGCAATTCAGCCGCGGGACGGCCGTCCGTTACGGCCTCAAGGTCAACAGGCAGATCGACGAGCGCATGGACCCTGAAAAATCGACGCGCGCCGCCGCCCGTTACCTCAAGGACCTCTGGGAGATGTTCCGCGACTGGAATCTGGTTCTGGCCGCATACAATTGGGGCGAGGGGAAGGTGCTGTCGCTCATCGAAAAGCACAAGAAGAAGGATTTCTGGGAACTCGTGAACCTCAAGCGCGGATTGCCCAGGGAAACCAAGAACCACGTCCCCTTGATCCTCTCGAGCGTCATCCTGGCGCGCAACCCGGAAAAGTACGGGCTGCCCCTGGAACTGGACCCGCCGGTGCAGTATCAAAGCGTCAAGATCCCGCAACGCACGAGCCTGAGCGCCATCGCCAAGGCCCTAGAGACCGATGTCGCCACGCTCCAGCGCCTCAATCCCGCCCTGCGGACGCCGTACACGCCGTCGAATTATCCCGATTTCGAACTCCGGGTCCCTGCCGAAACCGACCCGGCTCTTTTCGCAAGGCTGGCCGCGCTGCCGAAGGCGCCCGCCGCCGCCAACGAGGCGTTCGATGGGCGCTATCGCGTCCGGCCGGGCGACACGCTCTGGGCGATTGCAGCGCGCTTCGGCACGACGGTGGCGGCGCTCCAGGAAGTCAACGACATACGATCGCCGAAAGCGCTGCAGGTCGGCAGTTGGCTGGAGGTTCCCACCGCACGGACCCCGGCGGGCCGGCAGGTTGCGAAAACCCCGGGTCGATCCGCCCAAGCCGCAGGCGCCGCGCGCAAGCCTGGTGGCCGTTGAGCGCGACGGGGGCAGGCCGCCGGAGAGCCCGCCCGGCAGCGCGCCGGGTCGTTTCCCCCCGGCGGTACGGCGCGGGCCAAGCGCCTGGCCGGGCTTGCTTTCCCGCTCAAATAAGGAGAACTTTTACTGCCGCAGATCCGTATCTAGTGCTGTCTGCCGGTCGATAAGGGCAGGGAATCTGCGATCGTGAAGCGGGCTTCATGAACACGACCATTACCGAACTGGAACTTCCGGCTATCCGCATGATCGAGGCTCGGGCCGTGACGCGGCTCACGCCCCTGGTTTCCCTGTGGGAAGCCGTGCGCATCGCCGTGGACTCAATCTGGAGCCACAAGCTCAGGTCCTTCCTCACGCTGCTGGGGATCATCATCGGAGTGGCCTCGGTCGTGACCGTCGGGGGTGCGATCGAGGGTCTGGGCTATTATGTCAACGACCGGCTGGTCTCGACTTTCGGTTCCAACACCTTCATCGTGTCGCGCATCGCCCGCATCAACATCACCGACGAGGAATTCGAGAAACTGATCCGCAGAAACAAGCGCATCCAACTGGATGACTACCGCGCGCTGCGCGAGCGATGCACGGAATGCGAAGCGGTCGCCCTGCGCCTCTTCGCCCGCGACGACATCAAGGCGGGAAACAGTGTTTTCTACGATGCCAGCGTCCTCGGCGTGACCGCGGACATACCGAAGATCCAGGAACTGGAGATCGCCGAAGGGCGGTTCCTGTCGCATTACGACGCCGAGAAAGCCCGCCCGCTGGCGGTGATCGGCGCAGCGGTGCGCAAGGAGCTCTTCGGGCCCGTGGACGTGCTCGGCAAGCAGATCCGCCTGGGGGGCGACGACTACACGATCATCGGCGTCGAGAAGGAAAACGGCAGCTTTTTCGGGCAATCCCTGGACACGAACGTCTACATACCCTATACCGCCTTCCTCAAGAAATACGGCGCCCGGCGCTCGCTCGACGTCCGCGTCAAGGCGCCGTCGGCCGAACGGCTCCAGGTCACCGAGGACGACGTGCGCATGATCATGCGCTCGCGGCACAAGCTCCGGCCCAACCAGGAAGACGATTTCGACATTCTCGGCAGCGAGGCGATTCAGAGGACTGTCGGGCAGTTCACCGGCGCGATCGCCGCCGTGGTCACGCCCATCACCCTGATCTCCCTGGTCGTGGGCGGCATCGTGGTCATGAACATCATGCTCGTGACCGTGACCGAACGGACCCAGGAGATCGGGCTGCGCAAGGCCCTCGGAGCCAGGCGCAGGGATATTCTGATGCAGTTCCTCGTCGAGTCGGTGCTGCTCGCGTCGCTCGGCGGAACCATCGGCATCCTGGCGGCCTACGGCATCAGCCTGATCATCCGCAGCGCCACCCCCATCCCCATGGCCATCACGCTGGGGTACATCCTGCTGGCGCTCCTGGCATCGGGTGGGATCGGCCTCGTTTCCGGGATCTATCCCGCCCACCGGGCCGCGAAGCTCGACCCGATCGTCGCCCTGTCGCGCGAGTGAGACCATGGCCGCATTCCCGCACCGCGAAAACCTGTCGATGGCCCTGGAAACCCTGGCCGCTCACAAGTTCCGTTCCTTCCTGACGGTTCTGGGGATCATCATCGGGGTGCTCACCGTGATCGTGATCGCCTCGATCCTGACCGGCATGCGCAGCAACATCATAAGTCTCGTCGAGGAATTCGGCACGGAGAACATCTTCGCCTTCCACCTCGACATGGGGCCGAGGATGGGAGGGCGTCGCCCGCGCGAAGAGATGCTGCGCAAGCCGCTCTCGCCGGATGACGCACTGGCGCTCCGCGAACAGTGCCCCTCGGTGCTCGATGTGGCATGGGAGGGGTTTCCCTGGCGCACGCGGGTAACCGTCGAGTATCAGGGCAAGAGACTGCGCTCGTTCAGTTTCAGAGGGATCTCAGCCAACTACGCCCAGGTGAGCAATCTCGCGCTCGCGGACGGCCGTTTTTTCACTCGGTCCGAGGACGAGCATCGCATGAATCTGACCGTCCTGGGAGCCAATGCCGTCGAGGCCTTCTTCCCGGTCGCGGACCCGATCGGCAAGACCATCCTGATCAACGGCCGGCCGTTCACCGTTATCGGAACGCTCGAGAAAAGCAAGGCCGCGTTCTTCGGCGAAAACGAAAAGGACGGTGCCATATATGTGCCCTACGGGGCCTTCAAGAAGATGATGCCCTGGGAGGACAAGCATTTCCTGATGATCCGCGCCCGGCCCGGCAAGCTCCAGGAAGCGCTCGATGAAGTGGAGAGCCTGCTGCGCCGCAGGCGGGGCGTGAAGCCGAGCGAGCCGCGCAACTTCGACCTGACCACCGCCGACCGCCTGATCGAGCAGTTCGATTCCATCACCGCCACCGTCGGCCTGATCGCAATCGCCATCTCCGCCATCGGCCTGCTGGTCGGCGGCATCGGAGTGATGAACATCATGCTCGTGTCGGTGACCGAGCGGACGAGGGAAATCGGCGTGCGCAAGGCCATCGGTGCGACACGGAGCGACATCGTCATGCAGTTTCTCTTCGAGGCGATGACGCTTACGGGCGTGGGGGGCATTCTCGGCGTCCTGCTCGCGATAGCCGTCAGCTATGTCATCGTGGCGCTCGTGCCCGACCTGCCCGCCACGATCCCGGCCTGGGCTGTGATCACCGGACTGGTGGTGTCGGTGACCGTGGGGCTGGTTTTCGGCGTCTGGCCCGCACGCAAGGCCGCCCATCTCGACCCGATCGAAGCTCTCCGCTACGAGTGAGCGCGCCCGCGGGCGCGCGTTGTGATAGAATCCGCCGCACCCGGCGCGGCTTCATGCGATCCGTCATCTGCAGCAAGAGCCGCCGCCGGCCCCGCCGTGAAGCCGCAAGAAAAGGGGAACGCATCCTTGGGATACCGCTTGGGGGCCGCCGCCGCTGCAGGATACGGCCTGGGGCTTTTCGCCGCGGGGTCCCTGGGCTGGCAGCATGCGGCCCTGCCCGTTCTCGTCTGGGCATGCCTCACGCGCCGGGAAGGGCCGCGCGCGTTCGTGCGCGAGTGGTGGCCGCTTATCCTTTTCTGGCTGGGCTATGACTCGATGCGCGCCTGGGGTTCGCTGCTTTACCCGCGCGTCGCGGTCGAGGAGCCCTACCGCTGGGAAGCCGGACTCTTTCTTTCGCCGACGGGCGAGATCTGGCCTTTTTTCTTCGTCTCGTGGATGCAGGAGCATGCTACCAGCGCGGCGGCCCGGGCGCTCTATGCCTGCTGCAACCTGGTGTATCTTTCGCACCTGTTCGCGCTGCCGGCCCTGCTTCTGATCTTGTGGCTGCGCCGCCGCCGGCTGCTTTTCCGGCGCCTGCTGCTGTCGCTCGCCGCCCTGGGATACCTGGGGCTGGCCGGGTACGTCGCCTATCCCGCCGCTCCCCCCTGGTGGGTTTACGAAAACGGCTTCCGCAGGCCCACGCCGGAGCATTCAAAGCCCGCCGGCCTGGAAAGCGGTTCGGTCCTGTCGACGCTCTTCCATTACAGCCCCAACCGCTTTGCAGCCATCCCTTCGCTTCACGGCGCCTTCCCCCTGCTGCTGCTGCTGGTGCTGGCGCTCCACGGGGCCCGCTGGCGCTGGATCGTACTGGCGGGCTTCTATACGGCCGCCATGTGGTTCGCGTGCGTCTTCCTCAACCAGCATTACATCGTCGATCTGCTGGCCGGCGTGCCGCTGGTGCCCGCGGCACTCCCATTCGCGGCCATGCGCAGGTTCGTCCGCCGGCCTTCGGGGCAACCGCCTGGATCTCAGCTCGCTTCGCTCGCCAACTTCAGGGGCCGAGGGGCAAAAAGGTCAAGGAACAAAGGGAAAGGACCGCTCAGCGCCTCGGATCGATTTTGGCTTTCGGGCTTCGAATGAGGGAATCCAACAATCCTTTCTGCCTCGCGCCAATGAAAACAGACGTCACGGGAATAACTTGGAACCCTTTACCCCTCGGCCCCTTAGGACAATTGCCGAGAGTTCGGCTACAACCAATGCGCGGTCAAATATTTGTGCAATTTCCGAGACATTTGATTGCGATTCAGACACTGGCAGGAATGGGAGCCATTACCATCGGAGCTCTGCTGCCGGAAGAGCAATGATCGGCACCCGGGCACGCCTGTTCGGAGTTCTGTAAACTGCCCGATAGCGGCACACTGCGATCCGGGAAGAAAGCCCACGACCGGGATCCGTCCCCCCCACCGTCCCCCTTGCGCTACCGGGAACCGCACCCGAGCTTCATGCCCGCCCGGCCGGGCTCATCCCGTCAGCTGCCGACCTTGAACGGCACGGACGCCATCGTCCTGTCCCACATCATGGCCAGCTTCCCGCCGTCCTCGGTCATGTCGATGAACGCGATGGTGAACTGGTCCATCGAGAACGGCAGCGTTTCGACTTTCATCGCGACGCGCAGCACATCCTTGTCGGGCGTGTAGCCGTACGAGCCCCAGAGCGCGGTCTTGTCGTTAGGATCGTACTTCTGCTGCGCCGGCCAGTTGGAGAAGATCAGTGTCCAGGCGTCTTCCTTCAGATCGACGAAGACGCTGTATTCGCCCACCGGCAGCGTCTTGCCGTCGAAAATCAGCGGCACTTCCGTCATGAGCCGGGTCGTCTGGTTCGCGCCCGCGCGCCAGACGGGAGACCCGTCGTTCAGGGCCTTGCCGTAATCCGCGCCCGAGCCGAACAGGTTCTGGCGCCCGCGCTTGATCGGCCGCCCATAAGTAACTTCGATCCACTTGCCTCCTTGATAGGTCTGCCCCATCTTGCCCGCTACATACTTGCCGCCGACCTGCGTGGCCGCCGTGCCCGGAGGGCTGGCCGGCTTGCGTGCCTGCCCCTGCAACAGCGATCCCGTCAAAGCAACCACACCGACCCCAACCGCCAAAGTGCGAAGCCTCATAGATCCCTCCTTTATGTATGATTATGCCACATGACGCTCCGCTCACCCGGAAAGATTCCTGGCGCGATGTGCCGCTCCATGCCGACGGGCTCTGCGCTCCCGCATCCTCATGGCGACGAGGAGCCGACGCCTTCTATCACAGACGGGAAACAGGGCAGCGTCGCCATTTCAGGAAAATGGTGAGCGTCCCTGTTTTCGGAGGTAGACCGTGCGGATCGGGTAGGGAATCTCGATTCCCGCCCGGCGGAAGCGCTTCAGGATTCTCTTGCGTAGCTCGTGCTGTACAGCATACTGGTCCCCGAATTCCGCCACCTGGCAGATGAGCGTGAAGTTGAGCGAAGAGTCGCCGAAACCGGGCGTGAACCGGACCACAGGCGCCGGCTCGGCCAGGAGTCCCGGGATTTCCTGCGCCCCTTCGTTCGCGACCTCGAGCAGGATGCGCTCGACCTCGTCGGGGTCGGAATCGTAACTGACGCCGACCGGGATCGAGACCCTCATGTTCTTCTCCGGAAGATGGTAGTTGGTCACGATCGCATGGGCCAGCTTGGAGTTCGGGACGATGACCATGTTGTTGGCAAGCGCGCGGATCGTCGTGCTGCGCCAGGTGATGTCCAGCACGTAGCCTTCCTCGCCGCTGTCGAGCTTGATGTAGTCCCCCACGCGAATCTGCCCCGCCAGGCTGATGTAGAACCCTGCAAAGAGATTCGACAGCGTGTCCTGCAGCGCCAGTGCGACCGCCAACCCGCCTACTCCCAAGGCCGCCAGGATCGGCGTGATCTCGACCCCGAGGGCGTTCAGCAGAATCATGGCGCCGATGCCGGCGACCGCGATGCGTGCCAGGTTTTCGGTCAGGCTGGTCACCGGAAGTGCGCCCTGAAGCTGTCCGCCGTAATAGCGTACGAGATAACCCGCAAGCCGCGCCGAGGCGATCGTCAGGGAGACGATCCAGAGAACCAGCAGGAGTCTGCTCGAAAGCCGCAACACCGATTCCGGCAGGCGCGAAGACTGCACACCCAGATGCACGCCCAGGATCAGCACCCAAAGCATGAACGGGCCGCGCAGCGAGCGGATCAGCATGTCATCCAACTGCGTCCTGGTCGCGGCCGCGCGCCGCTGCAACGCCCGGAAGACGTAATGCTTCGCCAGCCAGCCCACGGTCAGCGTCAGCGCCAGCACGACCAAAGGCGGCAGCCACTGCTGCCACCGGGTCAACAAGAGCTCCCGAATCAGTTCCATGAGACCTCCGATCGCGCCTCCCTCCTGCGGAGCGCCCCCAAAGAATACCTCAGATGCAAGTCCGGGGATGCGGCAACATGTTCTCCTTCGGCCATTCCGGGTATGCCCGGCACCGTGCCCCCCGCCCGGAACCGGCGGCGGCAACAAGTCGATCCGGCTGCGACCCCCATGCCTCGAGTGCCCTTCGCACACAAGCCGGGCTCATCGGGGACATTTTAATTAGACATTACTTGACACTGACATATTCTTCTGATACCATGCCCGCCATGGAGCAAGACGGGAGGCGGACCTGGTCGCTGGCCGAGCTTGCCGCGGAAGCCGGGGTGAGCCCGCGCACCATACGCTACTACATAGCGCGCGGCCTGCTCGACGGTCCGGTCGTGGCGGGCCGGGGCGCCGCCTACACCGAAGACCACCTGGCCCGGCTGAAAAAAATCCGCGAGCTGCAGGCCCGGGGCCTGATGCTGGCGGAAATCAGGCTGCAACTCGCCGGCGGGCGCGCCGCCGAAGCCTTGCAGCCTGCAGACTCCTGGGATCGCTACCCGATCGCCGAAGACGTCGCGGTCTGGGTGCGGAGAGACATTGCGCCGTGGCGAAGCCGCACGATCGCCCGGGCGCTGGCCGAATTTGCAGCAAAAACGAAAAGGAACGGGAATCATGACCACAATGACCGAAGACATTGAAACCGGGGCCTACGCGCCGCTGGGCGTGCAAAGCGGCAAGCCGCTGCGCCTCGCCATGCAGGAATTGTTTCTCACGGGCAGAATCCTGCCGGTCGGGGCGCGCGTGCTGGTGCGCCACACCTTCCGCTCGGCCGAAGCGAAGATGATCGAGGCCGTTTACTGCTTCCCGCTGCCCCGGGACGCCGCGTTGCGCCGCTTCGAGATCCAGGGCGACAACTTCATCGTGCACTCGACGCTCAAGCCCGCCAGGGAGGCGGGCGAGGATTACGAAAAGGCGCTCGCGGAAGGGCACCTGGCGGGTCTGGCCCGGCAGTATCGCGACGGCCTGGTCAACCTTTCGCTCGGGAATCTGCGGCGGGACGAGAGCGTGACGGTCACGCTCGAGATCCTGTGCGGCGTCGATCTCAGGGATGACGGCCTGCGCTTCCGCTTCCCCTTCACGCTGGCGCCTTCGTACCATTCGATGGCGAAAGCGGCCGAGATCGAAGAGGGCGAAGGCGAGATCGAATTGCCCGAAGATCGATTCGGCGACGTGATTCTCCCGAGATTCCGCCGCTCGGCCGAACATCTCCACCGGGTCTCCTTCGACCTTGCGCTGGAGATTCCGTGGAACATCGACGGGATCTCGTCGCCCTCGCATGCCGTCGAGGTGCGCGGCATGAATCGCGTCCGCCTGGCGCCGGCCTCGGATCTGCCCGACCGCGATCTGGTGCTCGACGTGCGCTCAGGCGCCCGGGGCCCATGGGCGCTGTCGGGAACCGCCGGCGACGGCCGCAGGCATTTCGCCGTCGTTCTGCCCTCGAGCGAGTTCGGCACCCCGGAGGAAGGCCCGCGCGCGGTCGTACTTGTTCTCGACCGCTCGGGGTCGATGTCGGGAACCCCGATGCATCAGGCGCGCAAAGCCGCCGCCGCCTGCCTCGCCGCCCTGCGCGCGGACGACCGCTTCGGCCTGGTCGCTTTCGATGACGCTTGCGAGCTGTTCAACCAGAGAGTGGTAGCAGCCGCGCCGGAAAACCGCCGGGCGGCCGCGGCCTTTCTGGAAAGCGTCGATGCGCGCGGCGGCACCGAGCTCGCTGCCGGCATCCGGGCAGCGGCAAAGCTGCTCGAGGGCTCGGGGGGTGACCTGTTCGTCATCACCGACGGCCAGGTCTTCGCCACCGAGGACGTCCTGGAAACGGCGCGCGCGGCAGGCTGCAGGCTCCATTCGCTGGGCATCGGCGGTGCGAGCCAGGACCGCTTTCTCGCCCTGCTGGCGCGCGAGACGGGGGGAGTAAGCCGCTTCGTGACGCCGCGCGAGCGCGTCGACCGCTCGGCACTGGAACTGTTCGCCTCCGTCTCACGCCCGGTGGCCACGGATGTGAAGCCGGCCGGGACGGCGTCGCCCGATATCGTCATTGCACCCGATCCCGCGCCTGATGTCTACCCCGGCACTCCCCTGGTGATCTTCGGCGATTGCGCCCCGGGGGCCGCCGGCTCGCTCGCGCTCGAATTCCGCTCGTCGGCGGGCCGCACGCAGCGCGAGATCGCCATCCCGGCCGCGGACAACGCCTGCGGCGAAACAATCCGGCTTCTCCGCGGCTCCAGGCTCATCACCGATGCGGAAGCACGCCTGGGTGCGGAGCAGGGCCCGGGCGCCAAGCGCGCAGCCGATCGCAGGCTCGACTATCTGGCGCGCCTGAGCCGGGAGTACTCCCTGGCCAGCCGGGCCATGGCGCTCGTGGCCGTGGTCGAGCGCCCGGGCGACAGGCCGGGAGAGCCTCCCCGCACGCATGTCGTGCCCGTGGGGCTGCCGCAGGACATGCAATTCGAGGGGGTTTTCCGGGCAATCGACTTTAGTTTCCAGATCGGACAAGCGCGTGACGTCTACCATGAGTGCAAGCCCATCACGCCCGCTCTTATGCTGTCGTTCGAAGCCGATGCCGTCACGGACTTCAGCTCCTGTGACGAGGACTATGCCCGGGACGAAGGAACCGCGCCCCACGCGCGCCAACTCAAACTCGCGCACGCTGCCGACGGCCGTTTCGACGCCCTGCTCGAGCTTTCCGCCATGCTGGAACCGGACGGCGGCATGCCGGGAAAGACCGACAGAGATCGGATCATCGCCTCGTTGATCAGCCTGTTGGCGTTGCTCGCCGACGGCCACGATCTCCGTCGCGGCGCCTTCCGAGTCCACGTCCGGCGCCTGATCGATTTTCTGGACCGCGCCTTGCCCGACGGGCTGCCGCCCGAGGAAGTGCAGGCTGCGGGGCGGGCGATCGAGGCCGTTCGAGCCGGGAAGGCCATTGCGGGCGAATGGGCTGCCGCGGTGCTCGAAGCCTGCGAGGGTGACACGGATGCTCTGAACCGCGCGTGGCAGGAGTTTCTGCGCCGGGGGAACCGCGGAGGGTCGGCGTAAAGGCGGGAAGGTCAGCTGAGGAGTTTCCGGAAACCCTTGGGATATCGATCGCGGGCGAGCTCGGCGTATTTTGCCTTGTAGTGCAGCCACTCCCGGCGGTGCTTCTCCTGGACCTCGCCGATGATCTTCGCCGGAACGCCGACGGCGATCTTGCCGTCCGGGATCTCGCCGCGCACCACGGCGCCCTCGCCGATGATGGCCCAGTCTCCCACGACGGAAAAGTCGGTCAGGATCGCCCCGACCCCGATGACGGCATTGTCCCTCACTGTCGCGTTGTGGAGGATGCAGCCGTGGCCGAGCTGGACATCCGACCCGATGACGGTCTCGCCCTGATCGCGGGAATGAATCACCACGTTCTCCTGGACGCTCGTGCGATCGCCGATGCGGATGGCGCCGTAATCGCCCCGAAGCCTTGCGCCGACGCCGATGAAACAATCCTCGCCGATGACGACGTCGCCGATTACATCGGCGGTTTCAGGAACGAACGTCCCCTTGCCGATGACCGGCCTTTTTCCCTCGAATTCCCAGATGGCCATACAATGCACCTCAGCCGTCCATGCGCGCCCAGCCTGCGCATGAAGCGGAAAATGATACTCCCACCGGGCGGCCCTGCCAAGCCCCTCGCTGCCCGATTTCCGAGATAGCTGCGCCCGCGCTCGGACGGCCGGCTTACCCGATGCGCGATCGCTCATCTCCCGGCATGCCGCCCGGGAGTCCCTTTTCTGCCGGAGCTCCGGTCCGGCGCGCCGCGGCGCTTCAGCTGCCGGTGCACGTTCTTCCCTAACTTGATGTTCTTGAACCTGCCCCTTTTGACCATCGCGAAACCTCTGAAAACTCCACCAGGCCCGGACCAGCCGTGACTTATTAGCGGATCAGTTTGGGTCCGGCTGCCTATTTCAATAAATGAATGCCGTCAGCTTTCAGCTATCAGCCATCAGCCTTGCTTGAGAGCGGTGAGGCGCTGACAGCTGATCGCCGGCTGAAAGCTGACGGCTGAAAGCTGATTGCTGGCGGCGGATGCATGTTGGAAATCAAGACATGAATGTTGCAATATACGACATAAAATCGACAGCCGACCTCGAATGACGCTTGGAGCACGCTCAAAACATGTTAATACTCAATAAAATAGCATAGCAAGACAAATGCGCTGCCCGAGGAACTCGCATTGCATGCAATCAATGGGGCGGGCCTGTGATCTTTGCGCTTGCCGGCCCGGGGCTTGTTTGCGACGGCGGGACGCGCAATGAGATGTCCCTATTTGAGGGAGACCCGCGTGAGGTACTGCAGGGCATCTGCGGGCAAGAAGCTGGTCATCCAGGCACCCGTGGAGCAGGCGGACGAGAGGTGTTCGTCGCCCGAATGGCGGGGATGTTGGGTGGCTTTGACGGGGCGGGTCGATCTTCCTTTACTGTCGCGCTGCCCTTATCTGCAGGAGTCTCAGGTGCAGTTCTGTGCTGCGGCTCCCGTCGTCAAGTATCTGCCCTATAGCGACGTTGTCCTGTCGCCGTGCGGCAACGACAACTACCGCTACTGCGAATCCTTCCTGGAGCCGGCCAATCCCGAGGCGGCCGAAGTCGATCGGGCGGCAGGGCGCGAGTGCGTCCTGGTCGGCGATATCCGGATGCCGGCGCGGTTGGCCTTCTCGCGCAATCACATGTGGCTGGACATCGGCGAAAGTCGTTCTTGCCACGTCGGGGTCGATGGGTTTTTTGCGGCGCTTCTGGGATCGTTCGAGGGCTTGAGCTACGTAACTCCGGCGGGCCTGATCAACCCGCGGATCGCTTTCCGCGTTCGCGGGCTCGACCTTCACATGGTCTTCCCCGTCCGGATCCATGTCACGCGGGTGAATTCCTATTTGCGGGCCCGTCCGGAGAAACTGGTCTCGGATCCTTACGGCATGGGTTGGCTGTGCGAAGGCGTGGTGCCCGATGCCGTGACGCTCGAGGAGCTGCGTGCCGCCCTGCTGCACCAGGACGAAGCCCGCACCTGGATGGAACATGAGTTGCGCCGACTGCGGGCCTTTGAACGCAGCGCAGGCCGGGGGGCCGAGCGCCACCGGGAGCTCATGAACCGCTTGCCGCCCCTTGAATTGTTGCGGCTTTTCAACGAGTTCTTCGCGCCCTATGCCGCCAGGGACCGGTAGGGCGGCAGGGAGGTAGGAGGACGTTCTGCGGCTGGAGCCGCGCCGAACGGGATGCGGCTCCCACAAAGGAGAAGAGAAGCGATCATGAAAATCCAGAGGCAATTGAAATACCAGCGGGAAGCCGATCCCGAGTGGCCCTATCGTATTGCGAAAATGCCCGGGTGCGAAAACCTGTTCTCCTGCATCCAATGCGGCACCTGCTCGGGAACCTGTCCGTTGTCCCTTTATATGGACTACACCCCGCGACGGATCATCAATCTGGTTCGCGAAGGTTTTCGCGACGATGCGCTGGCCTCGCAGACCATCTGGCTTTGCGCCTCCTGCTATTCGTGCGCGGTGCGCTGCCCCCAGGACATCCACATCACCGACGTGATGTACACCCTCAAGTGCGAAGCCATCAAGCGGGGGCTCTACCCGAAACGCTTCCCGATCCCGGTGCTGGCGCACGAGTTCTACAAGATGGTGAGCCGGCGCGGGCGCAGTTCCGAAATGTGGTTGGTGTTGCGCATGGCGCTGCGCTCCAACCCGGCGATCCTGCTCGGCATGATCGGGACCGGCTGGAACCTGATGCGCACCGGCAGAATGTCCCTGCGGCGCGAAAAAATCAGGCGCCGCCACGAGCTTCCCGCGGAACACGCGGCTACCACGGAGGCTTGATCATGTCCTCAGAATACCTCTATTTCCCTGGCTGCTCTCTCAAGGGCACCGGCATCGCCTATGAAGAAAGCCTCGTTGCCCTGTTCCGGCTCCTGGGCCTGAAACTGAACGAGCTGGAGGACTGGAACTGCTGCGGTGCCACCTCCTACATGTCCATCGATGAGAACCGGGCTTTCCAGCTGGCCGCCCGCAACCTCTCCCTGGCGAGCCGTACGGGAAAGGCCGACATGCTGGCTCCCTGCAGCGCCTGCTATCTGGTCCTGCGAAAAACCCAGGATTACATCGGCAAGTATCCCACCATCCGCGCGCAGGTGGAGGCTTCGCTGCGGTCGGCCGGCCTCGCGCCGCCCGACGGCATCAAGATACGGCACCCGCTCGAAATGATGCACAAGGACATCGGCCCGGCGGCCGTCAAGGCCAAGGCCGTCCGAAAATGGAAGGGCGGACCCGTGGTGTGCTACTACGGCTGCCAGGCAATCCGGCCTTATTACGAGGTGGACCGGCCGGTGCATCAAACCCGCATGGAAGAGCTGTTCGAGGCGGCGGGAATACCAACCGTCGATTTCGCCCTCAAGACCAAGTGCTGCGGGGGCTCGCTGACGGGAACCATCCATGAGGTCGGCCTGCGCTTGAACTACATCCTGTTGAAGGAGGCCGCGCGCAAGGGCGCTCAGGCGCTGGTCACGATCTGTCCACTGTGCCAGTTCAACCTCGACGCCTATCAGTCCGAGATCCGCAAGACCTATCGCGAGAACCTCGATCTGCCCATACTGTACTTCACGCAGGTGCTGGGCTGGGCGCTGGGCGGCGACTTCCGCGCCCTGGGGCTGCAGCGCTGCATCTCGGGCGGGCGCACGATCCGGCAGTGGTTTTCCGCAGGAAAGGAGGCGACGGTCCATGTCTAAGCTCAACGGCGAAGCCCGCATCGGTGTTTATGTCTGCCACTGCGGGACCAACATAGCGGGAACCATCGACGTGAAAGCCGTCGCGGAATATGCCGCGACGTTGCCGGGCGTGGTGGTTGCCCGGGATTACAAGTACATGTGCTCCGACCCCGGCCAGGAACTCATCGTCAAGGACATCCGGGAGCACAATCTCAACCGCATCGTGGTCGCCTCCTGCTCCCCTCTGCTGCACGAGCACACGTTCCGCACCGCCGTGGAAAAGGCCGGCCTGAATCCGTACTTCACCCACATGGTGAACGTGCGCGAGCACGATTCCTGGGTGCATCAGGACAGGGAGGCCGCCACGGAGAAGGCGCGCGACCTGACGCGCGCCGCCGTGCGCCGTGTCGCCCGGCACCGGCCGCTGGAAAAGGGCAAGGTCCCGATCCACCCCGACGTGCTGATCGTGGGCGGCGGCATCGCCGGCATCCACGCCGCACTCACCCTGGCGAATGCCGGCAAGCGGGTCTACCTGGTGGAGCGCGATCCCACCATCGGCGGGCACATGGCGAAGTTCGACAAGACCTTCCCTACGCTCGACTGCGCCGCCTGCATCCTCACCCCCAAAATGACCGCCGTCAAGGCGCACCCCAACATCACGCTCTGGACGCTCTCCGAGGTCACGGCGGTCGAGGGTTACGTCGGCAACTACGAGGTCACGGTCACGCGGCACCCGCGTTACGTCCATGAAGACCTGTGCGCCGGCTGCATGCAGTGCGTCGAGGCCTGCATCTACAAGAAGCCCAAGTTTGACGACGAGTTCAACATGGGGCTGAGCAAGCGCAAGCCGATCTACCTGCCCTTCCCGCAGGCCGTGCCCCAGGTGGTGCTCATCGACCCCGAGGACTGCATCGAGTTCAAGTCGGGAACCTGCAAAAAGACCTGCGTCGAAGCCTGCGGCGACCGCCACGCGATCGACTTCAAGATGACCGACCGGGTGGAAAAGATCAAGGTCGGAACCATCATCCTGGCGACCGGCTTCCAGGCGTTCGACCCCAAGCGCATCCCGTTCCTCGGCTACGGGACCTACCCCAATGTCTACACCTCGCTGGAAGTCGAGCGCCTGATCAACGCGGCCGGCCCCACCGGAGGCGAGGTCGTGCTGCGCGACGGCTCGCACCCCAAGAGCGTCGGCATCGTCCATTGCGTGGGCTCGCGCGACGCCACCACCAACCGCTGGTGCTCGCGCGTCTGTTGCATGTACTCGCTCAAGCTCGCGCACCTGATCAAGGAGCATACCGGAGCGGAAATCTTCAATTTCTACATCGACATCCGCACCCCGGGCAAAGGCTTCGAGGAGTTCTACCAGAGGCTTCTGAACGAGGGCGTCCACTTCATCCGCGGCAAGGTGGCCGAAGTCACCGACTGGGCCATGGACAAGAGCGAGGAAGGCAAGCTCGTCATCCGGGTGGAAGATACCCTCAGCGCCATGGTGCGCAGGATCCCGGTCGATATGGTGGTCCTCGCCTCCGGGCTCGAGCCCCACGCCGACGCACAGGATATCCGGCGCCTTTTCAACATCAGCTGTTCGACGGAGGGCTTCTTCCTGGAACGGCATCCGAAGCTGGCTCCCGTGAACACCTTCACCGACGGGATCTTCCTGGCGGGCTGCTGCCAGGGCCCCAAGGACATACCCGATACCGTGGCCCAGGCAGGAGCCGCAGCCGCCGAGGCTCTGGCGCTTATCGACGTGGGGTATATCGAAACCGAGCCCAACACCGCCTACGTGCTCGAGGAGGCGTGTTCGGGATGCAAGACATGCATCTCGCTCTGCCCCTATCGCGCCATCTCCTTTGTGGAGGCCAAGCACAAGGCCGAGATCAACCCGGTCCTGTGCAAGGGTTGCGGCACGTGCGTGGCCGGCTGCCCGTCCGGTTCCATCCAACAGAACCTGTTCGAAGACGACGAGATCTTCGAGGAAATCGAGGGGGTACTCGACTATGCCCGATGACAAGTTCGAACCGAAAATCGTGGCTTTCTTCTGCAACTGGTGCACATATCTGGCCGCCGATGCCGCGGGCGTTTCGCGCATGAAGTACGCTCCCAACGCCCGGGTCATCCGCGTCATGTGTTCCGGGCGCATCGATCCGCAGTTCGTCCTGAACGCTTTCGCGTGCGGGGCTGACGGAGTCCTCATCGGCGGGTGCCATCCGGGCGACTGCCACTATCAGGAGGGCAACTACAAGGCCCTGCGGCGCTACCACTTGCTGCGGCGCATCCTGAAAGATATGGGCATCGAGGAGGGGCGTTTCCGCCTGGAGTGGATTTCGGCCTCGGAGGCCGAGCGCCTGAAGACCACCATGAACGAGATGGTCGAACAGGTCCGGGCCCTGGGACCGCTGCGCCTGAAGGCTCCGGCGATATTCGGCGAGGAGGTGGCGGCATCATGAGCGGGAAACCGAAGATTACGTTCTACTGGTGCGCGTCATGCGGCGGCTGCGAGGAGGCTGTCGTCGACCTGGCGGAAAACATCCTCGGCGTGGTCGAGGCCGTCGACATCGTCTTCTGGCCGGTGGCGCTCGATTTCAAGCGCCATGACGTGGAGTCGATGCCCGATGGAGCCATCCTGGCATCCTTCGTCAACGGCGCGATCCGCTCGACCGAACAGGAGGAAATGGCCCATCTGCTGCGCCGGAAATCCCGCGTTCTGGTGGCTCTCGGCGCCTGCGCCCAGCTGGGCGGCATCCCCGGCCTGGCCAACATCTGGGATCGCAAGAGCATCGTGCAGGCTGCCTACTGGGAGTCGCCCAGCACGGCCAATCCTGGGCAAGTCCTCCCGTCGAAGGAGCACACTGAGAACGGCCACAGCCTGACGCTGCCGGTCCTTTTCGACACCGTCAAGACGCTCGACCAGACCGTTCCGGTCGATTACTACATCCCGGGTTGCCCTCCGACGCCCAAGATCTTGCAGCAGGCGGTCGGCACGCTCCTCGGCGGCAACCTGCCCCCCAGGGGCACGGTGCTCGCGCCCGACCGGGCGCTGTGCGACGAATGCCCGCGCAAACCGACGCGGCCCGAAACCCTCGAGATCAAGGAATGGAAGCGGCCGCATCAGGTGCTGATCGATCCCGAAAAGTGCATGCTGGCGCAGGGACTGATCTGCCTGGGCCCCGCGACCCGCGCCGGTTGCGAGGCCCTCTGCATCGGCGGGAACATGCCCTGCACCGGCTGCTTCGGCCCGACCAGCCGGGTGCGCGACTACGGCGCCAAGGCCCTCTCCGGCATCGCTTCCGTGGTCAATTGCAACGACGAGGCGGAGATCGTGCGCATCCTCGGCACCATCCCGGACCCGCTGGGGACACTTTACCGCTACAGCCTGCCCGCTTCGTTTTTGCAAAGAAAGAAAGTGGAGGAAACCGCCCATGCCCGCTGAAACGACCGCCAACACCAGACATATCACGATCGATCCCATCACCCGGCTGGAAGGGCACGGCAAGATCGACATCTGGCTCAACGACCAGGGCAGGGTGGATCGCGCCTATTTCCAGGTTCCCGAGCTGCGAGGCTTCGAGAAATTCGCCGAAGGCAGGCCCGCGGAGGACATGCCGCAGATCACCTCGCGCATTTGCGGCGTCTGTCCCACGGCCCATCACATGGCCGCAACCAAGGCTCTCGACCGGCTCTACCAGGTCCAGCCCACCCGGGCCGCGGCCAAGATCCGCGAACTGATCTACAGCACCTTCTTCCTCGAAGACCACGCGCTTCATTTCTATTTCCTGGGGGGCCCGGACTTCGTCGTCGGTCCCCAAGCGCCCGCCTCCCAGCGCAACGTCCTGGGCGTGATCGCCAAGGTGGGGCTCGAAACCGGGCAGAAGGTCATCCGCATGCGCCGGCAGCTGCGCGAATTGATAGCGCTGGCGGGAGGCAAACCCGCGCATCCGGTATTCGGCCTGCCCGGCGGGGTCGCCAAACGCCTGACCGAGGCGGATCGCGAGCGCTTTCGGACCGTGGCCGCCGAGGCCGTGGATTTTGCGCGCTTTACTCTCGAGGTGTTCGAAAGCGTGGTCCTCAAGAACTCCGACTACGTGAATCTCATTCTCTCGGATGCCTACACCCATCGAACCTATTACATGGGCATGGTGGACGAGGCGAACCGCGTGAATTTCTATGACGGGCACCTGCGCGTGGTGGCACCCGACGGCAAGGAGTGGGCGAAGTTTCCCGCGGACAAGTACCTCGACTACGTCGCCGAGCATGTCGAGCCGTGGAGCTACATGAAGTTCTGCTATCTCAAGCCGATCGGCTGGAAGGGATTCTCCGAAGGCCCTGACAGCGGCGTGTACGGCGTCGCGCCCCTGGCTCGATTGAACGCCGCCGCGGGCATGGCCACGCCGCTCGCCCAGGAAGCCTACGAGAAGTTCTTCTCGACCCTTGGAGGCGAGCCGGCACACCATACCCTGGCCAATCATTGGGCGCGTGTCGTCGAGATGGTCTACGCCGCTGAACGGATGAAGGAGCTCGCCGATGACCCGGAGATCACGAGCCCGGACATCCGCAACCTGCCGACGGCGGTCCCGAAGGAAGGGATCGGCATCGTCGAAGCCCCGCGCGGGACCTTGATCCACCACTATCAGACCGACGAACAGGGGCGCATCCGCAAAGCCAATCTCATCGTGGCGACCCAGAACAACGCGGCCCGGATCTCCATGAGCGTCGACAAGGCGGCCCGCAGCCTGATCGAAGGCCCCCAAATTCCCGAGGGCCTGCTGAACATGGTCGAGATGGCTTTCCGCGCCTATGATCCGTGCCACGGCTGTGCGACCCACTCGCTGCCGGGGAGCATGCCGCTCGTGATCCGCGTATATGAAAAGGGAGGCCGGATCCTCGGCGTGCTGCGGCGCGACGGCGACGGCACCGTCCGCAGGTCCGAAGCACGGTGAGCACCATGGCAACCAGGATCCTGTGCCTGGGCAATCCTCTGCTGGCCGACGACGCCTTCGGGTTCCGGGTGGCCGAGGAATTGCGGCGGGCATGGCCGCAGGCGGACATTGTGGAAACCTCGGCCGCCGGCTTCGACCTGCTCGATCTCACCCTGGGAGCAAGCAGGCTGCTGGTGGTCGACACGTTTCAGACCGGAGCCGCGCCGCCGGGCACGGTCAAGGTTTTCCGGGAAAACGATCTCCAGCCTGAACCGGGCGCGTCGCCGCACTATGTGGGTCTGTTCGAAGCTCTGCGCCTGGGAAAGGAACTGGCTCTCCCCGTTCCACAGGAGGTGGCGATCATTGCGGTGGAACCCGCCGACTGCCGCACCGTGGGCGGCACCATGCATCCCGCCGTGCGCGCGGCCATCCCCGCCGTCCTGAGCCTGATCCAAGACCTGGCGCCCGAGAGCGAGCCTTCAGCGCCGCAGGCCTGCGCCCGGGCGCGCGCGGATCAGCGCACGAGGCCGTAGCGCCTGATCTTGGCATAGAGTGTCGAGCGGTCGATCCCCAGAATCCGCGCCGCGGCACTCACGTTGCCCCGGCTGCGCTGCAGTGTCGCCGCGATCGCCTGCTTTTCGATTTCCTCCAAGGTCAGGTTGGGGGGAAGTAGCCACCCCGTCTTTTCGTCCGCGCCGGGGCGCAGGAATGCGAAGTCGTCTTCCGTAAGCTTGGTGTTCTTGCAGGTGACCAGTGCGCGCTCGACGGCGTTCTCCAGCTCGCGCACGTTCCCCGGCCAGTCGTGGTCGAGCAGCATCCTGAGGGCGCCCTCGCTGATGTCCGGCACCTCTTTGCCCAGTTCATGGGCGATCTTCTCGACGGCGTGGCGCGCCAGCAGCGGGATGTCCTCGCGCCTCTGCCGCAAGGGCGGGATGCGGATGTGGATCACGTTCAGCCGGTAGAAAAGGTCGTCGCGGAAACGGCCGGCGCGCATTGCTTCCTGCAATTCCACGTTGGTCGCCGCGATGACGCGCACGTCGACGCGAATCTCCTCCGCTCCCCCGATGCGATAGAAGCTGCGCTCCTGGAGCACCCGCAGCAGATCCATCTGGAGCTTGGGGGAGATGTCGCCGATCTCGTCCAGGAAGATCGTGCCGCCGTCGGCCAGCTCGAACTTGCCCTTTTTCTGGAATGCGGCTCCGGTAAAGGCCCCCTTCTCGTGGCCGAAAAGCTCGGACTCGAGGAGGGTTTCCGCCAGCGCGGCGCATGAAACCGCTACGAAGGGCTTGCCGGCCCGCTCTCCCGAGTAGTGAATGGCCCGCGCGACCAGCTCCTTGCCCGTGCCGCTCTCCCCCTGGATCAGGACCGTGCTGCGCAGGCTGGCGATGTCGCGGATGAGGCGGAAGATCTCCTGCATCCTGGGATTCTTGGAAAGGATGTCCTGCACCTTGTACTGGCGTGTGAGCTTCTTCCTGAGAAGCACATTGGCGCGCTGCAGATTCTTCACCTTGACGATGCGCTCGACCAGCAGCGAGATCTCCTGGGGATGGAAGGGCTTGACCAGGTATTCCTGGGCTCCCTCCTTCATTGCCATGATGGCGCTGTCGACAGTGGCATAGGCGGTGATGATGATGACGGAGGCATCCGCATGCATCTTGCGGATTTCCATCATGGTCTCGATGCCGTCCGGGCCTCCCGGCATTTTCAAGTCGATGAAATAGACCGCATAGTCCTTTTCCCGAGCCTTGGCGATCGCCTGCCGCCCGGAGGTAGCGGTCTCCACCGTGTAGCCCTCCGAGCGCAGCCACGACGCGAGCGACTCGCACATGACCGCTTCATCGTCGACTACCAGGATCTCCCAATGCCCTCTCATACGAGTCATCCCCGACAGGCAGGACCAGCCGCATGGCGACCCTTTCGCCCGGCCCGCTTTCCCTCTCCATTCGGCCGCCGTGCCCGCGCGCGATCCGATCCGCAGCTTCCATGGCCAGCGCAGCTGCCGCACTCTCGTCCGCCGCGCCCCGGACCTCGACGAAGGCGGCTTTACCTTCGTCGATCAACCCCGTGGTCAGTGCGATCCCGCCGCGCGCGCCCGCTTCCGGTCCTGCGTGCACCAGGAAACCCAGTATCACCTGCCGGATCTGCGAGGGACGGCAGCGGACCGCCGGAAGGCGCTCGGCCATATGTATTTCCACGAGCACGCCCTCCAGCTTCGTCCTGTGCCTCGACAGCGCCAGCGCTTCCTCGACCAGCCGATTCAGGTCGCACGGCACGCACCGGGCATCACCCGCGCGGGAAAACTCCTGAACCTGGGAGAGAATGCCGCAGGCGCGCCGGACCTCTCCGGCAAGGTCGTCCAGGTGCTTTTGTAGGTCGCCGGCCTCGCCGCGCGCGTACGGCCTTGTACGCAGCAGCTCGCCGATGAGCATCGCCAGGTTGAGCGCGGCTGCGAGAGGATTGAGCGTTTCGTGAGCGATGCTGCCCATCAGGCTGCCCAAAGCGGCGTATCGATCGAGCTCGAGCAGCTCGGGATCGGGGATCGCCGAGCGCCCGCCCCATCGCCTGCTGTCCAGCCCTTTCTCCGGATCCATGGCCGCACCTATTCTCCCATATCGGGCGCATCGCTTCCCAGCGCCTCGATGGCTCCCCGCCAATCCCGGTCATCAATCTCCTGCGATCCGACCCGGCCCCTGACGATATGTGAGGCAGGAGCCGTGAGATACTTCAAGGATTATTTCCTCACCGACGATTTTTTCATCAGGGGCCATGTCCCCACGGGAGGAGGGCGCCTGTCGGCGCTGCTCAACCGTCCCCACAAGCAATTCGTGGAGGTCGAGGACGCGACCTGCATCCAGGCGCCCGACCGGTGCCTGCACGCCGCACGCGCCGTGCTGCGCATCGACGAGATCCTGATGGCCCACGAAGCATCCGAGGCGGGCGATTGCGGCCTGCGCGCCCTCGCCGGGCATGCCTCGGAACGGATCGAGGTCGCCGTCCATGTGAGCGGCAGGGCACAACTCGAGGTCCGCGGCAAGCTGCGCCGCAGCCTTTACGAGCGGGAGGACCTGGGCCTGCGCCGTTTCATCGTCCTCACCGAGCCCCACATCCTGTGGTACGACGGCGCCGCCGACCTGATGCGCTGGTTCCCCGACAAGCTCGGTTACGTGATCCTCAATCTCGGACGCGCTTCCCTCATTCATACCTAGCTCCGATGGGACGGATGCCGCGGGCGCAACCGGTCGGCCGTCAGATCTCAGCCTCCAGCTCTCGGCCGTCAGCCGGAGAGCGTCCCGGCGGCTGCAAGACTGTTGCCGCATGCTCCCATTGCGCCGGTGCGCGCGACGGGCATATCGGCCGCGGGAGCGAGGGGCTCATAGAAAGCGCGGCAGAAAATCCAGGAGCAGGCGATTGAACTCGCCGGCCTGCTCGACATTCAACAGGTGCGCGGCCGCCGGTATCACCTCCAGCCGCGACCCCGCGATCCGCTCGTGGATCGCCCGCGAGGCCGATACCGGGGTCCCCTGGTCTTGCTCTCCCACGACGACGAGCGTCGGCAGGCGCACGGCGGCCAGGCGCTCCGTGAGATCCAGATGCATGATGGCCCGGCAGCATCCGATATATCCGGCCGGCGGCGTGGCGCGGATCATGGCGCTGATTTCCTCGATGACTTCCGGCCGGCGTTCGCGAAAGGGGCGGGTGAACCAGCGTACGATGGTGGGCGCGACGAGCGGTTCCATCCCTTCGGAAGCGGCCGTCCGTATGCGCTGCTCCCAGAGCGAACCGGCTTCGGGCGGGATGCGGCTCGTGGTGCTGCACAAGACCATGCAGGCGAGGCGCTGCGGCGCCTGCAGCGCAAGCTCCTGGGCTATCATCCCCCCCAGGGAAAGCCCGACGAAACCGGCGCGCCCGATTTCCAGGGCATCCATCAGGGCCAGGGCGTCGCGCGCCATGCCCTCCAGGGAATACGGGCCCTCCGGGGCGTCCGTGCCCCCATGGCCGAGCGTATCGAAGCGCACCAGCCGGTAGCGCGCGCGCAGCCCGGAGATCTGCGGCTCCCACACGCGCAGATCGGTCGCCAGCGCATGGCTGAAAACGACCGGCGGCGCGGTCGCCGGGCCCTCGATCCGACAGTGGTATCTGCGCCCGTCCAGGATTACCTTCATGTCGCTCCATCCTCCAAGAAACTCCTTGCAATATAGACCCGCGGCGGGTTAGCTTCCAGTCGTCCCGCACGCCGTTCGAGGAGGTTGCCGGAAATGCCCAAGATCACGACACGCCCCACGCGACGCTCCAAGGCCGAAATCGAGAAGGAATTCTCGCAGATCGCCCAGGAGGTCGAAACCCAGAAAAAAGGCGCCAGCCCCAAAGCCGACGAGGCGGCCCGCGCGAGCGAGGAGGAAATCCGGCAGGCCATCGAAGGGGCTTCCGGCGCCCAGGCCCTCTCTCACGTCAACAAGATCGCCATGGAGCAGGCCAAGACCCGCCTGCCCCAAGGTTGACGCGCCGGGCGTCCCTCGTCGCCGCGGCGGCGCTTCTCACGGAAGGGGATCATGGGCAAGAAGCACAAGGACAAGGGCTCCGCGAAGGCGGGGCGGTCGCCGGAAAAGGAGAAGCCCGCCAAACGCAAGGAGCTCGACAAGAAGTTCTATGCCGCGGAACTGCGACGCCTGCAGGAAGAGCTGGTCAAGCTGGAGGAATGGATCAAGCACAAGGGCCTCAAGGTGGTGGTGATCTTCGAGGGGCGGGACGCCGCCGGCAAGGGCGGGGTCATCAAGCGCATCACCCAGAGGCTCAATCCCCGCTACTGCCGCATCGCCGCGCTGGGTACGCCCACCGAGCGGGAAAGGACGCAGTGGTACTTCCAGCGCTATGTGGCCCACCTGCCGGCGGCGGGCGAGATGGTGCTGTTCGACCGCAGCTGGTACAACCGTGCCGGTGTGGAGCGGGTGATGGGATTCTGCACCGAGGAGGAATACACCGAGTTTTTGCGCTCCTGCCCCGAGTTCGAGCGCATGCTGATACGCTCGGGTATCATCCTGATCAAATACTGGTTCTCCGTAAGCGACGAGGAGCAGGAGAAAAGGTTCCAGGAGCGCATCAAGGATCCGACCAAGCGCTGGAAGCTCAGCCCGATGGACCTGGAGGCACGGGCGCGCTGGGTCGAATACTCCAAGGCCAAGGACGTGATGTTTTCCTACACGGACATCAAACAGGCGCCCTGGTGGGTGGTTAATGCCGACGACCAGCGGCGCGCGCGCCTCAACTGCATCGCGCATCTGCTCTCGCAGATCCCGTACGAGGAGCTGCCGCACCCGGAGATCGTCCTGCCGCCGCGCCAGGACGACAAGGGATACGTGCGCCCGCCGATCACCGACCAGAACTTCGTGCCCGAGATCTATTGAACGCCGCCGGGCCGGCTACCGCCTGTACATGACCTTGCCGCCGACGATCGTGTACACGACCCGGGCCGAGGGGATCTCGTCTTCGGGGACGGTCATGATGTCCTTGGACAGGACGGTGATGTCCGCCAGCTTGCCGGGGCTCAGCGAACCTTTGAGGTCTTCCTCGAAGGCCGCATAGGCGCCGTTGTAAGTGTAGGACTTCAAGGCTTCCTCGCGACTCATGCGCTGCTCGGGGTAGAAGACTGTGCCGTCCTTGAGCTTGCGCGATACGGTCGCGTAGAAGCACGCGATCGGATCGACGTCCTCGACGGGGGCGTCGGTGCCGTTGCAGATCACGGCGCCGGTCTTCATCAGCTTCTGCCAGACGTAGGCGCCCTCCTCGGCGCGCTTTTCCCCGAGGCGCGCCAGCACATAGGGCGCATCCGAAGTGCAGTGGATCCCCTGCATGGAGGCGATCACGCCCATGGCGCCGAAGCGCGGGATGTCGGCGGCGCTCAGGTGCTGCGCGTGCTCGATGCGCCAGCGCAGGTCCTTCTTTTCCGGGTGCGCCTTGAAGGCCGCCTCGTAAATGTCCAGGGTTTCGCGGTTGGCGCGGTCGCCGATCGCGTGAACGCACAACTGGAAATCGTTCTCGATCGCCAGGCGCGCGCTTTCCGCGATCTCTTCGACCGAGGACGTGTTCAAGCCGGTGCTCGAGGGCAGGTCGGAATAAGGCTCCAGCAGCCAGGCGCCGCGCGGGCCCAGGGCGCCGTCGATCAGGCGCTTTATGGAACGCACCGTGAGGTGATGGTTGCCGTAGCCGATCAGGCGATAGTCGGCCAGCTTCTGGGTCAGGCGCTCGTTCCCCTCGCGGATCATCACGTAGAGCCGCAGGCCCAGCTTGCCCTCGTCGGCCATCTGCTTGTACAGGTCGATGGTGTCGAATGAGACGCCGGCGTCATGGAACGTGGTGATGCCCTTGGCCAGGCATTCCTGAACGGCGAGCTCGACCTGGCGGCGCCGTTCGGCGGCCAGCTCCTGCTCGGTGCGCTGCGCGCGGCTTTGGGCAAGCGCCCGGCGCACCAGGCCCGAGGCGGTTTCCTTGAAGACCCCGATCGGATTCCCGCGGGCGTCGCGCACGATCTCGCCGCCCGCCGGGTCGGGCGTGCTGCGGGTGATCTTGGCGAGAGCCATGGCGCGCGCGTTGGCGATGGTGGCGTGCCCGCTCGCATGCGTCAGCAGCACCGGATTGTCGGGGGATGCCTTGCTCAGCAGCTCATGCGTGGGGAAGCCCTCGACGTTCGGCGTCGGCTTCGGGTCCCACTTTTCCTGGTGCCAGCCGCGACCCAGGATCCATTCGCCCGGCTGGGCTTTGCGGGCGGCCTCGCCGACCATGTTCACGATCTCCTCCCAGGTCCCGGCGCGCGTGAGGTCGAGGCTCATTTTCGACTCGCCGACGCCCGTGAAATGTCCGTGGGATTCGATGAAGCCCGGTATGGCCAGCATTCCTTCGAGATCGATCACTTCCGTGGCCGGCCCTATGTAGCGCCGGATCTCGTCTTCGGTCCCGACCGCCTCGATCCTGTCGCCGCGCAGCGCCAGGGCCTGCGCCTGCGGCCTGGACGGGTCGACCGTGACGATCTTGCCGTTGCGCAGGACCATGTCGGCCGGTTCCACCTTCGCGGCGCAGCTCTGGAGGAAGAGCGCCAGACAGACCCCTGCCAGGGGAAGAGAACCTTTGATCGCGGAGCGGAACGACATGGCTTCACCTCCCGATGGAAAAGATACGGCGCTATCATAAACCCAAGAATGCAGATCGAGGCAAGAATTCTTCCTGCGCGCATGCAGGGTCAGTCCCGGCGCGCAGGCCCTTCGTAGCGGAAGCACACCATGCCCAGAGGCGGGACCGTCAGCCGCAGCGACTGGTCGCGCCCGTGTGCCGGCACAGGCTCCGTGTCGAGCCCGCCGAAATTGCCCTGGCCGCTGCCGCCGTACTCGCGGGCGTCGCTGTTGAGGATCTCGCGCCAGAATCCCGCACGCTCGGCGCCTATGCGATAGCCGTGGCGCGGCACCGGGGTGAAGTTGCACACCACGATGAGGGTCGTGTCCGTGGAGTGGGCGCGGCGCGCGTAGCTTACGATACTGTGGTCCGCATCATGGCAATCGATCCAGGTAAAGCCCGGCGGCCGGCAGTCGCCCTCGTACAGGGCCGGCTCGCTGCAGTAGAGACGGTTCAGATCGCGCACCCAGCGCTGGATTCCCTGATGGGGCTCGTACTCGAGCAGCCCCCACTCGAGGCTCTCTTCATGGGCCCACTCGCGCCGCTGGCCGAACTCGCCCCCCATGAAGAGCAGCTTCTTGCCGGTCACGGTGAACATGTAGCCGAGAAGCAGGCGCAGGTTGGCGAATTTCTGCCAGTCGTCGCCCGGCATCCTGCCGAGCAGCGAGCCCTTGCCGTGCACGACCTCGTCGTGGGAAAGGGGCAGGATGAAGTTCTCCGTATAGGCGTACATCGCGCGAAAAGTCAGCTCGTTGTGATGGAAGCGGCGGAAGATGGGATCGCGGGAGACATAGCTCAGGGTGTCGTGCATCCATCCCATGTCCCACTTGAAGCCGAAACCGAGGCCCCCGAGATAGGTGGGGCGCGACACCATGGGCCAGGCGGTCGATTCCTCGGCGATGGTCTGCACGTCGGGGTAGTAGCGGTAGATCTGTTCGTTCAGGGTGCGCAGAAACGAGATCGCCTCCAGGTTCTCCCGGCCGCCGAACTGGTTCGGAATCCACTCGCCCGGCTCGCGCGAGTAGTCCAGGTAGAGCATGGAGGCGACGGCGTCGATGCGCAGGCCGTCGGCGTGGTACTTGTCGAGCCAGAACATCGCGCTGCTGAGCAGGAAGCTGCGCACTTCGTGGCGCCCGTAGTTGAAAATGAATGTGTCCCAGTCCCGGTGCTTGCCCTTGCGCGGATCGGAATGCTCGTACAGGTGCGTGCCGTCGAAAAATCCCAGCGCATGCCCGTCGGTCGGAAAATGCGAGGGCACCCAGTCCAGGATGACGCCGATGCCGTTGGCGTGCAGGGTGTCGACGAGATACATGAAATCCTGGGGCGTCCCGTAACGACTGGTGGGCGCGAAATAGCCGGTTGTCTGGTAACCCCATGAGCCGTAAAAGGGATGCTCCATGATCGGCAGGAACTCGACATGCGTGAAACCCATCTGCCGCACGTACTCGCTCAAAGGAGCGGCTATCTCCCGGTAGCCCGCCGGCTGCCCGTCCCGCCTGCGCCACGATCCCAGATGGACTTCGTAGATCGAGATCGGGCGATCGTGGCCCTGGCGGCCGCCGCGCCGAGCCATCCACTCGCCGTCGTGCCACTCGTAGTCCAGATCCCAGATCACCGACGCGGTGCGCGGCGGCGGCTCGCCGAAAAACGCGACCGGGTCGGCGCGCTCGCTCCGGTAGCCGCCGTAGCGCGAGGCCACGTGGTACTTGTACAACGTCCCCTTGCCCAGACCGGGAATGAAGCCTTCCCATATCCCGGAGCTGCCGCGCGGCTCGAGATGATGGCGCTCGGGGTCCCAGGAATTGAACTCGCCGATGACCGTCACCCGTTCGGCGTTGGGCGCCCAGACGGCGAAATAGGCGCCGGCCCGGCCTTCGGCCGAGCACAGGTGCGCTCCGAGCTTCTCGTAAAGGCGGCAGTGCGTCCCTTCGTTGAAGAGGTGAAGGTCGTCCGGGGAAAGCAGGCTGTAGCGCGACATGGCAGACATCCCTCTCGGGGCCGGTCCTACCTTTGCGGCCCGGTGCAAGTCAAGCACGAAACCGCCCGGCGCGCAACCGATTCGGCGCGCAGCCGCCCCTCCGCGCGCCCGCCGTCGTCCTGCGATTCACGCACCGGCGGGGATGGGAGCAGTCGTCACTGGAGCCAGGCCGCCGCAAGAGCCATGATCGGCCCCCCGAAGGCGTGCGCCAGCGCCTGAATCGCAGGCCGTGGTCGAGCCAAGGGGGCGCCGATCGTGATAAACTTGCATCATGGCCCGTCGCTATCAGGATTGGCTGGAGCAGGCCCGCCGCGATCTCAAGGCGGCGCGCGACAGCCGCCGAAACGAAAACTACGAATGGGCTTGCTTCCAGGCACAGCAGGCCGCCGAGAAAGCGCTCAAGTGCCTGCTCAGGTTTCACAACCAGGAGCCGAAAGGTCACACCCTGATCGGCCTGCTCGAGATGGTCCGGAGTTTCGCCGAGATACCCGCCGAGATGCCCTTTCACGCCCGGGAGCTCGACCGCCATTACATTCAGCCGCGCTACCCCAACGGCTTCGTCTCCGGCTATCCGGGCCAGTATTATGACGAAATAACCGCCGACCGGGCAATCGGGTTCGCACAGGAAATACTGGACTTTGTCGCCGGCCATGTCCACTGATTACCCTCACATGGGATCGATCCGCCGATTCGTGCGCGACATCGGCCCGAACAAGCCTCTGTTGATTGTTCTTTTCGGTTCGGTGGCCAGGCACGACTTCACCGAAACAAGCGATGCCGACGTGCTTGTCGTGTTCGCCGAACAGTGCGACTGGAACCTGGTCTACGCGTGCTCCGACGGCTGGGTTCAGCCTGTGGTGATGTCGCTCGAAGAGTTGAGGAAAAGGCTGATCGAAGGCGAGAGCTTGGCTCACGAGATCGAGCAGGATGGGGAGCTCATCTTCGGCTCCCATGAGCTCTGGGAGGAGCTCCGGGGGATCGCCCGGGATGCCCGAGAGCGCTTGGGCATGAAGAGATTCCCGGATCGGTGGTCCTATTCGCCGGCTGCGGAGAAGGGTTGAGGCTTCCCGCCCGGCCCCCCGGCCATTCGCGTCATTGCCCTCGACAGCCACCGACGTCGGCGCAGAATCCCGGCGGTACTCCCACCGGGACCGCAGAATCGATCACCCTTCGGGCGTTCGCGGAATTGTCCGGCGGCCCATTTTTTTGATAAACACAGGACGGCCGTCTGTGGTAACTTTGGATTCAGTGTAACAGGAAGTAGACGAAGCGTTTCAGCTTCGAGAGCCGTAGAACAAGTCAGGTCCATGATCGCACGTGGAAACGGCCGACGCCATGCGTCGGTTCCGAATTCGGAGATTCGCCATTTCTCCCGTCAGGAGGTACTGCGGAGGCAAAGATGATCGACCCCTATCGTTTCGCGATTCCCGTCACTGTCAGCCTGATGCTCTGCGTCCACGGCTGTGCCTCCAGGCCCGACAAAGAGATTCAGCTGGCCCAGGATGCCATGAATCAGGCCTTGGAACAGCGCGCCGAGGAGTACGCGCCCGCCGAGTGGAAAAGTGCAAAGGAAGCATGGGACCAGGCGCAGGCCCAGCTGGGCCAGGAGCGGTATGCATCCGCCGCGGCATCGTTCGTGACGGCCAAGGCACGCCTGCTCAAGGCTGCGGAGGTCGCCAAGGCAGAGCGCGAATCGATGCGCACTCAGGTGGCCAACCTTCAGGAAGTCATGGCTTCCAATTTTGCGAACCTGAAGGCGGGCGCGGCCCAGGCCAAGTTGGCGGGTGCGGCCCGGAAGGAATACGAGGCCGCCCTTGCCGACATCGACAAGCGGATATCCCTGGTCGCGAGCCAGGTGGATCAGGGGGATTACATCGGCGCGAAGAAGAATGCGCAGGGAGCGCTGCAGGCGATCGATTACGCCATGAAGAAATTCCAGATCGCGACCAAGCCGCCTCGCTGAGCGGGCGAGCCCGGGGCTATTCTTCCTCGAGTTCGGCTCCGCCCCGGGCGGCGGCTTCGGGAGCACGTTCGGCCGGCTCGACACGCGGCAGGTAGAGCCGGATGACGGCTGCCTTGTCGGGCTCGCAGGAAGTCCGCAGGTGGCCGCCGCAGCGCGTGATGATGGCGTCGATGGAAGGCGGGCAGGAAATCGGCAGGGCGCCGTAGCCGGAGGCTTTGACGGCCAGCAGTACGTGCGGCTCCGGCGGGCGGCCCGCTTCGCTCATGTCGACCAGCGTCTGGGAGGTTTCCACGGTGATCGCGCCGCCCAGCGGCAGAGCATCGCGCGCGTGCACGACAAAGGCGGTGATCACCTGTTCGATCTCGGCGCGGTCGGCCGAGATCATCCCCGGATCGGGCCCCAGCGTCATGGCGAACTCGATATCCTCGCCCGCCAGGGTGCGCAGCAGATCCTCCATCCTTGTCAACGCCGCGTTGAGGTCCAGAAGATCCGGCGGGCGCTCCTGCCTCCGGGCGTAAGCGAGCAGCTGGCGCGCCAGGCTGCTCGCCTGGCCGGCGACTTTGCGCACCCGCTCCGCATTCTTGCGCCGCGGATCCCCTTCGCTCAGGCCCTCGATGAGCAGCTGGCTGTATCCGCTCATGGAGGTCAGCAGGTCGTTGAAGGTCTGCACGGCGGCGGTGGCCAGCTTGCCTACGGATTCGCTGCGCCGGCTCCGTCGCAGTTCCTCCTTGAGGTGATGCCGCTCGGTTACGTCCAGGAAAACGCGCTCGACGACCGGCGCCTGGTCTCCGGGCAAGGGCGCCACCAGGGCGTTCTCCACCACCCATGAGAGCCTGCCGTCGGGTGCGCGCACGCAGGATTCCGCGCCGGTCAGCCTCCCCTCGGCGCGCAGGCGTGTCTCCAGGGTCTGGTGGTCGGAAACGAAGCGCGTCTGCCATTCCTCGGGATGCGCCAGCGCGGCGCTGCTGTTGGGATAGCCGAACAGGCGCGCGAAGGCGTCGTTGCAGCTCATCAGCCTTCCTTCCAGCGACGTGACCGCCACGGCCACGAATCCGTACTCAAGCAGCCGGCGATGCTGCGCCTGCACTTCCGCCAGCCGCGCCTCCAGCCGGCGGCGCTCCGCCAGGGCCTGCTCGTCCAGCTGCCGCTGGCGCGCCTCGACTTCCCGCAGTAGCTGCTCCAGGGTTTCCCGTTCCTCGAGATGCTGGGCGGTCAGCAGTTGCAGCTGCGATTCGGCATCCTGCTGGCAGCGCGCCACGGTTTCACGCAGCAGTTGCTGGAAGTGCTCGGTGCGCTGTTTGAGCAGCGATTGGTAGCGCGCCGAGGTCTCCGCCAGCAGGCGCAGCAGCCGCTCGCGCTCGGCCCGGTACTCGTCGCGCTCGCGCCGTGCCTCTTCCAGCTGCCCGTGCTCGAGAAGCTGGCGCTCGCTCAACTGGGCCCGCGCCGCCTCCGCGGCACGGCAGGCATCCTCGAGCGCCAGGCGGGCATGGCGCTGCTGCTCCAGCTCCTGCTGCAGCCGCTCCATCTGGGCGCGCATGCCCTGCGCCTCTTCGAGCAACTGGGCCCGATGCATCTCCGCGGTTCGCAATGCGCTTTCCAGCGCATTGCGCGCCGCCCGCTGCTGCTCCAGCTCCCTTTCGAGCACTTCCGCCCGCTCGCTGCGGCTCCGCCACTCGGCCGACGCCGCCGCGAACTGCGCCTGCAAAGCCTGGAGGCTCTCCGAGGCGGCTTGCTTCAGCTCTTCCGCATCCCGCAGCGCGCGCTCCAATCGTTCGACCTCGGCCCGGTATTGCTCGGCCTGCGACCGCTCCGCTTCCGCGGCGCGCCAGGCCTCTTCGAGTTGCGCGCGGCGTTCTTCGGACTCTTTGAGCTCCTGCTGCAGCCGTGCGACGAGCGCCTCGAGCTTCTCGAGCTCGGCTCGGTGCCGGGCCTCGGTTTGCGCCTCGCGCTCCCGGGCCGACTGCAGCTCCGCCTGCAGCGCGCCGGCGCGCTCTTCGGTCGCCCGGTGGAGCTCGACGAGTTCCCCGTGCGCGCGCTCCAGCTCCTGCAGGCGTGCCGTCAGGCGCCCCAGTTCCTCCCTTTCGGGCATTCCGGCGATCCTGACGCTCTCCTCCAGCCGGGAGCGTTCCTCCTGCCAGGTCGCCTGCGCGCGCTCGAACTCGGCGCGCTGCTCCTCGAGCGCACCGGCCAGGCCGGCTTCCGCCGCGCGCAGCTGCTCCTCGAGCCCGGCGCATGCCTGCTCGGCCTGCCGCAACGCTTCTTCCAGCCGCGCCTTCTCCGCCCGGCTTTCCTCTGCCAGCCGCGCGCACCCTGCCTCGGACGCCCCGAGAGCCTGCTCGAGCTCGAAGCGCCGACGCTCGGATTCCTCCTGTGCCGCCCGCAGGCGGGCCGTTTCCGCCTGGTATGCCGCGACCTGGGCAGCCAGCCTCTCCTCGGCGGAGTGCAGCGCCTCTTCCAGCGCGGCGCGCTCCTGCCCCCATTCCTGCCGCGAGCGTTCGAACCCTTCCGCCTCGGCCCGGCGCTCCTCGCTCAGCTGCGCCGCGCGCATATCGGCCGCAGCCAGGGCCTCCTCCAGGGCGGCGTTGCGCTGCTCCAGTTCCCGGCGCGCCTGCTCGAGTGCGGCGCGTTCGGCCTCGCGTTCGGCGGCGCCTGCGGCCAGCCGCGCTTCCGCGGCGCGCAGCGCCACCTGCAGCCGGTCGTTCTCCTCCTCCAATCCGCGAACGGCCTGCGCGAATCCGTCGCGTTGCTCGTCGAGCTGGGCAAGGGAACGCGCCAGGCGTGCCTGGGCCTCGTCGAGCGCGGCGGCCAGCGCCGCCCGCTGCGCCTCGGCTTCCGCGCGCGCACTCTCGAGCCGTGCACGCTCGGCCTGATGCTCCTCGGCCTGTTTGGCCAACCGGATTTCCGCCGCCTTCTGGACTTCCTCCACGGCCGCCTGCCGGCTCTCGAGCTCGCTGCGCATACGCTCGAGCAGCGCCTGCTCGGCACGGCGCAGCTCCATCTCCTCGGCGAGCCGCGCCTTCGCGGCCTTGAGCGCCTCGGCAAGCGCCAGGCGCTGCTGCTCCGCCTGCTCGAGCGCCTGTTCCCGCGACGCCAAGGCGGCCTCGTGCTCCTCGGCTTCCTGCCGCAGCCGGGCGCCGGCGGCGCGCAGCGCTTCTTCGAAAGCGGCGCGCTCCTGCTCCAACCGGCCGGCTTCCTGCTTGAGACGCTCGATCTCGGCGCGGGATCCCTCGATTCCCTGCACCAGACGCTCTTCCGCGGCCCTCAGCGATTGCTCGAGCTCCGAGCTGCGCCGCTCCGCCTCCAGGCGGGCCTGTTCGAGCCGGGCCAGCTCGGCACCGCGCTCCTGTTTTTCGCGCGCCAGGCGCTCTTCGGCCGCCGCCAGCGCATGCTCGAGCTCCGAGCTGTGCCGCTCCGCCTCCAGGCGGGCCTGTTCGAGCCGGGCCAGTTCGGCATCGCGTTCCTGTTTCTCGCGCGCCAGGCGCTCTTCGGCCGCCGCCAGCGCCTGCTCGAGCGATGCCCGCAGCTTTGCAAATTCCTCGCGCGCTTCTTCGGCGCGCCCGCGCTCGCGCTCGAGGTCTTCGATCAGATCCGCCTGCCCGGTCTCGGCGGAACGTAGCGCCTCCTGCAGGGCGGAGCGCGCTGCCGCTTCCTTCTCCAGCTCGCTCCCGATTTCTTCCAGGCGGGAGCGCAGCCGGCGATTCTCTTCGACCAGTTCCACGCGCGCGCTTTCGGCAGCCTGGAGGGTTTTCTCGGCAAGCTCCAGCTTGGTGCGCTCCTGCGCCAGCACCTCTTCCAGGTTGAGCGCGCCGCGCTCGACCTGCCAGCGCGCCTGCTCGAGGAGCGCCCGCCGGGCTTCGGCGGTTTCCCACGCCCCGGCCAGCTCGGCTTCGAGAGTCTGGAGCCGCTCTTTGAGAGCCGTCCGTTCGGCTTCGCCCTCGCTCTCCCTGGCCTTGAGCGCCGCCACCTCCTGCTCGAGGATTACGACCTTTTCTTCGGCGATCCCCTTCTGCAGCTCGAGCTCGTAGCGGATCCCCTCCCAGCGCTCGCGATCCTGCCGGTATTCCTGCGCCAGCTGCGTGTAGCGCGCGCCCGCGGCGCGCAGCGCCCTCTCGAAGGCTTCCAGTCTCTTCTGGATGACGAAGCGCTCCTGCGCTGCGGCGTCGTCGCCGGGCGGTACGTCGGTGCTCCTGCGCCGGTGCTCCTCGGCTTTCTCGACCGTCGGCTCGCCCGCAGGGGGCACGGGCGCGGCGCCGGCGGTTTGCCCGGCGAGCCTGGCGCTCTCGGTCACATCCAGGATCGCGCCCAGGACCGTGACTCTCGCATCCGCTTCCCGCTTGAGCGGCACGGCACGCAGTTCCAAACGCCGCACCGTCTTGTCCAGCCCCCGACACTCGAACTGAATGGCGCCGCGCTCGCCCGCGCAGATCTTTTCCAGAAACTCGAGCAGCGGCCGCTCCTGCCCCGGGGCGACGAAGTCGCGGATATTCTTGCCCACGATCTGGTCGATGCGCCCCGCCCCCATGATGGAAAGCCCGGACCAGTTCATGGCCTGGAATGTCCCGTCGCATGCCAGGACGGTGATGCAGGCGGGCACCGTTTCGAGGACCAGGCGCAGCCGGCCCTCGGTGGTGTGCAGCGCCGCCTTCTCGCGCAGCACGCCGCGCTGGCTGATCGCCTTGTGTACGGCCAGGAGCAGGCGGTCGGCAAATCCCTCCGTCTTGACCAGGCAGTCGTCGGCGCCCATCTTGAGCGCCTGGAAAGCCAGGTTCTCGTTCCCGGGCGCCGCCAGCAGGATGACCGGCACCTCCGGCGCCCGGACGAGGGCGTCCTTCAGCGCGCGCAGCGGATGAGCTCCGACCAGGGTGTCGTCGACGATGATGACATCGTAGGGAATCTGCTCGATCGCCGCGCCCTCCAGCTGCTCGAGCGAGCCGTCGGCGCGCAGCCGCGCCGGATCGAGGCGCATGCGCGACGGATCCTTGAGCTGATCGGGCGCGGCCGCCGCATCGCCGACATACAGCACCTCCAAGACGCGGCGCTTTTCTTCGTCGGGCGGCCGGTAACGTTCCAGAGCGCCTCGGAGCATCGCCGGCAGGCGGCCCAGGTGCTGCTGCCGCTTGACCAGGTAGTCGTCGGCGCCCGCTTCCAGCGCCTGCAGCGGCGGATTAGGGTCGTTGGCACCGAGCAGCACGATGACGGGAACCGGGAGGGCCACTTGCCGAACATGGGCTACCAGGCGCGGCGCTTCACCGTCGGGCAGAACCGCGTCGACGAGAACCGCATCGCATGCATCGGGCGCGCTCAGGCGCTGCAGAGCGTCCTCGATCGTGGGCGATACATCGAGCCGGCATTCGGGCAGCAAGCGGTGCAGTTCGTGCTCGACGAAATCCGCATCCCGCAGATGGCCTGTAACGTACAGGATCTTCATTGCTGAGCCGGCGCGTTACGGCGCCTCCCGTTTCATCATACCCCAGCCGCCGGGCCCCGGTCACATCGCTTCGGAACGCTGCTCGGCATGCCGGGAGCAGGCCGGGAGAATGCGGCCGGAATCCTCCGGCCGGGCTTCTCCGGTCCCTCGACCGTTTCCTGCAGCCTGCACAGGGAAACAGCTATCACTCGTATCGGCCGTTTTCCCGACTGTCTATACGCGCGATTTCAATCGCTTAATGGGCGGGAAGGTCACCAGCTGTTGCGGCCGAGCATCTCGCGCAGCCGCCCTTCATCTTCCGTGCACGACACGGTCACGGTGAACACCTCCGGGGGCTCGCCGGTCGGTCCGGCTTCTTCCGGTTCCGACTCCCGAAGCTCTTCTGGGGCGGTATCGGCCTCCGCCGGATGCGCCGCCGCGCCTTCTCCTGCTTCTGCCGCCGCCTGCTGCTCCTTCGCAGGCAGCATGGAGAACTCTTCGTCGAAGACCAGCGCCGACTCGTACTGCAGGGCGTTGCCGGTGAGGAAGGCTACGCGGGAGCGCAGCACGCGCCCCTTGAGGAGGTATATCGAATCCGCGGTCACCAGACGCAGGCACAAGGCCGAACCGGGCGACAGGCGGGTGTTGCTTTCGATCAGTGCGCCTCCCCGGGAGATATTGATCAGGCGTACTTCAGGCCCGGCCACCAGTTTCACGCCTTTCAGGGAAGGGATGGCCGAAGCCGGCAGGCGGGGTGCGGTCCGCCGATCGCTGTCGCGCTTGCGCTCATTGCGTCCGTGCATGCAATCACCTTGGCAGAAAGCCCGGTCGTACTGCGGCACAAGGCCGCGTTCGATCAGTAAATCGGCAGATCCCGCCGGAAGATTAGTTCCTTGGAGGTCCGGTCATTGCCGTTTCGGGCAATAAGCTCGCTACGAGATGTAGACGACTTGCGCCGCTGCGTCAGCCATGAGCATTCAGCTGTCAGCATTCAGCCGTCAGCCGGGTGGGCCTCGTGCCGGCTGCCGGGGTCCGGCTTGCTCGAGCCGCTTGTGCTGCCGGGGCGGCTTGTCGGACAATGGGCCCGTCAAGCAACTCACGGCATTTCCGAAACCGGAGGAGGCAAACGCTATGCATGCTCCCATGCGCAAAGCTGTATGGCTCGGCTTGGTCCTGGCGGCGCTCGTGCCTTCGGGCGCACGCGCGCAATCCGACCGGCTGACCGCCCAGGATGTCTTCAATCTCGAGCTGGCGACCGATCCCCGGATCTCGCCCGACGGCAGCGCCGTCGTCTACGTGCGCCAGTTCGCCGACATCATGGGGGATCGGAGGCACTCCAACCTGTGGTTCATCCGCTTCGACGGCACAGGCCACCGCCCGCTCACGAGCGGCAACTACAACGACACTTCCCCCTGCTGGTCTCCCGACGGCGGGGAGATCTTCTTCATCTCCAACCGTGACGGCTCCCCCCAGATCTACCGCATGTGGCTCGACACGGGCCGCACGGCCAAGCTGACCAATCTGACATCCCCGCCGGCAGGCCTGGCCTTGTCGCCCGACGGGCGGTGGCTCGCCTTCACCATGCACGTCCCCGAAAGCCCGCCTCAGATCGTCAAGATGCCCGCCGCACCCGAGGGCGCCAAGTGGGCCGATCCGGCCAGGGTGATCGACCGGCTGGTCTACCGCTTCAACGGCTTCGGCTACCTCAAGCCCGGCTACATCCATCTCTTTGTCGTCCCGGCCGAGGGCGGAACGCCGCGCCAGATTTCCAAGGGACCCTTCCAGCACGGCGCTCCCTTCGGGGCGAGCGAGCCCGTGTGGACTCCCGACGGCCGCTATCTCATCATGTCGGTCAACCGCAACCCGGATTTCGAGCGCGAGCCGCGCGACACCGACATCTACGAGTTTTCGGTGTCCGACGGCACGACGCGCAAGCTGACCGCCAACAAGGGCCCCGATGCCGATCCGGCCGTATCTCCCGACGGGAAGATGATCGCCTACACCGGCTTCGAGGACCGCTACCAGGGCTATCAGGTTCAGGAATTGCGCGTGATGAACCGCGACGGGAGCGGCTCGCGCTCGCTTTCCGCCCGGATGGATCGCGACGCCGCCCGCCCCCGGTGGGCTCCGGACGGCAGCGGCATTTACTTTCTGTCGGACGACCGGGGGAATACCGGGCTTTACTTCATCACTCTCGACGGCCGGCCGCGGAAAGTGTTCGGCAACGTCGGCAGCAGCACGAGCGCCTACAGCGGGGGCGGTGCCTTCACCGTGGCGCGCAACGGCGCCGTCGCGGTGACCTGGAAGACCCCGCTGGTGCCCGGCGACATCGCCGTCGCCTCGGCCGGAGACACCAAACCACGGGTCATCACGGCGGTGAACGAGGACCTGTTCGCCGGCAAGAAGCTGGGGCAGCTCGAGGAGATCGTGTACAAGTCATCCAAGGACGGGCGCGATATCCAGGGCTGGCTCCTCAAGCCGCCCGACTTCGACCCGTCCAGGAAATACCCGCTCATCCTGGAAATCCACGGCGGCCCCTTCGCCAATTACGGCGACCGTTTCGACCTGGAGAAGCAGCTGATGGCCGCCGGCGGTTACGTGGTGCTGTACACCAATCCGCGGGGCAGCACCAGCTACGGAGGCGAATTCGGCAACCTCATCCACCACGCCTACCCCGGAGACGACTTCTACGACCTCGACTCGGGCGTCGACGCCGCGATCGCCAAAGGGTACATCGACGCCGAGCAGCTGTTCGTCACCGGCGGCAGCGGCGGGGGCGTGCTGACCTGCTGGATGATCGGGCGCTCGCCGCGCTTCCGGGCCGCCGTGACCGTCTATCCCGTGATCAACTGGTACAGCTTCGTCCTGACCTCCGACATCGGGAACTGGACCTACAACCACTGGTTCCCCGGATTCCCATGGGATCACGTGCAGCACTACGAGAGCCGTTCGCTCCTCTCGGTCGTCAAGAACGTGAAGACGCCGACCATGGTCATGACCGGGGAAGAGGATTACCGCACGCCCATGTCCGACTCGGAGCAGTATTACCAGGCGCTGAAGCTGCTCGGGGTCGAAGCGGTGCTCGTGCGCGTGCCGGGGGAGCCGCACGGCATTTCCGTGCGCCCCAGCCATCACATGAGCAAGATCCTTCACATCATCGGGTGGTTCGACCGGCACAGGAAATAGCGCGCCGCGTCCCGCCCGGCGCCTGCGGCGCGCCGCGGGACGCAGCCGCTATGCGTTCTCCAGATCGAGCAGTCGGCGCAGGTCCGCGCCGGAACGGCGCGCGAGGAAGGCCTCCGCGAATATCGTCGACCCCGCGGCCTCGAGCCGGGGATAACCGGGGGCGCCGCCTGCGGCCCGTCTTGCCGGCGCGCAGCGGCGGCCCGCCGGGCCGCCGCCCGCGCCCTCCCCTTTTTCGGTGAGCGTCTGGTCGAGAAGCACGAAGTCCTCGTCGAAGGCGACGGCCGACTCGTAGCGCAGGTCGCACCCGCCCTCGGTGACGGTCCGGGAACGCAGCACGCGGCCTTTGAGCAGGAAGACTGCATCCGCGGCGTGGAGCCTCAGGCAGATGTGCGACCCGGTCGACAGCCGCCGCGCGCTCTCCAGAAGCACGCCCGCGCGCGATATGTTGAGCAAGCGCACTTCGGGGCCGGCGACGATGTCGGCCGCGCCCAGCCCGGGGATCGAACACGCAGGCCGGCGCGGTGCACCGCGCCTGTCGGCGCGCGCCCCCGCCGCATCATCCCTGTGGCTCCGCTGCCCGTTCTTTTCCATGGCCCCTCCCCAGACTGTTGCGTCCGCCCCGCCGCACGCCGGGTGGCTCACCATCCAAGATCGGTCGGGCGCGCAGGAAGATTAGTGCCGTGTTTCACAAGCTCCGCTTTTCCGGGCGCCGCCGCGCCGCTCTTGAAGGCTCGGGCCATTGTTCCTATCATGCTGCCGGAGCGGCGCGCTCGAGCGGCCGCGCCCTGAGGGAGGGCCGGAAATGAAGACACGCGAGCTGGGGAAATCGGGACTGCAGGTTTCGGCCATCGGCCTGGGATGCATGGGCATGTCGGAGTTCTACGGGCCGAGCGAGGAAAAGGAGTCCATCGCCGTGATCCAGCGCGCGCTCGATCTAGGCATCAACTTCCTCGACACGGCCGACGCATACGGGCCCTTCAAGAACGAGGAGCTGGTCGGCAAGGCCATTCGCGGGCACCGCAACGAGGTGGTGCTGGCCACCAAGTTCGGCATCCTGCGCAGCGCGGATCCCGCTTTTCGCGGCGTGAACGGAAGGCCGGAGTACGTGCGCGCCGCCTGCGACGCCAGCCTGCGCCGATTGCGGGTCGACGTCATCGACCTGTACTACCAGCACCGGGTCGACCCGGCGGTTCCCATCGAGGACACCGTGGGAGCCATGTCCCGCCTGGTGGAGCAGGGCAAGGTTCGTTTCCTGGGACTGTCCGAGGCCGCGCCGCAGACGCTGCGGCGCGCCCACGCAGTGCACCCGATTGCGGCGCTGCAGAGCGAATATTCCTTGTGGACGCGCGATCCGGAGGCGGAGGTGCTGCCGACATGCCGCGAACTGGGAATCGGCTTCGTGGCCTACAGCCCGCTCGGCCGGGGGTTCCTGACGGGCCGCATCCGGCGGGCCGATGAGCTGGGCGAGGACGACTTCCGGCGCCAGACCCCGCGCTTCCAGGAAGAGCACTTCGCCAGGAATCTCGAACTCCTCGACCGCCTGGAGCGCCTGGCGGCCCGCAAGGGATGCAAGCCCTCGCAGCTCGCGCTCGCGTGGCTGCTGGCGCAAGGGCCCGACATCGTCCCCATTCCAGGGACAAAACGCCGGAGCTACCTCGAGGAGAATGCGGCGGCGCTCGACGTGGAGCTGACTGCGGACGACCTGCGCGAGCTCGATGCCGCCTTCCCGCGCGGCGCCGCTTCGGGGGCGCGCTATTCCGATACCAGCATGAAACTCGTGGACGGCTGACTCGCAATACCCGGCGCCCGCATCGCCTGCGGCAGCACCTCGAGCGCCCCTGCAGTTGCACCCATTCCTGCAGGATGTAGTCCAGGGTGGCGGCGTCCGCCCGGTCGGCATCGTCGAGATCGAGCGTCGCCGTGAGCGGTGAAGCGCCCCAGGCCGCTCCGGATTTCTTCCAGCCGGATCTCGTGCAGGAACCCCCGCAGCAATGTCGGCCCGTAGGCGCCGGGACGCTGGCCGGGCGGGAAGGGGTGGTTCGGTTTGTTCGGCCCCGTGCCGCGCCCTCTGCCCGTGCTGAGGAACCCCACGTACCTGCCGTCGGGGCTGAGCGCCGACTTGATGGGAAAGGCATTCAGGTCGGAAAGAAACCTCCCCGCCGGAGGCTCCTGCAGGATCTTTCCCGACGGGAGAAGCACGGGCGTCCAGGATTCCTGGGGGAAGACGGAACGCTGCCGTCAAAGAAAAGAAGGGCCAAGAGAAGCAGGTATCGCGTCGGCAACGGTTCCTTCCGGCAGGTGGTTCCAGGGTGCAGTCCGGTACGGCTGCCGCAACGCAGGCATCGCGCAACAGGGGGCGGCGGCCGCGCTGCGCCGCCGATCAAGCGCGCCGGTCATTTTTCGCTCAGGTTTTTCGGCGACCTCTTGTTGAGCAGCGCGACCAGATCCCTGGCGGCCGGGGGTGCCGGCACGGCCCCTTCGCGCACGATCTGGCGCGCGCTCAGTTCCTTGCCGTAAAGGTTCTTGTTGGCGTCGCCGTCGGAGCGCAAGGTCGAACCTTCCAGCGAGATCCCGGCGAAAAGGCCGCGCGCGCGCGAATAGGAGAGTATCTCGGCGCGCAGCGCGACGTCGGTGGCGGCGGCGGCGTTGCGCCCCTTCGGGCCGGCCGCGGCCGAGGCATCGGCCCCCAGCTTGATCCTGCTCCCCAGGATCGACTCGGCGCCGCGCGGATTCATCACCAGCAGCAGAAAGTCGGTGGCCTGGCCGCCGAGCTGGAGCCCGAAACTGCCGCCTTCGAGGGCGAACATGGCGGGCGCGCCCCAGGGACCGGTGAAATCGGCGCCGCTGCGGCAGACGAGCGCGCCGCGCCCGTAGCTGCCGCCGATGCCGACGGCGAATTTCTTGACCGAGGGAAAGATGATCACGCACTCGGCCCGGTTGAGAAGATCCTGGGGAACATTGTCCGGCACGTTCAGGATCTCCTTGAGAACGTTTCCGCATTCCTTCAACCGGTCCTGCTCCCTCTGCGCGGCCGCGGGAACCGCCGCCCATACGGCGACCATCATCAACAGCGCGATCTTGCGCATGACATGTTTCTCCTGTTTCATCGTTCGTGAAACCGCTGTGCACAGTATAGATCCCCGGCGCGGCGCACGCAACCGAACGCCGGGGATCGCCCTTTGGGACTTCGGCGCGCGAGCGCTATAATTGACGGGAACTCGGATGTAGGTGCGAGGCCCGTGGCGGCAATTCGGCCGCGACACGCGGCATGGCATCGCGTCCCCTAGAATCGATAGAAAGGTCGGACATGAAATCGGTCCAGGAAACCGGCACCCTGTCGTTCGCCCGCACGCTGCTGGAGATCCGCCGGGCGCGTGCCGTGGTGCTACCCGACAAGTCCAGAGCCCACGAGTTCGCCGAAGACCTGCTCGGCGTCCTCTTCCCTCATTTTTCCACGGAAGCGTACTACTTGCCCGAGGAAATCGAAGGACGACTGCGGCTCATCCAAAGGAACCTGAAGCAGATCCTCGCGCCGTTGGAAGCGCGCATGAAACATTCGGCGGAAAGGACCGCCGAACTCTTCCTCGCCGCACTCCCGGAGATCCACAGGAAGCTCGTCCAGGACGCCGAGGCGATTTTCCAAGGCGACCCGGCCGCCGAGAGCGTGGACGAGGTCATATCCGCCTACCCCGGCTTCTTCGCCATCGCCGTCTATCGCATCGCCCACGAGTTCTATCTGCAAGCGGTGCCGGTTTTCCCCAGGCTCCTGACGGAGTATGCGCACCAGAAAACCGGCATCGACATTCACCCGGGTGCGTCGATAGGAAGCCCGTTCTTCATCGATCATGGGACGGGCATCGTGATCGGCGAAACCACCGTCATCGGCAGCGGCGTGAAGATCTATCAAGGCGTTACCCTCGGGGCCTTGAGCGTCTCCAAGGAAATGTCGGCGACGAAAAGGCACCCTACCATCGAGGATAATGTCGTCATCTACTCCAACGCCACCATTCTCGGGGGCGAGACGGTCATCGGGCACGATTCGGTGATCGGAGGCAACGTCTGGCTGACCGAGAGCGTTCGGCCGTATTCGACCGTGTACCACAAGAGCGAAATCAAGGTGCGCACTGCGCGGGATGAAGGGATTGATGAGTGAGGGCAGGCCCTCGGGAGGCAGCGGCTGATGCGAGTGAACCATATCCTGGAAACCATAGGAAACACGCCGCACGTGCGCATCCATCGCCTTTTCGGCGAGCGCCACGAGGTGTGGATGAAGCTGGAAAGGGCCAATCCCGGCGCCAGCATCAAGGACCGGATCGCTCTTTCCATGATCGAGGACGCCGAACGCCGCAAGCTCATCGACCGGGAGACCACCATCATCGAGCCGACCTCGGGCAACACCGGCATCGGCCTGGCCATGGTCGCGGCCGTCAAAGGCTACCGGCTGATTCTGGTGATGCCCGATTCCATGTCCCCCGAGAGACGGCGCATCATGTCCGCCTACGGTGCTTCCTTCGAATTGACGCCGCGCGAGCAGGGGATGAAGGGCGCGATCCGCCGGGCCCGGGAGCTGCTGGACGAAATCCCGAACTCCTGGATGCCGCAGCAGTTCGAGAACGAAGCCAACCCCGAGGTCCATCGCACGACCACGGTGCGCGAGATCCTGCGCGATTTCCCCGAGGGGCTGGACTGCCTGATCACGGGCGTCGGAACAGGGGGGCACATCACCGCGTGCGGCGAGGTACTCAAGAAGCATTTCCCCGGCATCCGGGTCTACGCCGTCGAGCCCGAGCTCTCACCCGTCATCAGCGGCGGCAATCCCGGTCCCCACCCGCTCCAGGGGATCGGCGCGGGCTTCATCCCCAGGAACCTCCACACCGAGGTTCTCGACGGCGTGATTCGCGTGGGCAAGGACGAAGCCTATGACTTCGCCAGGCGCTGCGCCCGCGAGGAGGGCATCTTCGCCGGCATCTCCACCGGGGCGGCCCTGGCCGCGGTCGCGCGCAAGCTGCCCGAGCTTGCGGACGGCAGCCGCGTGCTGACCTTCTGCTACGATACCGGGGAAAGGTATCTCTCGGTCGAAGGTCTGTTCGACTGAGCCCGCACAGTCCGACGTCCAAACCCGACGGCCCGCGGCAGGACAGGCCGCGGCGTGCGGGACATGGGACGAGTAGGCCCGGCCCGCGCCCATTCCATGCTTTGCGATATTCCACGGATGTTGTAGGATCGAAACCCAAGACTTGATAGTACAATCGCGACAGGAGCGGGCATTACGCCAGGGAGCGGCAATGAACAGAAACACAAACCGGATCAGAGCGCGAATCCTGGAATACAAGGAACCCGAGAAGGTCATGGCCATGGGGATTTACCCCTATTTCAGGCCGATCGAGTCGGAACAGGACACCGAAGTGATCATCCAGGGAAAGCGCCTCCTGATGTTCGGCTCCAACAGCTACATGGGCCTGACCAACCATCCCAAGGTCAAGGAAGCGGCCGCCGAGGCCGTGCGCAAATACGGCACCGGCTGTGCCGGATCGCGGTTTCTCAACGGCACGCTCGACATCCACATCCGCTGCGAGGAAGAGATCGCGCAATTCGTCGGCAAGGAAGCGGCGCTGCTCTACTCGACGGGCTTCCAGGTCAACCAGGGAGTGATATCCACGCTCGTGGGGCGCGACGATTACGTGCTGCTCGACAAGCTCAATCACGCCAGCATCGTCGACGGCGCCCGGCTGAGCTTCGGCAGGACCCTGCGCTTCAAGCACAACGACATGGCGGGCCTCGAGGAAGCCTTGCAGCAGGTCCCCTACGAGAAAGGCAAGCTCATCGTGGCCGACGGCGTTTTCAGCATGGACGGCGACATCCTCAATCTGCCCGAGACCGTGCGGCTCGCCGAGAAATACAATGCCATGATCATGATCGACGACGCCCATGCGATCGGCGTGCTCGGCGAAAAAGGCAGCGGCACCTCGTCGCACTTCGGTTTGACCGACAAGGTCGACCTGATCATGGGCACCTTCAGCAAATCGCTGGCCTCCCTGGGGGGGTTCGTCGCCTCCGACAAGGCCACCATCAGCTATCTCAAACACCACTCGCGGGCACTCATCTTCAGCGCCAGCCCCACGCCGGCCAGCGTCGCGGCCGTCCTGGCGGCCCTGCACATCATCCAGTCCGAGCCCGAGCGCATCCGCAAGCTCTGGGACAACACCCACCGCATGGCGGGCGGCCTCAGGGCGCTGGGCTACGACCTGGGGAACTCCACCACCCCGATCATACCGGTCCTCGTGGGCGAAGACTTGAAGTGCTTCCAGATGTGCCGGGCGCTGCAGGATGAAGGCGTTTTCGTGAACCCCGTCATCACCCCGGCCGTGGAGCCGGGCCGGGCCCTGCTCCGGGTGAGCCTCATGGCCACGCACTCCTTCGAGCAGATCGACCGGGCGCTGGAAAAATTCGAGATCGTCGGCAGGCGGCTGGGCGTCATCTCCTGATGGGGACGCCGGCCATGATCGTGCGGGAGGTCGCGACACCAAGGGACCGCGAGAGCTTCATCAGGCTCCCCTGGCAGATCTACGGCAACGATCCCAACTGGGTGCCGCCGCTTTTGGTCGAGCGCCGCGCCTTTCTCGATCCCCGCAGGAATCCCTTCTTCGAGCATGCCGCGGTGAAGCTCTTCCTGGCCGCCGACGGGGCCGGCCGCACGCTGGGCCGCATCGCCGCCATCGTCAACCATAACCACATACGCACCCACCGGGAAAAGACCGGCTTCTTCGGGCTGTTCGAGTGCGTGCCGGAACAGGCCGTCGCCGACGCTCTGCTCGCGCGCGCGGCGGAATTCCTGCGCGGCCATGGTATGGAAACCATGCGCGGCCCGGAAAGCATGTGCGTCAACGACGAGATCGGCCTTCTGGTCGATGGCTTCGACCGGCCGCCGATGATCATGATGCCCTACAACCCGCCCTACTACGAGGCCCTGCTCGTGCGCCACGGTTTCACCAAGTCGATGGATCTTTACGCCTATTACGTCGAGGACCGCGAAGGGACGATTCCCGAGCGCGTGCGGCGCGGGGTCGAACTCGCCCGCCGCCGGCACCGCTTCACCGTGCGCTCCCTCAGGATGAAGGACTTCGACGCAGAACTCGAGCGCATCCATCGGCTGTACACCTCGGCCTGGGAGGACAACTGGGGCGCCGTACCCATGACCGAGCGGGAATTCCGCCATCTGGCCGAGAACCTCAGGAAGATCGTGGATCCCGAACTGTGCCTGATCGCCGAAGTCGCAGGCGAGCCGGCCGGGTTTTCGCTGGCCCTCCCGGACTTCAACCAGATCCTCATCCGGCTGAACGGCAGACTGCTGCCTTTCGGGATCATCCGCTTCCTGCTCTATCGCCGCAGGATCGACGCCGTCCGCATCCTCACCATGGGCGTCATCAAGAAATACCGGCACATGGGAATCGACAATTGCTTCTACTACGAAACCTACCGCAGGGGGCTGGCCAAAGGGATCCGGCGTGCGGAGATGTCCTGGGTTCTGGAGAACAACACGGCGATGAACAGGATCCTGGAAAACCTGGGATTCAAGGTCTACAAGAAATACAGGCTTTACGACCGCAGGCTGTGAGGCGGCAGCGCACGTTCGAACATGCAGAAAGTTCTCGTCACAGGCGCTTCGGGATTCGTCGGCGGCCACGTCGCCCGCGCCCTCCATGCTCGCGGCCTCGCGGTGCGCTGCCTGGTGAGGAAAACCAGCCGTCTGGAATTTCTGGCGCCCTGCGCGCCGGAGCTGGTCTACGGGGACGTCACCTTGCCCGAGACCCTGGGGCCGGCCCTGGCGGGAGTGGACGGCGTCGTCCATTGCGCCGGCCTGACTAAAGCCCCCTCGGCGCAGGCTTATTTCCGGGTCAACGAAGAAGGTTGCCGCAATGTTTTCGAGGCCTGCCGGGCGCGGCGCGACCGGCTGCGCAAGGTGGTCCACATCGGCAGCCTGGCCGCGCTCGGCCCGGCCGCCGCAGGTCAGCCCGTCACCGAGGATACCCAACCTCGGCCGGTCAGCGATTACGGCCGCAGCAAGCTCGCCGGGCAACGCATCGCCGAATCGTTCATGGCCGATCTCCCGACCTGCATCCTGATCCCGCCCGCGGTCTACGGCCCGCGCGACGTCGATTTCCTCGTATATTTCCGGCTCGCGGCGCGCGGCCTGCTGCTGCTGCCCGGCAGGGAGACGCGCTACCTCTCGTTGATCTACGCCCGCGATCTGGCCGAGGCGGCCGCCGACTGCCTCGCGAGCGCCGCGTCGGCAGGCAGGCACTACCTCGTCGACGACGGTTGCATCCAGACGTGGGCGAGCGTCGCCGGCACCATCGAGCGCGCCCTGGGACGGCGCTGCCGGCGCATCCATCTGCCCCTGCCGGCCGTCCGCATCGCCGGCCTGCTCGGCGACCTCGCCGGGCGGCTGTCGGGCCGGGCCGTGCTCCTGAACTCGCAGAAGATCGGGGAGTTCCTGCAGATCTCGTGGACCTGCTCGTCGAGACGGATTCGCGAGGAACTGGGTTTCCGGCCGCGCTTCCCCCTCGACGAGGGCATCCGGGAAACACTGGCCTGGTATCGGGAACAGGGATGGATCTGACGGGCGCACGGCTCCGGGCAACCGACACATCGACGCTCGCTTACAACGCGGCCGTCGTCGTCATCATCCTGATATTCGCCTCCCGCATACCCTCGTGGCACCGTATCATCCTCCTGAACCTGGCGACGATCGCGATCGTGCTCCTTCTTTCGAGGGTCGGCGGGCAAAGCCACCCCCTGCTTCGTTTCCTGCGCGACTTCTACCCGATGTTCTTCTTTTTCGCCGCCTACGAGCAGACCGGCAGGATGAACCGGGTCCTTTTCCCCGAGCTGCTCGACCCGCTCTTCCAGCGACTGGAGTATGCCCTTTTCGGATTCCAGCCCGCCGTCGAATTCGCCCGACGCTTCCCCCAGCCGTGGTTCAACGAGTACATGCACATCGCCTATTTCAGCTACTATCTTCTCTTTCCCTCGCTGGGCCTGATCCTGCATGCGCGCGGCCCGCGGCGCGTCTTCGACGAGTACATGTTCGCCCTGAGCAGCTCCTTCTATGTGTTCTTCCTGATTTTCATCCTGCTTCCGGTCGCGGGCGCGGCGACGCTGGAAGCGCCGCCGCTTCCGGCCGCGGGCCCGTTCACGGTGCTCATGGACGTGATCTACGCTCACCTCGAGCCGCCGGGAGGGGCTTTCCCCAGCTCCCACGTAGGGATCGCCCTGCTGGTGATGATCTACGCCCGGCGGCACCTGTCGTCCCGCGCCTTCTCGCTGTACGCCCTGCTCGGCATCAGCCTGATGATTTCCACGGTCTACTGCCGCTATCACTATGCGATCGACGTTCTGGCAGGGCTCGCCGCCGGCACGGCGCTAACGATCTTCTTCCGTCGCCTGCACGGCCGGATCGCGGCCGGCGCGCATCCTGCGCACCGCGCGCGATCGGTTACATCCGCCCGTGACATGTAGCCGCGTCCGCCGCGGCGCGGCGGACCTGCTCGTTGCCCCGGGCATCATGGCGCTTGACAGGGGCGCGCCCAACTGGAAAAATGACCGCCCGGTCATCTTAATGACCGCATGGTTGGCCGCCGTGGTCCTCAGGGGAAAGACCAAGGAAGAAGTCGTCACCGAGTTCCGCAACGCCGAGATCCTCGAGGCGGCGCGCAAGGTTTTCGCCGCCAAGGGATATGCCGAAGCCTCGGTCGAGGCGATCGCGCGCGCCGCCGGCCTGGCCAAGGGTACGCTGTACCTCTATTACCCGTCCAAGAAAGAGATCTACTGGGCGGCGCTGCGCAGCGGCCTGGGCGGGCTGGCGCGCGAGATCCGCAGGCGCGTCTCGGCCGCCGACACCATCGAGGCCAAGATCCGCGCCTTCATGCACACCAAGATCGCCTATTTCGAGCGCAACCGCGACTTTTTCCGCATCTACTATGCCGAGGCGGGCAACGTCGTGCGCCACCCCGCCTATTCCCACGAGCACTTCCAGGATCTGTACCTGCAGCAGATGCAGGTCCTCGAGTCGGCGTTGCGCCAGGCCGTCAGAGATCGCGCCATACGCCGGATCGACGCGCGCGCGGCGGCCTTCGCCATTCTCGACGTCACCCGCGGGGCCGTCCTGCAGCGCCTGCTCGGCTGGACAAAGACCGGCGTGCACGAGGATGTCTCCACGTTGTTCGATCTGATCTGGAAAGGACTGGCAGGCAGATGAGAGTCACGTCAGCCTTAGCGTTCGCCGTCTTGATGCTTGCGGCCGGAGCGCGCGCCCTCGCGGCGCAGGAGCCTGCGGCCCAGGGTGCCGCCGGCCAGGCCCGGCCGGCGCAGCCGGCCTTCCGCATCCCCGCGCAGGATCCGGCATTCGGCGCCGTTCCGCAGGGCAATCCTTCGCCCGAGGTCATGCCGCTCTCGCTCGAGGAAGCCCTCGAGCGGGCCCTGAAATACAATCTGGCGCAATTCCTCGGGGCCGAAGGCGTGCGCTCCGCCGAGGGCGCGCGCCGGATGGCACGCAGCCGGCTGTTGCCCAACCTTGCGGCGGCCTTCTCGGAAACGCAGAACCAGGTCAACCTCAAGGCGATGGGCTTCGGCGGCTTCCCCGGCGTCCCCACCGTCGTGGGCCCCTTCAGCGTGTTCGACAGCCGCCTGTACCTGTCGCAGAGCATACTGGATCTGGAGGCGCTGCGCACGGCGCACGCCGCCGGCGAGCAGGTGCGCGCCGCGGAACTTTCCTACCGCAGCGTGCGCGAGCGCGTCGTCTTCCTGTGCGGCGACCTCTACCTGCAGGCGGCCGCCGGCAGCAGCCGCATCGAGGCGGCGCGCGCCCAGGTGAACACGGCACAGGCACTCTACGAGCTGGCCCTGGACCGCCGCAAGGCCGGCGTCGCGCCGGGGATCGACGTGGTGCGCGCTCAGGTCGAGCTGCAGGCGCAGCAGCAGCGGCTGATCGTGGCGCAGAACGAGTTCGAGACGCAAAAGCTCAACCTGGCGCACGCCATCGGCCTGCCGCTGGGCCAGCAATTCCGTCTCACCGACGACCTGCACTACGTGGCCTTCTCCCCGATGACCCTCGAGCAGGCGGTCGAGCGCGCCTACCGCGAGCGCGCCGACTACCAGGCGGCGCTGGCGCAGGTGCGCGCCGCCGAGTTCGCCAGGAAGGCGGCGGCGGCGCAGAAGCTCCCCGTCCTGCGCGCCACCGGCAACTACGGCATCAACGGCCCCGCGCCGGGCGAGAGCCACGGGAGTTACAGCGTGGCCGCCAGCCTGCGCATCCCGATCTTCGAGGGGGGGCAGGCGCAGGCGCGCATCCTCGAGGCCGACGCGGCCCTCCGGCAGCGCCAGGCGGAAGCAGAGGAATTGCGCGCGCGCATCTACTACGAAGTCCGGACGGCCTTTCTCAACCTCCAGGCGGCCGAGGAAAGCGTCAAGGTCGCGACCGGTTCGGTGGCGCTGGCGCGCGAGCAGCTCGACCAGGCGCAGGACCGCTTCAGCGCGGGCGTGGCCAGCAACATCGAGGTGGTGCAGGCTCAGGAGGCCCTGGCCGGCGCCACCGAGATCTACATTTCGAGCCTGTACGCCCACGGCATCGCCAAGGGCCGCCTGGCCCAGGTGCTGGGCGTGGCGGAATCCTCTTTCCTGCAGTTCTTGCGAGGTAACTGATGGCACAAGAATCCACCTTCGGAACACCTCCCGATCGCGGCGCCGGCGTGGGCGAGCGCCCGAAAGGCCGGGGGCGGAAGCACTGGATCCTGCCGCTCGTTGCGCTCGGCGCCGCCGTCGCCGCCCTGTGGCTCTGGCGGTACTACGCGGTGCGCGAGACCACCAACGACGCGCAGATCGACGGCCACATCAATCCCGTGGCCGCGCGCGTCGGCGGCACCGTCATCGCGGTGCACGTCGACGACAACCAGAATGTCGCGGCCGGCACCCTCCTGGTCGAGATCGATCCGCGCGACTACCAGGTCGCACTCGACCGCGCCCGGGCCGAGCTGGCGGCGGCGGAGGCCGCGGCCGAGGCGGCCCGCAGCGCCGTGCCGGTCACGACCATAACCACCTCGAGCCAGGTGAGCAGCGCCCAGGCCATGCTGCAGAGCGCCGAAGCGCGCGTGACCGTGGCCGCGCGCGAGGTCGAAAGCGCCCGTGCGCGCCTGGGCCCCCTGCAGGCGCGCCTGCGCGAGGCCGAGGCGCTGCATGTCCGGGCGCAGCAGGACCTGGGACGCATGAAGGAGCTGATCGCCCGCGACCGCATCTCGCAGCAGCAGTACGACGCGGCGGTGGCC
>CAZHQK010000052.1:0-5674 GCA_964534795.1 uncultured Acidobacteriota bacterium
CCGCTGGAATCGCACGGCTACGCGGCGCGCGAGACGATCGAGCACGTGATCTGGGAGCAGATCACCTGGTTCGACCGGTGGGTCAAAAACGCGGGCAAGTAGGTCCGCCGCGCAGGTAGGTCCGCCGCGCCGCGGCGGACCGTGAGCTTATTGCTTCAAGTCACCGGTCCCGCGCGGCGCGCGGGCCATGTCCGTTCCGGAGGGACGGAAGCGAACCTGGAGAAAAGGGAGCGGCATGCGACAAGCCCCGAAGGGCCTCCAGAGGGATAAATCAGAAACGTCGGTCTGTCGGCCCTCCGGGGCTCGCCTCATCGATACGCACCTTTCCGGGGGTTCGCCTGCGGCTCACCCCCGGCTACCGGCTCGGGGCCCCTGCCGGGGCCATGTCCGTCCCGGAGGGACGGAAGCTGGTAGCTCCAGGTGAGCGGAAGCGAACCTGGAGAAAAGGGACGGCATGCGATAAGCCCCGAAGGGCCGGCAGAGGGATAAATCAGAAACGTCGGTTTGTAGGTCCGCCGCGCCGCGGCGGACCGTGAGCTTATTGCTTCAAGTCACCGGTCCCGCGCAACGCGCGCGATCTGCCCGGCCTGTTGCGGCTGATCCGCTGGTAGAAAACAGTTGAAAGCCCGATCGACTTCTGTCTAGCATAGCAGTGTCACGGGAAAAGAAAGTGCAGTTCAAATGCGTTATGCGCATTGCCGGGTTCATCGTACGGCGGCGCATTTCGCCGCAACGTGGTTCTTTGCATCTTTCGCCAACGGGATTTCTCCCTTTTCCGCTAAGAAGGAGGAATGCCTCTTATGATCAGTTTCCATGACAAGCGGCTGAGATGGGCGCTCGCGGCGTTGATCCTGCTTGCTTTTCCCGTCTCGGCCCTAATGGCTCAGACTGCCGGTGCCAGGTTGGAAGGGATTGTGAAGGACCAGTCCCAGGCGGTCATTCCCGGCGTCACCGTCACGGCCGTCAACGAAAACACCGGCATTTCCTATACCAGCCTGACCAATGACACCGGGCTTTACGTTTTCGTGACGCTGCCGCCCGGCACTTACACCCTCACGTGCGAGCTGCAGGGCTTCAAGCGTTACGTCAACAAGGGCCTGACCCTCAACGTGGGCGCGACCGCCACGGTCAATATCGTGCTGGAAACCGGCGAGATCACCAATGAGGTGATCGTGAGCGCGGCCGCACCGCTGATCGACGTCACCTCGGGCAAGATCGGCGCCGTGGTGCAGGAGCAGCAGATCGTCGATTTGCCGCTGAACGGCCGCAATCCCATGATGTTCTATTATCTGCAGGCGGGCACCAACCCGCTCGACTCGCTCGGCGGCCAGCAGGCGGTGGGCAGCGTCGACGGCCTGCGCACCAACGCCAACAACGTGCGCATCGACGGCGTATGGGCGGCCGACGCTTCCTACGACATGTCGCCGGCGGCACCCAACGTCCCCGTGCCGCTCGAGGCGGTCGGCGAGTACCGCGTGGTCACCTCGTCGGCGACGGCCGATTCCGGCCGCGGGGCGGGCGCGCAGGTGAGCGTGGTCTACAAATCGGGTACCAACGAATTCCACGGAAACGTCTACGAGTTCAACCGCAACACGGCCTACAACGCGGGCGAGTTCTTCGCCAACAAGTCCGGCCAGGGGAAGCCCAAGTTCATCCGCAACCAGTACGGCGCCAGCCTCGGCGGCCCGATCATCAAGAACAAGACCTTCTTCTTCGGCACCTGGGAGGGCCAGCGGGAGATAGCGGGCAACACGATGAACTTCCTGACCTACACGGCGCCCGTGCGCCAGGGCGTCTTCCGTTACAACACCACCGGCACCAACAACAAGACCACCATGGTCAATCCCCAGACGGGAGAGCCCCTGGTTCCTTTCTCCACGATCAATCTCTACACGATCGATCCGACGCGCCTCGGCCCCGACACCTCTGGAAGGGTCGAGCGGGTGTTCAAGGAGATGCCCTTGCCGAACAACTACGACATCGGCGACGGCTTCAACCTCGGCGGCTACCGGTTCCTGGGGAACGAGCCGAACAATTACAACCAGTTCGTGGCCAAGATCGACCACGCGCTGAGCGCCAAACACCAGTTGAGCGTCTCCTTCGGCGGCTTCTGGCGGCATAACGAAAGTTCGTTTTTCCCCAACGGTTATGCGGGCCAGCTTTACGACGAGACCAAACGCAACATCTTCATCGGCATCGTGTCGGCGCTCACGCCGACGCTCACCAACGAATGGCGTGCCGGCGCCACGCAGCGCAAGACGGTGGGCAGCCCCGAGAACCCGGCCAACTTCGACCCCAAGGGCAATTTCCAGCTCACCGGGCTGGGATCGGCGCGCACGGGCAGCAACTTCATGGGAGTTTATCTGCCGCAGCGCAACCCGATCGACGCCTTCAATATCAGCGACAACGTCTCGTGGGTCGTCAAGAACCACACGATCAAGTTCGGTTTCGAAGTCACCCACACGACCAAGAACAACTGGTTCGGCGGGGATGATTACATCCCGGCGGTTTATACCAGCACCACCTACAATCCTTCGACCGTCCCGGCGCTGACGGGCCTGCACAGCACGGATCGCACCAGGGCGCAGCAGCTCGTGAACGACGTGACCGGCACGATCGGGCACATCACCCAGACCTATAACGCCAACTCGCTCGCCCTTGGATTCGTCCCCTACGACACGCGCCATCGCCTCCTGAACCAGCGCGAGTGGGGCGCCTTCTTCCAGGACACATGGAAGATCCGCCAGAATCTGACCATCAACTTCGGCACCCGCTGGGATCTCCTGCCCCCGGCCTATATGAAAAACGGCGTCTACACCTATCCCAAGCAAGGTTCCGTTTCCGTGTTCGGCGTCTCCGGTCCCGCGGGCATCTACGAGACCGGCCTGGCCCCGAACAAGGGGAAGGACATCGTCGACTGGGATTGGAACAACTTCGGGCCCAACCTGGGCTTGACCTGGGATCCGTTCAAGGACGGGAAGATGAGCGTGAGCGCGAACTTCCGCGTGGCCTACGACCGCCAGATGCAGTCGGTCTACAGCCGCCTGGAAGACCAGAACATGGGCATGAACGTCCAGCTTACCGCGGTTCCCAAAATCCGCTTCTCCGATCCCACGCTCTATACGGTGTGGGGAGACAGCAAGGGGATCCGGCTTCCCGTCGGCAAGCCGTTCGAGCCCATCCCGTTCGTGCGGCAGGGGCGTGCCTACGCTCTGGCCGAGACCATCCGGACGCCGTACACGGAGAGCTGGTCGCTCAGGATCCAGCGCGAGCTGATGAAGGACTGGTACCTGCAGGCCGCTTACGTCGGCAACACCTCGGTCGGCGGCTGGCGCGCCATCAATTACAACCAGATCGAGATCCGGAAGAACGGCTTCCTGCAGGGGTTCCTGGCGGCGCAGCGCAACCTGGCCGCCAACGGTGATCCCCTCGTGGGCGAGCCGACCGGGACCTTCGGCCAGATCTTCTCCAAGCTCCCCTCCTCGGCGCGTTCCGGCCAGAAGACCAACATCACGAACGGTGTCGCGGCCACGGTCGCCGACTACCTGGACACTTACACCCCCACGGGCGGCCAGCGCGGCGACCTGGTGACGCAGGCCGGGCTGCCGAATACGTTCTTCCGCATCAACCCGCAGGTCCAGAACGCGACCATCTGCGACAACCTGTCGGTTTCCACCTATCACGCCATGAAGCTCGAGCTCGGCAAGCGCTTCAGCGGCGGCACTTACCTGCAGTTCAACTACACCCTGGGCAAGGGTCTGACCGACTATGTCGGCGGCCAGGGCCAGTATGACGACTTCAGGGACAACGAGAACCGCAGGCTGGACAAGTCGCTCCAGAACTACGATTCCACCCACATCATCCAGGCCAACTGGCTCTGGCAGCTGCCGTTCGGCGAGGGCAAGCGCTGGCTGAACAGCGGTCCCGGCTTCATGGACTACCTGTTCGGCGGCTGGTCCCTGAACGGCATCTTCTCGCTGGCCACCAGCCGGCCGTTCACGATCACCAGCAACCGCAACATGCTGACGCTCAACGATACGAGCACGGTGGATTACAGCGGAAAGGATTTCAACATCGCCTCGAAGGTGATCAAGGGCGGCGACGGAGTCATCCGGGCCCTGACGGAGGATGAGGTCAAGCTCTTCTCCTTCCCGCCTCCGGGCAGCCCGGGCGGCACGCCGCAGAGAGCCTTCCGCGGGCCGATGTACAGCAACTGGGACGCCAGCCTGCTGAAGAATTTCAAGGCGGCGTTCCTGGGCGAGCAGGGGTACGTCCAGTTCCGCGCGGAAGCCTTCAACGTGCTGAACCATCCCAACTTCACGACGCCGAACGGAACCCTGACCTCGGGCAATTTCGGGCAGATCAGCGGCAACCGTTCCGCGCGCATCCTGCAGTTCGCCCTGAAGGTCAACTTCTGACCTTGCGATCTCCGGCGGAGGTACGGGATTTCCCGCGCCTCCGCCTGGAGTCTTCATAGATCGGCGGGAACCCCGGCCGGAAAAGGTCTCGATGGGCGGGACACGGCTTTCGGTCGTCTGCGCCTCGGCATGCTTCTGCGCGGTTGCCGCAATCGCCGTTCCGCTCCAGAAGACCTCGAAGCCCCCGGCGCCTGACCCCGCCGCCCTTCCCAGGCTCGAGGAACTCGCCCGGCGCATCGCATCCAGGGAAACGGAACTCTTTTCCGTCTGGCTGCAATACACCTACCGGCAGTATATCGACATCCGCGTGGAATACCTCGGCAAGGTCACCAAGGAAAACCTCACGATCGTTTCCGAAGTCGTCTTCCTCGACGACGGCCGGCGCGAGGTAAGAGTGATCGAGCGCCGCGGCGGCTTCTCGCAGCTCAAGATGGGTCCGGGAGTCGAGGAAGTCCTGAACAACCTGCTTCCTTTCGCGCTGACGGAGCGCGAGCTGCCGAACTACGCGCTGGAATACCTGCGGACGGAGAAACTGGGCGGGAAGCTCTGCCACGTCCTGGGCGTGCAGCCGAAACAAATCGAGGACGGCAGGGTCTACTTCGAGGGCGAGATCTGGGTGGAAGCAAAGACGCTTCAGATCGTCAGGACCGTCGGCCGGCCGGTGCCGCAATCGGAATCGAGCGCGTTTCCCGATTTCGACACCGTGCGCGAGACCGTCGACGGGAAGTATCTCTTCCCGGTGCGCGCCGTCAGCAACAGCCTCCTGTCTTTGCCCAAGGGAGCGATCCGCATCCAGCAGATCGTGCAGTACAAGAACTACCGGCGCTTCGGCTCGAATGTCAAAGTAGGCTTCCCCGACCGGCCGTGAGCTCTCGCGGAAACCCGCACGGCCGGTGAGGGCGGGCGTCAGGGAGGACGAATGAGCAACCTTGCGCAATCCAAACCCGAATCCGGGGTAGTTGAAAGCAGGCGCAGGTTCGTCGCCGTGACCGGCTGTCTCGGGGCGGCGGTTGCGGCTTTCCTGCCGCTGTGGCAGCGGGCGAAGGGCGCACCCGCTGCAGCGTCGCTCGGGACGGAGGACAGGATTGCGCTCGCGTTGGCTCGCTTCCGCGGCGGCTTTCATTGCTCGCAGTCGGTGTTGGAAGCGTATGCGGCGGACATCGGTCTGGATCCCGAACTGGCGCGGCGGCTGGCAGCCGCCCTTGCGGGCGGCTCGACGGTCGGAGGGGAGTGCGGGGTGGTGGGCAGCGCCTACC
>CAZHQK010000053.1:0-2137 GCA_964534795.1 uncultured Acidobacteriota bacterium
CTCCCGCCGCAAGCGGCGAGATGACCAGGCGCTGTTGCAGCCCGTCTGCAGTTGGCATGATAAGGGCCTCGACTCTGTAAAGCGTCTCGTCCTGCATCGGATTCCACGCCAGCAGCACCCGTTCATCTTCCCGCACCAGACGCTGCACGAAGATCGACAGATGCGCGAAGGTGTCATCGGTGGAGACATCCCCCAGCTGATATCCGTCGGCGAGATCGAGGAGCATGTGGAAGAGGTCGGCGCCGAGCCGGAGGCGCTCTTCCGCCCCGCTTCGATAGCGGTACACGAGAAACACGTGCCGGTGGAGCCGCTCGATTCTCTCGCCTTCAGGCGGAAGGTCCACTTCCAGCCGAAAGGCGTTCAGGGGTTTCTCCACCCAGAAGGCGGTTTCCGTGGGTGTGCGAGGCGTGACGCGGAGCGGGACAACACCCTGGCGGTCGAGGGCTTGAGGCGGAAGATCCTCCAGACGCGAGATCCCCGCACAAAGCCGCTCGCAGATTTTCGCCCGTGCCTGCTCGGTTTCCAGCGGCAGGTTGCGGAACGTGCGCAAATATCGCCCGCGCGCCAGGCCCAGCGCCTCAGGATCGGCGGCGACCTGCTCAAGGTCGGCCCGCGTCCACTCGAAGAACGCCCGCCGCCGTGCGGATTCGAGTGCGAGGTCGGGGTAGTGCGGGGCTGTCTTGGTGCTGTCCGCAGCGGGCTTGCTCTGGAGGTGTCGGTCGATCTGCGGGTGGGCCTCCAGCGCAGGGTCGAAGCGCGCGAATTCGGCGAGCACCTCGCCTTGTCGCGAGGGCGAGTCCACCCGGAAGGCACGGTCCCAGTACGGAAGGGCATCCTGGCCTTCGTGATAATCGTCGCAGAAATGCGTGCCGAACAGGACGTACACGAGGGCCGATCGGAGCTCCCGCACAGTGATATGCGTCTCGCCCCGCAGGTGGACCGCCTGCAGCGCTTCGAAGAGGCGCTGTCGGGCCCGCTCCCGAACGTCGCTCTTCTCCGAGCCGCCTAGATTGGATGGGCCGAACAGCCGCGCAGCTCGAAACACCTCGCACCGATCCTTCGCCGAACACAACTGACAGGGCGCCCAGATCGCCGGCGCCTGCTCGCCGCCGTACAAACGGTCGATTAGGCGCTCCAGGAACACCGTTTCGACCCGCGCTTCGCTCGCGCGGATGCCTCCCACGAGCGACCGCTGGTTCAGGTTGACGAAGCGAATGTGCGAGTCCTGCGAGGTCACCTCCCCCTGTACGAGTAAGGATAGCGCAGTCGTGAGCTCCGTTTCTCCGCCTAGGCGGCCCTCGACGCCCTCGATCCATTCGAGCAACCGGCCGTCGTTGATGGCAAGCAAGTGGACGATATCCTCCGCCGGCGGGCCGCTCTGGAACGGTGCGAGGAACTCATCCATGATTTCGTCGGCGGACCGTCCCTGCCATGATGCGGAGCCGTCCAGATTCATCCGAACGAGCAAGCCGTCATCAAGCCGCGCCTCAAGCACGCGCTTGGATGACTGATGCCGACCCAGCCCGAGCCGCACTGCGAGGTGCTGCAGCAACGCTGTCTTTCCGTCTCCGGCATTCCCGCACAGGATCACGAGACGAACACGCCGCTTGAGGATGTCCCGCAGCAGCGCCTCTTCGAGCGGGGTCTCCACGTAGGTTTCGGACGCGAACTCTGTATCAAGGCCACGCGTTTCGCGGTTGCCCCAGCGGGATCCAGGGTAGGACTGAAGCAACGACACGAGCCACGGCACGCGCCCTTCGCGCAGCTCAGGCCGGACGGCTGCCGCGGGCGAGAGTTCAGGAGACAAGCGCTGTTCCACTAGGATCTCTAACGCGCCAGCCGCTGGGGCCGCCGTTGCGAGCGCCCGTCCAGCGAGCGCCTGCTGGGCCTCCGCTGCGCTCGCAAAGCGCAAGTGCGAATTGGGATGAGTGGCCTTGTCAAACCAGGTTGCCAAGATAGGAAAGTCGTCGCGAGCAATGCCCTCCCAGTTCAAACCGCGCCGCTTGTCCAGCCCTTGCCCATACCGAAATGGCTCTCACTCAAACAGCACGTGGAAGAAGCTGGCTGCGAGGGCATACAGATCGTCAGAGGGTGAGGCGCCGCGTCCCTCTTGATAGGAGGGAGCGCAGTATAGAAC
>CAZHQK010000054.1:0-23098 GCA_964534795.1 uncultured Acidobacteriota bacterium
CGCCGAGTCCCTGGACGCCGTCCCCGCCCTGGTCGAGGCCATGCGCCACCACCAGCCTTCGGAGGGGGAATACGAAATCGCCGCCCGAACGATCGCCCGCCTCGGCAGCCATGCCGTGCAGCCCCTGCTCCTCCTGCTGGCTCAGGCCGGCAAGGAATCGGCGAAGGTGGCCGCCATCGAGGCGCTGGGCATCCTTTCCGATCCGAAGTGCCAGCAGCCGCTCCTCGAAGCGCTCAAGGACCGCTCGCCCGCAGTCCGGCTGTCGGCCGCCCGGGCGCTGGGGAAGTTCCGCTCGCCGGGGGTCGAGTACGCGCTGGAGTCCCTGCTCAAGGACGGCGACATAGGCGTGCGCATGGCGGCGGCCGAATCGCTGCTCAAGATCGTTCCCGCCCGCAGGATCGCCGTCGTCGTCCCCACGCTCCTGCACGTCATCCGCAACGAGGCGACCGCCCAGCGGCAAAGGGCGGCGACGCTCCTCGGGAACATCCCCGACGCGCGCGCTGCGGCGGAGCTGGTCGAGGCGCTGGGCGACAAGGAACAGGAAGTGCGCAAGGCGGCCGAGGAAGCCCTCGTCAAACTCGGAACCGCCGTCGCCGGAGACGTGATCCGGGCGCTGCGCCACAAGAGCCCGGAGGTGCGCCGGGCGGCGGCGCGCATCCTGGGGCGCATCGGCGCTCCGGCCGCCGTGGAGCCGCTGCTCGCAGCGCTGCGCGACCCCGACGAGTGGGTGCGCGCCCACGCGGCCGAGGTGCTGCGAAAGCTCGGCGACCAGAGGATCATCCCGGCTTTCCTGGCCGCGCTCGACGACGGCAACGAGCGCGTGCGCGAGCACGCGGCCGCCGTGCTCGGCGAGCTCGGCGATCCGCAGCAGATCGTCGCTCCCCTGCTGCGCGCCGCCCGGCAGGGCAAGTCCCTGCGCGCCTGCGTCGGCGCGCTCATCGCCGTCATGGCGCTGCGCTCGGCCGAGGTCGGCGCCGACGATCTGCGCGCCATGGCCGAGTTCACCGCCGCCTCCCCCGACGGGCGCCCGCAGGCCGCAGCCCCGGAAGACGACATCAACTGCTCGGCGCTGCGCCAGCTCGCGCGCGAGGAGCTCGCCCGCCGCGGCCTGCCCCTTCCCTGAAGCCCGGCTCCCGCCGGCCGGGCACCCCGGCCCCGCTGTGTCCCCCGGCGCATGCTCCGCCCTTCGCTTCTCTTGAAAGGAAAAAATTTTTTCATATAATTTAAAGCGTCAAGTGACGATTCGATACCACAACCAAACCAAGAGGAGAACGAGAATGAAGAAGCGATTGCAGTCCGCGAGCAAGATCCTGGCCGTCGCCGTCCTGGGCCTGGCGCTGGGCGCCCTGCCCGCCGCCCGTGCGCGCGCCGAGGCCGGGGACATCGTCGATACCGCCGTGGCCGCCGGTCAGTTCAAGACGCTGGCGGCGGCGCTCCAGGCGGCCGGCCTGGTCGATACCCTCAAAGGCCCCGGGCCCTTCACCGTGTTCGCGCCCACCGACGAAGCCTTCGCCAAGTTGCCGGCCGGGACCGTGGAAGCCCTGCTGAAGGACATCCCCAAGCTCACCTCCATCCTGACCTACCATGTCGTACCCGGCAAGCTCATGGCCGCCGACGTCGTGCGGCTGGATTCGGCCAAGACCGTCAACGGCCGCTCCGTGCGCATCGCCGTCAAGGACGGCAAGGTCATGGTGGACAAGGCCAACGTCGTCAAGGCCGACATCGCCTGCAGCAACGGCGTCATCCATGTGATCGACGCGGTCATTCTGCCGGCTAATTGACGCATCGATTTCGTGGCACGGCATCGGCGCACGGGGTTGCCGCCGATGTCGTGTTCCGCGAAAATCGCACCCGGCCCCCGCCCGCTGCGGCCGACCGATAATAAGATTTCTCACGGCCGGGCAAACAATGTACCATCACGGCGGATCGGCCGGCGCCGCCGCCGGCCCGTTCGCAACCGCCTGCGGTATCCTATGCTGTCGCCGACGCTGTCCGAAGCCCTGAAGAGCTACCGCATCGGCGAAAGGCTGCGCGCGCTGCGCACCGCCAGGAGGCTCGGCCTGGTCGAGCTCGGCAGCCACACGGGCCTCTCGCCGGCCTTGCTGTCGAAGATCGAGCGCGGCCGGCTCTTCCCGACGCTGCCCACGCTGATGCGCATCGCCATGGTATTCAACGTGGGCTTGGGGTATTTTTTCGACGAGGAACGGCGCCGCCCCGCGATCGCGCTCGTGCGTGCCGCCGAGCGCCTCGAGTTCCCGGACCTGCCGGACGGCGAGCCGCCGGCGTACACCTTCGAGTGCCTGGACTATTCAGCCACCGAGCGCAAGTTCAACTGCTACCTGGCTCGATTCCGGCCCGGGCGGGTGCGCGGCCACCGCCACGCGGGCGCCGAGTTCATCTACGTGATCCGCGGCCGGCTCGGCCTGCGCGTCGCCGACCAGGAGCACGTGCTCGAAGCCGGCGATGCCGCGTACTTCGACGCTTCCGCGGCGCATTATTATCGGCGCATCGGCCGGCCGGCGTGCCACGCACTCGTGGTCACCCAGGGCCAATCCGAGGCCGCCGTCGCCGCCCGCGGCGCGCCGCGAAAGTAGGAATCGCCATCCGATGAAGACCAGTGCCCCCAAAGGCCGCAGTGGCACGGGCCGGACGGCCCTGGGCAACGCCTTCGGCATCGCCGTCGACACGCTGTGGTCCCACAAGCTCCGCTCGGCGCTCACCGTGCTGGGAATCGTCATCGGGATCGCCGCGGTGGTCCTGGTCGGCGCCACGCTGGAGGTCGTGCGCGCCACGGCGGTCCGCACCACGACCCAGACCTTCGGCGCCGACACTTTCGTCATCGCCCAGGTGGCGTCGATCGGGGATCTCAGTCGCAAGGAGCTTGCCGACAAGCTGCGCCGCAACCCGGAGATCTACCGCCGGGAGGCCCAGGAGCTGGGCGCGCGCCTCCGGGAAACCACCCGCACCGCCGCAACTCTCCAGGCGGTCGCCGACGTCAAGGCGGGAAACAGGACCTTCCTGGCGGCCACCGTCCTGGGCAGTGACGCGGCGATCCAGGACATCCGCGACATCCGCATGGAAAACGGGCGTTTTTTCACCGAAGAGGAAAGCCGCCGGGCGGCGGCCGTGGCCGTGATCGGATGGGACCTGGCCGATGAACTCTTCCCCTTCGGCTCCCCGCTGGGGAAACAGGTCCGCATCCGGGGACGAACCTTCACGGTCATCGGCACCCAGGAAAAGCAGGGTTCCAGTTTCGGCTCCTCGCTCGACCGCAACGTCTATCTGCCGTTGACGGCGTTCGAGAAGATCTGGGGAAGCCGGCGCTCGGTGACGGTGTTCGCCCGGCCGCGCGAGGGCATGCCGTTTGCCGCAGCCCGGGAGGACGCGCGCGCGGCGCTGCGCCTCATGCGCCGCCTGAAGCCGAATGCCCCGGACAATTTCGACATCCTGATCCCGGAGGCCGGGCGCAGCTTCCTCGCGCGCCTCGCCGGCATCATCGGCGTGGCGATCGTGCCCATCAGCTCGGTGGCCTTGATCGTGGCCGGGATCGTGGTGATGAACATGATGCTGGTTTCGGTCACGGAAAGGACGCGCGAGATCGGCGTGCGCAAATCCCTGGGCGCGCGCAACCGGGACGTGCTCGCCCAGATCCTTTTCGAGTCGGCGCTGCTGACCGTCCTGGGAGGCGCGGCCGGGCTCTTCCTTTCGTATCTCGGCACGATCGTGCTCAGCCGCGCTTTCGAGGCCCCCGTGACCATCCCTCCCGGTTACGCCTTCATGGCGCTGGGCCTGTCGGCGGCCATCGGCCTGGGGGCCGGCTACTATCCGGCGCGCCTGGCCGCGCGCATGCCGCCGGTCGAGGCCTTGCGCGCGGAGACCTGATATGCGACCCAGCCACTTCAACCGCGATAACCTGAACTTCGCCCTGGCGAACGTCGCCGCGCACAAGTTCCGCTCGCTGCTGACGGTGCTCGGCATCATCGTGGGCATCGTGACCGTCGTGTCGGTGGCCTCCGTCCTCGTGGGAGTGCGGCGCAACATCGCCCTGCTTTTTCAGGAGTTCGGGCCCGACAGCATCTTCGCCTTCCATCTCGACGGCGATCCCGCCAACCCGCGGGTCAGGCCGGAGGAGCTGACGCGCAAGCCCCTGCGCCCCGAATTCGCGCGCGCGCTCGCCGAGTCGTGCCCCTCGCTGAGAGATGCGGCGGCACAGATCCTCGTGCCCAACGTCATCGACGGCCGAGCCCTGACGGCCAGGTACCGGGAGCTGGAAAATGAAAACATCCAGCTCCAGGGCGCCAGTTGGAACTTCTCCGAGGTCACCAACGCGGAATTGCAGGCGGGGCGGACTTATACCTACGAGGAGGAACGGCGGCGCGCCCGGGTGTGCATGCTGGGGGCCAATATCGCGGCTTCGCTCTTTCCCGGGGGCGATGCCGTCGGCCGCAGCATCGTGGTCGACGGCGCCCTGTACGCGGTGGTGGGCGTCTTCGAAAAACGCAAGGGAGGGTTCTTCGGCGAGAACCGCCAGGACAACGTCGTCATGATTCCCCTGGAAACGGCGCGCGTGCGCTACCCGAACGCCGAAACCGTCGTCCTCTACTGCCGCGCCCGAGCGGGTCTGCGCGCAGCCGCGCTGCAGGAAGTGGAATCGGAGCTGCGCCGCCTGCGGCGCCTCGGGCCGGACGAAGAATCCGATTTCATCCTCAGCACTTCCGACTCGATCATCGAGCAGCTCGACCAGATCACGGGGCTCGTGCGCACGGGTACGCTGGCTCTCTCCGGCCTCGGCCTGCTCGTGGGCGGGGTCGGGGTCATGAACATCATGCTCATGTCCGTAACGCAGCGCACGCGCGAAATCGGCGTGCGCAAGGCCCTGGGAGCGAGGCGCCGCGACATCGTGTGGCAGTTCCTGCTGGAGGCCGCCTTCCTCACGACGATCGGAGGCGGCGTCGGCGTGGCCCTGGCGGGACTCCTGGGCCTGATTCTGGCCTATCTTGTCCCCAACGTGCCCGCCATCCCTCCCTTTTGGGCCGTCGCCTCGGGTCTGGCCGTCTCGACCCTGGTCGGACTTGTCTTCGGCGTATGGCCCGCGCTCAAGGCGGCGCGCCTCGATCCCGTCGAGGCGCTGCGCTACGAGTAACGCGACCGGCGCGCCGGCCGCCGAAGGGAGCGGAGAGGCGCTTGCGGCCCGCCCCCCTCGTGCCGTCATGCGCGCGGCGCGTTCTTACTGGCGCCGGCGTTCTAAATCGCCCTGAACTCCCGCGAGCAGAAAACCCTCGTGCCCCGGCATCCAGACCTCGGAAAGAACGTACTGATCGCCGATGCTTTCGAAGACGAGCCTGGGCTTTTCCCCCGAGCCGTTGCTCGCCGCGATTCCCCTCATGATCAGGGCCTGGGCGGCATACCTGCCGTCGAGGCTGCGGACGATCACGGTCGTGTGGGTTCGACCCGGAAGCTCGATCTGATAGCGGCCGGCCTCGAATTGCCTGCCCGAAACGCTGAACGGGTGCGGGACATCCGCTGTGATCTTGTGAACCTCCTGCGCGAGGCCCGCCATAGCTCCGAGCAGGATCAGCATGCAAGTGGCAGGTAGAACGTTCCTGGACATAGTCTTCCTCCACGATATTTTGTCGGACTGTGTTTTTCACCCGATCTCAGGTCCGGCAGTCCCGAGAACCGCCGCGACTCAAGAGACATTCAGATGCGAATATATGATATCTGCTATGACCAAGCTTGTCAAGCCCTGCCTGTGCTGTCGTAGCTGTAGTTCCACGAGATGAAGGCATGGGGGCGGTCGCCGGGAAAGTCCGTCCCTCCGGCAACAGCAGAACGCGAGCGAGCTGAAAAAGACGCGCGGCCGCACCCTCGTCGCCGCCAGGCGGCGGGCCGGATTTCCCGAGCATCGCGAGTATGGTCGCGCCGCCGATCGGCGTGCCGGACATTATCCGGCGTGGGCGGGAAAGCCGACACAGCCTTTCTCCTTCCGTGTCGGACAATATGCCGCTCGCGCACGGGGCCGCCGCTCGGCGTGTGCATGGGCATACTTGTGCAGTCAGCCCTGTTGCCATGGGTGGGCGGCAATATCCGAGGCCTTTGCGCAAAGGGGCGGGATACGGCCGCGCTCGGGCGCGGCGGGCTACAGCATGCCGAGCTGGAGCCGGGCGGCTTCCGACATGCGCTCCGGCGTCCAGGGCGGGTCCCATACCAGATCGACGTATACCGAGGTCACGCCCGGCAGGGCCAGCACGCGGTTTTCCACCTCGAGCGGCAGCGACGCCGCGACCGGGCAGCCCGGCGAGGTGAGCGTCATGCGGATGACCACGTTTCCCGGCGGCTGGACGTCGATGCCGTAGATCAGCCCCATCTCGTAAATGTTCACCGGGATTTCGGGATCGTAGACCGTGCGCAGGACCTCGACGATCTGCTCTTCGCCGACCGCCGCCTGCGCCGGGGCCTGCGACGGCACCGCCGGCTCGAGCGCCGGCGCCGGACTCTCCGCCGCCGCTTCATCCCCGGCGGCCGGCATCGCCGGCTCGGCTCCGGCCGGCACCGCTTCTCGAGCGCCTTGCGCCGGCGGCCGGCGCCGGCCGAACATGTCGCGCAGCTTCATGGGCTCACTCCGTCGCCACGGTATCCTGATCCCCGCGCAGCGCCGCCAGCAAGGTGTGCCACGCCAGCGTGGCGCACTTGACCCGCACGGGATATTCCTTCACGCCTGCGAACGCTTCCAGCTTCCCGAGGTCCGCGCCCCCCGCTTCCCGCCGGCCCGTGACCAGATCGTGGAAGCGCTCGAAGAGAGCTTCCGCTTCGGCCGTGGTCTTGCCCTTGACGCTTTCGGTCATCATCGATGCCGCGGCGGTCGAGATGGCGCAGCCGGAGCCTTCGAAGGCGATGTCGGAGATCCTGCCGTCCTCGACGAGCGCGTAAAGCCGGATCTTGTCCCCGCACAGCGGATTGTGCCCGAGCGCCGTGCGGTTGGCCCCCGGCAGCTTGCGGTAATTGCGCGGCCGCTTGTGATGGTCCAGGATCACCTGCTGGTACAGCTCGCGCAGCTCCGACATCAGCGAAACACCTCCGCCACTTTGCGAAGTCCCGCAACCAGCGCATCGATCTCCGCGCGCGTATTGTAAAAAGCCAGCGAGGCGCGCGCCGTGGCCGGCACGCCGAAGAAATCCATCACCGGCTGGGCGCAATGGTGCCCGGTGCGCACGGCCACGCCCTCCTGGTCCAGGATGGTCCCGATGTCGTGCGGATGGATGCCGTCGAGCACGAAAGAGACGACGCCCGCCTTGTGCGCCGCCGTTCCGATTATCCTGAGCCCGGGCACCGCGGCGAGGGCCTCGGTGGCATAGCGCAGCAGCTCGCCTTCGTAACGCGCCACGGCATCCATGCCGAGCTTCTCCAGGTAATCGACCGCCGCCCCCAGGGCGATGCCCGCGGCGATGCTGGGGGTGCCCGCCTCGAACTTGTGCGGCAGCTTGGCGAACTCGGTCCGCTCGAAGGTCACCGAGGCGATCATGTCGCCGCCCCCCTGGTAGGGCGGCATATCCTCGAGGTGCCGCGCCTTGCCGTAGAGCACGCCGATGCCGGTCGGGCCGTACATCTTGTGGCCCGAAAAAGCGTAGAAGTCGCAGTCGAGCGCGCGCACGTCGATCTTCATGTGGGGGACCGCCTGGGCGCCGTCGACAAGCACCGGGATGCCGCGGCCGCGGGCGAGCTCGACGATGCGGGCCACGGGATTGACGGTTCCGAGAGCATTGGAAACGTGCGACACGGCGAGCATGCGCGTGCGCGGCCCGAGCAACTTCTCGAGCTCATCGATCAGGATCTCGCCGCGCTCGTTGATCGGGGCGACGCGCAGGCGCGCGCCGCGCTCCGCGCAGACGAGCTGCCAGGGCACGATGTTGGAATGGTGTTCGAGCGCGCTGATCACCACCTCGTCGCCCGCGGCCAGGCGCATTCGACCGAAGGTCTGGGCCACCAGGTTGATCGCCTCGGTGGCGCCGCGCACGAAAACGATCTCGCGGTCCTCCGCCGCGTTGATGAAGCGCCGGATGCGGGAGCGCGTCTGCTCGTAGGCGGCGGTGGCGCGCTCGCTGAGCTCGTGGACGCCGCGGTGGATGTTGGAGCAATCCTCGGTGTAAAAACGCACGAGCGCGTCGATGACGCACTGCGGCTTCTGCGTCGTGGCCGCGTTGTCGAGGTAGACGAGCGGCTTGCCGTGCACCGTGCGGCTCAGGATGGGAAAATCCGCGCGCACCCGCGCCACGTCCAGCTCGGGGGAGTGCACGTGGCCGGTGGATCGCAGCGTCTCGCCCGTGGGCATCATTATTCCGCCTCCTTCGGCCTGCCGTCGCGCGCCAGGCGGTTGAGCAGCAACAGGTCGACCTGGCATTGCAGCGGCTTGAGCTTCATGGCACCGCTGATCTCGCTGGCAAAGGCGTAGGTGAGCAGGTTGCGCGCCGCCGCCTCGTCCAGGCCGCGGGTGCGCAGATAGAACAGAGCCTCCTCGTCGAGGCGGCCGATGGTGGCGCCGTGGGTGCAGCGCACATCGTCGGCGCGTATCTCGAGCTGCGGCTTGCTGTCGATCACGGCGTCGTCGGAAAGCAGCAGATTGCGGTTGGTCTGGCGCGCGTCGGTTTGCTGCGCGTCGGGCCGCACCACGATCCGGCCGTGAAACACCCCCGAGGACCGGCCGTCGAGTATGCCCTTGTAGAGCTGCCGGCTGGCCGCGTGGGGCGCGGCATGGTCGACAGTCGTGCGCGCGTCCATGTGCTGCGTCCCCTTGGCCAGGTACAGCCCGTCGAGGCGGCACTCGCCGCCTTCGCCCTCGAGCAGGACGCGGAGCTCGTTGCGCGTCAGGCCCCCGCCGAGCAGTATGGCGTGCGAGGTAAGGCTCGCGTGCGCCCCTGCCGCGGCGTGGGTGGTCGCGATGTGGTAGGCGCGCTCGCTTTCGCGCTGCAGCTTGGTGTGCTCGATGACCGCGCCCTCGCCGGCGACGATCTTGGTGACCGCATTGGTGAAGTACACGTCGTCGCGCAGGCCCACGTAGCTCTCCACGATGCACGCCTGGCTGCGGCGCCCCGCCACGATCAGGTTGTGCGGGTGCGACATGACGGCGCCGTCCGGCGCAGTCGAGATGTATACCAGGTGCACCACCTGGTCGAGGACCACCCCGTCCGGGATGAAGACGTAAGCGCCGTCGGCCAGGAAGGCGGTATTCAGGGCGGTGAAGGGGTTTTCCCCCGACGGGGCGTAGCGCGCCAGGTGCGCCTCGAGCGCGCCGGGATCGCTCTGCAGGGCCGCGGCCAGGCTGCCGGCGCGCGCGCCGCCCGAGAGCGTGCACAGGCAGGAATGCCCGGCCGAGAAACGCCCGTTGACGAAGACCAGGTTGCAGCATTCCAGCTCGGCGATGAGGCATCCGGCCAGGGCGCGCGCCGTCAGGCCGTTCGCGTGCGGCTCGGCCAGCTGGAAGGCCGCCTTGGCCAGGGGCGCCACGTTGGTATGGCGCCACTCCTCCTGGCGCGTCGTCGGGAAGCCGAGCTCGCCGAAGCGCCGGATGGCGGAGCGGCGCAGCGCCTGAAGCCAGCGCGGCGTGCCGGCGGCGGCGCGCTCGAAGCGTTCGAACTGCGAGAAGTAGACCATGGACATGGGACCGCCTCAGCGCGCAACCGGCTGCCGCTTTTCCGCCCCGTTCGGCACCCAGCCGTAACCTTTTTCCTCGAGCTCCAGGGCGAGTTCCTTGCCGCCCGACTTGACGATGCGGCCGTCCAGGAGCACATGGACGACGTCGGGCACGATGTAGTTGAGCAGGCGCTGGTAATGGGTCACCAGGATCATGGCGCGGTCGGGCCGCCGCATGGCGTTCACCCCCTGCGCCACGATCTTGAGGGCGTCGATGTCGAGGCCGGAATCGGTCTCGTCCAGGATCGCAAGCTTCGGTTCGAGCACCGCCATCTGGAAGATCTCGCTGCGCTTTTTCTCGCCGCCGGAGAATCCCTCGTTTACCGCGCGGTTGAGCAGGTTTTCGTCCATCTCCACGAGCTTCATCTTCTGCCGGGCCAGCGCGAGAAAGTCGATGGCGTCCAGCTCGTCCAGGCCGCGGTGCCGGCGAATGGCGTTGAGCGCGGTCTTCAGGAAATACATGTTGCTCACCCCGGGGATCTCCACCGGGTACTGGAAACCGAGGAAAATGCCCTCGCGGGCGCGCTCCTCGGGGGGCATGTCGAGCAGGTTCCGGCCCTCGAAGAGCGCCTCGCCCGCCGTGACCCGGTAACCCTCGCGCCCGGCCAGCACTTTGGCCAGCGTGCTCTTGCCCGAGCCGTTGGGGCCCATGATGGCGTGCACTTCGCCCGCGTTCACCTCGAGATCGATTCCGTGGAGGATCTCGACGCCCTCCACCTCGGCATGCAGGTCCTTGATTTTCAGCATGGCTCCTCCCTCGCCGCGCGCGCCCGGTCTCAGCCGACGCTCCCCTCCAGGCTCACCCCCAGCAGCTTCTGGGCCTCGACGGCGAATTCCATCGGCAGCTCCTTGAAGACCTCCTTGCAGAAGCCGTTGACGATCATCGACACGGCGGCCTCGGCATCGATGCCGCGCTGCTGGCAGTAGAAGATCTGTTCCTCGCCGATCTTCGACGTGGAGGCTTCGTGCTCCATCTGCGCCGTGCGGTTGCGCACCTCGATGTAGGGAAAGGTGTGGGCGCCGCACTTGTCGCCGATCAGCAGGGAATCGCAGCGCGAGAAGTTGCGCGCGTTCCGCGCGCCCTTCATGATCTTCACCAGCCCGCGGTAGGTGTTCTGCCCGTGCCCCGCCGAGATCCCCTTCGACACGATGGTGCTGCGCGTGTTCTTGCCGATATGGATCATCTTGGTGCCGGTGTCGGCCTGCTGGTAGTTGTTGGTCAGCGCCACGGAATAGAACTCGCCCGTGGAATTGTCGCCCAGCAGGATGCAGCTCGGGTATTTCCAGGTGATCGCCGAGCCGGTCTCCACCTGCGTCCAGGAGATCCTGGAGTTGACCCCGAGGCACTTGCCCCTCTTGGTGACGAAGTTGTAGATCCCGCCGCGCCCTTCCTTGTCGCCCGGATACCAGTTCTGCACGGTCGAGTACTTGATCGTGGCGTTGTCGAGCGCCACGAGCTCGACCACGGCGGCATGGAGCTGGTTTTCGTCGCGGATGGGCGCCGTGCAGCCTTCGAGGTAGCTCACGTAGGCGTCCTCGTCGGCGATGATCAAGGTGCGCTCGAACTGGCCGGTCTGGGCGGCGTTGATGCGGAAATACGTCGAAAGTTCCATCGGGCAGCGCACGCCGCGCGGGATGTAGCAGAAGGAGCCGTCGGAGAAAACCGCCGAGTTCAGCGCGGCGAAGAAGTTGTCGGTGTACGGCACCACGCTCCCCAGATATCGGCGCACGAGATCGGGATGCTCCCGCACGGCCTCGGAAAAGGAACAGAATATGATCCCCAGCTCCGCCAGTTTCTCCTTGAAGGTCGTGGCGACGGATATGCTGTCGAAAACGGCGTCGACCGCCACGCCGGCCAGCAGCTCGCGTTCGCGCAGGGGAATGCCGAGCTTTTCGTAGGTTTCCAATAACTCCGGATCCACCTCGTCGATGCTCTTCGGCCGGGACTTGAGCTTGGGCGCCGCGTAGTAGTAGATATCCTGGTAGTCGATCGGCGGATAGTGCACGTTGGCCCAGGTGGGCTCCTTCATGGTGATCCAGTGGCGATAGGCCTGCAGGCGCCACTCGAGCATGAACTCGGGCTCTTCTTTCTTGGCGGAGATCATGCGGATTATCTCTTCGTTGAGGCCCTTCGGGACGGTTTCGGTTTCGATGGGCGTGACGAAACCGTACTTGTATTCCCGGCCGGCGAGTTCTTCGATATTCGGAGCGTTTGCCATAGGACCTCCTTACCCGGGCTCGCGATCGTCAAGGAACCGGGAACACCTCCGCACCCGGAAGGTCGACGTGCACGCCGCCGGGGGGCAGCGGGCGCGTCATCTGATCCAGCGTGATCCCTTCGAGGGCATGATGGATGGCGCTGTTGATCCGGTGCCAGTTGGCGCTCACGGGGCAGAGCCCCGTGAGCCCGCACCCGCCGTGGGTGCGGTCGGAGCACTCGGTCACGGCGATCGGACCGTCGAGCGCCCGTATGATTTCGGCGACGCTGATCAGCTCCGGGCTGCGCGCCAGCGCATAGCCGCCCTTGACGCCGCGCTGCGAAGCCAGCAGGCCTGCGCGCGCCAGCAGCTTGAGCACCTTGCTGACGACCGGCAGGGGCAGGCGCGCCTCGCGTGCCAGGTCACGGGCGTTGAGCGTCGCCCTCGGGCCGGCGGCAAACCGCGTCATCAGCAGGATGCCGTAATCGGCCAGCTTCGTAACCCTGAGCACCTTGCGCCCTCCGCAAATCAGTACCAAAATGGTCCAAATACATTCCAAGCATAACACCGGCTCATGATGTTGTCAATTTCGTGCCGGCCGGAGATGTCGTATATTTCAGGCGCGGCGCAAGCGGCCGCCGCGCGCCGTGCCGCCGGGCGGCTGTGCCGGCTTGACAGCCGGGGATATCATTCTCGCTTGCAGCTCAGGATCCCGCCGTCGGGCGGGGCCCGCCGGGCGGCTCGCAGTGCAATGGAAAGCGGGGGTAGCGTGAATTCCAACAAGAGGCTCGTGGTTCTTTCCGGCATCCAGCCTTCGGGCAATCTCCATCTCGGCAACTACTTCGGGGCGGTGCAGCAGTACCTCAGCCTGATCGAGGCCGGGAACCGCTGCTATTACTTCCTTGCCAACTATCACGCGCTCACATCGATGCGCGACCGGGCGCGCCTGCTCGAGCTGACCGCGCGCACGGCCGCCGACTACCTGGCGCTGGGACTCGATCCTGAACGCTGCGCCATCTACAGGCAGAGCGATCTCCCCGAAGTCTGCGAACTGCAATGGATCCTGAGCACGGTCACCCCCATGGGATTGCTCGAGCGCTGCCATGCCTACAAAGACAAGATTCAGCAGGGGATACCGGCGGACCACGGGCTTTTCGCTTACCCCGTTCTTCAGGCGGCCGACATCCTGATCGTGCGCGCCGACCTGGTTCCCGTGGGCCAGGATCAGAAGCAGCACATCGAGGTGACCAGGGACATAGCGCAGTACTTCAACAGCTCTTACGGAGACGTGCTCACGCTTCCCGAAGCCTTCATCCCCGAAGAGGTGGCCGTGATCCCGGGCAGGGACGGGCGCAAGATGTCCAAGTCATACAACAATACGATCGAGATCTTCGCCGACGAAGCCGAGGTCCGCAGCCAGATCATGTCGATCGTGACCGATTCCGCCACCGTGGCTGAACCCAAGGATCCCGACCGCAGCACGCTCTATGCCATCCTCAAGCTGTTTTGCACGCCGGCGGAGAGTGCCGAATGGGCCGACCGTTTCCGGCGCGGAGGTTTGGGCTACCGCGAGGTCAAAGCCGCGATATTCGAACGCTTCATGGAGCGGTTCGGCCCGGCGCGCAAACGGCGCGCAGAGCTCGAATCCCGGCCGGACTATGTGGAAGAAGTCCTGCAGCGCGGCGTGGCGCGTGCCCGGGAAGTCGCCCTGCCCCTCATGAAGCAGGTGCGCGACGCCGTCGGCCTCCCTTAATTTCGGTGACAGGCTACTCAACCCCCAAACTCGGTCCGAGGAGTTTCGGGGTTGAGTAGCCTGTCACCGAAATTATTTGGGGATGGGGGGGCCGAGGACCCGGGAGCCGCTCGCGGTCACAAGCACGTCGTCCTCGATCCTTATGCCTCCCAGCGTGCGGAAGCGCGCGACGCGCTCGTAATCGATGAAGTCCTTGAGGGTGCGCTCCTTGTTCCACTGGTCGATCAGGGCGGGAATGAAATAAATCCCCGGCTCGATGGTGACCACCATCCCCGGCTCCAGCACGCGCGTCAGCCGCAGGAAATTGAGTCCGAACTGCGAGCTGCGCTTCTCGCCTTTCGGATACCCGACGATGTCGCCCAGATCCTCCATGTCATGGACATCGAGCCCGAGCATGTGCCCCAGACCGTGCACGAAGAAGAGCGCATGGGCTCCGGCCTCGACCGCTTCGGCCGGGTCTCCCTTGAGCAGGCCGAGCGCGCGCAATCCCTCGGCCATGATGCGGCAGGCATGCAGGTGCACGTCCCGGAACGACACTCCGGGCTTCACGGCCTCGATGGCCCCCAGCTGGGTTTCCAGAACGATTCGGTAGATATCGGCCTGGGCGCCCTCGAGACGCCCGCCGACGGGAATGGTGCGCGTGATGTCCGAAGCATAGTAGTTCGGCGATTCCGCACCGCTGTCGATGATCAGGAGCTTCCCGTCTTCGAGCAGGTTTTCGTAGGACTCATTGTGCAATATCTCGCCGCGCACGGTCACGATCGGAAGGAACGCCAGCTGCCGGTTCTTCCTCAGTGCCACGCCCTGGATCGTGCCCGCAATGTCGTACTCGTGCAGGCCCGGCCGCGCCTCCGCCATGGCGGCTCGGTACATCTCGGCGGTGACCTCCAAAGCATCCTCGATCTCTGCGACCTCCGCCTCCGTCTTGATCGAGCGCTGGCGCACCACTTCCTCGATCAGCCGTTGCGAGGCGCCGGCGGCGACCTGGGCCGGCTGCACCCCCAGCAGCTCGGCGATGCGCAGCTGCGACGAAGCCTGGTAGGGCGGGAGGTAGTGGACGGTCTTTCCCTCGCTGCGTGCCTTGTCCAGATAGCTGCCCAGGCGATCGATGTTCTCGATGGTTTCCACTCCCGCGCGGCGCGCCATTTCCACCCGGTCGTCTCCGCCCCCGGTCCAAACGATGTCGTTCATGGAGGGCACCCTGGAAAACAGGACATCGAAATCGCGCTCCGGATAGGAAAGCAGCGCCAGCTCGGGCTGGGAAAGGCCGGTGTAATAGAGGAAATGGGAATTCTGGCGGAACGGATAGGTGTTCGCCAGATAATTGCGCGGCTGCGGGGCGTGCCCCAGCCAAAGGATGACGCCGTCGCCCACGGCTTCGCGGATGCGGTTCCGCCTCTCGACGTAAACTTCCGGCCCGATTCTCATTGCATGCGCTCCTTGCCCCGCCGCCGATCCGTGCATTGCGGCCGGGCGATTATACATGGAAAGCCCCGCCCGCGGTACCGCGCGCTGCGGCAAAGCGGTGCGCCGGGGCCGGGACTTGACCGGCCGCCGCCCGGGACGTTCACCGTTCGAGAGCGCGCTTCAGGCCTTCGATCTCTTCGCGGAGCTTCTTCTCGCGCGCGTGGATGGAGTACAGAAAAAGGGCCAGGATGATCCAGATGGCGGCATAAGCCGCGAAAAGGTAGGTCAGTGGGTTCGGTCCCATCGCGGAAGTTCTCCTTCAATCATGAGCCGACACGGCGCGCGAGCAGCTCGACGTCCCGGCGCGCACATTCCAGGTAGTAGCGGCGGCGCACCAGAAACAGCAGCAGCAGCATGTAGGCCGCGATGCAGACCCACAAGGCCGGCCGCATCTCCGGTGCCAGGCCGCCGGTTTCCAGCATGGGGGAGGGATGCAGATCGCGCCACCAGCGGATCGAAAACCACACCAGGGGTGCGTCGACAAAGGCCACGATGCCGAAAACCGCCGACGCAAAAGCCTTCCGCTCCGGATCGGCGATATAGTTGCGCGTGAGCAGATAGGCGGCATACAGCAGCCACAGCACCAGGGAAGACGTCAGCCGCGGCGACCAGGTCCACCAGACGAGCCAGGCATACTTGGCCCAGATCGGGCCGGTGACCAGCACGATCGCCATCAGGACCATCCCGGTCTCGGCGGCGGCGAGCGCCAGATGATCCCAGCGGCGGTTCTTCTTGAGGAGGTACATCAACGAAGCCGCGAAGTTGATCGCGAAGGCGCTCAGGCCGGCGATCCCCGCGGGCACATGAAAATAGAAGATGCGTTGCACGTCCCCCATGGTCTTCTCGCGCGGCGCCCCGAGCAGGGCCATATAGAGCGCCAGCAGCATCCCGGCGAAAAGCAGGACCCAGAGCGCCGTGTCGAGCCGTTGCTGTCCTTTGCGGTCCATTGGTCAGTCCTCCAGGACGAAATCGAACAGCAGATAGGAGAGCGTGCCGAAGATCACGGTGAACGCGCCCATCACGCTCAAGGGAAGCTTGAGCGCCGCGTAATCCCCCGAGTTGAGGATGATGCCGGTGGCTTCGACCGCGTGCACCAGGATCGGCAGGATCACGGGGAAGAGAATCAACGGCAGGAGCACCTCCCGCATCCTGGTATTGGCGGCGACGGCCGACAGCAGCGTCCCGACGGCGCTGAAGCCCAGAGTCCCGACGACGAAGACGAGCGCCAGATAGGGAATCTCCTCCCACACCTGGAGGTTGAAGAAGACCAGCGCCAGAACGAAGAGCACCGCTTCGGTGACCAGCATGAAGAGCGACGCCGCCAGCATCTTCCCCAGGTAGACGACGCCGCGGTCCACGGGCAGCATGAGCAGGCCCTGCAGGCAGCCGTTTTCCTTTTCCGAGGCGAACATGCGGTTCAGCCCCAAAGTTCCTGAAAACGCGAACGACACCCACAGGACGCCCGGCACGGCGGCGCGCACGGACTCGCGCGCTCCCGCGAGCGCGAAGTTGAAAACGACCAGGACCACGACCCCGAAAAACACCATGATGTTCAGGGAGTCCTTGGTGCGCATCTCGACGAGCAGATCCTTGTGGAAGACGGCCCAGATCTTTCCAGCCATTTCAGCGCCCTTGGGCGACCGCCTGGAAGCAGCCCGCCAGCTCTTCCAGGCTCATGGAGGTCTTCATGACGTCGAGCGCCACCGTGCCCTTTTCGATCACGATGAAGCGCTGCGCCAGCTCGTAGCCGAGCGCGATGTCGTGCACCGCCATCAGGATGGTCCTGCCCGCGGCGTGCGCGCCCGCGAGGCAGCCCTTGAGGAACTGCGCCCCCTCCTGATCCAGGCCGGTGAAAGGCTCGTCGAGCAGCCATATGCCGGGATCGTGGAGGAAGGCGCGCGCGATCGCCAGCCGCTGCTGCATTCCGCGCGAGAAATGGCGCACCGGCTCGTGGGCGCGCCCTGCGAGCCCCACGCGCTCGATCTCGCGCTCCAGGTCGGCCCCGGCGCGCCCCAGGCCCGCCAGGCGCGCATAGAAGCGCAGGTTTTCCCACGCCGTCAGGTCCATGTAAAGGGCGGTGCTGTGCGCCAAGTAGCCCACGGACCCGCGCGCCGCCTGCGGCGCCAGCCCGGCGATCGCCACCGTGCCGGCCGAGGGGCGCGTCAGTCCCGCGAGAATCCTCAGGAGAGTGGTCTTGCCGGCTCCGTTGCGGCCGAGCAGCGCCACGAACTGGCCGCACGGGATCTCGAGCCGGATGTCGCGCAGCGCCGTGATCCTGCCGTAGTACTTTGCCAGTCCCTGCGCCTGGATCATGGCTGTCGGTTCCCGAGCAGCGCGGCGATGCGGCGCAACTGGTTCTTGCCGCGCTCGCGCAGCATCGAGTATTCCCGCGCATCGACGGCGCCGCTTTCGAAACGGTGGTCGAGCACCGCCAGGTAATGGATCAGCTGCTCGCGCCGCTCCTCGAGCGCCCTGGTACGCCGCTCCCGCTCCGCCGCCGGCGCGCCTTCCCGCCCGATCGAGAGCCAGAGAGCCAGGATGAATCCCAACAGCAGCAGCGGCCCGATGACCATGGCGTTGCGCCCCGCACGGCCGGGCATGGGAACGATGCGGCCCCGATCGGAGGTCGATTCCGAGCGCGCGCCCGGCACGGGCGTGCCCCCCGAGAACGTCCAGACCACGACAGCGTTCGCCCGGATGGGCCCGGCCGAATAGATCGCAAAATTATGCTCGCGGTCCGTCTGCACACGCGCGAGTCCGGCGCCGGAAACCTCCATGTCGGCGGGAATGACGCCGATATCGAGTTTTTCGACGTCCTGGTAGAACCTCTTCTCGTAGGCGTAGGAGCGGCTCGCATAGGGAAGCGCCTGCTCGATCTCGAAGGTCGTGACTCCCGGCCGCAGAGGGTAAAGGCTGTAATAGCTCGTCCCGTCGGCGCTCTCCAACGGCGCCTCCGTGAGCGGAAAGGTGGCTCCCGGCGCGATGACGCTCATCCTCGGCACTTCCAGGATGCCCGGCGCCTTGGAAAAACGGAAGCTGCCCTCTTCCGGGACTATCGTGCGCGGCGGGTCGGCCGCGTTTTCCAGGGAATAGGATTCCAGGCAGCGCAGCCGGGCGCCGTCGTACTGGAAGGCGATGCGCACGTCCCGCACCCGGACACCCTTCATGCTGCCCGTCGTCTCGTACACCGGGATCTCGACGCGCGCCGTCCCGGAAGCGTCGAAATCCGCAATCTGATGATAGCGCACCGACCTGTAGGTCGCCTGAACCATCACCCGCGAATCGGTGGGCACCCCGGCAATCCGGAACCGCCCGGCGGCGTCGGTCTTGACCGACTGCAGCACGCGCATTCCGCCGGCCAGCTGGATCACGTCGACATCGGCGCCGGCGGGAATCATGCGGGCGTCGGTGCGGTTGACCAGGCTCCCCTCCACGATCCCGCTCTGCGCCGCGCCGGGCACGGCCGCGACGAGCACCAGGGCCGCCGTCATCAGCGCCGCCCGCGCGCGCACGGCCGGGGGAAATGTGTGTCCGATCGTCTCGCTCGCCATGTCACAGCCTGTGCCCGCAGTCGGGGCAGAACTTCTTTCCCGGGATCACCTCGGATCCGCAGGCGGGGCAGGCCCCGGGGCCCTGCGCGCCCGATGCCGCAGCCGGGAAGATGCGCGCCTTCCTGGCGGCCACGGCCCTCTCGATCCGCTCGTCAAGGTCCTCGCCCGCGCCCTGCCGGTCGAGCTTTTCCAGTATGGCGGCCCCTTCCGCCTTGTATCCGGCCTCGAGGCGGCGGAAATCCGCCTCGGCCAGACGGCCCATGCGGTACTCCATTTCGAGATCCTTGAGATTGCGGTAGACGACCTCCTTGCGCTGCAGCAGGCGGTCGAGTTCGGTCTCCGCCAGCAGCTCGACGTCGAGATTCCCCGCAGGCTCGCGGAAAAGCGGGGCAAGGACATAGATGCCCGCCAGGATGACGAGAACGGCACCCGCCGCGATCAGCATAGACGATTCCCCGTTTGCTCTATCTGAGCCGGGCGGCTTCCCTTACGAGCGCCGCCTCCGCCGGCAAAGGCAGGAGGGCCGCCGTCCGGCGCTCGGGCAGCAGCGTCAGTATCGTGCCCACAACCAGAACGCCCGCCCCGAACCACAACCACCACACGAGCGGATTGACGAAGGCATGGATCTCGAAGGCGCCCCCGTCGCCGGAAACCCCGGCGAAAACCACGTACAGGTCCTCCCGCGGGCTGCTGCGCAACGCCACCTCGGTCGTCACCTGCCCCTCACCGGTCCGGTACGCGCGCCGCTCGGGGCGCAATTCGCCCAGCCGCCCGCCCTCCTTGAAAGCCACGAGCGTCACGGTGCCCGCGCGGTAGTTGGCCCTGTCGGCTTCGCGGTAATCGGTCAGACGGAGGGTGTAGCGCCCGATCTTCATCTCCTCGCCCCGCCGCAGCTGCGCCTTCTCCTCCAGGTTGAAGGCGCTGCCCGCCAGCCCGACAAACATCAGCACGACGCCGAAATGGACGATGTAGCCCCCGTAGCGCCGCCGGTTCCTCACCGTCAGCCGCGCGAGCGCCACGGCGAAGTTCTCGCCCTGGATTCTCGACCGGACCCGCGCCCCTTTGTAGAACTCCTCGAGGATGCCTGCGGCGACGAAGGCGCACAGCGGGAAGCAGACGGCCACATAGGCATTGCGGACGCCCGCTGCGAGCACCACGGCGGCCGCCGCGGCGGCGGCGCTCGCCGGCCAGAGGAAGGCCTTCTTCAGGCTCGAGGGCGACGTTCGGCGCCAGGCGAACAGCGGCCCCACCCCCATGAGAAGCAGCATCAACAATCCGATCGGGATGTTGACCCGGTTGAAATAAGGCGGGCCGACGGTGATCTTGGTCCCGCGGACGAATTCCGACAGCACCGGGAACATCGTTCCCCACAGCACGGAGAAGCAGGCCGCCACCATGATCAGATTGTTGAACAGGAAAGCGCTCTCGCGCGAGAGAAACGAGTCGAGCGGCCGGTCGCTCCTGAGTTCGGGCAGCCGGCGCAGGATCACGAACAGGCCGGCGCATGCGACGGCGGCCATGTAGGCGACGAAAAATCCGCCCAGCGGCGAGTCGGCGAATGCATGGACGGAATTGACGATGCCGCTGCGCGTGAGGAAGGTCCCGAAAACCCCCAGGAGATACATGAGAAGGACCAGGAAGACGTTCCACACCTTCATCATTCCCCGGCGCTCCTGCACGATCACCGAGTGCAGGAAGGCGGTGCCGATCAGCCACGGCATGAGGGAGGAATTCTCCACCGGGTCCCACGCCCAGTAGCCGCCCCAGCCGAGAACGACATAGGCCCACTTCGCTCCCAGGATCAGCCCGGCGCCCAGAAAGAGCCAGGTAACCAGGCTCCAGCGGCGCGTCGTGCGGATCCAGGCCTCGCCCGGCTGGCGCGTGATGAGCGCCGCCATGGCGAAGGCAAACGGCACGACGAAGCCGATGAACCCGAAATATAGAACCGGCGGGTGGATCACCATGGCCCAGTACTGAAGCAGGGGATTGAGGCCGCGCCCGTCGGCCGGAACGAACTTCTGCAGGCTGCCGTCGGCGGCCACCTCCACCAGCTGCTGGAATGGGTTCGAGAGGAAGAGATTGAGAGCCAGGAAGAAGGAAAGGTTGAGCATGAGGACGGCCACGACATGCGGCATCATGTCGCGGTGGCGGAAGCGGTTCTGCAGGATCACGATGCTGCTGAAAACCGACGTGACGAAAACCCAGAGGAGCATGGAGCCGTCATGGGCGCCCCACAGGGCCGCAAGCTTGTAATGGAGCGGCAGGTCGCGGCTGGACGCATTGGCGACATGGGAGACCGAGAAGTCGTCGGCCGCCAGAAGGTAGAGCATGGCGACGGTCGCCAGCGCAATGCAGGCCGACGCCGCCAGAGCGGCCCGCTCCGCGCTGCGCACGATGCGATGCTCCCTGCGCAGCGCGCCCGCCGGCGCCGCGATGAGCGCGTATACCGACAGGCATAGCGCCAGCAGCAGACAGAACTCCCCGAAGTCGCTCATGGCTCACCCTCGCCCCGAAACACCCGAGCCGGCAGGCGGCAATGCCCCAGGATCTATGTGCTTCTCCTGGCGTATTCGGCTTCGTATTTGGAGGCGCACTTGGCTTCGATATGGCTGGCCTGGAAGACCCCGTCGGCGGTCATCTTCCCTTCGACCACCGCCTTGGATCCGTCACGGAAAGTGTCCGGGATCGTGTGGCGGCCGACATACCTCACCCGGAGGCTTCTGCCCGGCTGCCCGATGGAAAACTCGAGGGCGGAACCGCTGCGATCGATGGATCCCTCGATGACGTCCCCGGCGACCTTGAAGGTCCGGCCCCGCAGGTCTTCCTGCATCGCGAAATACTCGTCGACGGTGATGTAATAGGACTTGCTTTCCTGAAAGCCGACGAAGCCCAGCCAGGCGAGCGCGGCGACCACGATGGCACCGCCCAGCACGAACTTCACATTGGCACGCCGCATTTCCAACCTCCCTTTCGACTTCCCCACCCGAGCGGCCTCCGGGACGGGCCGTATTGCGCAGCCGCTCCCTCGAGGCCGGATGTGTCGCTTGCGACAATCGCGAAGTATACCATGTTTGTCGCGCTTTGGCAGTCGGGCCCGTGTTAAGATCCGCGATTCAGATACCGGCAGGGGTCCGGCACGCAAGTAGTTCCGCCGCGCCTCATCCGTCCCGGAGGGACGGAAGCTGGTAGCTCCAGGTGAGCGGAAGCGAACCTGGAGAAAAGGGACCGGCATGCGACAAGCCCCGAAGGGCCGGCAGAAGAAGATATCAGATACCCCGGTCTTTCGGCCCTCCGGGGCTCGGCTTGTTGATACGCCCCTTTCCGGGGGTTCGCCTTCGGCTCACCCCCGGCTACCCGCTCAGGGCCCCTCCGGGGCCGACCGGTAGGTCCGGCGCGCAAGCGAGTCCGCCGCGGCGCGGCGGACCATGCCTTTGCTCTCGGCTCACCCCTGGCTGCCGGTATGTGAATCGCAGTGCCGGTTTCCGAGGCAGAGGTGTTAAGATAGGGCGTGCAGTCCGCCCGTTGCCGGGCGTTGGGCATCCCGATGGACCTCGAGCTGAACCGCATGGCCCGCCTTGCGCAGGAGCTGAACGTGCTCCAGCGTCTGGCGGCCGAACTGCGCGACGCCATGCCCGCCGGCGCTTCCGCTTCCGGCGGCGCCGAATCGCGTCCTTCCTTCGCGGCGGCAAGCGCCCCGGACCGCCCCGGTGATACCGGCCCGGCTGCCGTTCCGCCCCCCCGGCCTGCGGAATCGCACGACGGCGAGCGGCTTCTCAAAGAGATCGTGCAGCGCAGCCCGGACGGCGTCTTCGCTCTCGACCGGGAGGGTATCGTGACGGTCTGGAACGCGGAGATGGAGCGCCTCTTCAGCCTGCCTTCGGCGGAAGCCCTCGGCCGGCACGTCTTCGATGTGCTGGCGCGCTCGCTGGGCGCGGGCGCCGAAGAGCACCTGCTGCAGGCCCTGCGCGGCGAGACCGTGGCGCTCGCCGGTCAGATCCTGCGTGCCGGCGACGAGCCCGCATATTACGAGGCCCAATTCCTGCCGTGGCGCGACGACAAGGGAGATCCGGCCGGGATCATCGGGTTCGTCCGCGATGTAACGGGCCGGAAAAGGGCTTTCGAAGAGCAGGCCGCCATGGAAGCGCGCTACCGCGAGCTGTTCGAGAACGCGAACGACATGGTCTACACCATGGACCGCCAAGGCCGGCTGACTTCCGTCAACCGCGCCGCCGAGCGCCTGACCGGCTACGCCCGCCAAGAACTCCTGCAAATGAAGCTCGCCGACCTCGTCGTCCCCGAACAGCGCGCCGCCGTCGAGTCCATCCTCAGCCGCGAAACCGCCGCCCCCGGAACCTACGAGCTCGACATCCTCACCAAAAACGGCGAGCGCCTCGCCCTCGAAATCTCCGCCCACTGGATCGCCCGCGAAGGCCAGGGCATCG
>CAZHQK010000055.1:0-38905 GCA_964534795.1 uncultured Acidobacteriota bacterium
GATTGAAATCGATTACGGCAATATTGGGCGATAAGTCCTTGGTTTCCAACAGATTCTATGATTTCATTAGATCCTCAATGGGACAGCAGTGGGGAGCGTCCCTATTTTTTGTGTGTACTTTTGGCTGCCGCTGCAATCAGGCCGACAGCGCCGCGTTGGGCGCCGCTCTGGAGCGCCGCTCGATGGTGGAGACCCGGAGTCACCGGGACGCCGAGTGGATCGTGGTCAACACCTGCACGGTCACGCACCGGGCGGATCAGCAGGCACGCCAGGCGGTGCGCCGCTTCCGGCGCGAGAATCCCGCCGCCCGCATCGCCGTCACCGGCTGTTACGCACAGAGGGACCCGCGGGCGCTCGCGGCTCTTCCCGGCGTCGACATCGTGGCGGGCAACGCCGACAAGGAGCGCCTGGCGGATCTGATAGCCGAAGCGGCCGAAGCCGGCGGCCCTGCCGTCTACTGCAGCGCGCTTTCGGAAGCCCGCGATTTTGCGCCTGCCGGCCCGGGGGCGGGAGCCGGCCGGACGCGCCCCTGCGTCAAGATCCAGGACGGTTGCGACGGCCGCTGCTCGTACTGCATCGTGCCCCAGGTGCGCGGCCCTGAGCGCAGCGCGCGTCCCGGCGAGGTCATTCGCCTGCTCGGCGATCTCGTCGAACGCGGCTACCGGGAGATCGTGCTTGCCGGAATCAACCTCGGGCGTTACGGGCGCGGCCTGGATGAGCCGGTCACGCTCCCGGATCTTCTCGAGCGGATCCTCGCGCTCCCCGGACTCGGCCGCATCCGCTTGAGCAGCATCGAGCCCATGCACTTCGATCGGGCCCTTGTGCGCCTGGCTGCCGGCAATCCGGCGGTCGCGCGCCACTTCCACATAGCCCTGCAGAGCGGCAGCGACCGCATACTGCGGCACATGCGCCGCCCTTACGGCGCGGCGGACTTCAGGGAACTGCTGTGCCGTATCGCAGAGGCCATCCCCGAAGCGGGGCTGGGCACCGATGTCATGGTCGGTTTCCCCGGCGAGACGCTCGAGGATTTCGAGGCCACCTGCGCGCTGGTCGCGGAACTGCCGCTGTCCTACCTTCATGTGTTTCCCTTTTCCGCCAGGCCGGGAACCGAAGCAGCGGGCATGGGCGCGCCGGTTCCCGCCGCTGCGGTCCAGGAGCGGGTGGCGATCCTGCGGCAACTCTCGCGGGAAAAGAACCTGGCGTTCCGCAGGCGCATGATCGGCCGGACGCTGCCTGCAATCACTCTGGCGGGGCACGGGAGCGAGGGATCCGCGGAAGTGCTCACCGACAACTACATCCGCGCGCGCCTGCCGGGTGTGCGGCTGCCGTCGAACCGGCTCGTGAGCGTGCGCGTCGTGGAAGCTTTCCCGGAATCGACCACCGCCCTCCTTTGCAGCGACGCGCGGGAATGACAAGCCGTCTTGCGGCAAGCATTTTCACCGATGCCGTATGTCGCGTGCCCGAGGCTCCGGCGGCAAAACGACTCCCGCGGAGAGATTTTGGGAGATTCCCGTGACCGCGCATGCTACCCTGCTTCCGCAAGGCACCCGCAGGCTACTATCAAAAGAACAAACAACGGCGAGGAGGCCGACCGATGATTCGGATCATGAGCGTAGTGGGGGACGTATTGATCGAAGACCGCGCGCGCGGTTACATGCAGCCGGCGCAGCTCGGCATGACTTTTACGGATACTGTGGACCTCCTGATCGCGACCACCAACACCTCACAGGCGACCATCGACGTCAGAGGCACCCAGGTCAAGCTGGGGCCCTCGAGCTATCTTCGATTGCGCCCCACGGGGCGGTCGTGGTGGGCGAGGCACGGCCTCGCTTACGGAGGTGACGCGCGTCGGTGGATCGGGTCGATCTGGGCCGCGGTGGGCGGCCCCACCGGCGACACTCCGCCTCCGGGCGCGAACGTGGTTATAGGCGTTCGCGGATAGGCGCTGGCTTGGACGGCATTCGCATTTTTCAATCGGACACATCCGGCTTCGGGGTTCTGGCCGTGGATTTCGGCAATTGCGGTTCCTGGATGTAAGCGGCCGGAATCTCCCCGGTCAAGGATCGGAGCCAGGCGACGATCGCCCTGACCTGTTTATTGGTCAGGACTCTGCCCAGCTGATACTCGGCCATGGTCGAGACGGCCTCCTCGAGCGTCGCCACCTTCCCGTTATGGTAGTAGGGCGCCGTCTTTTCGACGTTGCGCAGGGAGGGCACCTTGAAGACCATGCGGTCGGCCCCGCTCTTTGTCACTTTCTCCCGCCCGGTGTCCGATGTGTCCGGCCAGGGCTTGACCAAACCGAGCTTCTGGAATAGGTTCCCGCCGACATACGTCCCGGCGTGGCAGGTCTCGCAACCGGCGCTGATGTATTCGTTGAAGCCCGCCTTCTCCTCGTCCGTCAGGGCCGCCTGATCGCCCTGAAGGAATCTGTCCCAGCGCGACGGCGTCACCAGCTTGCGCTCGAAGGCGCCGATGGCTTTCGCCATGTTGTCGAAAGTTACCGGATCGCTCTCTTCGGGAAAGGCTTTCTTGAAGGCGTCCACGTATTCCGGCATCGACTTGAGCACCGCGACGACGACCGTTTCGGCCGGCATTGCCATCTCGACGGGGTTCGTGACCGGCCCCTTGGCCTGTTCCTCGACGTCCTCGGCCCTGCCGTCCCAGAATTGAACGAAGTGCCCGGCGGCGTTGTAAACGGTCGGCGAGTTGCGGTCGCCCAGTTTCCCCATGTGGCCGTCGGACGTCGGCTGCCCGTCCACCCCGTAGTTGTCCAGCATGTGGCAGGAATTGCAGGAGATCTGCTGGCTCTTCGACAGGCGCTTTTCGTAGTAGAGCATGCGCCCCAGGGCGACCTTTTCCTCGGTCACCGGGTTTGTATTCGACTCCATGACTTCCGGCAGGATTCCGAACAACTCCAATGCCGCCGGATCGACTGCCGCTGCCGGCTGCGGTGCCGGTTCCTTGCTCGCGCATCCTGAGCCGGCGCAGAGCGCCAGAATGGCAAAGACGAACAGGGTGCGGGTATGCTTTCTCATTCCGTCCTCCTGAATGGCGTCAGGCCTCTATGTTTGCCGCTGCCTCGGGCAGAGACGGCCTTTCCGCCGGGCAAAGAAAGGATAGCACGGACAAGGGTGCCAGGATTCCGATAACTCTTCGAACTGCGCCGCGGGCGTCCTTGGCGGCGCGCTATTTTTCCAGGACCACCAGCGCCACGGCCGAGTCCTCGGAGTGCGACAGGCTGATCAGGGCGCGCCGTACGCCCAGCTCGCCCGCGATCTCGCCCGCCCGACCCGAGATCGCAAGCTCGGGCGCCCTGCCTTCGGCACGCCGCACCTCCACGTCGTGCCAGCGGATGCCCGCGGCCCAGCCGGTCGCCAGCGCCTTGAAGAGCGCTTCCTTGGCGGCGAAGCGCGCGGCATAGCAGGGAACCGGGTCGTGGCGCCGGCGGCAGAACTCGAGCTCGCCCGCGGTGAAAACCCGGCGGAGGAAGCGCTCGCCGTGTCTTGCGAGCGCCCGGCGCATGCGCTCGAGGTCCACGATATCGATGCCGATGCCCGCGATCATTCTCCGCTCCGCGATTGACACGCACCTGCCGGCGGCGCGACTATTTCCGGCCATGGAAACACCCGGATTCGTGCGTTGCGCCGCCGGCGGGGTCCCGCACTACCGCTGCCGGGCTTTCGAAGAACTTCCGTTCGTGCGGCACGGCTTCTCCCTGCGCGCAGGGACCGTCGGTCCGCCGGCCGGCGCGCCCTTCAATCTCGGCCGCACGTCCGCGGATGCGTTCGGGCGCGTCGAGGAGAACCGGCGCCGCTTTCTGTGCGCGCTCGGCCTGTCCTCGGCCCGCCTGGCGACCTTGAGGCAGGTTCACTCGGATCGCCTGCATATCATAGAAGATTGCGCCGGCGGATGGAATCCCGGGCCGGAGGGCGACGCGCTCGCGACGCGGCGCGCGGGGATCGCGCTGGCGGTGCAGGTCGCCGACTGCTACCCGCTGCTCGTGGCCGACCCGGCGACGCGGACGATCGCCGCGCTCCATGCAGGATGGCGCGGCGTGCTGGCGGGCATCGTCACCAAGACGATGCGCGCTCTGCAGGTCTGGGGCTGCGATCCCGGAGACCTCCTGGTGGCCGTGGGCCCCGGCATCGGCCCGTGCTGCATGGAGGTGGGGCCGGAAGTGGCGCGGGCGTTCGCGGACGCCTGGGGCGCCCGCGCGCCCGTGCGGCCGCACCCGGAGCGGGGCGGGAAATACATGCTGGATCTGCCCGCGGCGCTGGACGCGCAACTGCGCCGATCGGGCGTCGCGCCCGAGCGCGTTTTCATGATGCGCGCCTGCACGCGCTGCCGCAGCGACCTGTTCTTTTCCTATCGGGCCGAGGGCGCGCGCGCCGGCCGCATGATGGCCGCCATCGCCCTGAAATAGGGACGCTCACCATTTTACCAACCGCTTTTTGGACGGCGCGCGGTCATACGCAACGGCCGGGCGCGCGAAACAGGGGAGCGTCCCTATTATTCGCGCGCGGCCAGCATTCCGCATGCCGCGGCGATGTCCTTGCCCCTGGGCTTGCGTACGCGGACGGTGACGCGCCCTGCGGCAAGGATGCTCTGGAACTCGAGCACGCGCTTGGCGCTCGGGGGCGCGAAGGGCAAGAGCGGGTCGGCGTTGAGCGGGATCAGATTGACCTTCTTGCGCAGGCCGGCGAGCAGGCGCACGAGCCGGCGCGCGTCCTCGGGGCTGTCGTTGACGCCGGCAACGAGCACATATTCGAAGGTGATGCGGCGGCGCGGCTCGAGCGGGAGCCTGCGGCAGGCCTCGAGGAGCGCGGCGATGTTCCACCGGCGGTTGATGGGCATGAGGCGGTCGCGCACCTCGTCGGTGGTGGCGTTGAGCGAGATCGCGAGGTTGGGGACCACCGCCTCGCGCGCCAGGCGCTCCAGTTGCGGCACCACTCCCACGGTGGAGAGCGTGATGCGGCGCGGCGGGATTGCCATGCCCTCGGGATCGGTCATGAGCCGCAGCGCCCGCACGACGTTGTCGTAGTTGTGCAGGGGCTCCCCCATGCCCATGATCACCACGTTGAGGCGCCTGCGCACGCACCCGTGCTCGGACTGCAGGGCCAGCACCTGGCCCGCGATCTCGCCGGCGCTCAGGTTGCGGCGCAGCGGCACCCGGCCGCTGACGCAGAAGAGGCAACCCACGGCGCAGCCGACCTGGGTGGAGACGCAGATCGTGTCGCGCGCGGGCTCGGGGATGAATACGGCCTCGATCCTGTCTCCGCGCCCGACCTCGAGCAGGTAGCGGCGCGTCCCGTCGCGCGAGACGAAGACCGCCCGCGGGCGCGGGTAGCCGAGCGCGAAGCTCTCGCCCAGCCGGCCGCGCAACCCGCGGGGGATGTCGGTGAAACCGTCCCAGTCCCGGAGACGCCGGCGGTAGATGCCGGCATAGATCTGGCGCGCGCGGAACGCGGGCTGGGCGAAAGGCGCCAGCAGTTCCGCGATTTCAGCGACCGTCTTTCCGACCAGGTTCACCGGCGCCATCGCAGGGAAACGATACCACGCGTGCCGCCGGCCGTCAGCTGTCGGGCGCCGCGCAGGCAAAATACGCGGCGGGGGAGCGAGGGGATCGATGCGCGACGGACAGAGAGGGCGACGGGCCGCGGGGCGCGCGCAGCAGAGCAGGCGGGCGCAACGGGAGTTCGGCCTGCGGCATGCATCCGGCGCCGCCATGAGCCCGGGGCCTTTTCATGCGCCGGCGAATGCCTTACAATGCGAAGCGCCTGCGGGACGAGCGCAAGCGCGATTCATTCGATGCAGGCCCCATTGTTCCGACGGCGCGTCCGCCCATGCGACGAAACCCGGAGCCCGGAGCCGACGTTCAGCTTTGCCGGCTGGAAAACGGTCTCACCGTCCTCAGCGAGGCCATGCCGCAGCTGCGCTCGGTCTCGCTCGGCATCTGGGTGATCGGCGGCTCGCGCTTCGAACCGCCCCACCTGCACGGCGTTTCCCATTTCATCGAGCACCTGCTCTTCAAGGGAACGACGCGGCGCTCCGCGCGCGACATCGCACGCGCCATCGACTCCGTGGGCGGACAGCTCGACGCCTTCACCGACAAGGAGTACGTCGGCCTGTACGCGCGCGTCATCGACCGCCATCTCGCGCACGCGTTCGAGATCCTCGCCGACATCGTCCTGCACCCGACCTTTCCGCCGGCCGAGATCGAGCGCGAGCGCAACGTCATCGTCGAAGAGATCAATACCATCGAGGACTCGCCCCAGGATCTCGTCCACGACCTCTATCTGGAGAGCTTCTGGCCGGGCCACCCTCTGGGGAGGCCGGTGTCGGGCAGCAAGGCCTCCGTGGCCGGGATCAGGCGGCGCGACATTCTCGAGTTCTTCCGGCGCCACTACACGGCGCGCAACATGGTGCTCGCCGTGGCCGGCAACATCCGGCACCGGGAGGTGCGCGACCTGGCGGCACGCCATTTCGGGCCGCTCGCGCCGGGCGCGCCCGCCGACTTCGGCCCTCCGCCTGCCGTGCGCCCCGGCCGGCGGCTGCGCAGGAAGAACAATCTGGAACAGGTTCACCTGTGCCTGGGCGTCCCCTGCCCGCCGCTGCTTTCCGAAGACCGTTACTGCGCCCATCTGCTGTGCACCATCCTGGGCGGCGGCATCAGCTCGCGCCTTTTCCAGAATATCCGCGAAAAGCGCGGCCTGGTCTATTCCATCGAATCCACCGTGAACCTCTACCGCGACGCCGGCACGCTGGCGGTGTCGGCGGCGGCCGCTCCGGGGGCCGCGGCGCGCGTGGTCGAGCTCGTGATGAAGGAACTGCGCCGCCTGATCCGGCATCCGGTTTCCGGCGAGGAGCTCGAGCGCGGCAAGCAGTTCGTGCAGGGCTCCCTACTGCTCGGCCTCGAGAGCTCGAGCAGCCGCATGAGCCACCTGGCGCAGCATTACATCTATTTCGGGCGCATCTTCCGCCTGGGCGAGGTCCTGCGCAGCCTGGAAAGCGTCGGCGCGGCCCAGCTGCGCCGCCTGGCCGGCGAGATCTTCCGCCTGGGCTCCATCCACCTCGCCGCGCTGGGCGACCACGACCCGCGCGAGCTGGAATCTCTGGATCTCGGGGTGTGACACGATGACGCTGAGCTTCCGGGTCCTGGGCAGCAGCAGTTCCGGCAATGCCACGCTCGTGAGCGCCGGCGACACCCACGTGCTGGTCGACGTCGGCCTGAGCGGCCGTGAGACGGCGCGGCGCCTGCGCGAGTGCGGCGTGGGCCCGGAACGGATCTCGGCCGTCGTGATCTCGCACGAGCACGGCGACCACTGCCGCGGGCTCGCCCCGTTCGTCAAGCACCTGGAGATCCCGGTTTTCATCGCCGAGCGGACGCTCGCGGCTTCGGGACTGCGCCTGGAGCGCGCGCGGCTGGAAATCATCGATCCGGGGAAGCCGTTCGAGGTCTACGGCCTGCTTTTCACCCCGTTCGCCGTGCCCCACGACGCCGCCGATCCCGTGGCCTTCACCATCGAAAAGGGCGGGGTCAAGGTGGCCGTGGTCATGGACCTCGGCACCATATCCAACCTGGCCGCAGAGCGCATGAAGGGATGCGACGGCATCCTGCTCGAGTCGAACCACGACCTCGGCATGCTGCGCGTGGGGCCCTACCCGTGGGCATTGAAGCAGCGCGTGATGAGCCGCCTGGGGCACCTGTCCAACGACGCCGTCGCCGACTATCTCGCGCACCGCTTCGACGGCGCCGCCGCCTGCGTGGTCCTGGCCCATCTGAGCCGCCACAACAACCTGCCGGAACTGGCGCTTCGGTCGGCCCGCAGGGCCCTGGAGGAAAGGTCGCCGCTGCGCAGCGTGCAGACCCGGGTCGACATCGCGCATCCGGACCGCATCAGCGCCCTGTACCGGTTCTGAAGAAAACGCGCCGCGCCGCGGTTTTTCGCGCCCCGAACGGCGCTGGAAGGGAAAGCGGGCCATGATCGATCGTTACTTTCCGCCGGATCTCCAGGAGATCTGGTCCGAGGAGAACAAGTTCCGCACCTGGCTGCGCGTCGAGCTCGAGGTCAGCCGGGTGCTCGCCGAAAAGGGATGGATTCCGGCCGAGGCATTCGCGAACCTCGAGCGCAAGGCGGCTTTCTCGGTGGAGCGGATCCGCGAGATCGAGAAGGTCACCCACCACGATCTGGTGGCCTTCACCACGAGCGTGGCCGAATTCGCCGGCCCCGAGGCGCGCTACTTCCACTGGGGACTGACCTCCACGGACGTCGTCGACACGGCCCAGGCCCTGCAGCTGCGCGCGGCCAACGAACGGATCCTGGAGGCGCTCAAGGAGTTCATGGAGGCGGTCGCGGCGCGCGCGCACGAGCACCGGCGCACCGTGATGATGGGGCGCACGCACGGCGTGCACGCCGAGGTGACCACATTCGGGCTCAAGCTCGCCGTGTGGTACGAGGAGATGAAGCGCAACCGCGAGCGGCTGCGGCGCGCGGCCGAGACCATGCGCGTGGGGAAGATCTCGGGGGCGGTCGGCACCTTCGCCCACCTGGACCCGGAGATCGAGGCCGAAGTGTGCGCCCGCCTCGGACTCGCACCCGCCGCCGCCTCCACCCAGACGCTGCAGCGCGACCGTCACGCCGAATACCTGACGGCGCTCGCCGTCACCGGAGCCTCGCTCGAGAAGTTCGCCACGGAAATCCGCCACTTGCAGCGCACCGAGGTGCGCGAGGTCGAGGAGCCCTTCGCTCCGGGACAGAAGGGTTCTTCCGCGATGCCGCACAAGCGCAATCCGGTGAAATGCGAGCAGATCTGCGGGCTCGCCCGCCTGCTGCGCGGCTACGCCGTCACCGCCCTCGAGAACGTGGCGCTCTGGCACGAGCGCGACATCTCCCACTCCTCGGCCGAGCGCGTCATCCTGCCCGACGCCACCGCCGTGCTCTGCTACATGCTGCGCTCGATGACCCGCATCGTGCGCGGGCTCGTGGTCTACCCGCAGCGCATGCTGCGGAACATGGAACTGACGCGCGGCCTGGGCGGCTCCGGGCGCCTGCTGCTCGAGCTGGCGCGCCGGGGGGTCGCGCGCGAGGAGGCCTACCGCTGGGTGCAGCGCGCGGCCATGCGCGTGTGGGACGAGGAGGTCGATTTCCTGCAGGCGGTTCTCGCGGACGACGACATCCGGCGAACGATGACGGCGGAGGAGATCCACGCGGCGCTCGATACGCAGGCGCAGCTCAGAAACGTCGACGCCATATTTGCGCGCGTTTTCGGCGAGCCCCCCTGCACGGCAACGCCGACACCGGCAGGCCCCGCAGGGGCGATCCAGGAAAACCCGGGGCGCAAGCCCCGGGAAAGCGGGTCGCTGCACGATGAGCCCTGAAAGGGCGCTGCGGATCGGGCCGCCCGTTCGGAGGTTCGGTCCGCTTCTGCCGACACCGGGGGCTCGCGCCTGCGGGCTTTCGGGTTCCACCGCTTCGGGATGCCGGTCATGGCTTTTCCGGCAGCGGAGCCTCAGGGATGACGGCTCCGATGCCTGCCGGTGACTGCATCGCAGCGCGCTCAAATGATCCTTGCATTGCGCTCGGGCAATTTCTAAGATAGATATTTTGCCGATACTTGCGCCGGAGAGATTGGTACCATGAAAAGAACCTTCCAGCCCAACAACAGCAGGAGAAGGAAGACCCACGGCTTCCGGGCGCGCATGGCGACCAAGGCCGGCCGCCTGGTTCTCAAGAGGCGGCGCGCCAAGGGCCGCAAGAGGCTGACCGTGAGTGGCTAAGCAAGGGTTTCCCCGGCGCTATCGCATCGTGAGGAGCTCCGATTACAGCGCCATTTACAGGGAGAGCGAGAGGCTTCAGGCGCAGCATTTCGTCCTGTACCTGCGCGCGAACGACCTCGGCCATCACCGGCTGGGCATCACGGTCTCGCGCAAGGTGGGAAAAGCGGTGGTGCGCAACCGCATCAAGCGCCTGTTCCGCGAGATCTTCCGCAGGACCTGCGCCGGGATTCCTCACCATTTCGACTTCGTCGTGAGCGCGCGTCCGGCATGCGCCGGCGCGGGCTACGAGCGGTTGCGCGAGGAATTTCTTTCCCTGGTCCTGCGGAGGTGCCGATGAGAAGGATGCAGCGCGGCCGCCGAAGGCGCGCAAACCGGCAGCAATGAAGGGGATCGTCCTGGGAATTCTGCGCTTCTACAAGCAATGGATCTCCCCGTGCCTGCCGCCCTGCTGCCGCTTCGAGCCCTCCTGCTCGGCCTACATGTACGAGGCGATCGAAAAGAAAGGGATGGGCGCGGGGATGTGGCTGGGATTGAAGCGGCTGTTGCGCTGCCACCCGTTCTGCAGCGGCGGTCCCGATCCCGTCCCCTGAAGCCGCCGACGAGCTGAATCATGGAGAAAAGAGTCCTGGCAGCAATCGCCATATCGATCGCAGTGCTCATGCTCTTCCAGTACTACGAGCAGAAGCGGCTGGCGCGCATCGCGCCGCCTGCGCCCGGGCCGGCCGCGCCCGGCACGCCGCCCGCGCGGCCCGAGGCCGCGCCCGAGGCTGCGGCACCCGCCGCGACCGTCCCCGCGGGAGAAGATACCGTGGCGGCACCAGTGAATCTGACCGTCGAAGGCCGGCTCTACCGGGCGGTTCTCGACAACCGCGGAGCGCTTCTGACCAGCTGGGTGCTGAAGGAATACAAATCGGCCAAGGGGGCGCCTTTCGAGATGATCCCGGCGCGGCGGCCCGAGGAACGCTGGTCCCTGTTCGGCTCGCTTTCCTTCGCCAGCCCCGAGCTGACCGAAACGGCCAATACCCTGCCCTACGAGGTGGAGATCGAAGGGGCGGAAGGGCAGCCGCAGGAGATCGAGGCTCCGACGACCGTCGTCATGCGGCTGCGCCGCGGCGGCCTGACCGTGCTCAAACGGTACCGCTTCGATGGCGACAACTACCTGGTCGAGCTTTCCGTGGGCTGCGAAAAGGACGGCAAGGCGCTCGCGGGGCGCCTGGTCGTAGGCCAGGATATCGGGCCGGAGACGGAGCATTTCCTCAATCCGGCGATGCAGCTGACCGCCGTTTCGAACCAGGCCGGAAAGGTGCGCCGCGACACGCCCCCCAAGGATCCGAACGAGATCAGGCAGATCGATGGAAGCATCCGCTGGGTGGGGCTCGACATGCTCTACTTCGCCGTCATCGCCATGCCGCGCCAGCCGCTCTATGCCTTCGAGATACAGAAGATCCCGGTCACGAGCATCGGGCTCGAGGGCCGCAAGGTCGACCGCAACCTGGTGCGCGTGACATTGCCCCAAAGCGGCGATTCGGACTATCTGTTCTATGTCGGCCCGAAACTGCAGTCCGCGCTCGAAGCGGTTCCCGGCGCCGACCTTTCGGAGGTCATCGATTACGGGATGTTTTCGATCCTGGTGCGCCCGCTTCTGGCGGCGCTCATATGGATCGAGGGCTACGTCCACAATTACGGCTGGGCCATCATCGCACTCACGCTCGTCCTGACGCTGGCGCTCTTCCCGTTCCGCCTCAAGCAGGTGGTGTCGATGAAGAAGATGCAGGCGGTGCAGCCCAAGATCAAGGAAATCCAGGAGAAATACGCGCGTTTCAAGAGGACCGACCCGCGGCGGGCGCAGATGAACCAGGAGATCATGGCGATCTACAAGCAGCACGGGGTGAATCCGCTCGGCGGGTGCCTGCCGCTGCTGCTGCAGATGCCGCTGCTGTTCGCCTTTTACAGCCTCCTGGCCTCGTCCATCGAGCTGCGCCATGCGCCCTTTGTCGGGTGGATCCAGGACCTTTCGGCCAAGGATCCCTACTATGTCCTGCCGATCGTCATGGGCGTTACCATGCTCGTTCAGCAGAAGCTGGCGCCCATGGCTCCGGGGAGCGACCCGGTGCAGGCAAAAATCTTCATGTTCATGCCGGTGATCCTCACCGTGATGTTCCTGAACGTATCCAGCGGCTTGAACCTGTATTTCCTGTGCAGTAACATCTTTACCATCGCCATGCAGAAGGTGGCCGAGAGGTTCATCGGTGACAGGCGACAGCGTTCCCGATCCCGCAAATAGCAGCCGCGCGGCGCAGCCCGGCAGCGATCGGATCCGGAGTTTCCTGCGCGATCTGATCGCCCGCATGAGGATGCAGCTCGAGGTCGAGGTTTCCGAGTCGGCTGAAACCATCGTGGTGAATCTGAAGGGACCGGATCGGGCCATGCTGCTTTCGGGCTCCGCCGCCCTGCTCAACAGCCTCGAGTACCTGGTCAACCGGGTCTTCCGCGCGGGGGGCGACAAGGCGCTGCCCGCCATCATGCTCGATTCGGAAAACTACCGCAAATACCGCGAAGCCGAACTCACCCTCCTGGCCCGGATGGCCTCCGAAAAGGTCATCGCCCAGCGGCGCCCCCTGGTGCTGCAGCCGATGACGCCCCGCGAGCGCAGGATCGTTCACCTGGCCCTGGCATCGGTAAAAGGGGTTCGAACCGAGAGCAACGGCGCGGGGGAGCAGCGCAGCGTGACGATTTACCCGGCTTGAAAGTGCCGCAAGTAGCGATATATCAATAATTTATCTGAGAAATGCCCACTTGCCTCACCGACACCATCTGCGCGCTCTCGACGGCCCGCGGGAGGGCCGGAATCGCCGTGGTGCGCCTGAGCGGGCCCGGCAGCCTGGATCTCGTCCGGCGGATCTTCGTTTCCCATGCGGGGAGCATGGAAGCGCCTGCGGAGCGCAGGGCGCTGTTCGGCAGCCTGCTCGAAGATGAAGGGGGCAGGGAGATCGACCAGGCGATCGTGACATGGTTTCCGGGGCCAGGTTCCTATACGGGCGAGGATGTTGTCGAGATATCGTTGCACGGCAGCCCGGTCGTCGTCGCGCATCTGCTCGACTGGCTCTGTTCCCACGGCGCGCGCCCGGCGGAACCCGGGGAGTTCACCCTGAGGGCCTTCCTGCGCGGCAGAATGGACCTGGTTCAGGCGGAGGCGGTGCGCGATTTCATCGAAGCTACGACACTATATCAGGCTCGCGTCGCTTCAAGGCAGCGCGCGGGCGAGCTTTCGCACAGGCTGTCGCCGCTGAAGGACGCGCTCGTCGAGATCGTGGCCCGCATGGAAACGGCCTTGGAATTCGCCGAGGAAGGGATCGAGGCGGGTTCCAGCGCGGCGCTGGCCGCGCGCCTCTCGGAAGTGCGCGAAGGCCTGCGGCGCTGGATAGGGAGCTACCGGCAGGGGCGTCTGGTGCGCGACGGCTTCGGCATGGCGATCGTGGGTTTGCCCAATGTAGGGAAGAGCAGCCTGTTCAATGCCCTGCTCGAAGAGGAGCGGTCGATCGTCACGGATATCCCGGGCACGACGCGCGACCTGGTCTCCGAATTCATCAGCATGGGCGGGATACCCGTGCGCTTGGTCGACACCGCCGGCGTGAACGAGGTCGCCGAGGGCATCGAAAGGCTCGGGGTCGACCGCAGCCTGCGCGCCATGGCGGACGCCGATGTGGCGCTTCTGGTGGTCGACGGCTCGCGCCCACGCTCCCGGGGCGACGACCGGCTGCGCGAGCGCCTGGAAGAGCTCCCTTTCATTGTCGTCGTCAACAAGACGGATCTGGCGCCGGCATGGTCGCAGGAGGAGAAGGCATCCTTTGCCGGAAGCCGGCCGTGCGTAGAGGTTTCGGCCAGGACCGGCCAGGGCCTCGACAGGCTGCGCGCGGAGATCATGCGACACCTGACGGGGGGTGCCATGCCGGAGCAGGACGGCCTGATGGTCACGAACCTCAGGCACTGCCGCTGCCTGGAAGAGGCGGCGCGCAGGCTGGAGCGCGCCTTGGAGACCATGCGCGCGGGCCTCTCGGAGGAGTTCGCACTCGTCGACCTGCGCGCGGCGCTCGACGAGCTGGGCGCCGTCACGGGCGAGACGAGCACCGAGGACATCCTCGGAGAGATCTTTTCCAAGTTCTGCATAGGCAAGTGACTGCTCTCGATCCATGGCTGGCGGCGCAACAAGTTGCCTGAAATGAATGAATTCGAAGAATCTTACGATGTCGTCGTGGTGGGCGCGGGCCACGCCGGGTGCGAGGCGGCGGCGGCTTGCGCGCGCATGGGCGTACGGACGCTGCTGGTAACCCTGGATCTGGGGCGCATAGCCCAGATGTCCTGCAATCCGGCCGTGGGCGGAATCGCCAAGGGCCACCTGGTAAGGGAAATAGACGCCCTGGGCGGAATCATGGGGGAAATCGCCGACCGCACGGGGATACAGTTCCGCCTGCTGAACCGCAGCCGCGGCCCTGCGGTTCAGGCGCCGCGCTGCCAGTCGGACAAGGCCCGCTACCGCAGCGAGATGCGCCGCCTGCTGGAGTCGCTCGAGAATCTGACGCTGCTCCAGGGGGAGGTCGCGCATCTCATCCTGGAGGCGGGGCGGATACGGGGCCTGGAACTCGCCTGCGGGCGGCGGCTGGGCGCCCGGGCCGTGGTTCTCACCACCGGAACATTCCTCGACGGCCTCATTCATATAGGCGAGAGGAGGTTCGCGGCCGGGCGCATGGGGGAGCGCGCTTCCTCGATGCTCGCCCGCTGCCTGCGCGAGTCGGGCTTCCGCGTGGGGCGCCTGAAGACCGGCACGCCTCCCAGGCTCGACGGGCGCACCGTCGATTACTCCATGTTCGAGGAGCAGCGCGGAGACGAGTCGCCGACGTTCTTCTCCTTCCGCACGAAGGCGGTTTGCCTGCCCCAGGTTTCCTGCCACCTCGGATACACCAACGAGCGGCTCCACGCCCTGCTGCGGGCGAATCTTTCGCGCTCGGCGCTTTACGGCGGCCGCATCGTCGGCATAGGGCCGCGCTACTGCCCCAGCATCGAAGACAAGGTGGTCAAGTTCCCCGACAAGGAGCGGCACCAGATCTTTCTCGAGCCCGAAGGGCTGGACACCTGCGAGGTCTACCTCAACGGCCTGTCGAGCAGCATGCCCCTGGAGATACAGGAGGAGATGGTGCGCGCGCTGCCGGGGCTGGAACGGGCGCGCATCATCCGCCCGGGGTATGCCATAGAGTACGATTTCGTCGACCCCACCGAGCTTCACCTCACGCTGGAGACCAAGAGGGTGGGCGGGCTGTATCACGCCGGCCAGATCAATGGAACGACGGGCTACGAGGAGGCCGCGGCGCAGGGCCTGGTGGCCGGTATCAACGCCGCGCTGGCGGTGCGCGGCGAGGAGCCGGTGGTCTTCGAGCGCGGCGAAAGCTACGTCGGGATCCTGGTCGACGATCTGGTGACGCGCGGCGTCGACGAGCCCTATCGCATGTTCACCTCGCGTTCGGAGCTGCGGCTGCTTTTGCGCATAGACAACGCCGACCGCAGGCTAACGCCGCTGGGCTACCGTCTGGGACTGGTGCCTGCCGGGGTCTACCGGGAGGTGCAGAGGAAATACGAGGAGGTCGAGCTCCTGCGCACCTTCCTGCGGCAGAAACGCCTGAGTACCCGGGAAGCGACCGCCTTCGGCACCCGCGGCGCGCCCGTGGCCCCGGGAACGACGCTCGAGCAGCTGCTGCGCCGGGCGGAATTCGCGCTCGCCGACCTGGAAGTCTTGCTGCGGGCGCATGATCGCTGGTATGGAAGCGACGTGCGCCGAGCGGCGGAAATAGAAGTGCGCTACGACGGCTACCTGGAGCAGCAGAGGAGGGAGGCGTCGAGGCTTGCAGCCTTGAGCGCGCGCCGCATCCCCGAGGACCTCGACTACGGCGCTCTGGACGGGCTGAGCCGCGAGGTGCGGGAGAAGCTCTCCAGGGTCCGGCCCAGGGACCTGGGGATGGCGGGAAGAATCCCGGGGGTGACGCCCGCAGCCCTGTCGATACTGAATATTCACCTGGAGGCGCGCCGGCGGCGCACGGCCGAGGGCGAATGACCGGTTCCGCAGCGGAATTGTCCGGGCTGCTCGAGCGCTACGGGATGGCGCCCGCATCGCAGGCCTGGCGCCGGCTTCACCGCTATCTGGAACTCCTGCGCAAATGGCAGGAGCGGGTCAATCTGGTGGGCTCGGCGGAATGGCGCGTCACGGGACCGCTCGTCGAGGAAGGCCTTTGGGCGGCCGGGTTCTATCCCGAGGAGCCTCTGCGCCATCTGGACATAGGGAGCGGCGCCGGATTCCCCGCGCTCGTCCTGCGTATCGTGCGGCCGCACATGAGCCTGGACATGGTCGAAAGCCGCGGGCGGCGGGCGCTTTTTCTGGAAAATGCAGTGCAGGAGCTGGAGCTCGAGGGCTGCCGTGTTTTCCATGCCAGGCTCGAGGAGTTGCTGCGCCGCTGCCCGGCCGGCGGCTGGGATTGCGTTTCCTGGAAGGGGCTGAAGATTGCGGCGCGCGATCTGCGTTCCTTGGTGAAGGCTTGCCCGGAAGGCGCGCTTTTCTATATGTTCCACGGAGACAGGCTGCCGCTCGAGGATCCGTCGCAAATGGAGGGCCTGCGGCCCCGGCATGCCTGCCTGGAGTTTCCCGGAAAGCCCGGCTGGCGCCTTTCGATATACGGCAAATAGGGCTGCCGTGCGGTTTCACGTGAAACACCGGCCTTTTGCTTTGGCCGGCGGCGCCGCCTGTGCTATGCTCTGCCGCGTCGGCAGAACGATAGCATCCTTCCATGGGCAAGACCATAGCCATAACGAATCAGAAGGGCGGGGTGGGGAAAACCACCACCGCCATAAACCTTTCCGCCGCCCTCGCTCTTGCCGACATGAGGGTGCTCGTCGTCGACACGGACGCCCAGGCCAACTGCACAAGCGGCCTGGGCGTTGCGAAGGGCTCCCTGCGGCGCAGCATATACCACTCGCTCGTGCTGGGCGAACCTCTCTCGGCCGTCATGGTCGACACGGAACTGGACAACCTGAAGCTCGTCCCGGCGGACCGCAACCTGACGGGGGCGGCTGTCGAGATGATCGAGCTCCCCGAAAGGGAGTTCGTGCTCAAACGCCTGCTCGCGGAGGTTGCGGGCGACTTCGACTTCATAATGATAGACAGCCCGCCATCTCTCAACATATTGACCCTGAACGGCTTGGTGGCCGCGCACTCGGTCCTGGTCCCGATACAGTGCGAGTATTTCGCCCTGGAAGGGATCTCGGAGCTTTTCGACACGCTGGCGCGCGTGCGCCGCCATTTCAACCCCGGCCTCGCGGTTCAGGGAATCCTGCTGACCATGTTCGACGAGCGCACCAATTTGAGCGCCCAGGTGCGCGAAGACCTGAAGGCATATTTCGCCCGGCAGATGTTCCAGACGGTCATACCGCGCAATGTGCGCCTGGCCGAGGCTCCCAGCTTCGGCAAGCCCATTTTTCTCTATGACATCCGTTCCAAGGGCGCGGAGAGCTACATAAGCCTGGCCAAGGAAATACTGAAAGATGAAAAAGAAAGCGTTGGGCAAGGGATTGGGCGCGCTGATTCCTGAAATCGAGCCCCGGGAGCCGGCGCCCAGCGAAATAGACATCGATCGCATAACGCCGAATCCGGACCAGCCCCGTTTCCGCGTGGACGAACCGGGCGTAGAGGAGCTGGCCGCTTCCATAAGGTCGCACGGCGTCCTGCAGCCCGTCCTTGTGCGCCCGCACGGTCAGGGCTACCAGCTCATCGCCGGGGAGCGGCGCCTGCTTGCCGCACAGCGGGCCGGCCTTCTGAAGATCCCCGCCGTGGTGCGCGATGTTCCCGACGATCAGGTGCTGCTTCTGGCTCTCGTCGAGAACATACAGCGCGAGCAATTGAATCCCATAGAGGAAGCCCAGGCCTACCAGCGCCTCCTTGAGCACCTGCATGCCACGCAGGAGCAGGTCGCGGCGAGCCTCGGCAAGGAACGCAGCACTGTTGCCAACGCCTTGCGTCTGCTGAAGTTGCCTCCGTCGGTCAAGCAGATGGTCGCCGAAGGCAGGCTCTCGCCCGGCCACGCGCGCGCCCTGCTCGCGAGCGAGGCGGGCGGCGCCGAGCTGACCCGCATCGCGCGCACCATGAGCGAGCAGGGATGGTCGGTAAGGGACGCCGAGCGCTGGGCCAGGAACCGCAGCAGGCCCAAGCGGGCGCGGCCGCCGGCGGATCCCGACATGCTCGCTGCCGCCGACCGACTGCGCCTGCTTTTCGGCACGCGCGTCGAGATCGTGCCCAACCGCCGCGCGGGCGGAGGCGGCACGATAAGGATCCATTACCACGACAACGAGGATCTCGAACGCATCTACGACATGCTCACCGCGAAGCAGCGCCGGCAAGGAGTACGCCATGAGATTCAGGAAGGACCATAGCGACGAGATACAGAGCATTCTCGCCGAGGGCGTCGAGTTTCAGGGAGAACTCGCCTTCAGCCACGGACTGCGCGTCGACGGCGTCGTGCGCGGCAAGGTACGTTCCGACGCCTGCCTTTTCATAGGGCCGACGGGCAAGGTCGAGGCCGATGTTTCGATCAAGCGGGCCATGATCAACGGCGAATTCCGCGGCGCCCTTCATGCCGCCGAGCGCGTCGAGATACACAAGGACGGCAAGGTCTACGGCGAGATCTTCACTCCCTGCCTGATCATAGAAGCCGGCGCCACTTTCGACGGCAAGTGCCGCATGAGCGAGGAAAAGGCGGCGGCCGCGCTTCCGCAAAGGAGCGCGCCTGTCCCGGATACGGCAGGCGGCGCCAGGGCGACCCCGCCGTCATCGCCGGGCGCAGCCGATCGTTAGCGCCGCACTTTCAGTCGCTGTCATGATGCCTGACGCGCCGAGCCACCGTCACCGGAACGAACCGATGCCCGGACCTTTCCGTGTCGGCTGTCGAAGAGGTATCCGGTCAGATGTCCTTGTCTACAGATATCTTCAAGGATTTCAAGAACTTAGCGTCTTCCGGCGTGATCTTCAGGCGCACCGGCTCGTCCCGGCCGGGCTCGAGAGCGAGGCTGTCGCGCTGCTCCCCGGCGGTCGGCTTGAAGCCGATCGTGGCGTCGATCACGAGTACGACCTCGTAGCCGGCATCCTTGATCTCGCGGATCGCCCTTTCGATGCCGGGCGAGTCGCTGATGGCCTCGTTGATGGATTCCTCCAGGTTTTTCATCAGGCGCTTGAGATCGCTATCCGCCATGGGAAACTCCGCGGTAGCTTCCCGCCGCTTTCCTTTTGCGAGGCCGCTCTGGGGGCGCGACAGGTTCGGACCGACGGAGCTATGTTAGAAGAAGGCGGGATCGGCTGTCAAGCGCGATACCGTTGCGCCGGACCGTCCCGCGTCTACATCCACACCGTATGAGGATCGCCATGCAAGCCAAAGAGTGCTATGGTCCCGAGGACTGGCGCGGCACGAGCCGCGACCTGCCGGGAGAGTTCCCTTTCACGCGCGGCATCTACCCGGACATGTACCGCGGCCGCCTGTGGACGATGCGCCAGTACGCCGGATTCGGAACGGCACGCGAATCCAACGAGCGCTATCGCTACCTGCTTGCCCAGGGTCAGACGGGGCTGAGCGTCGCCTTCGACCTGCCGACGCAGATCGGGCTCGATCCCGACGACCCGCTGGCGGCCGGAGAGGTGGGCAAGGTCGGGGTTTCGATCGCCTCGCTGCGCGACATGGAGACGCTCCTCGAGGGCATCCCCCTGGAGCGGGTCTCGATATCGATGACGATCAACAGCACGGCCGGCATCCTGCTCGCCATGGTGCTGGCGCTCGCCCGCAGGCGCGGCGTCTCCTGGAGCGATCTGCGCGGCACGGTGCAGAACGACCCCCTCAAGGAATACATCGCGCGCGGGACCCATATCTTTCCGCCTGCGCCATCGCTGCGGCTGGCGGTCGACATCATCGCCTTCTGCCAGGAGCACGTGCCCCAATGGAATCCGATCTCGATCAGCGGTTATCACATACGCGAGGCGGGAGCCACGGCCGTTCAGGAGCTGGCCTTCACGCTCGCCGACGGCATCGCCTACGTCGAGGGCGCGCTGGCCGCCGGGCTCGACGTCGACGCCTTCGCCGGCAGGCTGTCCTTCTTCTTCAACGCCCACAGCGACTTTCTGGAAGAAGTGGCCAAGTTCCGCGCCGGGCGCCGCCTGTGGGCGCGCATCATGCGCGAGCGCTTCCATGCGCGCCAGGACCGTTCCTGCATGCTGCGCTTCCACACGCAGACCGCCGGCAGCACGCTCGCGGCGCAGCAGCCGGAGAACAACATCGTGCGCGTGGCGCTGCAGGCGCTGGCGGCGGTGCTCGGGGGGACGCAATCGCTGCACACCAATTCGATGGACGAGGCGCTCGCGCTGCCGAGCGCGCAGGCGGCGGCCGTCGCGCTGCGCACCCAGCAGATCATCGCCTTCGAAAGCGGCGTCGCCCACACGGCCGACCCGCTCGGGGGCGCCTACGCCGTCGAGGCCATGACGGACGCCATCGAGGAGGAGGCGCGCGCCTATCTCGACAGAATCGACTCGATGGGCGGGATGCTGCGCGCCATCGAGACGGGATTCGTCCAGCGCGAAATCGAGGAGTCGGCCTACCGCCGGCAGAGGGAGATCGAATCCGGCCTGCGCACGGTCGTGGGCGTCAACCGCTTCACCGGCGGAAGCAGGACCCTGCCCGGGCTGATGGTGGTCGACGAGCGGGTGGCGCGCGACCAGCAGGCCGCGCTCGAGCGCCTGCGGCGCGAGCGCGACCGCGCGGCCTGCACGGCCGCCCTGGACGGGCTGCGCCGGGCTGCCGCAGGCGGGGAGAATCTCATGCCCCCCATCCTGCGCGCGGTCGAGGCGTTGCTGACCGTGGGGGAGATTTCCGCCTGCCTGCGCGAGGTCTTCGGCGAGCACCGCGACGCGGTGCGCTTCTGAGGGCTGCGGGCCGCAAAAAACCGGGCCTTCGCGCCGCGCGCGCGATCCGCTAGAATATTTGCTCCGCTCGAGCGCTATTATGCCTGCAGGAGGCCGGTGCAGGCGCGCGGCGGGCCGGGGGCCCTTTTGTGAAACTTTTCCCTGCCGCCGCTCGTAGTTAAGGAAGGCCGAATTGTCGGGAGGCTCCGGATGTCCGGTAAAAAGAAGATAGGGATCGTTGCGGGAGCGGTCGCGGCGCTTGCGCTCATCGTGGTATTCAGCATCCGCGCCAGCCGACGCGACGAGGTGACGGTGCAGACTTCCAAGGTGGAGCGGCGCGCCGAGCTGAAGGCCAAGGTTTCGGCCAGCGGCGAAATCCGCGCCAAGACCTTCGTCGACATCCAGACGGAGATCGCGGGGATTGTCACCGAACTGTACGTACGCGAGGGGGACCGGGTGCGCAAGGGGGACGTGCTGCTGCGCATCGACCCGGTCGCCACCAAGGCCGAGACCGACTCGGCCAGGGCGCAGTATGAAGCCGGCCTGGCGGAGCTGCGCGCCCAGGAATTCCAGATTCTCAACAGCGAGGCCAATCTCCAGCGCGACCAGGCGGCCCTGCGCTCGGCGCGCGCGCAGTTCGAGCAGGCGCAGAACAACTTCACCATCGCCGAAAACTCCTACCGGCGCAAGCAGCAGCTGCACGAGGACGGGCTGATCTCGCGCGAGGAGTACGAGCTGGCGCTCAACAACTACCGCAGCGCCCAGGCGCAGCTCGAGGTGGCGCGCGCCCAGCTCAGCCAGATGGAGACGCAGGTCCGGGTGGCCGAGAACAATATCCAGCAGATGCGCAAGAGCTACGAAGCCGCATCCAACCGGACGAAGTCGCTGGCCGCCGGCCTCACGCGCGCCCAGGATCAGTTCGGCAAGACCACGATCCGGGCTCCCATGGACGGCGTGATCACCCAGCTGGTCGTGGAGAAGGGCACGCGCGCCGTGCCCGGGATCATGAGCAACCCGCAGGCCACGCTCATGACGATCGCGGATCTGAGCGTCATCCAGGCCGAGCTGAAGGTGGACGAGACCGACGTGGTCAACCTCGCGCTCGGCAACGAGACCACGATCAAGGTGGACGCCCTGCCCGACACGGTGTTCCACGGAGAGGTCACGGAAATCGGCAACAGTCCCATCAAGACGTCGGCCGCCAGCCAGGAGGCCAAGGATTTCAAGGTCGTCGTCACGCTCAAGGACCCGTCCCCCAAGCTGCGCCCCGGCATGTCCTGCACCGGCGAAATGATCACCGACGTGCGCAAGAACGTTCTTGCGATTCCGATCCAGGCGCTCACCATCCGCGAGGTGGAGGTCGACAAGGACGGCAACTACATCGAGCCCGACCTGAGCAAGAAGCCGGCTGCCGTGGCCCGTGCGGATTCTTCGGCCGCCAAGCCCAACAAGAAGGAGCTCGAGGGCGTCTTCGTGGTCACGGCCGACCGGATCGCGCGCTTCCGCCCCATCAAGACCGGCATCACGGGCGAAAGCGAGATCGAGGTCCTGGAAAACCTGAAGGAAGGCGAGGAGATCGTCTCGGGAAGCTTCCAGACGCTGCGAACCATCCGCGACGGAGCCGCCGTCAAGGTCGACAACAGCGTGAAGACGGCCGGGAAAAACGTTTAGCACCGAGGGCATTCATGAACAAGAGCAACGGCGACAAGGATTTTCCTCTGATCAAGACGGAGGAATTGTGGAAAACCTACCACATGGGCGCGGAGGAGATCCACGCGCTGCGCGGCGTAACGTTCGAGATCCAGCGCGGGGAGTACGTGGCGATCATGGGCCCCTCGGGCTCCGGCAAGTCGACCCTGATGAACCTGATCGGCTGCCTGGACACGCCGACCAAGGGCAAGTATTACCTCAACCGGCGCCTGGTCTCGGAAATGGATGACGACGAGCTCGCCCACATCCGCAACAAGGAGATCGGCTTCGTTTTCCAGACCTTCAACCTGCTGGCGCGGGCGACCGCGCTGCACAACGTCGAGCTGCCGCTCATATACAACGGCACCCCTTCGCACGAGCGCAAGGAGCGCGCCATCAAGGCGCTGCAATCGGTCGAGCTCGGCGACCGCATGTACCACAAGCCCAACGAGCTTTCAGGCGGCCAGCGGCAGCGCGTGGCCGTGGCGCGCGCCCTGGTCAACAATCCCTCGATCATCCTGGCCGACGAGCCCACGGGCAACCTCGACTCGACCACCAGCCAGGAGATCATGAACCTCTTCGACACGCTCCATCAACGCGGGAATACCATCATCCTGGTTACGCACGAGGCGGATATCGCCGCGCACGCGCACCGTGTGATCCGCCTGCTGGACGGCAAGATCGCGAGCGACGAGAGACGCCGCTGAAGTGCGGCGCTCGATTCGGCCGCACTCCGAAAGCGCCGCATTTCCCTGCGGTCGCCTGCATCAGGCGAGCAGCGTTTTACCCGCCACGTACAGGAGCCACAGCACCACGATACCGGTCGCGGCCTTGCGCGTCGTCAGCTTGCCCCTGGAGCATGCGGCAAACCCGATGGCCAGGAGGCAGATCGTCCAGATGGAGAAGAGGTCGACGGACGACAGCAGACTGGCCAGCTTCGGATGCTCGCTCGCCGAGACCAGCATGCCCAGGCTGCTCACCACGTTGTTGGCCGGGTTGATGTCCAGCGTCTGCGGATCCTTGACCAGCATGAAGATCACGCTCAGGATCGACACGATGATCCCGGGAGGCCCGAAGCTCCAGAGAGTGACCGCCAGGGATTTCTTGAACGGGATCGACGCCCCCATGATCGTGGCGAGGAGCAGGAAGATGCCTGCCAGGATCGCATACGTCACGAAGGCGCCGATGACGATGAACACCGGCCGCCCGTAGCGCTCGAAAGCCGTCTCCGGCCGGGACGCCGCCGCCTGCAGCTGCTCCTCGGTCATGTTCTGGGTGAAGATGCGCGCGATCGAGCTCGATTGCATCTGCTTGCGGATCATGGTCTCGCGGTCGATGCGCGAGGTCAGCACATAGGTGACCGCGATCGCCATGGCGCACACGATCAGAAACATGCCCAGCCAGGCCGGCCGGCGGTCGATGCTGCGGAAGGTCCTGGCCGGCTCCATGTAGATGCCGCTCAAACGCTCGAGGAAACTCATGTCGGCGCTCTCGGAAGCGCCGATGGTTTCCGCCGTCTTTTCGTCGCTCATATCTCCTCCATGATATGGTATGCGCCTGCCGATCGCGGGCCGCAGTCCGCTGCATATACAGGCCGGATCGAGCCGCTATTCACTTGCCAGCCCGGTGATCCCGGACGGGCCGGAGCCGGGGCGGATTCTTCTGTCCGGCGGTGCCGGAGCAGCGTGCAAGTGCCCTCAGCCTTCAGACGTCGGCCCTCGGCCTCGGAATCGATGGGCGCGTGCGGCCCGGCAAAGCCGGGCAGGCTGCCGGTCGAATCTCACGGCGCGCTCAGCTTGGAAGCATCAGAGACTTCGCCTCCGAGGGACGACGGCTTCCGGCCCCGGGAATGCGAGAAGATATTTCTCATGAATGGAGGAAACAGGCAACTGCAATCCGCTCGCCGACCGGTTCGAGCTCGGGCCTGCGGCTGCGGCACACGGCGGAAGCCGCGGGGCATCGGGGATGAAAGGGGCAGCCGGTCTCCGGGCGCGCGGGCGTTCGAGCATCCGCCGGGGTCTCGTCCCCGCCTGCTTCCCTCCGCGCCGCCGTCTCGCACAGCAGCCGGCTGTAGGGATGCAGGGGGCGCGCGAAGAAGGTTTCGGCGGGTGCGATCTCGACCAGGCGCCCCATGTACATCACCGCGATTGTCGAGCACAGGTAGTGCAGCGCGGGCAGCGAGTGGGAGATCAGCAGCAGGGTGAGCTCGTGGTCCCTGCGGATCCGGGCCAGGAGGTTGAGGATCTGTGCCTGGACCGAGGCGTCCAGGGCGGTGACCGGCTCGTCGGCCACGAGCAGGCGCGGTTGGAGAGCCAGCGCGCGGGCGATGACGATGCGTTGTTGCTGGCCGCCGCTCAGCTGCCCGGGGTATCGGCTGATGAGCGCCTCTTCCAGGCCGACCGCCTGCATCAGGGCGCGCACCCGGGCTTCCCGCCATGCGCGCGTGCCGATGTCGTGGAACGCCAGAGGTTCCGAGAGGATGCGGCCCACCGGCATGCGGGGATCGAGCGATGCCGCGGCATCCTGGAAGACCATCTGGAACTCGCGGCGCCGGCGCCGCAGTTCTGCGGGCGCAAGGCGCCCGAGGTCGCAGCCGTCGAAGACCACGTCGCCGGAGGTTGGCTCGAGCAGCCGCAGGGCGCAGCGCGCCAGCGTGGTCTTGCCGCAGGCCGACTCTCCGGCCAATCCGAGGGCTTCGCCGGCGTAAAGCTGCAGGCTCACGTCGTCGACCGCGCGCAGGATTTCTCCCCGCCGGAGGCCGCCGGCGTGAAAGTCCCGGCACAGGCGGCGAATTTCGAGCAGCGGTCTCATGGCGGTGCGGGCGAGGCGCGGAAGCAGGCCGCGCTGCGGCCCTCTTCCAGGGCCGCGTCCGGAGGGATGGACTGCGTGCACCGGGGCTCGGCGAGCGCGCAGCGCGGGGCGAAGGAACACCCCGCCGTCTCGCTCCCGGCCGGCGGCGGCATTCCCGGAATGACGGGCAACGGGCGCAGCTCGCAGTGGTGCTTCAGGTCGGGGCGGCTTGCGAGCAGCCCGCGGGTGTACGGATGGGCCGGGGCGGCGAGGATCTGTTCTGCACGGCCGCGCTCGACGATCCTGCCGCCATAGACCACCGCGATCTCGTCGGCGAGCCCGGCCACGAGCTGCAGGTCGTGGCTGATGAGCAGCAGGGCCAGGCCGTATTCCTTCTTGAGGCGTCCGAGCAGTTCCATGATCCGGACCTGCACGACGGGATCCAGGGCCGAAGCGGGCTCGTCGGCGATGAGCAGGCGCGGCCGGTTGCAGACGGCCAGCGCGATGCCGACGCGCTGGCACAGGCCCGTGGAGAGCTCGAACGGGTAGCGGTCCATCTGGAACTCCGCCTCGGAGATTCCCGCCGCCGCCAGGGTGTGCGCGGCATGCCGACGGGCCTGCCGCCGCGACAGCGCCTGGTGGGTGCGGATCGCCTCGACGAGTTGCGCCCCGACGGTGAGCACCGGATTGAGGGCCGCTCTGGGGTCCTGGAACAGGATGCCGATTTCGCGGCCGCGCAATCGGCGCCACGCGCGTTCGGTCAGACGGGTGACCTCGCGCCCGTCGTAAAGTATTCTTCCCGCTTCCAAGCGCGCGCCGGCGTCGAGGAGTCCCAGCAGCGCCAGGGCGGTCGTGCTCTTTCCGCTGCCGCTTTCGCCCACGAGGGCGAGCGTTCGGCCCCGGCATATGCGCAGCGACAGGTCGCGCACGGCGCGCACCCGTCCCGCTTCTGCCGGGTAGGATATCGTCAGGTTCTGCACTTCCAGCAGGGGACGATCCGACATGCGCCCCGCATGGCCGACCGTGCCGCGTGCGGCAGCGGCGGCTAGTACAATCGGGAGCCGAGGAACCGGGCCTGGCTGCCGAGCTCCTGCTCGATGCGCAGGAGCTGGTTGTATTTGGCGATGCGGTCCGAGCGGCTTGCCGATCCGGTCTTGATCTGGCCGGCGTTGGCGGCGACCGCGAAATCGGCGATGAAGCTGTCCTCGGTCTCTCCCGAGCGGTGGGAGATCACGGTCGTGTAGCTGTCGCTCTTGGCCAGCTCGATGGTATCCAGGGTCTCGCTGACGGTTCCCACCTGGTTGAGCTTCACGAGGATGCTGTTGGCCAGGCCGTCGGCGATTCCTTTGGCCAGGCGTTCGGAGCTCGTGACGAAGACGTCGTCGCCGACGAGCTGTATCTTTTCCCCCAGGGCGTCGGTCAGGGCGATCCAGCCTTCCCAGTCGTCCTCCGCCATGCCGTCCTCTATCGAGACGATGGGGTAATCGCGCGTCCAGCGCTCGTAGAGGCGGATGATCTGGTCGGCGGTCAGGATCTCGCCCGTCGACTTCCTGAAGCGGTACCTGCCCTGCTCGAACATCCCGCTGGCCGCCACATCGAGCGCGAGGTGCACATGCTCGCCGGGCTCGTAGCCGGCCTTGCGGATCGCCTCCAGGATCAGGTCCAGGGCCTCCTCGCTCGATTTCAGGTTGGGGGCGAAACCGCCCTCGTCACCGACGTTGGTGGAGTATCCCTTTTTCCTGAGAACGGACTTCAGGGCGTGGAAGGTTTCGACCCCTATGCGCAGGCTTTGCGAGAAGCTTTCCGCGCCCGCGGGCACGATGAGGAATTCCTGGGGATCCAGGTTGTTGTCCGCATGCGCGCCGCCGTTGATGACGTTCATCATCGGCACGGGCAGGATGCAGGCGTTGGTGCCGCCCAGGTAGCGGTACAGGGGCAGTTCAAGGCAGGCGGCGGCGGCGCGGGCGCATGCCATGGACACGGCCAGGATGGCGTTGGCTCCCAGGCGGCCCTTGTTGGGGGAGCCGTCGAGGTTGATCAGGATGCGGTCGATGGCGCGCTGCTGCAGCACGTTCTCGCCGATGAGCGTCGGTGCGATGATGTTGTTGACGTTTTCGACGGCGCGCAGCACGCCCTTGCCGCCGAAGCGCATCGGGTCGCCGTCGCGCAGTTCGACGGCCTCGTGCACGCCGGTGGAGGCTCCGGAAGGCACGGCGGCGCGCCCGCGGCATTCGCCTTCCACGACGACCTCGGCTTCGAGCGTGGGATTGCCCCTGGAATCGAAAATCTCTCTCGCGGTTACCGAGCGGATGGTGCGCATCATGCCGTGATCCTTTCCGGCCGCAGCTCGCCGGCGCGGCGCCCGAGATGTATAGCATACGCCGCGGCGCGCCGCAACCGGCGCTTCGGTCGCGGTTTGACACGGGATCGGTGCTGTGCTAGTTTCTGCTTTCAGACGGGAGGGAGCCATGAAGCTGTCGTCCCGCACGGTGGGCAATGTGGTGATCCTCGACATCGAGGGCAAGATCCTGCTCGGCGAAGGGGACATGGAGATCAAGCAGGCGGTCGACGAACTGCTGCGCAGGAATCAGAAGGACATCCTCCTGAACCTGGAGAAGGTGCCGTACATCGACAGTGCGGGCCTGGGGGAGATCATCCGGTGCTTCACGGCGGCGCGCCGGGCGGGCGGGAGCTGCAAGCTTCTGGCTCCCAACCAGCGGCTGATCGATCTGCTGACGATCACCAAGCTGGTGAACGTGTTCGACTGGTTCGGCGAGGAGGCCGCCGCCCTGGCGAGCTTCTCCGCCTGATCCGACTCCATCCCTGGCGCCATGGCAGGCACGAACCGGTTCCGCACTCTGGCGCTGCGCATCGCGATCCCGGCGCTGCTCGGTCCGGCTCTGTGCGGTGCGGTGCGGGCGCCGGCCCAGTACGCGGACAACATCGTCTCGGAACACATCGTCGTGCGCATTGCGCGCGAGCGCGAATGGATCGGCCGCGATACCGTCCCGGACCTGGAACGATGCTGGCAGTTCATCGAGCGGGCGATCGCGGGCAAGCTGCCGCGCAGGGTCTTCGTGGCGGCCGACTGGAGAAGGCCGCTCGCCTGGACGCGGGCCGGCGAGGACACGGTGTTCATCGGCATGGACGATCCGGCCGCGGTCGCCGATCCGCGCGGGTACCTGCTGTTCCACGCGGCCCGGGAGATGGCGCGCATGGCCCTGGCGAAGCTTTCCGGCAGCGGGGCGGCGCGCGAGGAGAATGCCTTTCTCGTCGAGGGCATGATCGAGATCTACGCCCATGAATTCCGCGGATCGGCGCGCGGGATCGAGGCCGCCTGGACCCTGTCGCATCTCCTCGAAAGGACGGAAGGGCTCGGGCTCAACCGGATGTACCGCTGGCAGGAATATTCCGCCGGCAGGCGCGACCCATGCGTGACCGGCCCGGCGGTCACGTTTCTCCTGGTGTGCCGGCAGCGGCACGGGCGCGAAAAGCTGCTCCGGCTCTTCGAGGCGCTGCGCAAGGCCACGCCGGCCGAAGCCTTCCGCCAGGTCCTGCAGACGACGGCGGTCGAGCTCGAGCAGGCATGGCTCGAGGAAGTGCGGCGCCACGACGCCGCGCGCGAACTTCTGGCGGGGGCCGGAGCGGATGCGCCGGCGCTGCGCCGCGCCGCGGCCGATCCCGAACGCGCCCGGGCGGGCGAGACCGTGCGCGTGCAGGTTTCCGTGACGCGCGGGCGGGCGCCGTTGCTGCCGTGCGGCCTGTTCGTGACCGACCTGCAGTCGGACAGGGTTTTCAGGGCGCGGCCGGCCGGAGCGGAGGGCGACTACCTGGCGGAGATACCGGTGTCCGCGGGCAGCGTGGCGGGCCGCCGGGCGCTGCGCATCACCGCAGTGGATGCCGCGGGCAACGTGCGCCACTGGAGCGGCGGCTACGAGGTCGTCCCTTAGCGTTTCCTGAGTTCGTTGACGCGCTTGATGGCTTCCTTGAGACTGGGCAGGGGATTGATCTCGTCGGCCTTCTGATAGGCGTTGACGGCCAGATCCCACTTTTTCTGCTTTTCATAGACCAGCCCGAGCCTCTGGAAAACCTCCGCGCTGCGGGGCATGAGCGTCAAGGCCTGATTCAGGGCCTTTTCGGCCTCGGGATATTTCCCCTGGAAAAGAAGCGCCTCGGCGATGTTGTAATGGACGTAGCCGTTGTCCGGCATGTAGTCGCGGGCCTTCTGGAACCAGTCGATCGCCTCCGGATAGCGCTTGGCCGAAAGCGCCGCGACCCCTTTCCTGAAATAGGCCTTGCCCAGGAATTCGGCTGTGACATTGTGGCCGGGCTTCAGGGTCAGGGCCTTCTGCAGTGCCTCGACGGCCTCGTCCTGCCGCTCGAGATTGTAGTAGCAGATGCCCAGCTGCGACAGGCTGGTCCAGTCGCCGGGCCGCAGGCGAACGGCCTCCGTCAGCTCCGCGGCGGCCTCCTGGAACTTTTCCAGCCGGTAGTAGGCCGATCCCCGCAGGTAATGCAGGTAGTACTGGTCGGACGGTTCCTTGGCGTAGCGGGCACCTTCGTCGAGGGCCTGGATGCAGTTCTCAAAGCGCCCGATGTTGTAGTTGGCCTGCGCCAGCCCCTGGTAGGTGGCGAAGACCGTCGATTTCAGCTGGACGGCGCGCGTCAGCGACGCTATGGCGAGCGCGTTGTTCTTGAGGTTCAGGTAGCACAATCCCATCAGGCGGTGGCCGAACTCCCAGTCGGGATTGGCGTCCAGGTCGGGCTTGAGCTCCTGGATGGCGCGGTCGTAGCGCCCCTGCTTGTAGTAGGCGACCGCCTGCTTGTAGTCGGCGGCCGCCGCCGCGGCGGCGCAGGCCAGCAGGGCGAGGATCCACGTCCGCTTCATGGCGCCGTGCCCCCGGTGAAAGCCCGCCACATCTCCACTTCCTTGCTCGTGGGGATGGAGATGTTTTCCACGCGCAGCTGCTTGAGCGTGTCGAGCACTTCGACCGTGACCCAGTAGGGCACCTCGGGTTCGGTCTGCACGATGACCGGCTTCCTGGGGTTCTGCTTCAGCTTCTCGTCGATGTAGCCCGCGATCTGCGGCAGGGTGGCCGACCGGCGGTCGACCGTGTACTGGCCCGGCCCGAGAATATGGATATGCGTGGCTTCCAGCGGCTGGATATTCGCCGGGTCCTCGTTCTTGGGGAGGCCGTACTGCAGCCCGAAGTTGCTGCTGAAGACGGAGGTGAGCATGAAGAAGATGATCAGCAGGAAGGCGATATCGGCCATCGAGCTCGTCGGTATGGCTGCGGGAATCCTGTTGCGTACCTGGATGGCCATGGCGGATCAGGGGGCCGGCGCCCTCTTCTGGATCGTGAGCAGCGCGATGCGCCGGCAGTTGCTGTCGCGCAGCCTCTCGTAAACGGCGTTGAACGCCTGGTAGGGGATGTTGCGGTCGGCCTTGATGATGAACTGCTTCGTGGGATCCTGGGCGATGACTTCCCGGGTGAAGATCTCGAGCTCATCCATGGTGTTGATGACCGCGCCGGGAGCGATGCCGTTGGAGACCTCGATGTTTCCCCGGGGATCGATGGCGATGATCGCCGCGGTCTTCTCGACCTCCTCCCAGCTGACGGACTCGGCCATGTCGACCGAGAGCTTGACCGGGCTGAAGGAGGTCGTGAGCATGAAAAATATGATCATGAGGAAGGCGATGTCGGCCATCGAAGCAGTCGGGATGACGGCGGCCACCCGCTGGACCTTCAATCTCCTCATGACGCCACCTGCGGTTGCGCAACGCCCTCGGCGAGCGGCTCGGCGCTTTCCTGCGGCTTGTCCTCGATCTCGTTGAAGGCCTCGAGCAGCATGGCCGAGCTGGTCTCCATGTCGAGCGCGAAGCTGGAGACCCGGCTGGTGAAGTAGTTGAAGGCTGCCTGCACCGGCAGCGCGATCGACAGGCCGTAGGCGGTCGTGATCAGGGCTTCGGAGATGCCCGCCGCCACGGCCTTGGGATTGCCCAGGCCGACCTCGGCGAGGGCGCCGAAGGACTTGATCATGCCCGTGACCGTGCCGAGGAAGCCGAACAGGGGGGCGACGTTGGCCACGGTCGCCAGTATCCACAGGCCGCGTTCGAGCTTGGATATCTCGTGCAGGGCCACGCTCTCCATTGCCTTCTCGATATCCTGCTGGGGCTTGCCGAAGCGCAGCAGCCCGGCGCGCATGGTGTCGGAAATCGGGCTCGGATTGAGGTCGCATACGGCGATCGCACCCTTGAGGTCGTGCCGCATGAGAGCCTGCCGGACGGCGCCGAAGACCTGGGCGGTGTTGACCTTGACCCGCTTGAGGACGATGGCCCGCTCGATGATCACGACGAGCCCGATGATCGAACAGAGCAGCATCGGGTGCATCGTCGGCCCGCCCTTGATGTAGTAGTCGACGAGGGATCCTGTTATTGAGCTGAACACGTTGCTTACCCCCTGATTCCCGTCAATCCGGCCGCTTGTAATAGAGTTCGCAGGCGCCTGAAGGTTTCAGTTGCACATCTCGCACGGCCCCGGAGCTGCGCACCGGCAAGGCGCTGGCACACCGGCAGAACGGGGAAAATTTATCGGCAAAAGGGAGGCAAGTCAAGCGAACTCAAATGGAACGCCCGGGTGGCGCGCGGCCCGGATCATTCGCCCGCTTTGATCTTCAGGCGCTTGATCTTCTCGCTCAGGGTCGTGGCGTTGACCTGGAGCAGTTGGGCGGCCTTCTTCTGGTTCCACTCCGTCTTTTCCAGCGCGGCCTTGATGAGGGCCCTTTCGAAGCTCGCGACGCGCTCTTTCAGGCGGATGCCGTTGCCCGGCAGTTCCACGGGGCTGCGCTGCGGTCCGACCGTGACGTTGCGCGGGAAGAGATCGGCGGTGAGCGTCTTCGAGGTGGAGAGCACCACCGCCCTTTCGATGACGTTTTCGAGCTCGCGCACATTGCCCGGCCAGTCGTAATCCATGAGGACCTTCAGGGCCGCCGGATCCAGGGCGGCGGGCTCCCTGTTGTTTTCGGCGCAGTACTTGCGGATGAAGTGCTCCGCCAGCATGGGTATGTCCTCGGTGCGCTCGCGCAGGGGCGGGAGCTTGATCAGGATGACGTTGAGCCGGTAATAGAGATCGTCGCGGAACGTCCCGCGGGTCACCGCGGCAAGCAGGTCGCTGTTGGTGGCGGCGATGATGCGCACATCGACGCGGATGCTTTCGACGCCGCCCAGGCGGCGGAATTCTCTCTCCTGGATGACGCGCAGGAGCTTGGCCTGGATCTCCATCGGTATGGAAGCGATCTCGTCGAGGAAGAGGCTGCCGCCGTCGGCGACCTCGAACAGCCCTTTCTTGGAGGCGGTGGCTCCGGTGTAGGCGCCGCGCACGTGGCCGAACATCTCGCTTTCCAGCAGCTCGGCCGGGATGTTGCCGCAATTGATCGCCACGAAGGGGCCGTCCGCCCTGGTGCTGGCCGCGTGGATCGCCTTGGCGACCAGCTCCTTGCCGGTTCCGCTCTCGCCCTGGATGAGGACGGTACTGCGCGTGGGTGCCACCTGGGCGATCAGGTCGAAGACCTGCTGCATCGCCGGACTCTTGCCGATGATGTTGGCGTGGCTGTAGCGCTTGCGCAGCGAGTCCTTCAGGCGCAGGTTCTCGTCGCGCAGACGGCGCTGTTCGAGGGCGTTTTTGATCGCGACCAGGATCTCGTCGTTCTTGAACGGCTTGGTGATGAAATCGAAGGCCCCGAGCTTGGTGGCCTTGACCGCCTTTTCGACCGAAGCGAAGGCCGTCAATATGATGGTGGCCGGCGGGTGCGCCATCTTCTGGAACTTCTCGAGCACCTCGATCCCGTCCATGTCAGGCATCATGAGGTCGAGCAGCACGGCGCCGTAATCCTCCTGGCGCACCATTTCGAGCGCCTGGGCCGCGTCGTGCGCCAGATCGACGGCATAGTTTTCCGAGGTCAGCAGGGCCGAGAGGACATCGCGCATGATCTCCTCGTCGTCCACGACCAGAATCCGTTCTCGACGGCTCATGCGGTCACGGTCTCGCGGGCCGGCAGTCTGAGCTTGAAGCACGTTCCCTTATGGGGCGCGCTCTCGACGAAGATCCTCCCGCCGTGCTCCTGGATGATCCCGTAGGTGATGGCCAGACCCAGGCCCGTCCCCTTTCCCGATCGCTTGGTGGTATAGAACGGGTCGAAGATGCGCTTGATGTTTTCCTCCGAGATTCCCACCCCCGAATCGGCGATGTCGACCTCGACCAGGCCGTCGCTGTGCCGGGTGCGAATCCGCAGGAGGCCGCCCGCGGGCATGGCGTCCCTGGCGTTGAGGAAGAGATTGACGAACACCTGCTCGAGCTTGCCCGCGTTGCCGTGCACGGGCGGCAGCGCGGCGTCCAGCTGCGGCTCCACCCGGATGCGGCTGTGCCGGAACTGGTGCTCGAGCAGGTTGAGGCTTTCCCGGATCAGATGGTTGATGTCGATCTCGGTGAACTCGGTCCCGTTCATGCGCGCGAAATTGAGCAGCCCGTTGATGATCTCGGCGGCGCGGAAGGTCTGTTTCTCGATCTTCTGCAGGATGGGCTTGCGCGCGTCCGAGTCGGGCATTTCCTTGAGGAGCATCTGGGTGTAGCTCGAGATCCCCGCGATGGGCGTGTTGACCTCGTGCGCCAGTCCTGCCGCCAGCAGCCCGATCGAGGAGAGCTTTTCGACCTGGAGCAGCTGCTCCTCCAGCCGCACCTTCTCGGTGATGTCGTCCATCACGATCAGGCATCCGGAACCACGCGCCAGCGGGTCGAGCAGCGGGACCACGCTCAGATTGACGATCAGACGCTCGCCCCTGCGGTTCTCGAGGAAGAGCTTGTAAATGTTGGTGACCGTCTTGTTGTTCCAGGCCGGCCGGCCGGCTGCGTTCTCGATCGAAGCGATCACGTCGGCCGGCAGGAGCTGTTCGATGTGCGCGCCGGCAAGTTCTTCGCGATCCACGCCGTAAAGCTGCTCGAAAGCCCGGTTGCAGGAGATCGCCCGACCGTCCAGGTCCAGCGAGAGCACCGCGATGTTGATGCTCTCGATGATGTTCTCGCTGTACTTTCGCAGGCGCTCCAGCTCGAGCGCCTTGGTTTCGATCGAACGGTAGAGGTTGGCGTTATCCAGGGCGATGGCTGCATAGCGCGCAAGGGCCTGCAGCAGGTCCAGATCCTCCGAGGAGAAATGCCTGCCGGGCGGCAGGTTGCCCAGGGCGATGATCCCGATGCGCCGGTCGCGCACGCTGAGATCCTGCAGGTGAACCAGACCTTCCCTCTGCAGCATGGGATGGGCGCGCCGCAGGTGCCCCTCGAGGATCGCGCCGGCGCCGCCTTCGCCCGCCTCCTCGTCGTAAAGCTCGTCCTCGCGCAGCAGCGGCGAAATCCCCGTCAGCGCGTCGGTGCCGACGCCGCAGGCTACGAAGAAGCATCCGGCGCGGACGGGGTCGGCCAGGAAAAGAGCCGCCTTGTCGACCTGGAATGTCTGCCGCACCCGTTCGAGGACATTCCTGGAAACCCTTTCGAGATTGATCTCGGCGCCCAGGGTGCGCGCGAATTCCAGCAGGCTCGAGCGGTCGTCGAAGCGCTCCTTGTAGAAGCGGCGGTCCAGGCGGTATTGGATGGCGTTGCGCAGCGGCGCGAAAAGCAGGGCGATCGCCAGGGCCGCCAGGCTGACCGCCAGGAATCCCGCTTCGGGAGCCGCCCACTCCAGCGCCTTGCCGAGCACCAGGACGAACAGGATATAGAGCGCCAGCAGCAGTGCGCTCGCCAGGAAGTACGCGGCGCCGCGCCGCACGATCACCTCCACGTCGATCAGGCGGTAGCGCACGATGGCATAGGCGAATGCGAGCGGTATCAGCCCGAGAGACAACTCGGAGGATGTGGCCGCAAGACCGGGGCGGGCGCCCAGGAGCCAGGGCAGGCCGTATGCCAGGCTGAAGGGAACGATTCCCGCCAGAGTTCCGTAGCCGACCCACTTCAGCTGCTGCCGGGTGATGAAATCGCGCGCCCGGCTGCGGCGCACGAGAAGGAGCGAGCCGCCGGCGGCGAATCCCAGGCAGAAATAGACCAGTTCAATGCGATCCAGGAGGGCCTGCGAAGAGGCCGTCCGCGGCAGGCCGAGGGGCGCCAGGTGGCCGGCGAACCAAATCGCATGCAGCAGACCCAGCAGGAGAGCCGGCACGTACAGCCACGGCGCGCGGCTTGTCCCCTTCGCCGTGTCGATCGGGAACCGGAGGCAGAAGTGGACGAAGAGGGCCGGCAGCAGGAGGAATGCGGCGACCGAAAGCACGTAGACCAGGTAATCCAGCGGCTTCAGCGCGTTGGTGTAACTGTATAGATAGACCACGAAGGCCGTCAGGCATATCAGGAAAAAGTGGAAGGCGCGCGGCCGCCCGCCGGCGCGGACGATCACGAAAAGACCTACGGCCAGATGCACCAGTGCCAGCAGCGAGCGCGGAAAGTCGACAGGCTGGAACAACCTCCTGCCCGCCGCCTGGATCCCGAGGTCGCGCGTCCCGCTGTCGCCGCCGATGGTGTAAACGGCATAACCGCCTGCCCCGACTTCGCCGTACAGCCGATTCGCACGATCACCCAGAGTGGCCACCGGCCGGCCGTTGATCGCCTTCAAGACGTCTCCCGTGCGGATGCCGGCGGCGTGTCCCGGTCCGCCAGGGTCGACCTCTTCCGCCACCAGACCGGCGGCCGTTTCTATCCAGAAGACCCCGTCGCTCGGGTCCACCCACCTTGCGCGGTCGCGCACGTTGAGGATGCCGATCGCGAGGAGCGACGCCGTCGCGATAACGACCGCCAGGGTCTTCAACCGCACCGGAAATCTTCCCATTTTCTCCCGATGCACCTCAAATTCGTGGGATACACAACTCTCCCTTATGATTATCTATCATAATGCAATGTCCGTGCCACACAGATCGGCACGGTCTCTTCCGAGTGGCGATGTAAGCTGTTGTCAAAAAGTGCTTTATAGGTCAGATATTCAAATCATATCACAGTCTTTGTCGCTCATCCAATATATTGGATGCGCCGACCAACATGTTGCACAAAGGACCGGGATTGTCTGTCGGAAAAGGAAGCATTTATTCCTCAGTGCCTCTGGCTTTACGCATGCGCCTTTTTCAAGGCCATCCAAGGAATTGGTTCGACTCTGAAGTCGGAAGCTCTTCCGGGAGCACGGAAGTGCGTCAGTTGAAGTTGAGGTTCAAGCCGAAGCGGACGTATCTTGGTGCGGGTGTCAGAATCAGGAAGCCTTCCCTTGTGGGTATGACGTATTTCCCCTGGTCGAACAGGTTGCGGACGTCCACGAGAGCCACCCACTGCCCCGTGCCGTAAAGGAATTCTGGCAGCGGTATGATCTGGCGCACGAACAATGCGAATCCCTTGGCTTCCGAATCCATCCGGTCCGCGAACCAATCTATCGGTGTGGCCGGGTAGCCGGTGTGCCAGCGCAGTGTCGCCCGAAGATCAGTCCTCGTAAGGGGAACCTTTGCATGGACGGATCCTGTGAAGGAATGGAAATGCCCGCCCTGGATCCAGCCGGCCAAGCTGTCCGGAGATGGGGCGGCCGGCGCGGCCGCTGCGTCCAATCCGTAGCCGGCAGCGTAGACGTATCCGATGGACCCCGTCAGCGTGTCGAGAAAACGTTGCCTCACGGCTATCCTGGCGCCGCGTTGTTCGGTCTGTTCCTCCCGCAGCTGCGCCAGCCGGGTTTTCCGGCTCTGCCCGGGCGCTTCGATCCTCCACGCAACAGGCATTCCCGGGCCATTCATCCTGTCTTCGTAAAGCGACAACTCCAGCGAGCTGTTCGTGCCGACCGCTCTCTCGACTCCGAGCTCGGCATGCTTGAACTGGCTGACGCTGAGCACGCCGTTGATTTCGGTGATGTAGACGGGCTCCATCAAATTGATGAACTCCCCGTCGGGCAGCACGATGCTGTTGGCTTCGCTGATCCGCTTGGATGCCACCATGCTGCGCAGCATCCATCCTCGCGACGGAGCGGCCACAAGCTGAAAGTGGGGGCTGAAAGCCTTCCTGCTGCTCCCGCGGCGCACCTGAGAGAGATCGAAACCGTATTCGATCGCGAAGGTGTCCAGCATCTGATCCCTGCCGGTAAAGGCCACGTTGACCGTTTCGACGCCTGCGTCGCGCAGCGCCGGGTCGAGCGCGAAAAAGCGCGCGGGGCCTGCCATGGTTCCCAGCGTCGTCGAGGCCAGGTTCTGCCGGCCGTAACCCAGGGTGAGCTCGAGGTCCCCGCCGGTCTGCGAGCGGAACTGGAAGGTGTTGCGCACCTTCCACCTGGTGTCGTATCCCGCGCTCAACTGGCCGGCGAGGATCATGCGCGCATTGCGCGCAATGGGTTCCGAATACGCGAAATTGGAGACCACGCCGGCGAAGCCGCCGCTGGGATAGACCGAATAATCGCCGCCGAACTCGCTGCTGGAGCTCAGCGTGACGGCTCCACTGCGCTCGTAAGCCGCTGCAGCTTCGGTTCTGCCGGCATCCGCCTCGTCGGTGTTGCGGAAGATCAGCCTGCGGTCGGAGGTCGAGCGCATCAGGGTCGCCACGCCCCAGTTGCGCGGGTCGTCGGACGAAATCAAATCCAGGATCTCCAGCAGGAACACGTTGAGCGTCAAGGTCTTGCCCTGGGTGACCGACAGCATGGGCTTGACCAGCGGCCGATACCCCTGGTGATTCACCTGCAGACTGTACTGTCCGGGGGCGAGGTCCCGAAATCTGTATTCACCGCGGCCGTCGCTGCGCGTGTACTGTATGATGCCGCCGTTGCGGTCCTCTTTGAAGATGGTCACGACGGCTCCCGCAAGCGCCTGGCCGTCCCGCGCGAGGATCTTCCCCTGGATGCGACCGCCGGCCTGGGCTGCTGCGCCGTCCGGGAAGAACAGGAACGCTGCAAGAAGCGCTGCCGGGGGGATGAGGAAGCAACGTCTCATTGGTCTCCGTCCTACATTGCTCGCGCCCTGCGGCTGCGGCAACCCTGGAACACCGACCGATTCTGAGCCAGAAGGTACCATAGCGCTCTCTTGGTGTCAACGCGCACTGCATTTCAGGGAGCGCCGTGCCGCCGGCGGATTTTTCCCGTCTATTTTGCGGGCCCGGCAGCGGCGCGTTCCATTTCCGCCCAGATGATGCGCGGCCTGCAGCCGACTGCGGCGCGCGGGACGCCGTCGACGCCGATCGGGCCGAGCGTCAGCTCCTGCGCTGGCGCGAGCCGGATGCTGCCGGAAAGGTGGCGTTTCGTCTCCAACTCCCTGCCGTCGTTCCCCAGGTACGCGAACTCGAGCATCAGCCTGACGTAGGTCGTGCTTCCCCCGTTCCGCAGCGTGATGCGGTGAACGGCGCTCACGGCCGGGCCCGTCGCTTGCGCTCCGCCTGCCGGAGGTGCGTCCATGGCCGACTCGACGATCTCCAGGTCGTCGGGGGAAAATACTCTTGTCGGCGTCGTCTGCACGGACTTGACCAAGCCGACCGCTGCCGCGGCCGCCAGTCTTTCCTGCTGCCGGGTTTGCAGGATCATCCATACGACGATGGTCCCGAGCATGATCAGAAGGCCTATGAACAAGTACTTGCGAAACATGGAAACTCCACCCCTCCCGCCCTCTCCTCCGGGCGGTTCCGTCC
>CAZHQK010000056.1:0-1748 GCA_964534795.1 uncultured Acidobacteriota bacterium
GGCTTACTGTCCTGAATGCGAAGCACTCATCGATGAGGAGTTCGAGGAAATCGGCGAGGTGATCACCTGCCCGGAATGCGGGGTCGAGCTGGAAGTGGTTTCTCTCGACCCGGTCGAGCTGGACCTGGCGCCGGAGGACGAAGAAGACGAGGATGACTACGACCTCGACGACGAAGACGAGGATGAAGACTGGGACGAGGACTCCTACATCGACGACGATTACGACGAAGACGAAGAGGACGAATATTGAGGTTTTCCCCCTCGGAGATCGATACTCCTGATCATCCCCGTCCACTTCGCAGGCGGCCTGCGATCCTGTGTGCGGGCCCGCGGGCTGCGGAACGGACAAAGCGCGGTCCCTCCTTGCGTGCTGCTTTCCCCGCAGGAGGGCAGGAATTCCGGGGGTGGGTGCGGGCGCACGCGGGCGTCACGGGCTGAACGCTGCCGGCGGGAGACGCGATGGACCTGGAGGAAAAGGTAGCCAGACTGGAAGCCATCCTGAAAGAGCTCGCGCCTCTGGTGGTGGCCTTCAGCGGCGGCGTGGACAGCTCCTACCTCGCCTGCAAGGCCCACCAGGTGACGGGCGGCAGGATGCTGGCCGTGACCGCCGAAAGCCCGTCCGTCCCGTCCCATCAGCGCCGGATGGCCGAGGAGGTGGCGGCGCGCTGCGGCTTTGCGCATGAAATCATTTTCACGCGCGAGCTCGAGAAGGAGCAGTACCGCGCCAATCCGCCCGACCGTTGCTACCATTGCAAGGATGAGCTTTTCGCCGCGCTCGCCGCCCTGGCGGCGGCGCGCGGCTACGCGGCGGTCGCCGACGGTCTGAACGCCGACGATGTGGGCGATTACCGTCCCGGCCGGCAGGCGGCCGAGAAGCACGGCGTGCGCAGCCCGCTCATGGAGGCGGGATTGACCAAGGACGATATCCGCATTCTTTCGCGCCGCGCCGGGTTGCCCACGTGGGCGCAACCCGCCTCGGCCTGCCTGGCTTCCCGCTTCCCCTACGGCGTGCGCATCACCCCGGAGAAGCTGCGCCTGGTCGATCGCGGCGAGGAGGCCTTGCGGGCCATGGGCTTCAGTATCTTCCGCGTGCGCCACCACGAAGAACTGGTGCGGCTCGAATTCGGCCCGGAAGACCTGCGGCGCGCGCTCGACCCCGCCATGGCCGCGCGGCTTGCTTCCTGCTTCAAGGAACTCGGCTACCGCTACGTCACACTGGACCTCGAGGGCTACCGCACCGGCTCCCTCAACGAGGTGCTGCTGGAGCTGCGCTGACGCATCCTGCGGCGGGCGCCCTCCCCCCTTCCTTTCCGGACCGTCCGGACTGTCACTCGCAGGCGGCCAGCGTCTGCTCGATGACGTCCTGGATTTCCTCGATGCGGAACGGCTTGGCGATATAGCGGCTCGAGGTGCTTTCGAAAAAGGAGCGCGTTTCCGGGCTGACCGTGTCGCCGGTGATGAAGATGATGCGGCGCGCGAGCGCCGGGCGCTGCTGCTTGATCCAGTGGAAAAGCTCGCGGCCGCTCATTTGCGGCATCTTGAAGTCCGTGACGATGAGGTCGTAATCCCGGGCGAGCAGTTTCTCCATGGCCTCGCTGCCGTCGCCGGCCGTGTCCACGTGCATGGGGAACGCCTGGAAGGCCTCGACGAAGAAGTCCAGGATGTATTTCTCGTCGTCGACCACCAGGACCCGCTTGCCGCGCACCAGGTTCTCGAAGTGCGCCGCCTGCGGCATCATGGCGGGAAAC
>CAZHQK010000057.1:0-42552 GCA_964534795.1 uncultured Acidobacteriota bacterium
GGTTCCTTCTGCGCGGCCGCAGCAGGTCCCAGCCAAGGCTGCAGAGGCCGGGGCTGCGGCCGCGCAGAAGGAACCAGCGGTATCGGTTTCCGCGAATCCGCCGGAGGCGCAGGCACCCGCGCCTGCAAAACCGGCCCCGCAAACGGTGCCTCCCCCCCAGCCCGCCGTCCAGGAAGCCGCAAGGCCCGTCACGGAGACAGTCCTGCCGGAGGCCGGGCGCGCAAACGTTCCGCCTGCAAGCGCTCCCGGTCCCGGCGCCAAGGAACCGGCAACCCCGCCGCCGAGCCCCGCGCCGCCGGCGACGGTCTATACCCCGCCCGTGGCGGTTTCCAAGGTGACGCCCGAGTATCCCGCCCTGGCGAGGAGGTCAAAGACTACGGGCACCGTCGAGGTTGAAGTTCAGGTGGACGAACAAGGCAAGGTCGTGAAGGCCACTGCCCTGAGCGGCCCTGTTCTGCTGCGGGCGGCCGCCGAGGATGCCCTGAAGCGATGGGTCTTCAAGCCGGCCGTGCGCAACGGGGTCAATGTCCGGGGCGTGGTAAGAATATCGGTTGTTTTCCGGGAATAGCCGAGGAAACGAGAGTGGATCCGAACATGTTGACGGAAGAGCAGAAGCGCAGGTATGAAGAGACCCTGGTGATGGCCCAGGAGGAGATGGATCAGCTCGACAGGGAGCTCGCGGCCGAGATTGCCCGGTCCAAGGAAAGGATCCGGGAGCTGCAGGAAGCCAAGCGGGCTGTGAGGCTGATATATGAAGGGGCGTGCGCGCGCCTGGGTCTCAAAGAGCTGGAAGACAAGCCCGTCGAGGTTGAAGAAGGCGGGGAGCACGGCTAGGCGCTTCCCGCATGCAGCCCGGGACATGCCGGTTGCGCGTCCCGTGCGGGCGGGTGCCCACCTATACCGATGAGCCAGAAGTCGGCTTTTCTCTCCCGTTTCACCCCCAGCCTGATGCCGCCGGAGGCACTGGAAGGGATCTTCGTCCAGCGCGAGCCTCTGGCGCGGGAGATCGTCGACCGCCTGCGCGAAGCCGCTTTCGGCGGACCGGCCGTGCGCATGCTCCTTTTCGGGCCGCGGGGCATCGGCAAGACGCACCTGATCTCTCTGATCTATTACCGCCTGCGGGCGAGCGCGGACCTCCGCGACCGCCTCCTGCTCGCATGGCTGCGCGAGGAAGAATTCGGCGTCACTTCGTTCCTGGATCTCGTGCTCCGGATCCTTCACGCCTTGGCCGGCGAGCATGAAGACAAGCCGGAGTTCGCGGGCCGCGTGCAGGCGCTCTACCATCTGCCGCCGGACAAGGCCGAGCTGGCGGCGCTGGAGTTGCTGGGGGTATGGATGCGGGGCCGCTCCCTGCTCGTGCTGGCGGAAAACCTCGACGAGCTGTTTTCCGGGCTGGGAGCGCGGGGTCAGACGCGCCTGCTGCGCTTCCTGCGCGAGCAGGACAATTGTTCGCTGCTGGCTTCCTCGCAGGTTCCTCTGGAAGCGATGGCGTCTCCCGGGGTCCAGTTCGGCGGGATTTTCCAGGTGCGCAGGCTGGAAGAACTGAGCTACGAGGAAGCCGTCGGCCTGCTGTCGAAGATCGCCGTCTACCAGGGCGACCGCGAACTGCCGCTGTTTCTCTCCACCGCACGGGGCAGGGCGCGCGTGCGCGCCCTCAAGTACCTTGCGGGCGGCAATCACCGCGCCTACGTGATATTTTCGCAGTTTCTCTCGCGCGAGTCCCTGGACGATCTGATCGAGCCGCTGATGCGGACCATCGACGACTTGACTCCCTATTATCAGTCGCGTATGGCCGCGCTCTCGCCGGAGCAGCGCAAGATCATGGCGTTCGTCTGCGAATGCCGGAAGCCGGTGCCGGTGCGCGACGTCGCGCGCCGCTGCTTCATGAAAGCGGAAGCCGCGTCGCTGCATCTCGAGAGGCTGGCCGGTCTGGGCTATCTGAACGCCATGGCGGTGGGAAACGACCGCTATTACGAACTGAGCGAGCCGCTCATGCGCCTGTCGATCGAGGTCAAGAAGCACCGCGACCGGCCGGTGCAGTTGCTCATCGACTTCCTGCGGCTGTGGTACTCGCCGGCGGAGCTGCGGCAGGGGCTGGCGTCGCTGGCGCCCGATGCGGCGCTCGAGCGGGCGTACGTTGTGCCGGCGCTCGAAGCCGCCGGCGACGGCCGGGAGCATCCGCGCGTCGCCCCCTGTTGCCTGGACTACAACGCCGCCGTCGCGCGCCGCGATTTTGCGGCTGCGCTGCGCGCCGCCGAGGAGCTCGTCGCCGTTCGCGGGTCGGTCCAGGATTTTCTGGCGCAGGCTTTTTGCCTCAAGAGCCTGGGGCGCTGGGAGGCCGCGGTCGCCTGTTACGACAGCGTGATCGCCATGGACCCGCAGAACGTCCTGGTCTGGATCCTGCGCGCATCGGCGCTGGGCCGGCTCGGGCGGTATGCCGAGGCCGTGAGCTCCTGCGACCGCGCGATCGAGCTCGACGGTCGCGCTGCGCGCGCCTGGGGCGAGCGCGGATCGATCCTGCTGCAGGCGGGAAACCCGCGCGAGGCGCTGGCTTCCCTCGAGAAAGCCCTGGAGCTGGACGAGCGGGATTTTGTCGCCTGGCTGAGCCGCGGAATGGCGCTGTCGGATCTCGGCTGCTACGAGGAAGCGCTGCCGTGCTTCGAAAAGGCCTCGGCGCTGGAGCGAGCGGACCCCATGCCTCTCGTCTACCTCGGCGCGGCCCTCATGGAGCTGAAGCGGCACGACCAGGCGCTCGCGCGCGCGGACGAGGCCATAGGGCTCGATGCCGGGCTGCCTCTCGCTTGGGCGTTGCGCGGGACGGCTCTGGCCGCGCTCGAGCGGTATGAGGAAGCGCTGGACTCCTTCGAGCGGGCGCTCGAGCGCGGCGAGCGCTCTTCGTTCGTCGCATTCAAGCGCGCCCAGCTTCTGCTGCGGCTCGGCCGGTGGCGGGAAGGCAGTGCGGCTCTCGATCAGGCGCTCGCGCGCTTCGCGCACGCGCGCCAGGCGGATGCGGGCAACACCGCCGAGCTGGTGCGCATGCTGCAGTCCGACCTCGAGAATGAAAAGGCCCTGCGCCTGCGGATCAAGGTTCTGGTTCTGCTTTACTGCAAGCACGGGGCGCTGAACGCCCTGGGGCAGGGGCTGGTGGAATCGATCCCGGATCTGCTGTCCCCGGTTTTCAGCGACGCCTCGGCCGGGCGCTGGCTCGACGCCTGGCAATCGCTTGCCGGCGCGCATCCAGAGTTCACGCTGCCCTTGCACCTCCTGGCGGCGGCGGTCGCTTACAGGGAAACGCACGATCCGCGGTCTTTGATGCACCTGCCGCCGGAGGAGCGCTCGCTGCTCGAGCCTCTGTTGGGCGTGAAGCTCCAGGCCACGGCGTGAGGGGGTCGGGCGCGCCCGGCCCGGCCGCTCTGCTTGCAAAGTGCGCGCGGTAATGCCAGAATAGCGGGCGTGATCGTCGCATCCCGACGACTCGTGGTGAGCGTAGCTCAGCTGGTAGAGCTCTGGATTGTGGCTCCAGCGGCCGGGGGTTCGAATCCCCTCGCTCACCCCACCCCCTTGCGCAGCATTTTGGATCGGGCCTATATTTTGCTGTGAATCCCTGCGGTGCAGAGCCGCACGCAGCAACGATCGAGGTAATGAAGCTGGATTAGAAGCTCAGGAACAGGATTCTGGCCGGTCATGCAGATGCCAACGTCGATTTTTCCGAGCTGTGCCGTTTGCTGACGCAGCTCGGCTTCACCTTGAGGGTCAAGGGCAGCCACCACATCTTCGCTCGAGAGGGTATCGAGGAGATCATCAACCTGCAAGCGAAAGGGAGCAAGGCCAAGGCTTACCAGGTCAAACAGGTCAGGGGCATCTTGGTCAAGTATCGCTTGGGAGATTGCGATGCCGATTAAATACGAACTCGTGATTTACTGGAGCGAGGACGATCAGTCGTTCGTCGTCGAGGTGCCGGAATTGCCCGGGTGCATGGCCGACGGCGAGACCTATGAGCAGGCGGTTGCGAATGCTCAGCGTGTCATCGAAGAGTGGATAGAAACGGCGCGCGAGCTGGGACGCCCTGTTCCGGAACATAAGGGCCGGTTGATGTATGCGTGAACATCTTGCATGTCGATGCCTTCGAGTCGGGCCATCCGGCGTCGCCCGGGCCTCCGGACTTGCCGAGGGTCCCGTCCCGGCTGCAATGTTCGGATTACTGACGGCTCGGAAATCGAAGGGTCGCTGCTCGCGGGCCTTGCGCCCAGTTCTCATAAGGGAGGCTGCCTTAGGGTGGACGTCATGCAGCGGCGAGGGCATGCTCAAGGGATGGAGTTCGGTTACTCCCGGTGGCCGACCGCGCACCCGTAGCTCAGCCGGATAGAGCGTCGGACTTCGAATCCGCAGGTCGCCCGTTCGAATCGGGCCGGGTGCGCCAGAATCCAGAGACGCTCACCTGTTTTCCGGGCAACGAGACGCGATCGGCCGGCGGCGTGTCTCATTGAACCCGGGGAGCGCTCCCATTTTCCATGCGCCGCTTCAGGTCGCGCAGGCGAGCGGCCCAGATGAAGAATCATCGAGTCCGAGATAGCCTTCGATCTCGGCAAGCGCCTCGCGGTGGCGTCCCGTATCGTACAGGATGCGGATCCTGTTATAGCGCGCGGCAAGCGAGCGGCCGTCCCGGGCGAGCACGGACTCGAAATCGGCCAGCGCCTGCCGCGTGAGCGCCGCGCGCACCGCAGGATCGCCGGCCGCGAGCGCCTCTTCGTAACCGGCCACGCCCCGTCCGAGCAGGGCCTGCAGATCGGCCGCCCCGGCCTGCAGCACCTTGTCGAACTCGCTGCGCGCCCGGGCGAACTCCGACTTTTCGAGATAAACGGCGCCCAGCCCGAGATGCGCCTCGCGCAATTCGCCGCGCAGCGCGAGAGCCTGATAGAACAGGTTCTCGCTGCGCTCGAGCACCTCCCTGCCGGGAGGGCTCCTCCGCACCGCGCCCGGGCGGAAGGGCAGGTCGAGGCGCAGGCCCGAAGGGCTGCTGTCGGCATAGACCGGCTCGAGCTCCGCGATCGCGGACGCGAGGAATCTCTGCGAACCCCTCCCGGCCCGTATGTGCTCCCAGCCCAGCGCGCCCGCAACCAGCAAGACCGCCGCGGCCGCAATCCCCGCCAAAAACGCCAGCCTGCGGTTCACCGAAGCGTCGGGGAGACCTTCTCGGAGCGCCACCCGGCGCACCAGCTCGTAACTCTCGGCGATCTCCGCCTCGGTAGGCTCCGGAAGCTCCTCGGCGGCCACCTCTCCGTCGGGATGCAGCAGCCGCATCACGCCGGCCAGTTCCTCGCGGCAGCGCGGGCACTCGGCCAGATGGAACTGCAGGCCCGCCAGGCTCTCCTCGGGCAATGCTCCTGCGATGAATCGCGAAAGCTCGTCCTCGCCGAGGCAGCGGCGCGGCACTTTGCGGAAAAAGGGCAGCACCCTGCTCATTCGCCGCCTCCCGCGGAAGCGCGCAGCGTGACGGCGCGCCGCAGCCTTTCGGTCAGGCGCGCCAGGACTTTCTCCACCCCCGTCTTGGTGAGCCGCACGCCCTCGCAGCGCGCAATCTGCCTGGCCGACAGGCCCTCCCGGAAGCGCAGCTCGAATATCAGCCGGTCACGCTCCGGGAGCCCGGCCTGCGGCAGATGCAGCGTGCGCTCGCAGAGCTCGCGAATCTCGCGCAGCAGCACCGCCCGCTCCGCCTGCGGCTCGCGGCGCAGCGCAGCCGCGCTGCCGTTTCCGGCCATGGGCGCCTCCGCGGGCGCGCAGCTGCTCGGCCGCCGCTGCGCCAGCTCCTTGCGCAGGCAGTCGCGCACCACCGAACGCGTCACCACCGCGAGATAGGCGATGACCTCTTCGTCCGTATTGCCGGAAAAGCGCCGCATCACGGCGCAATCGTTTTCGACCAGGCGCACGATCGTACTCTGGAAAAGGTCCTTCTCCTGCGTGCCGCCCGGCGTCGTCATGCAACCTCTCTCCGACAGGTACCCGCCGAGCGATTGCTGCAGGGTTCCCTTGATGAAGCAGCGTATCTTCGGGGTGACGCGCCGCAGGAATTCCGCCCACAGAAGCGCGTTTTGCCGGTCGCGGGCGCAGAGCGCCATCAGCCGCGCCAATCGCACATCCCGGGTCCCCGGCACATCGGCCGGTAGCAGCAGGCCGATTGACATGAGCATGCCTTCCACAGCCCGCATTATAGAATCCCGCCGACCGAGCACGCCATCGAATTCGCCCCCCGTGCGCCCGCCCTTGGCCGCGAAGGCGGCCGGCCGCCGCGTTTCCTGCTCATGCGCTCGATCGCGCCGCCGGGCGGGGCCGGCAGCTCCGGCACAGGCGCAAAGGGGCTGCCGGCCCTCCGGGGCTTGCCTGATGGATACGCTCCTTCCCGGGGGTTCGCCTTCGGCTCACCCCCGGCTACCCGCTCAGGGCCCCTGCCGGGGCCCGACGGCAGCTCCGGCACAGGCGCAAAGGGGCTGTCGGCCCTCCGGGACTTGCGTGATCGATACGCTCCTTTCCGGGGGTTCGCCTGCGGCTCACCCCCGGCTACCAGCTCAGGGCCCCTGCCGGGGCCTCGTGATCGCCCCGAACCGCATCGCCGCCATTTCCGGGGGTTCGCCTTCGGCTCACCCCCGGCTACCAGCTCAGGGCCCCTGCCGGGGCCCGATGGCAGCTCCGGCACAGGCGCAAAGGGGTCTACTCGCCCTCCAGATGGCGGAATATCTCGCGCGTCAGCTGCTCGAAGTCTCCAGGGACCTCCTCGAGCATGATCGCCCCATCCTCGTCGCGCTCGACCCGCGTGATCTGCGGGAAGGTCCGCTCCAGCCTCCGGATATGGTCCTCCTGCCGGCGCGAGCGCTGCAGCAGCCTGCGCGCCGCGACCATCAGGTCGCGCTGCTGCAACCCCTGCCGGATCGAAACCGCAAGATCCCAGCTGTTGCAAGGCTTGATGAAAAACCGGCTGATCCCGCCGTCGTTGATCGCCCGCAGCGCGTTCTCGAGCGTCGCCTTGCCCGTCAGCATGAAGCGCACCGTGTCCGGAAAGCGCTCGCGCACCTCTTTCAAAAAGACGGTCCCGCGCATCCCGGGCATCTCCTCGTCCGACACGACCACATCGACCGACGCACCGCCCAGGATCTCGAGCGCTTCCTCGGCCGTGCCGGCCTCGAGAATATCATAGGGCTCGCCGCGCAGGGCCCGGCGCAGCCCGGTCCTCACCCTGGGATCGTCATCCACAAGCAACACCGTGTGTCTCATATCCAGCGCCTCTCCCGATCGCCGCCATACCGGCCTCGCTAGGTATGCGCGCGCTAGTCGTCGTATGACTCGACCTGCAGGGGCTCCTTGACCCCCATGATGCGCGCGAAGTTCCTTATCCTCATGAGGAGCGTCTCCGAAATCGTGTGGCCCGCCGGCACCAAGAGCGCACCCTGGCGCGTCTCGACGTCGGAAAGCAGCACCTGCCCGACCTTCAGCTCGTTCAGGCACACCAGGCGCACCGTCCCGGAGCGCGCCCCTTCCGGCGCCGCGGGCTGCGCCAGAACGCGCGCGGCGGCTGCCAGCACCGAGGGATCGTACCAGCCCGCCCGCCCCTTCATGATCTCGAGCGCCTGCGCGCGGCCGTGCCCTTCCGATTCGAGACGGCCCGCGTCGGCGAGCACCTTGAGAATGCGGGCCCCGAGGGGGATCTGTTCTCCGCTCACCCCGTCCGGCGGGAAACCGGAACCGTCGAAATGCTTTTCCTGATAGAGAATCGCACGCGCCACCGGCTCGAGCCGCGGGATATTGGCCAGCAGGTTGTGGCCGATTTCAGGCACGCGTGCCAGCATGTCCTTTTCGACCGGCGACAGTTCCTCGCCCGCCGCCTGCCGGGAAAGGATCGCCGAGGGCACGGTCACCCTTCCGAGCTGGGCGAGCATGGCCGCAAGCTCCAGGTCCCAGGTGTCCTTGCACTGCAGCTCGCGGCCGATCCGGCGCATCGCGTCGCGCATCGAGCAGGCGCGGCCGAAGGATTGCCCGTCGGTGATCGAAAGGATCTCGGTCAGGATGCGGATCGCGCCGCTCAGCGTTTTCTCCAGCAGCTCGCGCTCCGCGGTGATCAGCCGGTATTGCGCGACTCCGGCATGCAGGGCCTGCAGGAGAACCTGGGGCTGGCAGGGCTTGGTCAGGAAGCGGAAGATGTTGCCCTCGTTGACCGCCGCGATGGCCGAGCTCGTGTCGGCGTTCCCCGTGAGCATGATGCGCACCGTGTCGGGCGAGATCTCGCGCACGCGGGCCAGGAATTCGACGCCGTCCATGCCGGGCATCCGCAGGTCGGAAACCACGACCGCAAAGGGGCCGGCGGCGGCCAGCATGCGGAGAGCCGACGGCCCGTCCTGTGCCGTGCTCACCTGAAACTCCTTGCGCAGGTGCCGCTGGAAGGCCAGCAGCACGTTCTGGTCGTCATCGACGCACAGCACCTTTTCTTCCATCGGCCGGGTCATCCGCTGAACACCTCGCTCGAGAGGGCGCGCCACGACGCCAGCCGCTGCGCAAGGTTCGCACCGGCAAGCCAATCGTGGTCGAGATACGCCCGCATTTCGGCACCGCCGCCGTTGCGCGCTTCCGCCTCGAGCGCGTCGGCGGCATGCACGCACGCCAAAGAAAGACATTGGGCCGGCCCTTTCTCCTTCGGCCGGTGATGGTACGCCACGATCTCCACGATGGTGTCGGGAAGACCCCAGAGGCCGAGGAGATAGGCCCCCACCTCGGCGTGCGTCGCTCCCAGGTTTTCCATCTCCAGGGCGCAGAGTTTGCCTTCGTCGCAGCCGGCACCCGCCAGGATCGGCCCGTACTGCCCGGCCAGCCTGCACGCCAGAACCAGCCTTCCCAGGTCGTGCAGCAGCCCGGCGGTAAAAGCTTCGTCGCTGGCCCCCTTGGTGTCGCCCTCGCTCTCCGAGATCCGCTTCGCCAGCCGGGCTGTGCGCATGCTGTGGCTCCACAGCTTGTCGGCCGTAAGCGCGCCCGCGGCCGCCGGGTCGAACTGCGAGAAGGCGTGCAGGGAGAGCACCAGCGACTGGATGGTTTCCAGTCCCAGATAGGAAGCCGCTTCCACGGCGTTCGCCACGCGGCGGCGCAGGCCGAAAAACGCCGAATTCACAAGCTGCAGCACCTTGGCGGTCATTCCCAGATCGCGCGCGATGATCTCGCCCACCCGGCGCAGCGAAGGGTCGGGCGAGCGCAGTTCCTTGACGATCTCGAGATAGAGCTGAGGCAGGCTCGGCAGCGTCCCGATTTGCGAGATCAGCCGCCGCAGGGCGCCGCCCGCAAGCAGCTCCCTCAAGGCCACGGCCGATTTCACGGTCGCGACCAGCTGATCGCAGTCGCACGGCTTGGCCAGGAACTGGTGCGCGATCCCCGCGGAGCGCGCGATCAGGGATTCGTCGGCGTAGCCCGAAAGGATGATGCGGATGGCCTCGGGGTAGCGCTCCATGACCTCCGTCAGGAGCTGCACGCCGTTCATCTCCGGCATGCGCATGTCGGAGACCACGACCTCGAAGGGTTCGCGCGCCATGAGCTCCAGGGCCTCCCTTCCCCCGCCCGCAAAGCTCATCTCCCATTCCTGGCGCATGGCGCGCAGCATGCGGCGCAGCCCGTCCAGGACGTTGCTCTCGTCGTCGACAAAGAGAATTTTCATGTCAGTGAGCTTCCCGCGGCGCGCAGACCTCCTGCTCGATCGGCAGGCGGATGATGAAGGTGGTTCCCTTCCCTACGGCCGTTTCGAAAGTGATCGTGCCCTTGTGCTTCGCCGTGATCGCGTTGTATGCGATCGCCAGGCCCTGGCCGGTACCCTTCCCCACTTCCTTGGTCGTGAAGAACGGTTCGAATATCCTCGGCCGGACATCCTCGGGGATCCCGGAGCCCGTGTCGGAAATCCGCATCTCGGCCCAATCCCCGTCGCGCCGCACGGCGATCCGGATCGTGCCCTTGCGCCCCGATCCGGGTTCCAGGGTTTCCGCGATCGCGTGCGCCGCGTTCACGATGAGATTGAGCACCACCTGGTTGATCTCGCCGGGGAGGCACTGCACCGGCGGGAGGTCGTCATCGAACTCCGTCTCGACATCGGCGACGTACTTGTACTCGTTGCGGCAGACGATGAGCGTGCTTTCGATCGCCTTGCGCAGGTCGACGGCCGTCATCTCCTGCGGCCCCGGGTGCGAGAATTCCTTCATCGCGCGCACGATCACGGCAATCCTTTCGACCCCCTCGAGGGTCTGCTCGACGGCGCGCGGCGCTTCCTCCATCAGGAAATCCAGGTCGCATTCCTCGACCGTCCTGCGGGTCTCCGCGAGAAGTTCCGACGCGACCGGCCCCTTTTCGGCCGCCTCCATGAGCCGCCTCCAGGCGCCCACGGCCCTGCCGATGTCGCGCAGGGCGTCGCCGAGGAAGCGGACGTTGTCGCCGACGTACTGCGTGGGGGTGTTGATCTCGTGCGCGATGCCCGCCGCCAGCCGGCCCACGGCTTCGAGCTTCTGCGCCTGGCGCAACGCGATCTCCATCTCCCGGCGCTCTTCTTCCGCCTTCTTGCGTTCGGTGACGTCGCGCACGATGCCGACGGCCGACCAGCCGTCGTGCAGTCTGACCGAGGAGAGCGAAAGCTCCACGCAGATCTCCGTCCCGTCCTTGCGCAGGCAGGGCAGCTCCAAGGTCTTGCCCACGGCCGCGCCGGTGCCGTCCACCTGCCAGCGGGCGAAGCCGGCAGCATGTTGGTCGCGCAATCGCGGCGGCACCAGCAGCTCGTGAAGGTTCCTGCCCATGATCTCCGCTGCGGAATGCCCGATGATACGTTCCGCCGCCGGGCTCCACAGGGTGACCCTGCCCCGGCCGTCGATCATGACTATGCCGTCCTGGGCCGAATCGACCACACAGGCCAGCCTCGCCTCGCTCTCGCGCAAGGCCTCCTCGGCCCGCTTCTGCTCGGTGATATCCTCGGCGACCCCGGCCAGGTAGGAGATCCTGCCCTCGGCGTCGCGCATCAGCTTCACGTTGAGGGATGCCCAGATCGGCGTACCGTCCTTGCGCCGTAGCTGGACTTCGAACTTGCGCACCGCGCCGTTCCGCTCGAGACTCTCGAGCAACTCGCGCCGGCGCGCCGGTTCCAGGTAGTGCTGCATCGGGATATCGAGCGTCGAAGCCATGAGCTCTTCGGGAGATTCGTAACCGAGCATGCGGGCGAAGGCGGGGTTGGCCGCGAGGATCTGCCCGGCCGGGGTGCTCTGATAGGCGCCTTCGGTCAGGTTCTCGAAAATCGCGCGGTACTTCTCCTCGAGGCAACGAGCGAACTCCTGGTTGCGGATGCGACACGCCCTGAAATGGTGCAGGGCGGTTTCGATCGCCGCCCGGAGATCCTCGGGGCGGAAAGGCTTGACGATATATCCCAGCGGCTCGGCCGCCTTGGCGCGCTCCATGGTCTCGGAGTCCGAGGCGCCGGTGAGGTAGACGACGGGGATGTCCAGAGCCGTGCGGATGTGCCGCGCCGCATCGATGCCCTCCGGCGACCCGTTCAGCCCGATATCCATGAGAACGAGATCGGGGATCGTCTCGTGCGCTTTATCGACGGCATCCTCGGCCGAGCAGGCGATTCCGACGACCTCGTAATCCAAAGATTCGAGATAGCGCCGCGCCAGATCGGCCACAGCGATTTCGTCGTCGACGACCAGGATTCTGCTTCTGCCCATGGATCCTTCCCTCCGAACACAGCGCGCCGGCGCATCAAGCGGAATCGAGCACCCGGCGGACGCGCCGGGTCAGGTCCTCCTGCGTAAACGGCTTCTGCAGCAGCGCGATCGACCCGTCGCCCCCGCCTCCCGGATCGATGTCCCCGCTCGCATATCCCGTTATGTAGAGCGTCTTGAGTTCGGCCCGCATTTCGGCCAGACGCGCCGAAAGCTCCCGCCCGCCGGCGCCCGGCATGACCACATCGGTCAGCAGCAGGTGGATCGGGCCCTCGTGCCCGGAACCGATCGCGATCGCCTCGCCGGCATCGCGGGCGCACAGCACGGTGTAGCCGGCCCGGTGCAGGATCCTGGCGGCAAGCTCCCGCAACGCATCGTCGTCCTCCACCAGCAGGATGGTCTCGTTGCCGGCACAGGCTTCCGCCCGCGCCCTGCGGGCGGCTTCCTGTTCCGCCGCGGATTCGACCGCGGGAAGATAGATCTCGAAGGTGCTGCCCTTGCCCGGCTCGCTCGAGACCCGGATGTCGCCGCCGCTCTGCTTGACGATGCCGTAGACGGTCGACAGCCCGAGGCCCGTTCCCTTGCCCGGCTCCTTGGTCGTGAAGAAGGGCTCGAAGATGTGCGCCTGCACCGACGGGGGCATGCCGCAGCCGGTATCGCCGACTGCGAGCCTGGCGTAGCGGCCTGGACCGAGCCCGTGGTACCGGCCCGCGCACGCCTCGTCGAGGTCCGCGGTGGCGGTCTCGATCGTGAGGGTGCCGCCGCGCGGCATGGCGTCGCGTGCGTTCACGGCCAGGTTCATCAGAACCTGCTCGATCTGCCCGGGATCGGCCTTGACGCGCACCAGCTCGGGCTCCAGGCGCATCACGATCGCAATATCCTCGCCGATGACGCGATGCAGCATCTTTTCCATGCCGGTGACGACGGTGTTGAGGTCCAGAACCCTGGGCTGCATGACCTGCTTGCGGCTGAAAGCGAGCAGCTGGCGCACCAGCGAAGCCCCGCGCTCGGTCGCTTCCATGATCCGGGCCAGGTCGGCCGCGCACGGGCTTTCCTCGCCCACCTGCTCGAGCACCATCTGGCTGTAACCGTGGATGGCCGTGAGGACATTGTTGAAGTCGTGGGCGATGCCGCCGGCCAGGAGCCCCACGGACTCGAGTTTCTGGGCATTGAACAGCTCCTGCTCCATCTTCAGGCGCTCGGTGATGTCCACCATGAGGCCCTGCAGGCGCGCGATGCGCGCGCCGTCGCCGATCACACGGACCAGGTTGCGCAGCCAGACAACGCGGCCGTCGGCGGCCACGGCCCTGAATTCGAACACCTGGTCCCGCCGTTCCGTCGTGGCGGCCGCGCAGCAGCGCAGAACCTCGTCGCGGTCGTCGGGATGGACCAGGTTCACGAAGAACCCCGGGCCGCTCAGCCACAGATCCGCCGGGTAGCCGAGGATGGCGCCGGCGCGCTGGCTCACGAAGGTGAAGTTCCAGGTCTCGGGATCGGCTTCCCAGACGATGCCGTCGATCCCGTGCACCAGCTCGCGGTAGCGCTCCTCGCTTTCCGCCAGGCGGATCCTGGCCTCCTCGAGCTGGCGCCGCGTCTGGAAGGCGGCGATCGCCCGCTCGGCCACCGAGGGAAGCAGGGCGAGATAGCCCGCTTCCTTGATGATGTAATCGTAGGCACCCTCGCCCAGCGCCTTGGCCGCGACGCGCTCGTCCCCGAGACCGGTGACGATGACCACGGGCACATCGAGCCGGCGCTCGTTGAGGATGTGCAGCAGCTTCAGCCCGTCCATCCCCGGCATGCGGTAGTCGGCGATCACGAGCGCGAACTCCTCGTGCTCCAGGCGCGCCAGCCCCTCGAGCGCGGTTTCGACGGCGACCACGCGCACGCCGGCGAGCGTCTCGAGAGCCTTGCACTCGAGCAGGCGGTGATCGGGGTTGTCCTCGATCAGCAGGATCGCGGCCCCGCCGGCCCTGGGCGCGCTGAGTTCGGCCTCCTTGACCATTTCCCTGAGCATGGGTGCCCTCTCATGCATGAAGGGCGGGCAGCTTGTTCACCAGGATCCAGTAGAGCTGCAGTTTGCGCACCTTGTCGAGAAACTCCGAGAACTGCATGGGCTTGGAAACGTAAGAATTGGCACCGTTGACGTAGCCCTTGGCGATATCCACTTCCTGATCGGAGCTCGTGAGGATCACCACGGGGATGGATTTGAGCTCGGGATTCTGCTTGATGCGCTGCAGCACCTCGAAGCCGTCCAGTTTGGGCAGCTTGATGTCGAGCAATATCAGCCCGGGCTTCGGCGCGCTTTCGGGATCGCTGAACTCACCCTGCTGCAGCAGGTAATCCATGGCTTCCTGGCCGTCCCGGGCCACCTTGACCTCGTTGGCGACGTTGTTGGCCTTCAGGCCGCGCTTGATGATCAGCACGTGGTCGGGGTTGTCCTCGACGAGCAGAATGACGATCGGTTTCATTTCGAATGTCTCCCGTTCGGGTTCAATATCGGATCCCGTCATCCGGCCTGCACCCTTTCCCTGGGCAGGCTGAGATAGAAGGTGCTCCCGCATCCGGGCCCTTCCGACTCGACCCAGACGTCGCCGCCGTGGGCGTTGACGACGCGCTTGACGATGGCCAGGCCGACGCCGGTGCTTTCGCTGTCGGCGTACTTGCCCTCCACGCGGTAGAAGATTTCGAAGATGCGCTGGTGGTATTCCGGGGCGATGCCGATCCCGTTGTCGCGCACGAAAAGCGTGCAGTAGTCCGGCCGGCCGTTGTCCCGGTGCATGCCGATCTCGATCACGGGCGGGACGTCGGGCCGGGAATAGTGCAGGGCATTGGCCATCAGGTTCATCATCACCTGCTTGAAGCGGTCGCGCTCGCAGGTGATCACCGGCAGGTCGTCGGCGATCTTTACCGCGGCCTTCTTGAGCTCGATTTGCCCGTGCAGTTCGTCGGCCGCCTCGCGCGCCAGCTCGGCGACGCCGACCGGGACCTGCGGTTCCTTGAGCCGCCCGATGCGCGACAGGTTGAGCAGCTGGTTGATGAGGCGCTGCATGTGCACCGTGTTGGCCTGGATGCGCTCGAGGTAGAGCGCGGCGTCGCCTTCGAGGCGGTCGCCGAGGTCGAGCTGGAGGAGGCTGGCCAGTCCCTGCAGCGAGACCACGGGCGCTTTCAGATCGTGCGATATCGTGTAGATGAAGGATTCCAGCTCTTCCGTCTTTTGCGCCAGCTCGCGGGTGCGCGCCTCCACCATCTTCTCGAGCTCTTCGGCCCGGCGGCGCACGCGCGCGCTCTGGACCCGGTAGCCGCCGTACAGGACGGCGCCCGCGAGGCCCGCCGAAACGAGCCAGAACCACCACGTCAGCCAGAAAGGCTCGCGGACGGCGAAGGCGAAGCGCGCAGGCGCGGACCAGGGGCCCTGGTATTTCCGTGCCCGCACTTCCAGGGCATACTTCCTCGGGGGCAGGTTGCTGACGCGGATTTCCCGGCCTTCGAGCGGCAACCACTCCTCGCTCAGCCCTTCGAGGCGATACTGGAAGCTCAGGCGTTTCTCGTTGACGAACGACAGGCCGGCGACGCGGACGTACAGGTCGTTCATGCGGTGTTCCACGCTGGGGAAGGCGGAAGCGTGAAACGCCTGCCTGCCCAGGCGGATCTCCGCCAGCTCGACCGCGGGCGCCTCTCCGGCCGAGGGGTCGAAGCGCGGATCGTAATGGCTCAAGCCGCCGAGCGTTCCGAACCACAGGGTGCCGTCGGCATCGGCGAAAAAGCCCCCCGCGTTGGACTCGTCGTTCGCATATCCCTCCTCGGTTCCGAAGTGGGTGAAGACCTGACCGTCGAAGCGATCCACCCCGCGAGCCGTGCCGATCCACAGGTCGCCTTTCTGGTCGGTGCCGAGCGAGTAGACGGCGTCATTGGCGAGCCCGTCGGCGCTCGTGTAGTGCCTGAAGTGCGTGCCGTCGAAGCCGGTAAAGCCGTTCGACGAGTGGTAGCCGAACCAGATGCGGCCCGCCTGATCGCTGCAGAGCCAATAGGGCTGGTTGCCGGCAAGGCCGTCCTTCGTCGTGTAGGTCCGCCAGCTGCGGCCGTCCCAGCGCGACAGCCCGTTGTCGCCCGAAACCCAGAGCAGGCCGCGGTGATCGACGAGAAGGCGCGCGTCGGAGAAGGTCTGTCCGGGGACCGAAACGATTTCGAAGCCGCCGGCGATGCGCCGGTATAGCGCGCCCAGTTGCCCGGCCAGCCAGATCGTGCCGCTGCGATCCTCGACGATCGACATGACCCTTCCCTGCGGCGCCCCGGGTGGGTGCTTCACGAAGCGGTTGCCGTCGAAAAGCGTGACCCCGTTTCGGGTTCCGATCCACAGGGTGCCGCCGCCGTCCTCGAGGAGCGCGTCGATCCCGTTTTCGCTCAGGCCGTCGCGCACGGTGTAGTTGCGCCAGGTGCGCCCGTCGAAGCGGCTCAGCCCGCCCGTGGTGCCCACCCAGAGGATGCCGCGCCGATCGCGCAAAATCGGCCGCACGGAGTCGGATCCCAGGCCGTCGGCGGCGCCGTAGTTGGTGAAGGCGCGGCCCTGGAACTTGTAGAGCCCGCCGTAGACGCCGATCCACAGCGTTCCCTCGCGGTCCTCGAACAGGCAGCGCACGTCGGAGAAACTCAGGCCGTTGCGCGCCTCGAGATAATCGATGCCGCTCTCGCGCACCACTCCCAGGCCCTTGGCGGTTCCTATCCAGGCAGTCCCGTAGCGGTCGACGAGCAATGCAGCCGCGGGTCCGCGGGTAAGTCCGGAGGAAGGGGTGAAAGAAAGAACGAGCCGGCCGTCTTTGTAAACCCTCAGGGAATCATCCAGCCCGAACCACAGGCGGCCTTCCCTGTCCTCGGCGATGACGCGGACATTACTGTCCCCGAGGCCCGGCTCATCGAAGGGCACGAAGCGGTCGCCCTGCAGGCGGGCGGCGCCTCCGGTCGTGCCGGCCCACAGGCGTCCCGCATGGTCGACGAGCAAGGCGTTGACGCCGTCCGACGGCAGGCCTTCGGCCGCGGTGAAAGTGCGCCAGCCCCGGCCGTCATAGCGGGAGAGCCCGCGCGGCGTGGCGCACCAGACGGCATCGTCGGCCGTCACGGCTACCGCCGGAGCGCGGTCGTCGGCCAGTCCCTGGGCTGCGCCGTAGTTGGTGAACCGCTTCCCGTCCCAGGAGCTCACCCCGGCGAGTGTGGCGACCCAGATGCGGCCCGAGGAATCCTCGGCGATGGCGTTGATCCGATCGCTTGCCAGCCCGTGGCGCACGCCGTAGACGGTCATGGCGGCGCCGTCGTAGCGGTTGAGGCCGGCCTGTGTCCCGATCCAGAGATATCCCGCCCGGTCCTGGTAGACGGCCTGAACCACGGCCTGCGAGAGCCCGTCGGCCGCGGTGTAAAGGCGAAAGAAGTGGTGCGCGGAATGGGCCGCGGGAGCGAGCGCCAGAGCCATCAGGAAGGCTGCACCCGCTCGTGCCGGACCGAGCTGCGATCGAACCAGCGATCTCCGGTTCACGTGTTCTCCACGCCCCGACGAGCGCCGTCGCAACCCGGAACCGCGAGAGGGCGAAAGAGTTACAGCTCCCGACTGCCCTGATGCGCCGGGGCGTACGGCGTCGTCGGATTTCTTTCCGCGCGAGCTTCTTATCGGCCCGAAAAAGGTTATGGATCACAAAATTCCGGGAACGCGCCGAGCGGTCAGACCGGCAGCCGTCAGGTGTCAGCTGTCAGCTGTCAGCAGTCAGCTGTCAGTGTTCAGGTCACGATATTGAAGTGTTCGATATGGAGCGTCGGATCGGCCTTGACGGCGACGTCGCCTCGGATCAGGTTGCGGATCTCGTCGATGACGGCGGATTCGCTTTCGCGCAGCGCCCGGGCCACGTCGGGATGGGCGCGGATCGTGATTTCGCCCGAGCTGAGGGAATCCTTCATCTTCTCGACTTCCTGGTAGATCGTGTAGCAGGTAGTGGCGATCGACTTGACCATTCCCGAACCCGAGCAGTAGGGGCAGGGCTGGCACAGGGTACGTTCGAGCGACTGGCGCACTCTCTTGCGCGTGATCGCCACCAGACCGAACTCGTTGAATTCCAGGATTTTGCTCGGCGCCTTGTCGCGGGCGATCTCCTGCGAGAGGGCCTCCATCACCTTGCGGCGGTTCTTGCGCTCATCCATGTCGATGAAATCGATCACGATGATCCCGCCCAGGTCGCGCAGGCGCACCTGTTTGACGATTTCCCTGACGGCCTCGAGGTTGGTGCGCGTGATGGTCTCCTCGAGGCTGTTGCCCTTGCCGACGAACTTGCCGGTGTTGACGTCGATGCTGACGAGCGCTTCGGTCTGGTTGATGACGATGTAGCCTCCGCTCTTGAGCCAGATCTTGGGCTGCAGCAGCTTGTCGATCTCCGGGGTGATGCCGTACTCGTCGAAGATGGGCCTGTCCTTGGTATAGAGCTTCACGCGGTGGACCAGGTTCGGATAGATCTTGTCGACGAACTCCACGATGCCCTGGTAGGCGGTCTCGTCGTCGACGCGGATGCTCGCAAAGTCGAAGGAGAGCTGGTCGCGCAGCAGGCGTTGCACCAGGTTGAGCTCGGCGTGGATCAGCGCGGGCGCCGCGGTTTTTTCGGCACGATTCCGGATGTCCTCCCACAGGCGGACCAGGAACCCGAGATCGGACATGAGGTCCTCGGCGCTGCGTTCTTCGGCCGCCGTACGCACGATCACGCCGCCCGAAAAGCGGTCACGGTTTCTCAGGATGACGTCCCGCAGGCGGATTCTCTCGCCCTCGGAGCCTATCTTGCGGGACACGCCGATGTGGTCGACGGTGGGCATGTACACCAGGTAGCGTCCCGGAAGGGCTATGTGGCTGGTGACCCTGGCGCCCTTCTTGCCGATCGGCTCCTTGGCCACCTGCACGAGGATCTCCTGTCCTTCGCGCAGGATTTCGTCGATGGACTGCTGCGCGGGCCGGGCGTTGTGCCGCGCGGCCGTGAAGCGCTTGCGCCGGGCGCCGGGGCCGCGGCGGCGGCCGGCGTGTCCCGCCGGGTGCGCCGCGTTTTCCATGGCGAAGGGCATCACCTCGCCGCTGTCGCGCAGGCCGGCCTGACTGAGCGGCGCCGCGGCTGCGGCGCGCTCGCGCTCGAATGCGGCGGCAGCCGCCAGATCGGTCTCGGCCTGCAGGCTCCAGGCGGCGGGCGCGCCGCCGCCGTCGGCGGTTGCGGCGCGTGCTGCCGCGGCCGGCGGCGGCGCTTCGACGCGCTCCCTGCGCTCGCGCCAGCGCGGTCGTTCGGGACGGCGCTCGCGCCGCGGAATCTGCTCCTGCACTTCCGCCTCCGCCATGGCCGTCTCCGCCTGTTCTTCGGCTTCGGTGAAAACCTTGTCGTATTCCTCCGTGTCCTCGATGAAATCCGAGACGTAAAGGAATGCGTCCTTTTCCAGGCCGATGTTCACGAACGCCGACTGCATGCCGGGCAGCACCTTGGTGACGCGGCCCTTGTAGATATTGCCGAGGATTCCCCGGCTGCGATTCCGCTCGATGTAAAGCTCCGCCAGCTGGTCGTCCTCCAGGATCGCCACCCTGGTCTCCAGGGCGGTGCTGTGAACGATCATTTCCTTGATCATGGGCTGTTCCTCGAAGGGAACCGAGGATGAGGAAGGCGCGCAGGCGTGCCGCAGCGCGACCGACCGCGCTGCTTGCGAGGATCCCGGAGCGGCCCGCCGCTCGGGCGGCAACCGGTATGATTCCCGGCCGCAGGAAACCCGCCGACACCAAGGCCTTCAGCCGTGCAGTTCCTGCACCCGCGACCGCTCGAATCGGGAGGTTCTCTGGGAGATCGACAAGTTGTCGTCGCGCCGCCGCCGGCAATCATGTGATGCTGTTGCCGGCGCGGCCGGTTTCCGAATCTCTTCGTACGAAAGTTCTCTCGCCGATGCGCTTTCCCGGCGCCGCAATGCTCGGGGCCCGGCCGTCGCCGCGGGGCCCGATGTCGGCGCGCTGTTCATTTTCTCGTATCCCTGTCTGTCGTTATGCAATCCTCAAAATCGAAACTCAATCTCTCATCCGGCACGGCCCGTTCCCCGCCGTGCGCCGCCGGACATTCGGCGTATCCACCTTGCCTGCCTGAATTTCTCCCGCCTCTGCCGGCGCATCACCCTTCCGCACGATAGCGATAACCGTCGCCCGACCGACACCCTTCGGTAAATAATAAGCGAGACCGCCCGGGATTACAATCGCCATTCATCGCCGGCGGCCCGGCCGAGGCCGGAATCCCCGGCCGGCATAGCGCTCGCTATTCAGAGAGACCTGCTTCCCCCGGCCGCGCACGACATCCACCTCGACCCTAGTTCACGAAGCGCCTCAGGTTGACGTTCATGCACAGGCTCATGGCCGCGAAGAACGAGATCAACGCCGACCCGCCTGCGGAAACGAACGGAAGCGGGATGCCCACGATCGGCACGAGTCCGACCACCATCCCGACATTGACCATCGAATGGAACAGGAACAGCCCCAGGACCCCGGCGACGATCATGGTTCCCACCTTGTCCTTGGCTTCCCTGGCGGCGCGCAGGAGCCGCAGGCTTATGAACAGGAGCAGGGAAAGCACCGTCATGCCGCCGACGAATCCCCTCTCCTCGGAGATGACGGCGAAGACGAAATCGTTCTGGCGCGCCGGCAGGAAACCCAGCTGGCTTTGCGAACCCTGCTTGAATCCTTTCCCCAGGAATCTCCCCGAACCGACGGCGATCTGCGACTGCAGCGCCTGATAGCCCCGGTGCCGGGGATCGCTCGCAGGGTTGAAGACGGTTTCGATCCGGCTCCGCTGGTAGTCGCGCAGCAGGAACCAGCCGCTCGGCAACGCGATCGCGGCGGCCAGGGCGAACAGCAGCAGATGGCTGCGGCGCAGCCCGGCCAGCAGGGAAAGCGTCACATATATCGGGACATAGGTGACCGCAGTGCCGAGATCGCCCTGCAGCACGACAAGCCCCGTGGGCAGCAGGACGATCAGCCCGCCGACGGCGAGCTCCCGCAGGCTCAGGTATTCGTTTTCCGCTTCCGAGTAATAGCGCGCCAGGGCGACGATCACCAGAATCTTGACGAATTCCGACGGCTGGAAGCTCATCCCACCCAGGTAGATCCAGCTCTTGTTGCTGTGGATCGTGCGGCCCACCAGAAGGACCAGAACCAGGACGGCAAGCGCCAGTGCATAGCCCGCAGGGATGAAATCGGCATAGACGTGGTAGTCGAAGTACAAAAGCAGCAGGAAAACCACGAGCGCCGCTCCCAGGAATATGGTATGGCGCCCCAGATAGGAGTCCCAGCCCGTGGCGTTCGTGACGCTCCAGATGGCCGTCAGCCCGGCGCCGCTGAGCAACAGAAGCGCCAGCAGCCAGAGCCAGTCGAAATTGTGAATCAGGCGCCGCTCGATGTTCATTGCCTCGCCGCCGCAGTCTGGACGACCTGGGTGATCTTGGCCGGGAATCCCTTGATCTCGAAATATTTGCGGAAGATCTCGCCGGCCAGGGGCGCTGCCGCCACGCCTCCTTTGCCGCCGTGTTCGACGAAGACGACGACGGCTATTTCCGGATTGTCGCGGTTCGCAAAGCCGACGAACCAGGAATGGTCTTCGAAGAGTTCGGCATCGCTGCCGAGCTTCTTGGCCGTTTCCGCGCCGATCACCTGGGCGGTGCCGGTCTTGCCGCAGATGTCCAGGCCCGGCACCCTGGCTCGGCCGCCCGTGCCGCCGGCGTTGACGCTGCCCCACATCCCGGCCAGGATATCGGCGGTGGTTTCCGGGCGGAAATTCAGCTCCCTGACCGGCCATGAAGGCGCCGCGCCGGCCGGCTTGCCGGCGCGCAGCAGCAGGTGGGGTGTGACGAGGCGACCTCCCATGGCAATGGCGCTGACGGCGCGCAGCAATTGCAGCGGCGTCACGCTGACGGCCCCCTGGCCGATCGCCACTGATATCGTCTCGCCCGCGTACCACTTGTCGCCCCGGGTTCGCTGTTTCCACTCGGGCGAGGGCATGACGCCGGCGCGCTCGCCCGGGAGGTCGATACCCGTCCGCTCCCCGAGCCCCAAGGCGGCGGCGTGCTCGGCGATCTTTTCGATCCCGACCCTCTTGCCCATCTCGTAAAAGAATATGTTGCACGAATTCTGGATGGCGCCGACCACGTTGAGGTAGCCGTGGCCCTTGGACCAGCAATGGAAGAGGCGGTTGTAGTATGCGGCCGCACCCCCGCAGAAGACGCGCGAGGATTCGTCGATCACGCCCTCCTCGAGGGCGGTCAGGGCCATGACGACCTTGAAGGTGGAGCCGGGCGAGTAGCTGTTCTGGATCGCGCGGTTCTGCAGCGGGCGGTCGGGGTCGTTGATCAGGCCGTTCCATTCCGCTTCGGAAAGCCGGGAGGCGAAGCGGTTCGGATCGAATGCCGGTGCGCTGGCCATCGCGAGGATCTCGCCGTTGCGCGGATCCATGGCGACGATGGAGCCGACCTTGCCCGCGAGCAGGTTCTCGGCGGTCTCCTGAAGCCGCGCGTCGAGAGTCAGCGACAGTTCCCCGCCGATGACGGCCTCGATTTCGCCCAGGATGCCGAGCTCGCGGCCCTGGCTGTCGACGAGCACCCGGCGCTTGCCGTCGGTCCCGGTCAGGCAGGCGTTGTAGGCACGTTCCACGCCGGACTTGCCGACCAGGTCCCCGGGCCGTGCGTCCGGAAAAACGGAGGACGATAGCTCCTCGTCGGAAACCTCGCCCACGTACCCGAGGACGTGGGCCGCGAGCTTGCCCCGGCGGTAAAGCCTGCGCGGCTGCGGGCCCAACTGGATTTCCGGGCGGTCGTGCCGGTGGGCCTCGACGATCGAGATGTCGTCGATGCCCACATCTTCCTTGACGACGAGCGGGCGAAAGACCGGCTCACGCCGGCTGCGCTGCAGAAGCGCGTCGAAATCCGCGGGCGCGACCTTGAGATTGTCCGCCGCGAAGGAGCGCGTGGCCGACTCGTCCTTCATGTATTCCCGGTAGAGAAGGATGTTGAAGGAAGGCCGGTTATCGACCAGCACCTCGCGGTTGCGGTCCATGATGGCGCCGCGCGGCGCCGTCACGTCCAGCGTGCGGATACGGTTGCGCTCGGCCTGCAGCGCGTATTCCCGGCCGCGGATGATCTGCAGCTGCCACAAACGCGCCGCCAGCACGAGAAACACGATCGCCACCGGCGCATAGAACCAGCGCAGGCGCGCCAGGATCCGCTGTCGGCTCAATTCCTGCTGGTGATGCACCCTAACCCGCCTTCCGGAAACGGGTCCCGCTGTAACCGTCGTAGGCCGCGAACGCGAGCGAACCGACGCCGCCCGTGATCAGGCACTGCATCAGCGAGGCACCCAGGAAGATCGCGCCCACGTTGCGCTGCAGCAGCAGGAACAGGAGAAAGACGCTGAGCACATTGACGCACGATGCGGCCGCGATCAATGCGGCGCGGATCCAGGCGCCTTCCACGTTGAAGTGCCTGGCCGCCAGGCCGACGAGAAAGGCCGCGAGCGTCTTGCCGAAGCCGTTGTATCCCAGAGGCCAGCCGAGAACCGCGTCCTGCAGCAGGCCGGCGATAGATCCCACGAACAAGGCCTGGGTGCGGTTGCGATAGACGGCCCAGAAGGCGACGAGAATCAGCGAGAGGTCCAGGAAGTTGAAAAGGAAGAACCCGTTCCCTGCGATCATCTGGGCGATCACCGCCAGAAAGGAAAAGAGAGCGAGCAACAGGTACTTCATCGACCGTGCCCCTCCGCTGCGGGAGCTTTGTCAATCCTGCAATTCGCGCCGCTCGGCCGCAGGCGCCGGCTCCGTCCGCATCAGGATGAGCGTCTGTTCTATGCGCAGAAGGTCGACGGACGGCTCGACCCGGATGTCGCGGAATACGGACTTGCCCTTTCCCGATGCGACCACCTTCCCTACCGCCAGGCCCTTCGGGTAGATGCGGTCCAGGCCGGAAGTGACCACCAGGTCGCCGACCGCCACCTCTTCGGTGCTGCTGATGTAGCCCACCTCGAGCAGCGGCCCTCCCGTGCCCCGGAGGACGCCCGGCGAGCCGGTTCGTTCGATCACGACGCCCACCGAAGCGTCGGCGTTGGTGATCAGCTGCACCTGGGAAGTATGGGGAGCGGCCAGGATCACGCGCCCGACGATCCCTTCGGCCGTCACCACCGGGCAATCGGCGCGCACGCCGTCGGCCGCCCCCCGGTCGAGATAGGCGATGCGCGACAGGAAGTCGGGCGCACGCCCGATCACACGCGCGCCGAGCGCCTCGAAGTGCGTGCCTGCGCGGAAAGCGAGCAGGGATCGGAGCCGCCGGTTTTCCTCCTCCAGCTGCTCGAGCGAGCGCACGCGCAGCGCCAGCCGTTCGACGGCCTGCTTCAGCCTGGCGTTCTCGGCACGCGCGCCGTGCAACCAGACATAGTCGAGCCAGAACTCCTTGACCGCATGCGAAGCGCCTGCGGAAAGATCGATGAAGGGCGCGCCGGCCGCCAGCACCCACTTCTTGAGCAGCATGACCCCGGAAGGATCCTCGACCTGCACAGAGAGCAGCGTCAGGTTGAGGAGCAGCAGGAGCAGGGTGATATAGAGCGCATGGCTCTCCCGCCTCCTGGGGGCCAGCTCAATGGACACAGATCCTCCGCAGCAGTTTGAAATCGGTCAGCATTTTGCTCGTGCCCAGCACGACCGAGGAGAGCGGGTCCTCGGCGATGAAAACCGGCAGGCCGGTCTCTGCGGCGATCCTCTTGTCGAGGCGGCGCAGGAGCGCTCCGCCGCCGGTGAGCACGATGCCGCGGTCCATGATGTCGGCGGAAAGTTCCGGCGGCGTCCGTTCGAGCGCCACCTTGATGGCATTGACGATGATCCCGATGCTGTCGCTGAGCGCCTCGCGGATCTCCTGGTCCGAAACCGTTACCGTCTTGGGGACACCCTCGATCAGATTGCGCCCCTTGACCTCGACGCTCAGCGGCTTGTCGATGGGGTCGGCGGAACCGATCTGGATCTTGATCCACTCGGCGGTGCGCTCGCCGATCAGCAGGTTGTGCTTGCGCTTGATATACTGGATGATGGCTTCGTCCATCTCGTTGCCCGCCACGCGCACCGAACGGCTGTATACGATCCCGGAAAGGGAGATCACGGCGATGTCCGTCGTGCCGCCCCCGACGTCGACGATCATGTTGCCGCACGCTTCGGTGATGGGCATGCCGGCGCCGATGGCGGCCACCATGGCCTGCTCGACCAGGTAGACTTCGCTCGCCTTGGCGCGCATGGCCGATTCCTGCACGGCCCGCTTTTCGACCTGCGTGATCTCCGAAGGAATCCCGATCACGATCCTGGGGCTCAGGAGGTGATTGCGGCGGCATGCCTGCCGGATGAAATACTTCAGCATGACCTCGGTCATGTCGAAGTCGGCGATCACACCGTCCTTCATCGGCTTGACCGCCACGATGTCGGCCGGCGTCCGGCCCAGCATCTCCTTGGCGGCGTGGCCGACGGCCAGTACCTTCTTGGTGTTACGGTCGAGGGCGACGATCGAAGGCTCGTTGACGACGATGCCCCTGCCCTTGGCGTAGACCAGGGTGTTCGCGGTTCCCAGGTCGATCGCCAGGTCGTTGGAAAAGAAACCGAATAGAGATCTCAAACCCATAGGTCACACTGCAACCCGAATAGTGTTCTTGGAAAGTTCTTTGGCGCGGTACATGGCGGCATCGGCCTTTTTGATCAATCCCTCGGCGGTCACCGTATGCTTGGGCAGATTGGCGACCCCCAGGCTGACGGTCAGGTGCAGGCGCTGCCCCTGCGCGACGAACTCGTGATCCTCGATCGTCTTGCGGATGCGGTCGGCGATCGCGAGCGCGCCGCCGAGCGACGTCTCGGGCAGGACGATGACGAACTCGTCGCCGCCGTAGCGGCCGACGACATCCGTTTCGCGCACCGCGGCGCGCAGCGTCTGCGCGATTTCCGCCAGCGCCATGCTGCCCACGAGGTGGCCGAAATTGTCGTTGATGCGCTTGAAGCCGTCGACGTCGATGAAAAGCAGGGAAACCGTTCTCTTGTAGCGAAGGCAGCGCTTCGCCTCCGCGGCCAGGTACTGCTGGAGATAGCGGTAGTTGTAAAGTCGCGTGAGGTCGTCGGTGATCGTGAGGCGCTCGGTCTTGTCGAAAACGCGCAGTGTTTCGAGCGCCAGCGCCAGAGGCTGCGCCAACATCTCCAGGAAGCGGACATCCTCGTCGCCGAAAGCCCCGTCTTTCTTGTTGAGCACCTCGAGGGCTCCCAGCTTTTCGCCCTTGTGCCGCAAGGGGCAGCAGACCAGGGAGCGGATCGTGAAGGATTCGTCGCCGAAGGGCGTCCGGATTTCGCGGTCGAACGAGTTGCTCACGAAAGGCGTACCGCTTTCCATGACCCTCTCGATGAGCGCGTGGTTCTCCAGATGATCGAACAGGTCCAGATTCCCGTATGACCCGCTCTCGTGTGCTCGTTCCAGCATGACCCCGCTGTCGTTCAGCAGATAAATCAGTCCCGTTTCGGCCGACAGCCGCTCGAGCACCTTGCGCAGCAGGGCCTCGACGGCCGGCTTGCGCGCTTCCGAGTTCCACGCGGACTCGATCACGCCGAGGAGGGAGCGAAACATGGAAAGCGTATCGACAACTTCCGGTTCGTCTTCGTATTCGCGCTGATCGATCATCTTGTTCCCAGGAATCGGCGCTTGCCGCGCGCGGCAGGATCACCTAAACGCTTCGACCGCCTGCTCGGGGGATTCCAGCTCAGGTCCTAAGCTATGCCGCCTGCTCGACTTATCCCATATCCCTCATCGGTCGTTCCGGGCGCCCGTATTATATCCAACATGTAAACAAAAGTGAAAAAAAGTAACGGCGATTCAGACACCGGCACTGGTCCGGCACGCCCGTAGGTCTGCCGGCCCTCCGGGGCTTGCATGATCGATACGCTCCTTTCCGGGGGCTCGCCTTCGGCTCACCCCCGGCTACCAGCTCGGGGCCCCTGCCGGGGCCTGATGATCGCCCCGAACCGCATCGCCGCCATCTTCGGCCAATTCCCGGCTACCAGCTTTGGGTCTCTGCCGGGCCCGGGCCAGTGCCGGAGGCACGGCAGCTGGTAGCTCCGGGTGAGCCGAAGGCGAACCCGGAGAAAAGCGCATCCGACGTCGGCAAGCCCCGGAGGGCCGACAGAGAAGCATGCGCGTTTTATTGCGGAACAATGCCCTGGTCCAGTCCCCCGCAGCTTTGGGTCTCTGCCGGGCCCGGGCTCACGGTCCGGGTCGGTGCGCGGGACAAACAGCAGTGCCTGTGTCTGAATGGCAGCACCGGCCTGTTAAATTGGTCGACGACCGGGGCTTCTGTGCTATATTGATGATTTTGCAGTCAGCTTTCGGAGGTCTCGGAACCGCATGCTGGATCTCATGCGCCGCAAGAAGCGGCTGAAGGCGATTCTCTGGGTCGTAATCATCGGGCTCGGCATGGGCATGCTTCTTTTCTTCGTGCCCGGCCAGAACATCGGCGACGGCCGGGCCGGCAATACCGTCGCCACGGTCGCGGGCGAGCCGATCACCGTCAAGGAGTACCTGGACGCCTATCGCCGCATTGTCAGGAATTTCACGCGCGGCGACCAGAGCAGGATCCCGCCGGAGCTCCTCAAGCAGCTGGGGCTCGACCGCCAGGCCTTGAATTCCCTGATCAATGTGCGCGTCGTCTGCTATGCGGCCAGGCGCCTCGGCCTGGAGGTATCGGATCAGGAACTGCGCCGGGCGGTGGAAACCAATCCGAGCTTCCAATACCAGGGGGCATTCATCGGCCTGGAGCACTACAAAGCCCTGCTGGCCGCAAACCAGCTCGATGTCGCCGAGTTCGAAGAGGGTCTGCGATCGGCGCTCCTGGCCGAGAAACTGGAAAACATGATCGTGGACTCCCTGGCCATCCCGGAGGAAGAGCTGCGCCGGGCATTCCTGCGCGAGGAGCAGGAGGGGCAGGTGCGTTTCGCGCTTCTGAAGAAAGAAGACTTCAAAAAGAAGGTCCAGCCCACGGAGGCCGACCTCAAGGCGTATTTCGACGCCCATAAGGACCGCTACGCAACCAAGGAGGAACGGCGCGCCCGCTATCTTCTGGTTGCGCGCGCCGCGCTCGAACCCTCGATCCAGGTGACCGATCGCGAGGTAGAAGCGCGCTGGGCGGAGGAGCCGCACCCGGAAACCGCCGAGATCGGCCGCATCCTTCTTGCGGTCCCCGATCCGGCAAAGGACGGCGAGGTGAAAGCGCGGGCCGAGGCAATCGTCAAGCGCGCCCGGGCCCTGGAAGATTTTGCGCAACTCGCCCGGAAGTATTCCGAGGACAAGACCACCGCCGCCCAGGGCGGAAGGCTGGGCCCACTGACCCGCGAGCAGATGGACAGGGAAGTAGGGGATGCGGCGTTTTCCCTGCAGCCCGGACAGATCTCCGATCCGATACGCACGCAGGAAGGCTACGAGATCATCAAGCTTGTGAAGCGCGAGACACCGGACCTGAAGGCGAAATGGAACGAGGTCGTCGCCGAGCTGCGGGCGGAGAAGGCCGCGGAACTCGCCAGGGAGAAGTCGGAGGAGGCGCTGCGTCTTCTCGAGAAGCAGAAAGACCTGGCGTCCGTCGCGAAATCGCTCGGGGTGCCGGCCGAGGTCCGCGAAACGCCGTTCTTCAACCGCCAGTCCGAGCCGGAGGCGCTGGGCATATCGCGCGCGTTCATCGACGAGGTCTTCGCTCTCAAGGAAACCGACGCGTTCGGCAAGGCGGTGGAAGTGCCCGCGGGCCATGCGATCCCCCAGCTGCTCGAGATACACCTGCCGCGGCCCGGGGATTTCGCCCAGTCGCGCGCCGCCGTGGCGAGCGACTTCATCGACGAGCGCGCGCGCGAGCTCATGAAGGCGGAGGCCGCCAGGCTTTCCGAGGAGGCAAAACGCTCCGGGGACCTGGAAAAAGCCGCCCGCGCGCTGGGATTGGCCGTGATCGCGACCAAGCCTTTCAAGCGCGACGCTTCGCCCGCACCCGAGATCGCCTCGACGGAGGAGTTCAACGATGCCGCCTTCGAACTGCCCGTGGGTGCGGTGAGCGCTCCGCTGCGCGTGCGCGGCGACGATGAAATGGCCGTTCTGCAAGTGCTTTCGCGCACCCCCTTCGACGAAGGTGCTTACAGCAAGAAAAAGGCGGAGCTGCAGAACCGCCTGATCGAGCAGTGGCGCGACGCGTACTTCCAGGCCTATGTGCAGCGCATCACCGAAGATCTGGAAAAGGCGGGCAAGATACGCATCAACACGGCGCTGCTGGATCGGCTCACCGGGGGCGGGGCCTGATATCGCCTGCCGGGTGGCGCCTCGCGCCTAGGACGGGCCGCGCCCGGACCCTGCTTCCGGCACGGGTTCGAGCGACAGGGCATAGTCGTGCAGCGCCTCGACCGCCTCGGCCAGCCGCTTCATTTCAGCATACATGCGCGCGACGTGCTCGCGATCCGGATCGCCCCCGGGCATCTCCATCAGGAGAAGCTGGGCAAAGCCCATCATCACGGCGAGCGGATTGTTCATGCGGTGCGCGAGCGTGCGCAATCGCGACACCGTCTCGAGCAGGCCGCCTTGGGCCGGCGCGGCCTCGGGCGGCGCCTCGCGGACCATGAGCAGGAAACCGCCCTCGGGATCTTCGCCCTGCAGGGGCATAAGCAGTCCATGCCCGCGCAGCGGTGCCCCGCGCGCGTCCCGGCAGTATATTTCCCCTTCCCAGATTCCCCCCTCGCGCGCAGCCGCGATCATGCCCGCCGCGTCGAACACCGAGCGCTCGGCCAGGATTTCCGTGACCGGCCGGCCGAGCAGCAGGGCGCACCGCCGCCCCGTGAGCCGTTCAGCCGCAGGAGAGAGTTCGCGGATGGTTGCATCTGAGGCAAGGACGATCGCCGCCCAGCCGCGCGATTGCGAGGAAGGATTCATGTCGCCCGCTTGCGGAACCGGCACGCGCCCATGGCGTCGCCGGATCCGATTTACCTATCGGCCCGCAGTCGCCGGATGCTTAGTGTGCAATGCCGGGGGCCGGGCCCCCTGCCGGCCCTCCGGGGCTCGGTAATGGCGTGTTCACCTTTCTCCGGGTTCGCCTCCGGCTCACCCGGAGCTACCAGCTGCCGTGCCTCCGGCACTGTCCTGGCCCCGGCAGGGGCCCTCAGCCGGCAGCCGGGGGTGAGCCGCAGGCGAACCCCCGGAAATGGCGGCGATGCGGTTCGGGGCGATCACGGGGCCCCGGCAGGGGCCCTCAGCCGGTAGCCGGGGGTGAGCCGCAGGCGAACCCCCGGAAAGGGGCGCATCGATCATGCGAGCCCCGGAGGGCCGGCAGATCGACGTTTCTGATTCATCCTTCTGCCGGGCCTTCGGGGCCTGCCGACCGCGCAAGGGGTCAGCGCTGGAACTACCGGTTTGACATGGCGCGGCGCTCACGGCTATGCTGCAGCGAGCGAGGCCGAGTTGCAGCGCTCCCTTCGCCCCGAGCCATGGATCGAGACCGGCGGCCTTTCGAAAACATCCTGACCGTGGATGTCGAGGACTGGTGCCAGTCCGCGCCCGAGGTCCTGCTCGGCGGCCGCCGGTCCGCGCAACCGGGCGAGGGCGTGCTCGACAGCACCCGCCGCCTGCTCCGCATCCTCGAAGCCCACGGGGCGCGTGCGACCTGCTTCGTCCTCGGCTCCCTCGCCGACGAATTTCCGGGCCTCGTGCGCGAAATCGCCGCTGCGGGCCACGAGGTGGCGGCGCACGGCTACCGGCACCGGCCGGTGCATGAAATGACGCGCGCGCAATTCATCGAGGATGTCCTGCGCTGCCGCCGTGCGCTCGAAGATATCGCGGGCATGCCCGTGAACGGCTACCGTGCCCCATACTTTTCCATCACGGGCCGGTGCCTCTGGGCGCTCGAGGCCCTGGTCGAAACAGGCATGGAGTACGATGCCAGCCTGTTCCCGCTGCATCGCCGCTACTACCGCACCCGAGGGCGGGAGAACGCCGACGAGCTCCCCAGATACCCCGCTCCTCTGCACCTGAAGGGCGGGACTCTCTTCGAGTTTCCCGCGACCACCCTGCGCCTCGCCCGGCAGAATCTGCCGGCCGCCGGCGGCGTCTTCCTCTGCTTGCTGCCTTATGCGTTGTTCGCGCGCGCGGTGCGGCAGGCGAACGCCGGCGGCCACCCGGCCGTAATCTATGCCCATCCCCACGACATCGACCCCGATCCCCTGCTCGCGGCCGCGCCGCAAGGAGGGTTGCGCAGCAGGCTGATGCGCCGGGCCCTGGCCGCGGGGCGCAGGCGGGCCGTCCCCAGGCTGCGCCGGCTGCTGTCGGGGCATCGTTTCGTTTCCGTGCGCGAGTGGATGGCGTCGGCTGCCGGGCGGGAATCGATGCGCGCGGCCGAACCGGCCGCCACGCCTGCATGAACGCCGCATCACCTGGCCGCGCCGGCGCGCGGGGCATAGCGCTGCAAAAGCTCGCGGCGCGTCAACCAGAGATACCGCGGGAAGAGATCACCCGGGCCGAGGCCGCGGGCGCTGCGGGGATTGAACGCTTTGCGCAGCAACCAGGCCCACAGCTTCCGGCCGCGCATCGCGAGGCGTCCGCGTGCGCGCAGCGGCTCCGGCGGGCGCACCGTCACGAAGCCGATCCCTTCGAGTACGCGCCCGCCGCCCTGCGCCTGCAGAAAGAGCCCTTCGGCGGCGAAGGCGCGCACCTCTCTCCATGCGGGGTCGCGCGCCACGTGCTCCGCCAGCAGACGCAGCGACCGGCGCGCCGCGCGCAGCGTCCGGCAGGCCCATGCCAGATCCGCTCCCGAAGCCGGGATCGCGGGCACGTGCTCGGACCAGAGGTGGAGGATGCCGATGGTTTCGCCGGCCCTCACGTGCGTGCCGTCCGGGAGCAGCGTATCGTCGGCCGCCTTGCCCAGCGACAGCCGGTACAGGCACTCCGGGTCGTCGCAGAAGCGGCGGATTCCCCTCAGGAGCCGCAAAGCGCGATCTGCGGTCCTGACGGCCCGGCCCAACATTCCGCCTGCCCCACGCTTCATCCGGCTTCCCGGCTCTCGGCCGAACCGCCGGCTCTCTCTTCGCATCCCGAGGCGCGTTCCTGCCGGATGCGCTCGCGGCGGATGCGCAGAACCATCTTCAGGAAGAGCAGGCTGTCGCGCACGGGGCGGAATCCCGATTTCCTGTCGGGAAAGTAAATGGTGCGGATGGGCACCCAGGCGATCGGCATCCCCAGCCGGATCGCCTCCCAGATCATCTCGACCTCCATCTCGTAGCCGGTGCTCTTCAGATCGGCACGTTCCAGGAAGCGCCGTGTCAGCAGGCGGAAGCCCGACTGGTTGTCCGTGATCGGCCGCCCGAGTGCCCAGGACAGCAGTTTCGAGCCCAGGGGTGTGGAGAATCGGTTCGGCCACGGCATCTGCGAGAAATCCCTCTCGCCTATGATCAGGTCACCCGCGCCGCGCCGGTATGCGCGCAGCAGCGCCTCCAGGTCGGCCGGGTCGTGCTGGCCGTCGGCGTCCAGGGTGACCACCGCCTGGTAACCGTTCTGCTGGGCCCAGGCGAAGCCGGTCTTGAGTGCGGCTCCCTTGCGCAGGTTCGCAGGATGCGACAGCACCCGGGCGCCTGCGGCGCGTGCCGCCGCCGCCGTGCCGTCCGTCGAGCCGTCGTCGATCACGAGCACCGGCAGCCGCGGGCGTACCGCCGCCACGATCCCGCCGATGGTGGCGGCTTCGTTCCAGGCGGGAATCAGCGCCAGGATCCCGGTGTTGTCGTCATCATTCCGCATCGCGCCCCGGGCGGCGGCACATCGATCTTGCGCAAGCGCGCTGCGCTTTCGGCTGGGCGCGCACCGGCCGGCCGCAGGGCTAGTGTCCAACAAGTCGCATCCGGTTGCAATCGTTTGCGCGCACCCGCGCGCCGGGTTCCGCCACAAGAATGCTGTGCCGTGCGCCGCCGCTGTGCTATAAGGACGTGGAAGGCAGGGCGATATGGCCAGTAACATCCACGATTCGGGAATCGAGATGTTCGTGTTCCTGTCCGAGCTGCTCGGCCGGCCCGTCGTCGACGAAAACGGCGTCCCGCTGGGGAAGCTCGCCGATCTCAAGGTGCGATTGGGCGAGCAGTTCCCGCGGGTCGTGACGCTGCGCATCCGCAGGCGCCGCGAGAAAACCCCCGTGAGCCTGGACTGGGCCGAGGTGGCGAGCCTCAACGGAAACGTCATCCGGTTGAAGCCCGGGGCGGCCGGCAAATTCAAGGCGGCCGATGTCAACCAGGAGGAAATCCTGCTGCGCGACGAGCTCCTGGACAAACAGGTGGTGGACACCCACGGCGCCAAGATCGAAAGGGTCAACGACGTCCACCTGCTCATCGCCGGCCACGAATTGCGGCTGGTGCACGTCGATATCGGCATCCGCGGCATTCTCCGGCGGCTGGGCTGGCTGAAGTTCGTCGATTCCTTCACCAACTGGCTTTTCGCTTACCAGCTGAAGGAAAAGATGGTCTCGTGGAAATTCGTGCAGCCCCTGGCAGCCGATCTGCAAAGGGACAGCCTGAAGCTCAACGTCAATCTCAAGCGCCTGCGCGAAATCCACCCCTCCGATCTCGCCGACATTCTGGAAGAGCTGGATCAGGGGAACCGCAGCAGGGTTTTCAAGGCGCTCGACCTGCAGACGGCAGCCGAAACGCTGGAGGAGCTGGATCCCAAGCTGCAGGTTTCCCTCATCGAATCGGCGCCCGCCGAAATCGCCTCGGACATCCTGGAGGAGATGGCCCCGGACGAGGCCACGGACCTCCTGGCCGATCTTTCGGAGGACAGCAAGCAGAAGCTGATCGACACGATGGAGAAGCCCCATCGGGAGACCATCGAGGAGCTGTTGCAGTTCGAAGAGGGCACGGCCGGCAGCATCATGACCAAGGATTTCATATCCCTGGAAGGGGACAAGACCATCGGGCATGCCATCGAGGAATTCCGCAAGGTGCGCCACCCGCTCGACTCCATCGCCTATATCTATGTCACCGACAAGGAGGGGCGGCCGGCCGGGGTTCTGACCTTGCGGCACCTGATCATCTATGACCGGGAAGCAAGGCTGTCCGATCTGATGAATCCCCATCTGGTCAAGGTCCGGGCCCGGGACGACGTCTCGGACGTCCGGGCGATCTTCAAGAAGTACAAGTTCATGGCCCTTCCGGTGGTCGACGAGGAGGATCGCCTCACGGGGGTGATCACGCTCAAGGACGTCGCCGAATCGCGCCTCTGATCCCGGCCGCGCCGCGGCGCGCCTACCGCTTCGTGATCCACCCGACGATCGGGCTGAGGGTGAGCAGGACGGTGAGCGTCACCAGCACCGCGGTGGTCGCGTAACCCACGATATTCTGGAAGAGGTTGTTGGTGTATCTGCCCATGATGCGCGGGTTGTTCACCATCCGGATCATGGAGATGACCACCACCGGAAGGAGCGCGCCGTTGAGCACCTGCACCCAGATGGTGATCGCGATCAGCGGCGCTTCGGGAAGCAGAATGATGAAGACCCCTACGGCCATGATGAAGGTGAACAGGGTGTAGAACTGCGGCGCCTCGCTGAATTTCTTGTCGACCCCGGCTTCGAAGCCGAACGCCTCGCAGACATAGAACGCCGTGGCCAGGGGCAGGATGGTGGCGGAAAAGATCGAGGCCACGAACAACCCAAAGGCGAACAGCTGGGAGGCGAACCGCCCCGCCAGGGGCGCGAGCGCCACGGCCGCGTCCTTGGCCTCTTCGATCACGATCCCGTTCTCGTGCAGGGTGGCGGCGCACGCCACGATGATGAAGAACGCCACCACCACCGTGGCCACGCAACCGATGACGACGTCCCACACGACATAGCGGTACTCCTCGAGCCGGATTCTCTTCTCGATCACCGCCGACTGCATGTAGAACTGCATCCAGGGGGCGACGGTCGTGCCCACGATCCCGAGGACCATGCTGAGATAGGCGGCGTCCGACTGCAGCCTGGGCTTCACGAAGTCGGCGCCGATCCGTCCCCAGTCGGGCCCGGCGAGAATCGCGGAAACCACGTAGGAGAGCAGGCAGAAGCTGAAGAACAGGAAGATCCGCTCGGTGGCCCGGTAAGTGCCCTTGACCACCAGCAGCCAGACGGCCAGGGCCGCCACGGGCACGGAGACGTACTTGCTGATGCCGAAGATCATCAAGCTGCCGGCCACGCCGGCGAATTCCGTGGCGGTGTTGCCGATGTCGGCCGTCAGCAGGAGAACGAAAATCAAGAAGGTGATCTTGACGCCGAAATTCTCCCGGATGAGGTCGGCCAGCCCCTTGCCGGTGACCACGCCCATGCGGGCGTTCATCTCCTGGATCACCACGAGCGAAATGAACGAGGGAACCAGCGTCCACAGGAGTCGGTAGCCGTAGATCGCCCCGGCAACCGAGTACGTGGTGATGCCGCCCGCGTCGTTGTCCACGCTCCCGGTGACGATACCGGGGCCGAGGACGGCAAGGAAAGCCGCCGCATTGCGCAACCAGGATCTTTTCTTCGCCGTGTCCGCCGCTCCCATGACGCCTCGCCGTTCGGCGCACTTATGTCCGACGCCGGGATCAAAAGCAACAGTTTTCTTGCGCGTGTTTTCACCCGGGGCTGCGCCCGTTTCGCCCTATCGCGCCGGCGGGTTCGCCCTGCCGCCGGGGGAAGCGGCACGCAGCCCGTCGATCAGGCCGTGGACGAAGTGAAGCCGGTTTCCGGCATCCTCCTCGTTGCGCACGAGGACGAAATGCCGGCCGTCGGGCGCGACGTCATAGTTGCGGAAGGCGGGCAGGCGGCCCTGCTCGTACGGCCCCTCGAACAGCACCTGGGGTGCGTCGGCGGAAAATTCGGGCGCGCGGCGCAGCGGGACGGACATGAGCCGCCTCCAGTAACGGTAGAAAAGCTCCGTGCCGTCGGGGGCCCAGGCCGGCTCCCCGCCCTCGGCGGTCGACAGCTGCAACGCCTCGCCCGGGCCGGGGAAGGGACGCACGTACACCTGGCTGGGGCCGGCCTCGTCGGATGTATAGGCGAGCCAGCGGCCGTCGGGAGAAAACGTCCCGCCCCATTCGTCGGCCGGACCCTTCAGCAGGGGCCAGGCCCGGTTCTCGCCGACGGAAAGCACCCAGATATCGGCAGCGCTCTCGGAATCGAACTCCGTAAAGCAAAGGAGCTTGCCGTCGGGCGACCACGACGTCGGCATGCGCGGGCGCTCGCTTGCGGCGAGCGACACCGGCGGTGCGCTGCCGTCGGCCGGTACCATTTCGATGCTCCAGAGCCCTTGCTGCTCGGAGGCGAACGTGACCCAGTTCCCGTCCGGCGTCCACAAAGGCATGGTGCTGCGGCCCGAGGTCGTCAATCGGGTGAAGCGCCCGTTGTCGATTTCGAGCATCCAGATATGCGTCGCTTCGTCGGGAGCCTGCAGGACCAGCGCCAGCCGCCTGCCGTCGGGCGCGAGGCGCGGGTAATGGAAATCTCCCCTGTTGACCGTGAGCCGGCTGACGGCGCCCCGGCGATCGGCCCAGACCAGCGAGCGCAGTTCGATGTCGGAGGGGCGCGGCGCATAGACCAGCGTACCCGAACGGGAAAGCGACAGGTACGCGGCCCCGAGAGAGAGATCGATGCGGGCGTCATCGAGCAGCGGGACGGGATCCCCCGTCACTTGCAGGCGCCCGGTGTCGAAAGGCTGGACGAGAATCTTCCCCTTCCTGACATAGAGAAGATATCCCCCGGCCAGATAGCGCCCGCCGGCGGCGTCTGCCAGGATCGCGTGCCGCTCTCCGGTCCCGAGGTCGAGCGCTTCGATGCTCGTACCTCCGGGCGTCCCCGCTCTTCCCACGGTGAAGAGCAGCGTCCGGCCGTCGGGCAGCAGATCGGGCCAGCGATGCGTATACTCGCGGCTCTCGAGCCGCGTCAGCTTGCGCGCCGCGCCCCCCGAGCCGGAGACCGCGCTCAGCCCGCTGAACACGTCCGGGGCGAAGAAAATCGTTCCGTCCGCCGCCCAGGCGGCACCGAGTCCGAAAGGCGCCTCGCACAGCGCGGTCGCCCCGCCTCCGCCGGCAGGAATTTTTTTCAGCCTGGAATCCCGCGCGTCGAAAAAGCCTATCCAGTCGCCGTCGGGGGAAAAGAACGGCCCGTATGCTCCCTCGGTTCCGGCCAGCGCCTGAAACTCCAAGCGGTCGAGGCGGCGCAGAAAGAGCTGGGTGGTGCCGGCGCTGCGCCCGCAATAGACGAGGCGGGAACCGTCGGGCGAAAGTGCCAGCGGGTTGACCCTGTCGTCGAGCGCGGCATCGGGGACGAGATCGAGAACGAAACGCCATACCGGCACAGGCGCTGCCGGGCGCCTGCCCGCCAGCATCCACACTCCGGCCGCACCGCAGACCAGGCCCGCGATCAGGCCCGCTGCCAGCCAGGCGGCCCTCTGCCGCCGCGAAATCCCTGCAGGCGACGACCCGGGATCCGTTCCTCCGGGCGAAGTGCCGGCGACGCCCGGATCGATCCGCTCGCCGGGAGCGCCGGCTGCGCCATCTCCGGATCCCTCGTATCCGTATGCATGCGCCATGGTCGCGTGAGACTATAGTCCAGGGCGGCGGAACCTTGCAACACGGCCCCGGCGCGGGCATGATGCCTGCGGCGCAAGGAGGAGGAAACATGAAGCGCATTCGCATGACGATCGGATCGGTCGTGATTCGCGCGCAGCTTTTCGACACACCCACGGCCGAGGCGATTCTAAGGGCCCTGCCGTTCGAATCCACGGCCGAAACCTGGGGCAGCGAAGTGTATTTTTCCACCCCCGTGCGGGCGGCGCGCGAGTCCGATGCCCGCGCCGTGGTCGAGGCCGGAGAGCTGGCCTTCTGGGTGGAGGGAGATGCGATCGCCATCGGGTTCGGTCACACGCCTGTTTCGCGCGGCGACGAAATCCGCCTTGCGGCGCCCACCAACATTTGGGGGCGCGCCCTCGACGACGTGCGCGCGCTCGCATCGGTCCGCGAGGGCGATCCGGTGCGTGTGGAAGCGCTGCCCTGAGCGAGCGCCCGCCGTGCGGAACCGCGAGCATGGACCCCGCCGGGGACCCAAAGTCGCCGGGTCCAGCACCGGGACATTCTTCCGCAATAAAGGCCGCCTGGCTCTCTGTCGGCCCTCCGGGGCTTGGCAATGACGGGTTCGCCTTTCTCCGGGTTCGCCTTCGGCTCACCCGGAGCTACCAGCTGCCGTGCCTCCGGCACTGACGCGGCCCCGGCAGGGGCCCTGAGCGGGTAGCCGGGGGTGAGCCGCAGGCCGCCCCCCGGAAATGGCGGCGATGCGGTTCGGGGCGATCACGAGGCCCCGGCAGGGGCCCTGAGCGGACAGCCGGGGGTGAGCCGCAGGCCACCCCCCGGAAATGGCGGCGATGCGGTTCGGGGCCATCACGAGGCCCCGGCAGGGGCCCTGAGCGGGTAGCCGGGGGTGAGCCGCAGGCGAACCCCCGGAAAGGAGCGTATCAACAAGCCGAGCCCCGGAGGGCCGGCAGACCGGGATGACACGTACGTCTCGCGGTCCGCCGCGGCGCGGCGGACCTACCCGCGCGCGGCCCGGCGCAATACGCCGGCCATGCCCTCGATGACATCCGGCGCAAGCCCGCTCGAGCGCAACCGCGCGACCGCGGCTTCGACGTCATAGGCGGCTCGTTTCAATTCGACCCGCCCGTCTTCCCACACGGCGTAGCTCGCGCGCGGGTCCCCGTCCACGGGCATGCCCAGGCTGCCCGGGTTGACCACGGTCAGGCGCCCGATGCGCCGCTCGAACGGCCGGTGCGTGTGCCCGACAAAAAGCCACTCCTCCCTGTCGGCGAGCTCCCCCACTGCGGCGCGCCACGCACTTTCGGGCGCGTCGCCGCTCAGATATTCGTAAAGCGGCTCGCGCGGCGTGGCATGGACCATGTGCAGGCGCGTCCCGGGCACCTCCAGCGCACCTTGCAGGGGGAGCCTTGCGAGATAGTCGAGCGCCGCGCCGCTCAGCAAGGGCCGGAAATGCGCGCGCGTCGCCACCGAGAGCGCGTAGGACAGCGGCGAGCTGCGGCAATCCGCACCCGTGGCCATGGCGTGGTCGTGATTGCCGCGCACGCCCGACGCGCCCTGCGTGCGCATCCAGGAAACCGCTTCTTCCGGTGCCGCCCCGTAATCGACGAGATCCCCGAGAAACAGAAGCCTGTCCCACGGCTCGTCCAGGGCCAGGAGAGCGTCGATGTTGGCATGAATGTCCGAGACGATCAGGCAGCGCATACATCCTCCCGGGTGCGGGCGGCATGCTATCATGCCCGCTCGTGCAATCCGACTGCAACCGGCGCCCGGCGCCGGCGCATGCCGTTGACGCGGCCCGTACGGAACGACAAGCCGATTGCCCGGAGGGAATCGATCGATGTCCGGCCTGAACGAAAACCACAAGCGCAAGATACTCGCCACCGTGCGGCATGCCGACGAGCTGCTCGGCCAGAGCAGCACCCTGCTGGTCCCGGAGTTCGAGACGGTGCTGCCGAGCCATATTGCCGACCTCACGCGCTCGCAGGCGCAACGCGTGAAAAGCTCGATCGCGCGCATCCGCGCGCAGATCGCCTACATGCTGCAGCGGATGCAAGTCGAGATTCCGCCTCCGACCGCGCGCGCCAGCTGGCTGCTGCGCACCAACCTGACGATGCTCGATATCGTGCTCCAGGATCTCTATCCGGAAAAGATGCTCGGTTGCGGCGAGCTGGATCCGGCGGAGGCCCGCAAGCTGGCCCGGATGCTGGAGGAAATCCGCAAACTGATCGCGGACCTGCTCGGCTTCCTGAACGGCATATGAATCACCCTCCGGCAATTGCGCCGAGCGGGCATGCGCTCCCGCGCATCGTGCGCGACCGGCGGCCCGAGCGGCGCGCCCGATTCCTCACGGCCGGCCGTTTATAGTAGGATCACCCGGTGCCGGGTGCCCCGATCGGATCGGGTATCGCCGCACGGCATCTTGATAGATTCTTGAATTGCCGGAAGGGGTGCGACATGAAAGCGAAGAGATATCTGCCGGAGGTCCTGGGGCTGGCGGCCGTGCTGTCGGTGGGCGCGCCGTCTCAATCCTCCAAGCCTTCCGCGGTTCCAAAGGTGACTGCGCCGCCGGAATCCTTCTTTGCCCTCATCAACGCCGGCGGCAGGAAAGTCCAGGACCCGGACATCACTCCCCATCGCAAGTTCTACAAGAAGTACATCGACATCCAAGGCATGCCGGTCGTGGCCTCCCAGGAGGTCGACGATCGCGCGCTGCAGCGCACCTACGAGATCGTCACTCACATGCTGGCCGGCCGCCCCGACATCCTCAAGGCCATGGTCGATCAGGCGATGTATCTGATCATCATCGGGAAAGATCAGGTCTACACGGACATGCCCGAATACCGCAATCATCCGAATCCCGAGTACCAGAACGAGCGCGTCCGCGGAACCGGCGGGCGCCCGACAAGCTTCGGCGAGGAAAACCTGCTGAGCCTGCCGATCGATCGCTACGACGACGAGAGCATCGCCGTCCACGAATTCTGCCACACGATCGACAGCACGCTCGCCCGTATCGACCCGACGTGGCGGGAGCGCAAGGAGGCCGTTTACCGCAGGGCGCGCGACAAGGGTTTGTACAAGGACACCTACGCCATCAGCAACTCGGGCGAATACTGGTGCGAGATCGCGCAGGCCTATTTCGACACCAACCGCGTCAACAACTGGAATCACGGCCCGATCGGGCACCGCGAGCAGCTCAAGGCCTACGATCCCGAGGGCTACGAGCTGGTGCGCACGACGTTCAACCTGAAACCGGAGCAGGACTGGCGCTACACCTGGCTTCAGCCGCTGCCCAACGTCACCGCGCCGCCCGCCAGGTTCAAGCTCGACCCTTATTACACCAAGTTCACATGGGCGCGCGAGTTCGTCGTCGTCGGCCGCTCGGCTTCGGATGCGGCCCTGCTGCACGCCAACGAGACGATCCGCCGCATGTTCGCCTATCGCCACGACATCCTCAAGGCGATCATCGCCGAGGGAGCCAGGCTGGTGGTGCTGGGGCGCAACGAGAGGATAGCGGATCTGCCCGAGTACAGGCGGCTGGCCGACAACCGCGGCATCGATGCCCTGGCCCGCTACCTCGATTACACTCCCGAGTTGAAACTCATGGTGGTGGCCGAGGAAAACGTGCTCGCCGATCCGCGGGACATGTACGTCGGCGACAGCCAGGTCGTGCGCGTGTTCGCCGGGGCGATCCACCGGATCGTGGGCACGCGGCCGGTCGATCCCACGTTCAGCAACAAGGGCCGCAACGTGCAGCAGTACGAGCTGCGTGTGGAGCGCCTCGACGAGCGCTTCGACGCGAAGCTCAAGGATATCTTCGAGAAGGCGCTCGCCGCCGGCAAGTGGAAGGGAACTTCGGCGGTGCACGACCGCGTGCACTACTGGACGGCGGGGGTTCTGGCCTACTTCGACGCGCTCGGGCAGGACGGCGCTCCCAACGATGCGCCCCACCCGATCCGCACCCGCGAACTCCTGCAGCAGTATGATCCGGATCTATTCGCTCTGGTGCACGAAACGATGGCCTACGGGGGCAAAGTGGACTGGCGTTACGCCCCCTGCCGGCGTTGAACCGCCCTCGCGCAGCGCAGGGCCGCCCGCATGGACCCGCGGCGAACGGCTGCCGGTCACGGCGCGCGGCGATGAACGGAAGCCGGCGGCCACCCAGGCGCCCCGAGTCGCGGGCCCGACCAGTCGCGTATCGAGGGAACCTTCGCCCTGCTGATCGCGCCGTGCCTTCGCGCTGCCGCCCGGCGGCCCCGCATCGGGCGCCGATCCGCGCGGGCATCGATCGTCACGGCTTCGGCTCCTTGACGGCGCGAAACCCCTGGCTCCCCATGCGCAAGCTCTTGGGCACGGACCACACCCGGCCGTCGTACGTAATGCGATAGGCCCTGGCGCCGTCCGCTTCGGTAGCGGTCCAGTAATAGATCTTCGGCGAGTAAATATCCCAGAGGGGCGATTCCTTGTCGGGCCGGACCTTGTAGTCGGCCTTCCTTGCCGCCTCGTTCCAGAAACCGCCCGCGTTCGTGCCGCCCCGCGTCATGGAGCGCACGATCTCGTCCACCGTGGGCAGCCTCCATATGTTCTGCGGCTCGCCGGCCAGATGGAGCCCGTCCTCGGAGAGAAAAGCGCATCGTTCTTTGGCCGATTGCCAGTCCGGGCCGTCGCGCGGATCATGGCTCCACCCCGGCCCCGCGGGAGCCCAGATCAACCGGACGCCGTTCCCCTCGACCAGGCGCATGCCCCGGTCCCCGTCGTAGAAGCGGTGGGCGACGCGCCAGGCCGGCTCGGCGGCGCACAGCACGGCCACGAGCAGCGGCAGCCCGGCGGCGATGCGATAGGCGCGGCCCCGAGGTCGAGGCCTGCCGAACCAGAAAAGCAGGCCTATGACAACCGGCAGTGCGGTCACGGGCAGCCAGCTCAAAACGGCAGCGAGGCTCAACGCTCTGCGGCTGAACACGAAACGGCCGAACAAAATGCCGGCGGCCGTGAACAGCACCGCCCCCACCCTGGGAAAACGGATTCCGATGACGGTGAGCGCCATCGATATCAACATGGGGGCAAGATAAAGGAACGACTCGCCTATGCGCCCCGCCAGAGTCGGCCGCCACCAGCCTTCATGGAAATTCTCGATGCTTCCCCAGAAGGCCCACAAGGCTGCCACCGCGGTGCCCGCACCTACTGCAACCCACCCTGCCGGATTACGCCT
>CAZHQK010000058.1:0-7203 GCA_964534795.1 uncultured Acidobacteriota bacterium
GGCGGCTGCCGGGGAGAGCTGATCTTCAGCCCGGGCGGCGTCGAATACCGCACCGCGCACAAGGAAGACGCGCGCTTCTGGAAGTACGAGGACATCCAGCAGCTCGGCCTGCTCGGCGCCAAGGATATCTCCATCCTCACCTTCGAGGACGCAAAGTGGCGCATGGGCAAGGACCGCGTTTTTCGCTTCGAGCTCACGTCCGGGGAAGTAACTCCCGCGCTCGCCGCGCTGCTCAGGGAAAAGCTGGCGCGCCCGCTGGTATCGGCGCTGCCGCCTGAAGGCGCGGCTCCGAAATATACGATCCCGGCCAGGCATCGACGGGGGTTCGGGGGGACGTCGGGAACGCTGGAGATTTCCGACGAGTACATCGTCTACAGGACCGCTTCGCCCAAGGATTCCAGGGTCTGGCGTTACCGGGACATCTCGTCGCTGGGCACGACGGGTCCATACCAGCTGCGCCTGACGACCGTCGAGCGGGTGCAGGGTGAGTTCGGCGAGGAACGGAACTTCGTCTTCGACTTGAAGAAAAGGCTCGAGGACGAGGTCTACGACTTCATCTGGTGGAAGATCAACGGCGCCGCCATATCGCCGGCGGCGGCGAGGCGGCCCGCAGGGCCGTCATGATTCCGGTTCTCGGCCGGGCGCCACGTTCTCCCTGCGGATGCCGTGTTTTTCCATGCGGTAGATGAGCGTCTTGCGGCTCAAATCGAGGAGGGCCGCCGCCTGCGTCTGGTTCCAATCGGCCTTTTTCAGGGCCCAGAGGATCAGTTCTTTCTCGACCGCTTCCAGGCTGATTCCCTGCGGGGAAAGCTCGATCCTGTCTGTTTGCGCCGCCGGGCGCGCGCGCTTCAGTTCGGCGGGCAGATCCTCGGCCAGGATCTCTTGGCCGTGCGCCAGCACCACCAGGCGCTCGATGACGTTTTCCAGCTCGCGCACATTCCCCGGCCAGCGATAGCCGGTGAAACAGGAAACCAGGGCGCGCGGCAGCACCAGGCCGGTGCGCCCGTGCTTCCTGCAGCTTTGCTCGAAGAAGTGGTCCACCAGATCGGGAATATCCTCCGGCCGCTCCCTCAGGGGGGGAATTTCCAGCGGGATGACCGCCAGGCGATAGTATAGGTCCTCGCGGAAGGCGCCGTCTTCGACCATCCGCTGCAGGTTGCGGTTGGTCGCCGCCACGATGCGCACGTCGACGCGCAGCGCCGCCGGCGCGCCGACCTTCTCGATCTCGCCCTGCTGCAGCAGGCGCAGCAGCTTGGCCTGCAGCGGCGGCGGCAGTTCGCCGATTTCGTCCAGGAAGAGCGTGCCGCCGTCGGCCATCTCCACCCTCCCCTTCTTGTGCGCCGTCGCGCCGGTGAACGCCCCCTTGAGGTGGCCGAAGAGTTCCGATTCGAGGAGATCGTGCGGGATGGCGGAGCAATTGATGGTCACGAAGGGCTTCGACCTGCGCGGGCTGTTGAAGTGGATCGCCTTGGCCAGGAGTTCCTTGCCGGTTCCGGTCTCGCCGTGGATCAGGAGCGTGGCGTCGCTCTGGGCGGCGCGCGCCGCCAAATCCAGCACGTACAGCAGGCGCCCGGAGCGGCCGATGATGTTCTCGAACCCGTATTTGCGATCGAGATTGGAGCGCAGCGTCCTCACTTCCTCGAGGAGGCGCTGGCGCTCCAGTGCCCGCTCGATGATCAGGACGAGCTCCGCGGGGTTGACCGGCTTGGTGACGTAATCGTAGGCTCCCGCCTTCATGGCTTCGACGGCGGTCTCGATCGTGCCGAACGCCGTGACGATGACGACGCTGATTTCCGGGAAGTCGGCGCGGATCTTCCTGAGAAGTTCCAGCCCCGACAAGCCGGGCATCCTGAGGTCGGTGACCACGATGTCCTGCGGAGAGCGCTGCAATGCCTGCAAGGCCTCGGCACCGCCGACGGCGGTGACCACCTCGTAGCCCGCCTGCTCGAGCTGGAACTGCGTGACGCGCCGCAAACTCTCGTCGTCGTCGACCAGCAATATCCGCCCTCTGGCGTTCGCGCTCATTGCTGCGTCCGTGGCAGCTGTATCGAGAAGGTGGCGCCGCGCTCCGGGTTGTTGCGCGCGCGCAGGGTCCCGCCGTGCTGCGCGACGATCTGATGGGCCACAGCCAGCCCGAGGCCCGTGCCGGCTTCCTTGGTGGTGAAAAAGGGGTTGAACATCTTGTCCATGTTCTCGGGCGGGATGCCGCACCCTTGATCGCTTACCTCGATCAGCACGTGCGAGCCCCGGCAGCGCGCCGAGAGGCGGATCTCGCCGCCCTGCGGCATGGATTGCGCCGCATTGAGAAGCAGGTTCAGGATCACCTGCTTGAGCTGCTCGCCGTCGCCCTCCACGGTGATATCGGGAGGCTCCAGGTCGGTGCGCAGGCTGATGGCCCTGCCGGCCGACCCATGGGCGATCAGTTCGACGGCCGAATCCAGCAGCGCGTCGACCCGCTGGGTCCGCCGCTGCGGCGCCGCCGGCCTTGCGAAGTCGAGCAGATTGCCGAGCAGGCGGTTGAGGCGGCCGCATTCCTTCCTGATGATTCCCAGAAATTCCAGCCGCTGCTCCTCCGTCAGGCCCTTCTGTTCCAGAATCCCGGCCGCGCCCTCGATGCCGGCGAGCGGGTTGCGGATCTCGTGCGCCAGTCCGGCCGAAAGATTGCCGACGGCCGCCAAGCGGTCGGCGCGCTTCAGACGCTCGAAGCTTTCATGCAGTTCCCGGTTCGCCCGGGCAAGCTGCTCGGCGGTCCTTTCCAGTTCCGCCTGCTTGGCGCGTTGCTCGTCGGCCGCCAGCCCGGCGGCGATGCCTACCAGGAGAAAGAGCACGATCTCCGCGTATTGATTGATGACGTAGCCCGGAAAATCGCGCCAGGCGGTGACGATGTGCGGGACGTAGCACAGCCCGGATATGACCGAGGCAAGCAGCCCGCCCTTCCATCCGAAGACCACGGCGGCATACACGATCGGCAGATAGTAGAGGCGCTGGAAGATGTTGTGCCAGAGGATCAGCGAGGAGGGAGTGTAGTAGTGGCCGAGGGTCGTCCCCGCGATCGCAGCCGCAATAAAGAGAATTCTGATCCCGCCGCCGCGGCCGGTCCTTGCCGGCATCGTCCTCTCCAGCCGATGGCACCGCGCCAGAAGCATAGCGCGATCCGCCGGGATTTCCAAACCCCTCACCGGCCTGCCGCGTGCGGGGGTCCGGCGGACTGTGGTACACTCCTGGGCATGGCAAACCGTGCCCGGGATTGGTTCGAGCAGGCGTTGCGCGACCTGGATCACGCCGCAGAGTCGCGGGAAAAGGGCAGGCACGAGTGGGCCTGTTTCGCCGCTCAGCAGGCCGCGGAAAAGGCGGTCGAGGCCCTCCATCTGAAACACGGCCAGGAAGCCTGGGGTCACGTGATTGCCAGGCTGATCCGGGAACTGCCGCCCGAGATCCGTTACGGCCAGGAACTCATCGAGAAAGGCCACGTGCTCGACAACATGTACATCCCGACGCGATATCCGAACAGTCACGCCGAGGGAGCCCCCTTCGACCATTTCGGTCCGCTGCAAAGCGCGCAGGCTGTCCAGTATGCCCGTGAAATCATCGAGTTCGTCCGTTCTCAAATGGCCTGATGCAGACACGGTGGACAAGGCAGTCCGCGCGTGGGCCGCGCGCATCGCCGCCGGCCGCCCCGGCATCGTGCGCATCGGATACATCGGCTCCTATGCCCGCGGGGATTGGGGCGTCGGCAGCGACCTGGACATCGTGGTGGTCACAACGGGCGGGCCCGAATCGAAGATCGGCGGGGCGGATATCGCCGCATTGCCGGTGCCGGCGGATCTTCTTGTTTACCGCGAAACAGAGTTCGCCCGCATCCGGGGGCGCGGCCGATTCGGCCGCGTTCTGGCAGAGGAGACCGTCTGGGTGTACGGGGCATGACATCCGGGTGCAGTCAAAGCTGCCCGAAGCATACCGTAACTACCGATTGTCCCGAACGGTTCCGGACTCGGCGGGCGGGTCGTCGTCGGGGCTCACATATCGACGCTCGAGCAGGGAATAGTGGCGCAGCCGCTTGGGCATGTGCGAGCCGACGGAGCCGAGAACGATGACCGCCGCAAGCAGCGGCACCCGATAGTTCCACAACCACGGCAGCGCGCACAAGGAGAGCACTTTTACCAGCACCATGGCGCCCCGGGCCTCCGCGGGCCATCGCCCGCCGTGCCGGAACTCGATCATGACGAGCGCAATCCCGGTCAGAAGGGTGAGCCAGAGCCAGGCCACCAGGCGCTCCGGCCCGACATCGAAGACATGCCCGCCGAAAAGTGCGCCGCCGGCCGCGATGTGGGCCGTGCGCAGGGCGATGTTCCAGGCCCGCGGATGTTTCAATGCGCTCCCCAGGTGCACGGAATGCGACTCCCTTGAAACAGTGTCGGTGACGGCCCTTGCCCGGCATCGGGCGCAGGCAGAAAGCCGCGCGCCATCCTATCACAAGTGCCGCGCCGCGGATCCCTCGCGCCGCGAGGGATCGGCAGCTTGGAGCGACAAGCCCGCCGTCCGCCGCGGCACGGCGGACCTACCATCGGGCCCCGGCGGGGGCCCTGAGCCGGCAGCCTGGGGTGAGCCGCAGGCGGAGCATGGGAAATCGCGGCGATGCGGTTCGGGGCGATCGTGCGGCCACGGCAGGGGCCCTGAGCCGGCAGCCGGGGGTGAGCCGCAGGCGAACCCCCGGAAAGGATCGTATTGATCAGGCGAGTCCCGGAGGGCCGACAGATCCTTTGTGCCGGCCCTCCGGGACGGATACCTCCCGCGCCGGGTAGTTCCCGCGCGCCGGGCGGCAGGGGGATTCGCCGGAGAATTCCCTTGCGCACCGCGCATCCGCAGGCTAGAAATGAACCGGAAATGAACGCGAAAGAAAGGATTTAAGGCAGAATGGGCGACCGAATGTACGCATACAACGGACGCATCCTGCGCGTGGATCTGAGCCGCTGCACATGGAGCGTCGAGACGTTACCCGAAGCAGTCATCCTCGACTATCTGGGCGGCAGGGGCTTTACCGCGAAATATTGCTACGACGAGATTCCGCCGCACACGGAGCCGAAGGGGCCGGGCAACAAGCTCATATTCGCCACCGGGCCCCTGACCGGCACCCGCATGCCTTCGAGCGGCCGCTTTGCCGTCGGCTGCCGCTCGCCCCACACCGGTGCGATCATCCGCTCGATCTGCGGCGGCGGCTGGGGCGCCATGCTGAAGGCGGCCGGTTACGACATGCTGATTCTCGAGGGAGCGGCTCCGGAGTGGACCTACCTGGCCGTCACGGACAAGGGGGTCGCGTTCCACGACGCCCGTCACCTTCTGGGCAAGCTGACCGAGGAGACGGAATCGGCGATCGCGGCCGAGCTGGGACACCCGCGGCCCAAGGTGGCCTCCATAGGGCCGGCGGGCGAAAAGCTTGTGAGCTTCGCATGCATCCAGACCGAGCGCAGGTCGGCGGCCCGAGGCGGAGTCGGCTGCGTCATGGGATCGAAGAAGATCAAGGGCATCGCCGTCCATGGCAGCGGCAAGGTTCCTCTGTTCGATGCGGAGGGATTCAACCGGCTGATGGCGGAGCATATCAGGACCAATTTCCAGGGGGCCTACTACAATCGCTTCCATCACCTGGGCACCACGGCGGGCATCCCACACAAGCACGCCATGGGCATCCACCCGGTCAAGAACTTCCAGCGGGGCTTTTTCGAGGGCATCGCCGCGCTGCTCCCGCCCGCGATCGATGCCACCGGCTACAAGGTGCGCGACACGGGCTGCTGGAACTGCTACATGCAGTGCGCCTCGGTCTTCGACGTGCCGGACGGGCCGTTTCGCGGGAAGGGCTACGAGAATCCCGAGTACGAGACCATGTGGTCGTTCGGCGCCAATATCATGAACTCGGATTTCGCCGGTTTGCTGGCCGCCAACAAGACCTGCGACGACTACGGCGTGGATACCATCACCGCGGGCGTCTGCGTCGCCTTCCTGATGGAGTGCTTCGAGCGCGGTTACATCACACGCGATGATCTCGACGGCGTCGAGCTCCGCTGGGGCGATGCGCAAGCGGTTCTCGCGGTGACCAGGCAGATCGTCACGCGCAGCAGCCGGGCCGGCAACTGGATCGCCGACGGCGGCGTGCGCAATGCAGCCCGCATCATCGGCCGCGATTCGGCCGACTTCGCCATGCACATCAAGGGGCTCGAGTTCGCCGCCTACGATCCGCGCGGATTGCAGGCCTACGGCGCGGGCCAGGCCACGAGCAACATGGGCGCCCATCACCAGATCTGCTACCCCATGCAGGAACTGTTCGGCGTCCCGGAGCAGGTCGACCGCTTCTCGACCGCCGACAAGGGGCGCCATGCCGTATGGGCCAACCGCTATATCATGATCTTCGATTGCGCGGTGGCGTGCGGCTTTCCCAATGCCTTCACGGAATCGCGCCTCGATTTCGAAACCTTCCCGCACTGGCTCTATCTGGCCACCGGGCGCGAGGCTTTCCGCGACCCCGCCCGGCTCGAGAAGATCTACGACCGCATCTTCAACGTCGAGCGCGCCTTCAACATGCGCAACGGCTTCAGCGCGGCCGACGACACCATGCCGAAGCGTTTGCTCGAGGAAGCCATGCCCGACGGCAAGTCGGCCGGCCACGTATGGCATCGCGAGCCGACGCTGCGCGACTACTACCGGGTGCGGCGCTGGGACGAGGAGACCGGCGTGCCGACATACGAGCTGCTGCGCGACCTGAATCTGGAGGACGTGGCCGCAGACCTGATGCGCGAAGGCATCCTGCGCCGTCCCCAAGAGGGCAAAGAACAGGCCGCCGCCGCGGCGCACAACCCCTCGGCATGAGCGCCCGCTTCGCATGCGGGCCCGCGCCCATCAGCGCCGGAGCGCCGTCCCGCAGCCGGCCGGCCCGAATCCGGCATCGCCGGGGCACAGGCAGAATTTCGCAATAATTGAATGTAATCTTGCATGCAATATGTTAGGCTGTCATGGCGGAGGCGGGGCGACCGGCGCGCGGGCGCGGGCCGGGCGGCCGCCGGGACAGCAAGACGGGGGCGCGGAGCGCCCCGGGATCGGGCAAGAAAGGAGAGAAGCGCCATGGAGTTTCGCAGGCTGTTTGAACCGCTGCAGGTCAAGAACATCGTGTTGCGCAACCGGGTGGTGATGTCGGCTGCGTGCACGGAGTACGGC
>CAZHQK010000059.1:0-5443 GCA_964534795.1 uncultured Acidobacteriota bacterium
GCGCGCCCGTTCGAGAAAATCTCCGGCAGTTGCTCGAGCGCCTGCTTTTTCCATTGGGTGACCTGGTGTGGATGGATGCCGTAAGCCGACGCAATCTCGTTCACGGTCCTCTGGCTCTTGATGGCTTCCACCGCTACCTTCGCTTTGATCGCCCCATCATACCGCTTGCGCTCTCTCTTCATCTCTCGCCCCCCTCTTAGGCGGTAGCGATTTTATACCTTAACCACCTGTCCAGTTTTTGGGGTACATCATACTCGGCACCGATCCCGCGGATTCGGACAGCGATGGCGACGGCATTCGCGACGGACTGGATCCGGATATCGTGGCCGGCGTTGTCACCGCTCTCCCGGACACGGTTTTCAGAAGCGACGGTCCGGGGCTCAGAACGGCGATGCTGGCGCGGCTCGAAGATATTGAGCGGGCAACGGCTGCCGGCCATGTCAACGTGGCGGTGAACGGACTTCGAAACCTGCTCATGCGCGTCGATGGATGCCCCCCGCTTCCCGATCCCGACGACTGGGTCGTCGACTGCGCTGCGCAGCTCAGACTGCGAAATCTGCTGGAATTGCTGACCGGCAACCATTCCTCCTGGACCGTCGATTCGGCGGTCGTACCGTCGATTCCATTCCTGCCGGGTCTCGGCGGGGGCACGCCGCGACTGACGGCGGCCGTCATGGGACCAAACGGAGATATCGAGGAGTTCGTGGCCGACGAGGTGAACTTCAGACCCGCAAGCGCACAGGAACTCAGTGATTTCCTGGCAAGGTACAACGGTACCGTCCTGCGCGGCAGCAGGCCGCTCCTCCTGCCGGGGACCATTCCTCCGTCGGGCCTGCCGGAGGAGACGGGGTGGTATCTTGTCCGCGTGGATCCTCAGTCGTCCCCCCTCGTCGACCTGCCTTCCGGCATGGAAATGGTCGGGCTCTTGGGCAAATGGTCCTTCTCGTCCGAGTCAGCCGCTCGGCTCTTCGCGCTCACAGCGAGAGAATACGGCCGCGAGATAAGCCCGAATTATCTCATGCGTACCGCTCAGATCCCCGGGTGCGGCGTCTGCGAGCATCCGCTCGGCGGAGGAGGTTATATAGCCGCCGACAGGTGGTGGTGGATGACGGAGGATGATGACGCCCAGATGCCCGGGATCCAGGGCCTTTCGATCGGTGTCGTGCATGCGTGGAAGTATCTCAAGTACAAAGGCTACCCGCCGAAGACTCCCTACACCCCGGTCCGCCTGGCGATTATCGACGGGGGCTTCGACCTCGACTTGAAGACGGGAGCCCCCCTGAACGGGAATCAAGACTATCTCGGCAGGCCCGATCAGCTCGATGAAGTCGACCAGGATTGGACTGCCGGCGGCATCAGCTGGGAGGGTAGCTGGCACGGGCAGATGACCTTCGGCGTTGCGGCGGCTCTCAGCGGCAACCAGTGGGGGACGGCCGGAATCAGTGGAGGATGGGAGGTGCGACCAATCCTGATCAAGGTGGGCGGGGACTTCAATACCGTGGCGTGGGGTGTATACGACGCCATTTACAACGGTGCTGACGTCATCAGCATGAGCCTCGAGGGAAATTGCGGATACTCCTGCGTGAATTTCGCGGGTGGTAACGTGCTGCAGGCAGCGGTGGGGAGTGCGCGCAACCTGGACAGCGTTGTCGTTGCCGCCGCCGGCAACGAAGGTCAGGATATCAGCGATGCCGACAGGTATCCTTGCGAGCTCGCCGGTGTCATTTGCGTCGGCGCGATCGGGAAGGACGGCCGCGCCAAGGGATACTCCAATTATGGCAGCGTGGTCGACATATGGGCCCCCGCCGACACCAAAACAACCGTAACCCGCGATAGCGCGGCTGCCGACGCGAACGACGTCGGCGAAGACGAACTGTATACCTTCGGCGGCACAAGCTGCGCCACACCCTTCGTCGCGGGCATCGTCGTTCTCATGAAGATGTTGAACAAAAACCTCGACAGCGATGAGGTTTGCGGGATCCTGCAGGACAATGCGAATTCGAGCAGCGACACGAAGGTTGTGCACGGGTATGTCGATGCCTTCCGGGCCGTGGCCGACGTCGTTTCCAACGGAGCGCCCGCGGTCAAGATCACCGCCCCGGCCGCCGGTGCTTCGATCGCCTACCAGAACGTCTATCTTGAAGCTCAAGTGAAGGATCCGGAATCGCCTAATCAGTATTCCTGGGGATACGCGGAGTTCTCCACCAAGCCGGTTTTCTCCTCGAATATCGATGGCGAGCTCTGCAGCGCAAGCGGCGATGCCACCGGGACCGGCGCCACGCTCGGGTGCGACGCTTCCAAGTCGCTGACTCCGGGAACGCACGTGATCACCGCGACGGCGGCCGATCCCTTCGGCGCCACTGCGAAAGCCACTGTAACGGTGAATGTCAAGAACACCGCCCCCATCGCCAGGATTACCTTTCCAATGACTGGGTCGAGCTATTACACCAGCCAATCGGTCAATCTGCGAGGGTACGGGTTCGATCCCGACCAGACGATCGAGGACTCATACCTGGGATGGAACTCGAGTATCCAAGGTTACCTGGGGTGGGGAAGAAGCATTTGGGTAAGCGATTTGCTCAAAGGAGCGCACACGATCACCCTTACCGCTTACGACGAGTTCAATGCGACCGGCACGGACAGCATCGTATTGAATATCGCCGAAGGTTCGGGCTATCCCACGGCCAAGATCACCTCGCCGCCCCACAACACCATGGTGCCCGGCTCATCTCCCTATGTGACACTTCAGGGGAGCGGCTCGGATCCCGAGGACGGTGATTTGCCGGACGCGAGCTTGAAGTGGACATCCAGCAAAATGGGTTATCTCGGCATGGGTAAGAGCCTGACCGTCAAACTGACAACCACGCAGGGAGCAGAGCAGACCTCGCACGTGATTACTCTGGAGGTGACAGACACGGACGGCAACAAAGCCACCCATTCCATCACGGTCATTGTGATGAGTATCGGTTGAGGGCCCCACGCGGCAGAATCTGCCCTGGCTGAAGGTTCGTGAAGGTTGCAGTGCGCGCAGCTCGGTTTGCCCGCGCTGCTCGGGCCCGTTCAAAATCATCAGCCTGGTCGGCGACGGGGCGGTGATCGAGAAGATCCTGCGCCACTCCGGGCCCGGTCTCTACGCGCACGACGGGCGCCCGGCGCGTCCGCCTCGGGCTCGGCGCGAGATTTTGCTCTTGCTTTGCGTGGGGTTCGGATGATGTTGGGTGGGGCCCATGGGAGGTGCTGCTCCCAGCGGCTCAAGTCCCTGAGGAATCCTCTCCTCCGGGGCGCCTTATCATGGCGCTTCCGCTGGCCTGCTAACTTCGATGGATTCAACGGGTGGAGACCGAGTTTCGGCCTAATTTGGACGGCAATGTCTGACGGCAGTCTGTGCAGACAAGTACGTTTTCAGATGACCGTTGACAGGTAGGGTAGTGAATCTGCCGTCCGACGACGCCGGCGAGCGCCCGGTCTCGGACGCCATCCTGGTGAAACCTTCGCGCTCTCCCACTCGCCGGCACCCGGGCGCGGCATTCTACCGATAGCGGAAGCCTCTTCTCAGCGTATAGGTCAGGGGCGTGCCCGGGGGAGTGGCGAGATCCTCGAGCAGTCGATCCAGATCGCCGGATGCTGCGCTGCTGCCTGTCGGCAGCCTTTCCACGGCGACATCCACCTGCGCGCCCGAGGAGCCTGAGGGGACACTGATCTCGCAGACGTTTTCGTTGATAATCCGCGGCGTCAGCAGGTGCGATCCGAGTCTGACCCGCGTGCCGCCGGTAAAAACGTGGCCGTACACAAAGACGCGATTGCCTGCGGGAGCCGTGTCCGGGATGATCTGCGTGACTCGCAGGGGCGGCTGGCGCGCATTGCGGCGCGCCCGGTCGGCCTCGGGCAGGTTCGCCGTGCCGTTCCAGGAGTTCAGGTCGCGGAAGAAGAGATAGCCGTCGAACGCCTCTCCGAGTGAACGGTGCAAACCCGTCTCGAAAACTATGGAATCGTTTTCCGCCTCGTCGACGTCGAACCCAAGGCTGTGACAATCCTCGAACTCAGCCCGGATCAGGTCGTAAATCCTCACCAGCACGGAGTCCACAGTGTCGTCTCCGCCGCCCGGCGCGCTCATCTCGTAGTCCGGGGCGGCCGTGCCTTCATAACATGTGGCGACCGTATAAACATCGGCAGGGGACAAATCGCCCGAAGCGGCAAGCCGCTGCAGGCAACTGCCGGCCGATACCAGCCGCGGCGTACCCGCGGGTTCGACATCCCGCTCTTCCACGTGTCCCATGCCGTAATACATAAGAGCGCGGTCCTCGGATCCCAGGCGGGCGATGACCTTCCTGCGCAGGTTTTCCGTGATCCGCTGCTCCCGTTCTTCGTGCGCGGACTCCATCCGGCACATGTCTTCTTCACGGCGCCGCATGCGCTCTTCCGGCGATTCCCCTTCAGGTGCCGGTTGTCCCCCTTCGAGCTCCTGCCTCCTTGCGAAGTAATCGACTCCCACGACTTCAAAGTCGCTGTCGTCGCAGCTCCTGCTGATTTCGAGCAGGGCTTCCATGAAGGCCAGGTTGGGAATCTGGTGGCGCGGCCGCCCGCGTTCGAGGCTCCGGGCGTGCCAATAAGCGCTGCGATTCCTCGTTCCCGCCGGATAAGTACTCCGATCGCTGAGGCTCCTGTCTTGCCAGTGGTAACCCATCTCACGCGTTATCTCATCCTCGTCCGATTCGATGACCAGGAATCTCAAGCGGGTTCGTGCCCGCTGGCGGTACAGCTGCAGGACGATGTCGCGCAGGAAGAGGCGGACGCAAATGTTTTCAGTCCTGGCCGCGGGGCCTTCCTCGAAACCTCCGCTTGTCCCGCGGTTCTCGTGGCATTCGCCGATCGCCGTGATCCGGTGCCCGGTGAATTTCCCCAGAACGAAGGCATCGGCCGTCTCGCGATGCCGGCGGATGTAGCTTGCGAGCGGTATGATGACCCCTTCCCGCGCGTGCTCCCGGGAGCCTTCCGCCACCTGCGGGAGTTCCCGGCGCACGTCCTCTTTTCGTGTGCCCATACGGCGTCTCTTTACGGAACGGGCTCAGCTTCTGCGCTCGTCATGGAAAGTCACGAACTCGCCGTCCAACCAGAGCGCGTAGCGCCGCGAGGGCTCACCCTCCACGACGACCACCGCCTCCCCTATCAGAGTCCCTTGCTGCACCACGGCACCGGAATGATCGCAGACCCTGTATGGGGTCTGTCTCCTCAGGCGGATCGTCCGGCAGTGCTCGTCGACCAGGCGAAACTCGAAGCGCTGGCGTCCTTGTGTGTCGGTCCCCGCTGCACGCCCGGCCTGCGCCGGAGGGGCTGCAACCTCGCCCGCGCCGCCCTCCCCTTCGGACGTCTCGGCCGTGCTCTCCGCCTCTTGAGACGCTGCGGCCGATCTCACGCCGACCATGGCGGCGGCCATGGCCGGGAT
>CAZHQK010000060.1:0-13226 GCA_964534795.1 uncultured Acidobacteriota bacterium
TTCTCTCGAAGGGAGCCATGGCCCATGGCTATCGTACCGATTTGTGGACCACGCAGCGAATTGCCCTGCTGATCGAGCGCAAGTTCGGCGTCAAGTATCACCGCAATCACGTGGGCAAGCTCCTGCACCAATTGGGATGGAGTCACCAGAAGCCGGAGCGGCGCGCGCTCGAACGGAACGAAACGGCGATTGCCCGATGGAAGCGAACTGTCTGGCCGGCAGTAAAAAAAACGCCGCGCGGCTGGCAGCCCACATCGTCTTCGTCGACGAGTCTGGCTTCCTCCTGATTCCTACCGTCTGCAAAACCTGGAGCCCGGTCGGGCGGACGCCGATCCTGCACCATTGTTACCGTCACGATCGTATCTCGGCCATATCGGGCATCGCCGTCAGCCCCCGCCGGTTTCACTGTACGCTCTATTGCCAGCTCTTTGAGGACAACATTCAAGGGGTCGAGGCCGCCACGTTCCTGCGGCACCTTTTGCATCAGATCCGCGGCCATGTCATCGTCCTATGGGACAATAGCCGGATTCACCGGGGTGATCCGGTCCAAGAGCTCCTGCTTCGTACGCACCGCCTTCACCTGGTGAATTTTCCATCCTATGCCCCGGAACTGAATCCCGACGAAGGTGTTTGGAATCACCTCAAAAGACATCTCGCCAACGGCCGGCCTGACACACAGGCGGAGCTGATGGATCTCTTGTCTGCCGAGATATGTCGTTTGGCAGCCAGCCCAACAATCCTTCGCAGTTGCATCGAACGCTCCAGATTGCCTCTTTTTTTGCCTTAAATGTTGCATTACTTATGCGGCGATCAATAAAACGGGGACGCTCACCTGTTTCACGGTCACAGGAGAGCGTCCCGCTGCGGAAGGGTCAGCCGTTTTCTTTCTTGTGGCACTCCGCGCACTTGAGCGGGGGCTTCTTTCCCGACCCCTGCTCCTTGATATGGCAGTCGATGCATATCCCGGTCTTGCCCGTGGCATTGTGGAAGGCAAGCTTGGAGGTGGTCTTCATCGGCAGCTTGACCGTGCGCGTGTGACAATCCAGGCACTTCTGATTGTCGTATTTCAGCGGCATCTCCGGCCGCGAGGGATGATGGCAGACATCGCACTTGTCGCCCGCCGCCTTGGCGTGCCCGGGATGATCGAACTTCACCGCGCCCATCGGATTGCCCTTGATGACGACCACCCCCGGAGCTTTCCCCTGGGCCGGAACCATCGTAACAACAAGGCCGAACGCCAACAGGATCGCTAGCAAAGGTACTGGACTCAAGCACTTCATCAATTCACTCTCCTTATCTGAATTCTTGCCGCACCCACCAAGCGATGATGCAGACGGCGGCACATGGTAGCATAATTTTCAACGCACCACGGGCCGGGCAACCGCGATCGCGGAAGCCGCCGCGCCCGTGTCAGCGGAATGTGCGTCCGCGAAGCGACCTCCGCGGCCCCGGGGCGCCTCCCCGGCGGCCCGGCGCGGGATCGGCCGGTTCGAGCAGAAGGCGGAAGCCTCCCTGGCGGCTGCATGCGCGCCCGGCTCTCCCGACGGCCTTCTTGAGGCGCAGCTATTTCGGACTGAGCCAACCAGCCGCAGGGCGTGAATTCCACAGTCAACCGGAACCCGCGCCAGGCTATGAGGCCTTTCCCATCGGAGTCGAATCTTTCCGCAAAAGGGCGCTCGGCGGCTGCAGGAACCCGGGCGAGAGGCAGCGGGGCTGAACGCGGAAACGCTGTCGTTTCACCGATCGCGTATACTTTCCTGTCGCGCGGCGCTGCTTGCCGGCCGCCGCATGTCCTGACGTTTGCTGCCTTCTCGCTGCCGATTCCCATGCTATCCTACCCTGAGCGCATACAGCTCGCATCCGGACTGGAGGAAGAGATGGAGTTTTTGAACTTCGTACTGATCTTTGCTGCTGCATTGCTCCTTCTGCGCAAGCCGGAAAAGGAGCGCCTGGCGTTCCGCCTGGTCGTCGCCAGCACCGTCCTGATGGTCGTGCTCTTTTCCATCGCCACGCGCACGTCGCTGTTGCCCGGCGTCAACTATTGAGGCCGCCGAGCCTGCACGAGGAGGAGCTCCGTGAGACGCGACATCCTTTATACGATCCTGGCCGCGGCGGTTCTCGCCCTGACGGTCATCCCCGTGGGAGCCGCGGTCTTTGTCCTGGGATTCATCAACGGCGATTCCCCGTGCGTCATGTGCTGGGAGGAGCGCACCGCCATGGTGCTCATCGCGCTTCTCGGTCTGTTCGTGCTGCGTTACGGCCCCCGGCCCAAATACCTGGGCCTGTCGATTCTGGTAGGCGCCTGGGGAATCCACATGGCCTTGCGGCACACCGCGATGCACGCCGCCCGCGATGTCGGCCAGGGTTTCAGCATCGAAATCCTGGGAGCCCACACCTACACCTGGGCTCTGTTCATTTTCCTGGCGTGCATCGTGACGATCGGCCTGCTGCTTGTGGCGACCCGTGAGAACGACTTCGAGGGCGCGCCCAGAAAGCTGCGGCCCTTGGACAAGCTGACCCTGTGGGTTTTTCTGCTGGTTACGGCAGGGAACATCGTCCAGGCTTTTGCCAGTACCGGGCCCCCGCCATTCATGGGACAGGGCGATCCCGTGCGCTTCACTTTCAATCCGAGGCACTGGGTCTGGTCGCTCGAGGAGTACAGTTCGGCGCCGGTCTCTCTGCGCGGAAGATGGGCCATCGAGAAGCCGGACGTGGCTTCGGTTTCGGCGGATTCCGGCGCAGGCCCGCTCGCCGATTTGCCCGCGCTCGGCATCCGCGAACAGAAGCGCATCGCCCTGCCGCTGCGCGGCACCATAACCGACCTCGCCTACGATGCGGCTGCCGACCGGTTTCTCATCACGACCCAGCAGGGGGTATACATTGTCGACGGTTCGCTGGCCCGCATCCTGCGTCATACGGTGGTCGACCCCGGCTACTCGGTCGACCTCGGGCGGTTTGCGGGCGCGGCATTTCTCGGCGGCGGCGAGGTGATGGCGCTCGGCGAAAACAAGAGCTACGTGATCCTGCGGCCGGACGACCGTGCGGATGCGGCGGCGAACTATCGCTATTTCCTCGAGTCGTTCGACAGGTTCGTCGAGCTTTCCCGCTCGCGCCTGGCCACGGTGCGCGCCCGCATGATGTACGTGATGTCGCTGGCTTACGACCCGGCCGGCAACTCGCTTTACACGGTCTCGGTTCCGAATTCGAAGATGCGCCGTCTGGTCGTTTCGCGCTTCGACCGGCGTGACCTGACGCTCTCCGAGGAATTCATGCTGCGCCCGGCATCCGATTCCGGGCTCAAGTTCGCCGGCGAGAAGCGCTCGCTCGACGAGCTTTTCGTTACCGGGGCTACGGTCGCGGACGGCCGGATGTATGCGATCAGCGCGGCCTACAACACCCTACTGACCATCGACCTCGGCGCGCGCGCCGCCGTGGCTGCGCATGCCGTCCCATGCTTGGTGCGGCCGACCGGCATCGCCGTCCGGAGCGGCAACCTTTACATCATCGGCGAGGACGGCCTCCTTTCGATCGTCCCATTGCCATAATTTCGGTGACAGGCTACTCAACCCCGAAACTCCCCGCTCCGAGTTTCGGGGTTGAGTAGCCTGTCACCGAAACTCGACCAGGGCTTTGAGGACGCCGTCGCGATAATGGAGCGCGGTCTCGAAGGCTTCCTGCGCCTGCGCGAACGGGAACACGTGCGTGAGCATGAAATCGAGGTCGATGCGGCCGTCGGCGATCATCCGGAGCGCCGGACCGAGGCACCGGTTCTGCCGCCGCACATTCTGGATGCGCAGTTCGCGCCGGCGCAGCCGGCTGATGTCGAAGGACACCCGGCTCGCAATCGGGATGCCCACCAGCACCAGCGTGCCGCCCGGCTTGAGCAGCTCCACGGCCTGGTCGAGGGCTTCCTGCTTGCCGCAACATTCGAAGACGACGTCCAGGCCTTCGGGCGTGCGCCGGAGGACTTCGCGTACGATGTCCGTCCCGAGCGGGTTCCCCGCCCACACGGCTCCGGCGTAACGGACGGCGGCGCGGACTCGCGCCTCGACCGGGTCGGTCATGTAGACGGCCGCCGCCCGCCCGATGCGTGCCATCCGCGCGACCGCGAGGCCGATCGGCCCCGAGCCGAGCACCGCGGCGGTGCCGCCGTCGAGATTTCCGGCCAGGTTCGCGGCGTGGAGCGCGATCGACAGCGGTTCGGCCAGGGTCGCCCGGGCGAAGGTCAGGCCCTCGGGCAGGGGATGGCAATTCTCCTCGGGCATCACGATGAACTCCGCCAGGGCCCCGCTTCTCTCCTCCGGGTGGCCGAGGAAAGACAGCGCGCGGCAGGTGTGGGGCCGGCCGCTGCGGCATTGGTCGCAGGCGCCGCAGGAGACGGCCGGCTCGACCGCCACGGGGTCGCCCGGCCTTACCCGCCGCACGCCGCTCCCCGTGTCCTCTACGACTGCGGCGCACTCGTGACCGAGCACGACCGGATAGACCACGCGCGTGTCCCCCACACCCTCCTCGCTGAAATAGTGGAGGTCGGTGCCGCATATGCCCACGGTGCGCACGCGCAAGAGCACATCGCTTTCCTTCAGGATCGCGGGCTGCGGCAGCTCGCGCATCTCGATCCTTCCCCGCCCGGCGAGAACGGCGACTTTCATGGTTTCCCTCGAGACCGCACCGGCCGGTGCCCGCTATAGCGCTTCGAGCGCCTGGGCGAGATCCTCGATCAGATCGGCAGGATCCTCGATGCCCACGGACAGGCGCAGCAGGCCTTCGCTGATGCCCTGGGCCTCCCTTTGCTCGAGCGTCAGCGCCCGATGCGACGAACTGGCCGGGTGCATGATGAGCGTGCAGACATCCCCCAGGCTGGTGACGGCCCGGATCAGGCGCAGGCGCTCGACGAAGTAGAAAATGCCCGCCCTGTCCAGGCCGCGGATTTCGAAGCCGACGATACTGCCGAAGCAACCCGGGCGCAGAAGCGAGCGGGCCAGCACGTGGCCGGAGTCGTCGGGCAATCCCGGGTAATACACGCGCGCGACGCGACCCTGCTGCGCCAGCCAGCTCGCCACCTGCAGCGCGTTGGCGCAGGCGCGCAGCATGCGCACGCCCAGAGTACGCATGCCGCGCAGCGTCAGCCAGGCGTCGAAGGACGAAGGCACCGCCCCCAGGATCCTGCGGTACTGGTAGGCGAGCCGCATCGCTTCGGCCGAACCGACCGCGATGCCCCCCAGGACGTCCCCGTGCCCGTTGAGGAACTTGGTCGAGCTGTGCACTACCATCGACGCGCCGCGTTCCAGCGGGCGCAGCAAAAACGGGGTGAGAAAGGTGTTGTCGACCAGGAGCGCGGCGCGCGCTTCGCGCGCGATCGCCGCCGCCATGTCCAGATCCACCAGGCGCGCCAGGGGATTCGTCAGCACTTCGCACACGATGCACGCCGGACGCGCCGCGGCCACGGCTGCGCGCAGTCGTTCCCCGTCCAGGAAATCGGCGTAGGTCACCTTGAGACCCATCTTCGCGGCGAGCAGTTCGAGCAGGGTGCGCGTGACGCCGTACAGCTGCTCGGCCGCCACGACCGATCCGCCGGGCGGGACCAGCGCCAGCAGTCCCGCATGCAGCGCGGCCATACCGCTGCTGAAGCTGACGGCGCCCTCGGCGCCTTCGAGGAGTGCGGCCGTCTCTTCCAGTTCGGCCTGGTTGGGGCCGCCGTAACGGGAATAGACGAAACTCTCCGGATCCACCGGCGTGACGCCTCCCTCGTAGCCGAGCGCCCGGTCGGCGTCGTCCATGTGCAGGTGAACGAACCCCACCGCCGGCACGATCGGCGTTACCGCGGGCATGGGCTCGCCCGGACGCGGCGGCTTGAGCCCGCCGTGCACCAGCAGGGTGTCCATGCCCGGCTGCGCGCCGCGCGCGCGGGGATCGGTTCTGCGGCGGCCTTGGGGGTCCGGCCGATCGTTCGCGCCGAAATTCATGGGCTGATCTCCTTTCGTCTGTGGGCACCGTCTTTCCCGTGCCCGGCCATTCCGTCCGCGACCTGGAGGATTATATGCCAGCGCCCGCCGATGCCAAGCACGCTCTGGCAGCGGCCGATCCCAGAGGATCGCTTCGGTTTGCCGAGCGGTCGGTGCTAGGATATGCACCTGCGGCAGGGGCGCGCGGCCCCGCGGCATGCCGAAGCGGAACCGAACCACGGAGAGATTTACCATGAACGCCATTCTTAAACTCAGGGAATTCGGGCAAAGCTGCTGGCTGGACAATCTGACCCGGGGCAAGATCACCGGGGGCGAACTTGCGGGGCGTGTCGCGCATGAGGGCGTGCGCGGCGTCACTTCCAATCCGGCCATCTTCAGCAAGGCCGTCTCGAAGGGCACCGAATACGACGAGCAGATCCGGCAGCTCGCCCTCGAGGGACGGTCGCCGCAGGAAATCTACGAAGCCGTGGTCGTGCGCGACATCCAGGATGCCTGCGACATTCTGCGGCCGGTCTACGATGCGTCGCAGGGCGACGACGGCTTCGTCAGCCTCGAAGTTTCGCCCTATCTGGCCTTCGACGCCGAAAACACGATCCTCGAAGCCCGCCGCCTGTTCGCGGCCGTCTCCCGCCCCAACTGCCTGATCAAGATCCCGGGCACCGACGCCTGCATCCCGGCCATCGAGCAGTGCCTGGTCGAGGGGATCAACGTCAACGTCACGCTTCTGTTCTCCCTGGAGAGCTACGAGGCGGTCGCCCAGGCCTACATCCGCGCGCTCGAGCGCCGGCTCGCCGCCGGGAAGGCGATCGAGCGCGTGGCGTCCGTCACCAGCTTCTTCCTGAGCCGCATCGATACGCTCGTCGATCAGCTCCTGGCCAACCGTCTCGCGCCCGGCAGCACCGCCGCCGGCGTGCAGCCCGAGCGGCTCTTCGGCCGGGCGGCCGTGGCGAGCGGCAAGCTGGCTTATCAGAGTTTCCTGCGCATTTTCTCCGGCGAGCGCTGGCAGCGGCTCGCCGCCGCGGGAGCGCGCGTGCAGAAGCCGCTCTGGGCGAGCACCAGTACCAAGGATCCGGTCTACAGCGACATCGCCTATGTGCAGCCCCTCATCGGGCGGCACACGATCAACACCATGCCCGAGGAGACGATCGCCGCCTTCGCCGAGCACGGGGTATGCGAGGCGTATACGGTCGAGCAGGGAGTCGAGGAGGCGCGCCGCGTCTTCGCCGACCTCGAAGCCGCAGGCGTCGACCTGAGATTCGTAACCCGGCAGCTGGTGGAGGAAGGCGTACGCAAATTCATCGAGCCTTTCGACCTCCTGATGAAGATCCTCGCCGAGAAGCGCGCCCAGGCCCTCGCCGCGCGCTCCTCCCTGCAGACGGTGAGCCCCGGCACGGCCAAATCGGCATGGGCGTCGATGTGCGCTTCCCTGAACGCCAAGCAATTCGCCCGCCGGTTGGGTGCGCGTGACCCGCTGCTGTGGACTTCCGATCCGGCACTCGCGCCCGCCATCCGGAACCGGCTCGGTTGGATGGACTGCGTGGAGAGATTCTCGGCCGAGAAGGGCGAGATCGAGGATTTCGCCGCCCGCGTGCGCGCGGCCGGATTCGCGCGCGTGGTTCTCCTGGGGATGGGGGGCAGCAGCCTGTGCCCCGAGGTCTGCGCGCAGACTTTCGGGCCGCAACCCGGGTGGCCCGAGCTGATCGTGCTCGACAATACCGATCCCGCGGCCGTGCGCCGGGTGAAGGGCTCGATCGCTGACGCCGCCGCCTTTTTCATCGTGGCCAGCAAGTCCGGAACCACCACGGAAACCGTCAGCTTCTACCGGTATTTCGAACGGCTGCTCGGCCGAGCCTTGGGGCCGGGCCAGGCGGCCGCCCGCTTCGCGGCGATCACCGATGCGGGCACGCCGCTGGCGGAGGAAGCCGTGCGCAAGGGCTTCCTGCGCGTCTTCGAGAATCCTGCGGACATCGGCGGCCGCTATTCGGCCCTGTCCTATTTCGGCCTCGTGCCCATGGCGCTCGCCGGCATCGATATCGGGCGCATCCTGCAAAGCGCCCGCGCCATGGCCTCGAGCTGCGGCCCCGAGGTCCCCGTCGATGCGAATCCCGCCCTGAGCCTGGGCGCCTTCCTTGCGCTCAACGCGCGCCAGGGCCGCGACAAGATAACGCTCAGCTTCTCCCGTTCGCTGCGATCCCTGGGCGCCTGGGTGGAACAGCTCCTCGCCGAAAGCACCGGCAAACACGGGGCCGGACTGATCCCGATCGACGGAGAGGATGCCGGCAAGCCGGACTCCTACGGCCGGGACCGCGTCTTCGTGCACGTCGGCCTGCCGGACGATGACGCGCCGGGAGCTGCGCGCCGCCTGACGGCGCTCGAAAAGGCGGGATTCCCCGTGGTGCGCATCGAAATCCCCGACCGCTATGCCCTGGGCGGCGAGTTCCTGCGCTGGGAACTGGCGACCGCGGCGGCCGCCGCCGTCCTCGGCGTCAATGCCTTCGACGAGCCCAACGTGGCCGAAAGCAAGCAGAACACCCGCAAGTTGCTCGCCGAGTTTCTCGAACGCGGCTCCATGGACGAAGGGACGGCACTCATGCGGGCAGAGGGCATGGCCGTCTATTGCGACGATCCCGAGCGCTGCTTCCCGCAGGGCCGGGGCAACACGGTCGCCGAGATGCTGGAATCGTTCCTGGCATCGACCCGGGAGCCGGACTACATCGTCCTCTTGCCCTATCTCGCAGCGACGCCCTCGAGAACGCGCAAGCTTCAGGCCATCAGGATGAAGTTGCGCGAGCGTTTCCGCCTGCCGACGGTACTCGGCTACGGCCCGCGCTACCTCCATTCGACCGGCCAGCTGCACAAGGGCGGCCCGCCGATCGGAGCGTTCGTCATGCTGACGGCGGACCACGCGCGCGACCTCCCGATCCCGGGCGAGAAGTACGGTTTCGGCACCCTGCAGCGCGCCCAGGCCCTGGGCGATTTCCGGGCGCTGAGCGACCGCGCGCGGCGCGTCATTCGCATCCACCTGGGGCGGGAGGTCGATCGTGGCTTGACCGCCTTGCTGAAATCCGTCGGGCGGGGATGCGCGCCGTGACGCGAGCGCCGGCAAGGCGCCATCTCCCGCACGCGCGCATCAGCCGAGGATGTCGGCGGCCCGTATGATGCGCACTCCGCGCGCCTCCATGGCGGCGCGCACGAGCCCGTCCGAGGCTGGATCGACAGCTCGTGTCAGGTCCCAGATGAAATAAACGAGGAAGCCGGCCTCGGCGGCATCCTCCGCCGACCAGCGGCAGCAGTAATCGCGGGCCAGGCCGCAGATGAACACCTCGGCGATTCCCCGCTCGCGCAGGTACCCGGTGAGCCCGGTCGGCGGGCGCTCTCCCCGCACATCCCAGTTGTTGCGGAATCCGCTGTAGGAATCGCACGCGGGGTCGCAGCCCTTGCGCACGATGACATCCACATTCTCCCAGGGCAGCGCCGGATGCAGGGCCGCGCCCGGGGTTCCGCGAACGCAATGGTCCGGCCAGAGCACCTGCGGGCGACCGTACAGCTCGATGGTGTCGAAGGGCTTGCGGCCGGGATGGCTGCTCGCAAACGATACGTGGCCGCGGGGATGCCAGTCCTGGGTGGCGGCCGCCAGGCCGAACGCCCCCGACTCCATCAGCTTCCGCACCGGGTCGAGGATCCGGTCGCCGTCGGCGACCGGAAGCGCCCCTGCGGGCATGAAGTCCGGCTGGATGTCCACGAGCAACAGAGCCGCACGGCTCCTGTCCGAAGGAACCGATCTCGAGGCCATCTTCCCCTCCGCCGTCAAACCGCGCCGTCGATCATGCGGATGCGGCGCAGATGCCGCCCCCCGTCGAAGGGCGCGTCCAGCCATATGCGGACGATCTCCAGCGCGGTCTCGAGCGGCATCATGCGCTGGCCGAGCGCGAGCATGTTGGCGTCGTTGTGGCGCCGCGCCAGCTCGGCGCTCTGGACGTTCCAGCACACCGTGCAGCGGATGCCCGGCAGCCGGTTCGAGACGATGGCCTCGCCGTTGCCCGAGCCTCCGAGCACGATGCCGCGCTCGCACTCGCCGCGCGCCACGGCCTGCGCCGCCGGCCGGATGAAAAGCGGGTAGTCCACGGGCTCCTCGGAACCCGTCCCGAAGTCCCTGACTTCATGTCCGGCGCCCGCGAGCATTCGGCGGATCTCTTCCTTGTAAGCGAATCCGGCATGATCGGATGCAATCGCGATTTTCATCTCGAGCTGCCCTCCCTGCCATGGAAGCCGGCCGTCGCCGGGCGAACGGCCTGCATGAGAATACCACAGCCCGCCCGGGCCGCACCTCGCCCTGCGCGTTTTCTCGGATGCATCGGTGTGCTAGACTGTTGCGTGCCGCGCAAGGCGCCCGAGGCGTCACCGGGAATGCGGCACGGACGTCGATGACAACGAGGCAATGACCCATGCACGACAGCAATCAGCAGCTAACCGGCAAGACCGCGGTCGAGAAGCCCAAACCCTTCGTGCTTCCCGAGTATTGCAAGGGCTGCGGTCGCTGCATCAGCGCCTGCCCGAAGCACTGTATCGCGATGGGCGACCAGATCAATCCCTTGACCGGCCTCATACCGATAGTCATGGATCTCGAGGCTTGCAACGGTTGCGGCCTCTGCATACTCGCCTGCCCGGAGCCTTACGGCCTGCGCCCGCAAGGCGAGGATGCATTTGAACTTCAGGACCCGGCGGCGCTGTTCGGCGCGAGAACCACCACGGCTCCCAAGCCCGAGCCGATCCCGGACGAGGTCGTCCCCCTGCCGGAGGTCAAGCCCTTGGTCCTCAAGGGAACCTACGCTTCGGCGGTGGGCGCCGTCCTCGCCGGCTGCCGGCACTTTTTCGGCTACCCGATCACGCCATCCACCGAGGGGGCGGAACTCATGGCCAAGTTCCTGCCCAAGCTCGACGGCGTCTTCTGGCAGGCGGTGAGCGAGGTCGCGACGGTCAATATGATGTACGGCTGCGGCGGCGCGGGCAGGCGGGCGATGACCTTCACCTCCTCGCCCGGCTTCAGCCTGCTGCTCGAGGGAATCTCGTACATGATCGGCTCCGAGGTTCCCGGCGTCTTCGTCGATATCATGCGCGGCGGCCCCGGGCTGGGCAATATAGCTCCCGAGCAGGCCGACATCAAGCTGGCCTGCCGCGGACTGGGCCACGGCAACACCCACGGGCTGGTCTTCGCTCCGGCGACGCCCCAGGAAATGCTCGAAGTGACCATGCTCGCCTTCGACCTTTCATTCAAATACCGTAATCCGGTGATCATTCTGGGCGACGGCTATCTCGGGCAGATGACCGGGAAGGTCGTCCTGCCGCGCACCATGGTCAAGCCGGGGATCCCCGAGTGGGCGGTATGGGGTGATCGCATGCACCGCGGCAATCTCATCTGCTCGATCTATTTGAGCGAGCAGGACCTCGAGGCCCACAACCGGCATCTGCTGGAAAAGTTCGACCGGATGCGCGCGCAAGAACAGCGCGCGGATCTCTTCCATTGCGACGATGCCGAGACGCTGCTGATCGCCTGCAACACGCCGTCGCAGATGGCCAAGGGGGCCGTGCAGGCCCTGCGCAGCCAGGGGGTCAAGGTCGGACTGTTCCGGCCCATCACTCTCTGGCCCTTCCCGATCGACCTGCTCATGCCGCTGCTCGAGCACACCCGCCGGATCATCGTGGTCGAGGCGAGTGCCGGGCAGCTCGAGGACGAGCTGAGGCTGGCGCTCAGCCACGCAGGCATCACCCGGCCGCCGATCATCGAGCACGTGCAGCACTACGGCGGTATCCTGCCGCAGCAGAAGGAAATCATCGATCGCGTCCTGACTATGGAGGAGGTGCTGCGATGAGCGGAGCATTCTACGCCAGATTCGAACGGCACGCGCACGGCGAAGGTATCAAGGGCCGCTCGACCCACTACTGCCCGGGTTGCGGGCACGGCCTGGTCCATAAATACCTGGCCGAGGCCATCGACGAACTCGGCATCCAGGACCGGACGATCGCGGTCTCGCCCGTCGGCTGCAGCGTCTTCCTTTACTACTACCTCGACGTGGGCAACACCCAGGCCGCGCACGGGCGCGCGCCCGCCGTGGCCATCGGCCACAAGCTGGCCAATCCCGACTCCATCGTCGTCAGCTACCAGGGGGACGGCGACCTGGCATCGATCGGCCTGGCCGAAATCGTAAGCACGGCCCAGTCAGGGATTCCCATCACCGTGGTCTTCATCAACAACGCCATCTACGGCATGACGGGCGGCCAGATGGCGCCGACCACCCTGATCGGCCAGAGAACCTCCACCAGTCCTTACGGCAGGGAACGCTACACGGGGATGCCGACCAGGATGGCCGAGCTGATCGCGCAGCTCGACGGGTCGGTTTACGTGGAACGTGTCGCCCTGTTCGACAACAAACAGCGGATGCGCGCCAAGAAAGCGATCCGAAAGGCGCTCGAGCTGCAGGTGGAAAACCGCGGCTTCACCTTCGTGGAAGTGCTCTCCGAGTGCCCCACGCACCTGGGGATCAGCCCGGAGGACGCCGAGAAGTGGGTCAAGGACAATCTGGTTCCCGTTTTCCCCCTAGGCGTCAAGAAGGATCTTGCCGCAGCTGAGCCCATGCCCCCGTTGCCGTGGCCTTCCTTTGAAGCGGAAAGGGTACTTTCGGTGATCGAAGCCTCGGCCGAGGAAGTTCCGCGCTTCAGCCGGGAATTCCCGAAGCACATCGATCCGCGTGACATCGCGCTCAAGCTCGCCGGCGCGGGCGGGGACGGAGCGCAGACCGCCGCGCTGCTCATCACGCGCGCGGCCATCAACGAGGGGTTCGATTCGACCCACATCCCGAGCTACGGCCCGGAATCGCGCGGCGGGACTTCGTACGCGGACGTGCACATCGCTCTGGAGGAAGTCCTGTCGCCGGCCTCGCCCACGCCGCACATTCTGGTGGCGTTCAATGCGCCCAGCCTGGCCAAGTTCGGGCCGACGGTCCTGCCGGGCGGCACGGTGATCTACGACAGCTCGGTCATCAAGGAAGTGCCGCCGCTGGCCGCAGGTGCGCGCGCCTACGGCGTCCCGTTCACCGAGATCGCCAAGGATCTCGGCAAGGTCGTGGTCAAAAACGTCGTCGCACTCGGCGCGCTGCAGGCCGCCACCGGCCTCTTCCCGCAGGAGACCTTCCTGACTGCCATCCGCCAGGCGCTCAAGGAAAAGTGCGCCCTGATTCCGCTCAACGAGGAGGCCTTCTCCTGGGG
>CAZHQK010000061.1:0-12297 GCA_964534795.1 uncultured Acidobacteriota bacterium
TCCTGCGCGACGGCAAGGCCGACTTCATCCAGCTCGCCCGCGGGTTGCTGGCGGATCCCGAATGGCCGAAAAAAGTCGAGCAGGGAAGGGCGGACGACATCCGGCTCTGCATCAGCTGCAACCGCTGCTTCGACCGGATCCTCAAAGCGCGCACGATCCGCTGCGCCGTCAATCCCACCGTGGGCCGAGAGGGTGAATTCCCCGAAACGCCGCCGCCGGCAACACGCCCCAAGAAGGTCGTGATCGTGGGCGCCGGCCCCGCAGGTCTGGAGGCCGCGCGTGTATGCGGGCTGCGCGGGCACAGCGTCACGCTCTACGAGAAAGGCCGCGAAATCGCGGGCGGCCAGGTGAAGCTGGCGGCGAGCGCGCCGGGCAAGGAGGAGTTCCTGAACCTGACCGCCTACTATCGGCGGCAGCTGGGCGGGCTGGCGAACGTGAAGATCGTGCTCGGGAAGGAAGCCGCCATCGAAGACATCCGGCGCGAATCCCCGGATACGGTGATCCTGGCCACGGGGGCGGTGCCGGCGCGGCCGGCGATTCCGGGCATCGACTCCGCGCGCGTGGCGAGCATCCACGATGTGCTCGACGGCAGAGTGACGGTGGCAGGCCGCGTCGTCGTCGCCGGGGGCGGCTGCGCGGGCATCGATTGCGCCAACTTCCTCTCGTCCAAGGGTCTGGAGGTGACGGTGGTGGAGATGGCCGACGCGTGCGCTCTCGACGAAGAACTGGTCACCCGCCTTACCCTGCTGCACATGCTCGCCCAGAAAAAGAACCTCAGGCTGCTGACCGGCCGCACCGTCCAAAGAATCGTCGAGGACGGCATCGTGGTGCGCGACAAGGAAGGGAACGAAGAGAAGATCCCGGCCGACTACGTGGTCGCGGCCCTCGGCTTCGTTCCCCACAACCCGCTCGAAGCGGAGGTGCGAAAACAGTTCGAGAACTGCGTCGTCATCGGCGACGCGCGTGAGCCCGGGAAGATCATGGAGGCCGTCGCCTCCGGCTTCTTCGCGGGCTACCAGGTCTAAACATCGCTCCCAGAGAAAGGAGATCGGCAATGAAGATCATCGACGCGCACAGCCACTGGTGGAAGGACATGAATTTCTTCCCGCCCGGTTTTCAATGGGCCATCGCGGATTGCGGTGCCAACTTTCTGACCTTTCCTCCCAAGGACCCCTGGGAAGTTCTCAAGAGCGGCGCCATCGGTTCGGAGAACTTCCTGCCGCTCGATCCCGACGGCAAGCGCATCCTCGTCGACCAGGAGTACTGCGGCGGCATCGACGTGTCCGTCATCCTGCCGCTGGATTGGGGCATGGTCACCACCTACGACCAGACCTATCCGCAGTGGCGCGAGGACGCCGGCTACACCCAGGACCAGATCAACTTCTATTCCTGCGAAGTGGCCAAGAAGTATCCCGGCAGGGTGTACTCCTTCGCAGGCGTGGATCCGCGGCGCTACAATGCCGTGAAGATATTCGAAAAGGCCGTCACCGAATACGGCGCCATCGGGCTCAAGCTCTATCCCCCATGCGGTTTCACCGCCGACCACCCGCGTTGCTATCCCTTGTACCAGAAGTGCGTGGAGCTTGACGTCCCCGTGCTTATCCATTCGGGTTACACCTTCTGCCGGGCGCTCTACAGCATGACCTCGCACCCCAAGTACATCGAACAGGTCGCCATGGACTTCCCCGACCTGCGCATCATCATCGCGCATTCCGGCATCCAGACCAACGCCAGCGTCGCCTGGTGGGAGGACGCCATGGGCATCGCGCGCACCAAGTGGAACGTCTACCTGGATCTCGCCGCCTGGAACGAAAAGGTGGTCGGTCTGACCAATGACATCCCCCGGCTGCTGCGCATGCTGCGCACCGAGATCGACATCGTCGGCGCCCATCGCGTGCTGTTCGGCACCGACCTTCCCGGCTTCCAGCTGCCGGATGATCGTGAACACTCCAAGCTCTTCGTCAACCTGCTGCGCAATCTGCCCGACGTCGGCAAGGAGTACGGGTTGACCTTCAGCTGGGAGGAAACGGAGCTCATCGCCGGCCGCAACGCTCAGCGGATTTACAAGCTGCCGGCCTGGTAACCATCGAATTCGATCCGCCGTCCCCTGCGGCCCGGTTCCAGCTCGACCCGACCGGCCGGCGGTGCGGCGGGGAAAGGACGGCTCCAACGATGGCTGCGGATCTGTGGAAACTGCTGCGGGAGGGCAAAAACTACCTCTGGGCGCTGCGTCTCTCCCAGACGCGGGACCTCACGGCCGCAAGGATCGACGAAATCCGAAAGATGCTGGCCGCCGAGGGAATCGACCTCGAAACATTGTCGACCCTGCGCGCCCTGGAACGATCGCTGCTGCGCGCGCCGCATCCCTGTGTCCAGCGCGCGGTGCACGGCGACTACTATTTCTTCCCGATCCCCGCGTTCGGCATCGAGGTCTTTTTCAAGACCATGATCTGCGAACCGGGCATCGAAGTGGGCATGGAGCTTTTTCCCGGCTTCGTAGACTGGACCTTCAGCCACAACGAGATCCAGTACTGCATCGGCGGGGACACCCGGGTCGACATTCTCCTGCCCGATCACCGGCAGCTGCAGAGGCGGGTGCGTGTCGGCGACGTGGTGGCGGTTCCCCTGGGAACGAATTTCAGGACACACAGTTCCGAGGGGGACGGCCGCTTCGGCCACGCCCACATCTTTCTCACCAACACCGCCGGAAGTCACGGCGAGATCTACTACGATGTCGGCGGCCTGCTCCGCCTCCAGAGCCTGGGCCTGGTCGCGCCGGCGCCTCCGGGTGCGCTGCCGTTCACCGATATCACGGCGCGCATCGAGATCAAGAACTGGTCGGCTCTGCTCGCCGTGCCCCCCGGGCGCGAGCGCGACCTGCCCAGTTGGCTGCGCAACGGCTGGGAAAAGCGCGAAGCGACGCGCGTACTCGATTATACCGAGGGCACCCGGAGCGTCGTGATCAGCTCCCCCGACCGCGAAGTCAAAGACTTCATCGAGTGGGGGCGGGGCGAACGGCGCTGCTGGGTCAATCCGCTCGTTGCCGAGCAGGCGGCTGCGATCACCGACTGCCGCTTCCCGGCGGGCTACAAGGCCCTTTTCCCGTACAAGGAAGCCTGGTGCGTTCTCGCGGGAAGCGCGCGCGTCAAGCAGTCCATCCCGCCCCTGCACAGCGAGTGGGTCGAAACCGAGGTCGCGGAAAACGACGCCATGGTGGTGGCCGGCGGAGCCCACCTCTACGTCCTCGAGGCGAGCGACGACTTCGTCGTGCGGCGCCTGGCGGAAACCTGCGCCCACAACGGTCACGCCGCCATGATGGAAGTCAAGCTGCAGCAGGACGGCATCCCGGCCTCGCTCTGAGGCAAACCTTGCCGGCGCGGCGCCCGGAAAGAGGAACGGAGCCGGGCGCCCGCGCCGGAGATGCATCGAGGAGGATACATGAGCCTGTTGAAATTCAGCCCAAAGCACGGCCGCATGGTCCTGGCCAGCCCGAATCCCGCCGATCACGGCGCCAACACCTATGCGAAATTGAAGGCCCTGATCGAAGCGGGCAAGAAGGACGATGCGCTGGAACTGGTCGACTACCTGCACATCGAGGGCAAAGGACTGCACGACCTCTACTGCGACTGGACCTACGCCGACCTCGACTATGTCGCCAGGAAGTTCGGCGAAGAGGAAGTCTACGCCATGCTGCGCAACGCCAAGGGCGTCCTTTCCCGGGTGTTTTACGGCCGCGTACCGCAGCTCACCGTCGAGGAAACGGTGCTCTTCTTCGCGGAGGCCATGCGCGCGCACCGCACCGGCCCAGGGGAGCTGGGGGACTTCGTGCTGCGCGAGGAACCGGAGCGCTACGTCATGGAATTCGATCCCTGCGGCAGCGGCGGGCGCATGCGCAGGACCGGGGAACTCGACGGCACGCCGCCGCGCACCGGCCCGCCGCTCAACCTCGGCCGTACGCAGAAACCGTACCCGTGGTGCTGGAGCAAGGCCGGCGTCCCGTACTATTGCGTGCACTGCTGCGTCTGGCACGAAATCATGGCGATCGAGGCCCAGGGCTACCCGACCAAGATCACCGAGTATTCGGACGATCCCGACGTCCCCTGCGTCTGGCTCTTCTACAAGGACCCGGAGAAGATTCCGGAAGAATACTTCACCCGCATCGGCATGAAAAAGGATCCGTCGCGCTTCAAGCGCTAGGATGTGAAAACGGAGGCCGCCACCCCGAACGGCAGCGAGGAACCGCAATGCAATTCCACGGCACCGACATCACCCGAATCCACATGACCACCCGGGATCTCATGCGCCGGGCCAGCGCCACGCACCGCGACCACCTGTACCTGTATTACGTGCCGCGCCGATCTTCGGACACTTTCGGCGAGTTCGAGGAAAAGGTCAACCGCATCGCCAACCTCATGAGCGGCACCCACGGGATCCGCAAAGGAGACCGGGTGTGCACCATGTCGGAGAACATTCCGGAACTGCTCTATACGATCATGGCGATCACCAACATCGGCGCCATCTGGGTGCCCATCAACAATATGCTCGTCGGCGAAAGCCTGCGCTACATCGTCGAGAGCTCTCAAGCCGATGTCGTGTGCGCGAGCGCGGGCGCGGCCTCCGTCGTACGCGACGCGCTGGGCGGCCTGCCGCGGTCCGTCGCCCTGCTCCCCATCGAAGAGCTTCCGCAGCGCGCCGCACATTGCTCGGCGGAATGCCACTGCCCCGCATCGCCCGACGACATCTCCATGATTCTCTTCACCTCGGGAACAACGGGATTTCCCAAGGGAGTGCTGCACACGCACAACTCCTATATCCGCACGGCCGTCCGCGGCCTGGAGGTCCTGGGCACCGACAGCAGCCATCGCATCCACCTGTACCTGCCCTTCTCCCACGGCTGGGCCTACCTGTTGATGCTCGGCGGCCTGTATTACAAGTGCGCGCTCATCATGGAGGACCGTTTCCATGCGGACACTTATTGGGACACCATCGAGCGCTACGGCATCACCCAGGACCACTGGACGGGAACCGTACCGCTCAATCTCATGAAGTCCCCCAAGATTCCTTTCGAGGACCGGGCGCGCCTCGGCATCATCGGGACCTTCGGCGCGCTCCACGCCGCCATGCAGCAACGGTGGCCCCACTTCCGTTTCCACAGCCTCTACGGGACCACGGAACACCCGTTCATGACCGAGGTTCCGCCCGATCAGATCATTCCCGGTTCCGACGGCATCCCCAAGTACCCCGACGAGATCCTGATCGTGGACGACCGGGGCCACCCGGTCCCGTGCGGCACGGTGGGGGAAATCGTGTGCCGCTGCCGCTGCGGGGTGGTCATGCAGGGCTACTATCGCAAGCCCGAAGCCACCGCCGCCAGCCTGCGCGGCGGCGACTTATACACCGGCGACCTCGGCTATCTGGACGAGCACGGCCACCTGCACTTCACCGGCCGCAAGAAGGACGCCCTGCGCGTGCGCGGCGAGATGGTCTCCGTCGAATACATCGAACACCTGCTCAACACGCATCCGCTCATAGCCGAGTCGGCCGTCGTCGCCTACCGCCCCCCGGAAAAGGAGGCGTTGAAGGAGGACGAAATCGTCGCCCACCTGGTTCTGCAGAAGGGCGCGCGCCTCACGCCCGAGGAATTCCAGAGCTGGGCCCGGGCCAACCTGCCCCGCTTCATGAGCCCGCGCTACGTCGTTTTCAGGGATTCCCTGCCCAAGACCGCAACGGAACGCGTGCAACGGTACAAGCTGCGGGAATCGGGGATCGAGCATGCCGTCAAGTTGTTCTAACGGATACGGTCCGGCGCCGCCCGGGCTGCCGGACCGGCGGTGCGCGCGCCGCGCATCGGAGGCGGCGCACCGCCCCGATCGCCGGGCGACCGATTCATCGAACTGGAGAGTTACGCGCCATGGAAATCGCGAGAGAAAAGCTATTGCAGATGTACACCACGATGGTCAAGATCCGGCGATTCGAAGAGAAGGTCAAGGAACTCTTCACGGCCGGAATGTTTCCCGGCTGGACGCATGTGTGCATCGGCGAGGAAGCCGGCGTCGTAGGCGCCTGCGCCGCCTTGCGGCGCGATGACTACATCACGGCGACGCACCGCGGGCACGGCCAGAACATCGCCAAGGGCGTCAGCCTGAAGGGCATCATGGCCGAACTGATGGGCAAGCGCGACGGTGTCTGCCGCGGCAAGGGCGGCTCGATGCACATCGCCGATGCCGCCGTGGGCTCGCTCGGAGGCATCGCCATCCTGGGGGCCGGGACTCCGATCGCCTGCGGCGCGGCGCTCTCGGCCAAACTGCGCGGCACGGGACAGGTGGCCCTGAGCTTCTTCGGCGAGGGGGCCTCCAACCAGGGAGTGGTCCACGAAGCCATGAATATCGCGGCCTTGTGGAAACTCCCCGTGATCTTCTTCGTCGAGAGCAACCAGTGGGCCGAACTCAGCCGCCGATCCTCGCACCTGCTCGTCGAGACCCTGGCCCTGCGGGCGCAGGGCTACGGCATGCCCGGGATCAAGGTGGACGGCAACGATGTGATCGAAGTCTACGAGGTCACCAGCCGGGCGGTCGAACGCGCGCGCAACGGCGACGGGCCGACGCTGATCGATTCGATCACCTACCGCTGGGACGGCCATTACGTCGGCGACCCGGTCGTCCTGCGGCCCGAAGGGGAGCTCGAGCAATGGATGAAGGCATGCCCCATCCGCAGACTCGAGGGCAGGCTGCTCCAGCAGGGCATCCTGGATGATGCCGGCGTCGAGCGCATCCGCTCCCAGGTGGACGCGGAGATCGAGGAAGCCGTGGAGTTCGCCAAGCGCTGCGAGCTGCCGCCGGTGGAGGATCTGTATCGCAACGTATACGCCTCGCCGTACACGCCCTGGTAGTCATGAATCCCAACATACCTCAATGCGACGAAGGGAACCGCCATGCATGAAGTGAAATACTGGAAAGCATTCAACGAAGCCGTGCGCGAGGAGATGCGCCGCGACCCGAGCGTCATCTACATGGCCGAAGACGCGCGCGGAGCCGTGGGCGGACCGTTCGCCCTGGCCAAGGGACTGGAGGACGAATTCGGCAGCGACCGCGTCTTCGACACCCCGGACAGCGAAGCCGGGTTCATAGGCGTCGCCATCGGAGCGGCCCTGACCGGATTGCGGCCGATCGTCGACATATCCTTCAGCGATTTTCTTCTCGTGGCCATGGATCAGATCGTCAACCAGATGGCCAAGATCCGCTACATGACGGGAGAGAACTTCACGAAGTTGCCGATCGTCATCCATACCATGGCGGGGGCCGGCATGCGCGCCGCCGCACAACACAGCCAGTCGCTGGAATCCTGGTTCGTCGGCGTCCCCGGCCTCAAACTGGTCGCCCCCAGCAACGGATACGACCTCAAGGGGATCATGAAATCGGCGATCCGCGACGACGACCCGGTCATCGTCTGGCTGCACAAGGCCATGCTGCGAACCAAGGTGCAGCTGCCCGACGAGGAATACCTGATTCCGATCGGCAAGGGCCAGATCAAGAAAGAGGGCAAGGACGTAACCGTCGTGGGTATCTCCAACATGGTCAACGTCGCCCTGTCGGTCGCGGCCAAGCTCGAAAAGGAAGGAATCAGCGTCGAGGTCCTGGATCCCATATCGCTCAGCCCGCTCGACAAGGAGCTGATCGTCGCGTCCGTGCGCAAGACGGGCCGGCTGGTAACGATCCATGAGGCGCCGAAACCCTGCGCCCTGGGCGCCGAGATCGCCGCGCTGGTTCTGGAAGAGTGCTACGACTACCTGGAGGCCCCGGTACGGCGGGTCGCCGGAGCGTTCACTCCGGTGCCCTACTCGCCCGTGCTCGAGGATGCCTACCTGCCGAACGCCGCCCGGCTGGAAAGCGCCGTGCGGGAAATCCTGAAGCAATAGGCCGAGTGCCGGCCACCCTGCGAGAGGAGAAAATCATGACCTACGGTCCTTATGAAAACATCATTTTCGAGAACATCGAGCATGTGGGGGTGGTCACGTTCAATCGCCCCAAAGTCCACAATGCCTTCAACACGCACCTGCTGCGGGAGATCATCGACTGCTTCGACAAGATGGCGGTCGACGACGACGTGCGCGTCGTCGTCCTGCGCGGTGCGGGCGGCAAGGCCTTCTGCGCCGGCGCCGACATCGACGAGATCAAGAACAACGGTCCCATCGAACAAAGGCCCTACCAGTACCTGTGGATGAAGTTCTTTCGACAGATCGAAACCATCCGCAAGCCGGTCATCGCCTCCATCGAGGGCTGGGCCCCCGGGGGCGGCACCGAGATTTCCGTGTGCTGCGACATGGTGATCCTGGCCGACGACGCCAAGCTCGGGCTCGCCGAAATCAAGATCGGGGTCATGCCCGGAGCCGGCGCCACCATCCGGCTGACGCGCTGGGTGGGCAAGGGCAAGGCGATGGAGATCCTCATGACCGGCGACTTCATCAACGCCGAGGAAGCGGTGCGCATCGGCCTGGCCAACAAGGTCGTGCCCAAGGCGCAACTTTGGGAGGAGACGATGAAACTGGCCCGCACCCTGTGCGAACGTCCGCCGCTGGCCCTGGCCGCCGCCAAGATGGCGGTCAATGTCGGGGCCGAGATGGACCTGTACAAGGGGATCGATTTCGCCCTGGAAGAGTTCCTGCTCCTGTTCGCCTCCCAGGACCAGAAAGAGGGCATGCGCGCCTTCATGGAAAAACGAAAGCCTGTGTGGTCAGGAAAATAGGCATGACCGTGCCCTGCCGCGCACGGTAACCGTCCCGCGCCGGCCCGTACGGCGCGGGGAAACGACCATCGACAAATTCAACCAGACGAGGTGCACCATGTTGGATTTCGAATTGACCGAAGAACAACGCATGATCCAGGAGACGGCCAGGCGATTCGCACGCGAGGAGGTAGCGCCGCGCTGCGATGAGTGGAATGACAAGGACTATTTCCCCTACGATCTCAACGCCCGCCTCGCCGAACTGGGACTCTCCGGCATCATGGTCCCCGAGGAATACGGGGGTACCAACCAGGGAGTGCTCACCGAGGAACTCGTGACCGAGGAACTGGCGCGGGTGGACGACGGGTTCGCCCAGACCTTCCACATGCAGGGCCTGATGGCCGACATGATCGTCAAGTTCGGCAACGAAGAGCAGAAGCGCCGGCTCCTGCCCACGATCGTCAAGGGGGAAAACCCGGCATTCGCCCTCACCGAGCCGAATGCCGGTTCCGACGCCTCCGGCCTGGAGACCCGAGCCGAGCTCAAGAATGGCGAATGGGTGATCAACGGCAACAAGATGTTCATCACCAACGCGGGCCTGGAAACCTGCACCTGGATGGTGGTGATGTGCGTCACCGGGAAGCGCGAGGACGGCGGCAAGGAAATCAGCAGCATCATCGTCCCCAAGAACAGCCCGGGGCTCAAGATCGGCCGCAACATCCGCAAGATCGGCTGGCATAACCTGGACAACCGCGAATTGACGTTCGAGGATTGCCGCGTACCCGAGGAGAACCTGCTCGGCAAGCGCGGCCGGGGAATCGCCCAGGCCCTCTACACCCTGGACCTGGGCCGCATCGATTTCGGAGCGCTGGCCGTCGGCATGGCGCAGGGTTCCTACGAGCTCGCACTGGAACATGCCAAACAACGCGTCCAGTTCGGCAAGCCCATCGGCAAGTTCCAGGCCATCCAGTTCAAGCTGGCCGATATGCGCACGGAGATCGAACTCGGCCGGCTCATGTACTACAAGGCAGCCTGGCTGCGCGACAAGGGCATGCCGCACACGCTGGAGGCCGCCATGACCAAGCTTTACACCAGCGAAATGGCCGTGCGGGTCATCAACGAGGCCATGCAGATCTTCGGCGGCTACGGGTTCACCCTGGAATACCCGATATCCCGGTTTTACCGGAACATACGGATATACACGGTGGGGGAAGGAACCAGCGAGATCCAGCGGATCGTGATCGCCCGCGCGCTCGGCCTGTGATCGCCCGCGGCGGCCCCCCGGTCGGCACCGCCGGATCGAATTGTCGACGTCGGAACACTGAGGAGAGCCATGGCGCAGAAACTGACCATGCCCAAACTCGGCATGACCATGGAGTCCGGCCGTGTGGTGGAATGGAAAAAGAATGAAGGAGACGAGGTGGCGCAGGGAGAGATCGTCCTCCTCATCGAAACCGAGAAGGTGCAGTACGAGGTCGAGTCTCCCGCCGCCGGCATTCTGCACATACTGGCGCCCCCGGATACGGAAGCGCCCCCGGGCACGGCGCTGGCTTTGGTCGCATCGGACCGGGCCGAATACGCCGCACTGACCGCGGCCGAGCCGGTGCCCGGCGGCGCGCCATCGGCCCCTGAAGCCAAACCGCAAGCCTCCGCCCCCGGGCCGGGGCCGGAGGAGAAAATCCGCATTGCACCGGCCGCACGCCGCCTGGCCGAACAAAAGGGGATTGACATCCGTCTGCTCCGCGGCACCGGACCCGGAGGACGAATCACCCGCGAAGACGTGCAACGATTCGAGCGCGAGCGCATGCCTGCCGCGGGGCCCGAAAACCGGGTGATAGTGCTCCCGCGCACGGAACTGCGTCGCATCGTCGCCCGGAGAATGACCGAAAGCCTCCGCGAGGCGGCACAGACGACCGCCTCCTGCGATGTCGATGCCACGGCCCTGGTCGAATTCAGAAAAAAACTGCTGGCGCAAACCCCGCCGCCCGGCATCCGGGTCACCATCACCGACATCCTGATGAAGCTCACTTCCTGCGCCCTGCAGGAACACCCGATCATCAACAGCAGCTACGGCGAGGAGGCGGATATTCTATATCGCGACGTGCATATGGGTATGGCGCTGGCCCCGCGCGAAAACGAACTCCTGGTTCCGGTGATCCGGCACATCGACAAGAAGTCGCTCCACGAAATCGCGGCCGCGCGCAGCGATCTCGTGGAGCGGGGACGCAGCGGCAAGCTCAGCCCGGACGAGCTCCGCGGGAGCACATTCACCATTTCGTCGCTGGGGATGTTCGGACTGCAGAGTTTTGTCGCCATCATCCCCCGTCCGGAAAACGCCATCCTCGCCGTGGGAGCCATTGTGCCGAGGCCGTGGGTGCACGAGGGCCGTATCGCAATCCGCGACGTCATGAATTTGACCCTGTCATACGACCACCGCACCATCTATGGGGCGGAAGCAGCCCGGTTCCTGGCAACGCTACGAAAACTCGTGGAAGATCCGGAAAAGGCCTTGACGGGAATCTGAACGCCGATGGGCTTCTCAGCGCTCCAGAAGCTCGAGGTCCCCGGGAGTGTCGACGTCGAAAAGCAGGGCGGGGTCGTCCCAGGGCAGATCCTGCACCCCGTACTGGGCGAAAAGGGCCCGCCCGCCCTCGTCCCCTCGGAGGCGCCGCAGATCGCCGAAGGTCGCCCGATCGAAGAGCACCGGATTGGCGCGCCTCTCCCCCACCCTCGGAGCGACGATGGGAAACAGGCCGCACGCGTGCTTCTGCACCAGGGCGCGCACGACTCCAGGCGTCACCTGCGGCTGGTCGGCCAGGAAGAAAACGACCGCGCCGGTCTCGGGCGGGAGTCGCTCCAAGCCGGCACGGATCGAAGAGCTCAATCCGGAGATCCACTCCGGATTACGCGCGCACTCGACCGGCAGTGCATCGACGGCCGCCTCCACCTCCTCGGCCCGGCAACCGGTAACCAGCACCACCGGCGCAAGCCCGGCCGCGAGCGCCGTTTCGGCCGCCGCCCGCACGAACGGCCGGCCGCGATATCGAAGGAGCTGCTTCGGGCTCCCGAACCTCTCCGAGGCGCCCGCCGCCAGGATGATGCCCGCGACCTTCTCGTGAACCGCGAGCACGGCATCGGAGGACTGCAGGCATGCAACGATCACGGCCTGGCAGGCCGAGAGCAGGACGGGGGCGATGCGCGCCCCTTCCGCCCGCAGCTCCGCGGTGTCGGCCTGGTTGAGCAGCGCGACCCGCCGGGCGCCGACGGGCATGCCCTTGAGCCTCTTGGCATGGTGCGCCAGCACGCGGGCGAGTGCGTCGCCGGTAATCGCGGCACCGATCGGCAGACCCGACAATTCCGCAAAACGGTCCGGGCCGCAGGTCGACTCTGCGTCCAGCGCCCGCCCAAGGGCGCTCAACCCGGCGACCACGAAAACTGTTTCCACGCCCGCCGGGACGGATAACTCATCGCTTTCCGGTGCCTTCAGGGGGCGCTGCGCTGCGCCGTCCGCCTCGACCAGGAAGGACATGCCCAGGCGGAGGGCCGTTTCCTGCAACTCGTCGAGCTGGGGACGCG
>CAZHQK010000062.1:0-1631 GCA_964534795.1 uncultured Acidobacteriota bacterium
GACCGGCGCGATTCTCAAAGTCGTATAGACTGAGCAGAGCTCGATTTGCCCATAGATCCTGAAAGAAATACTTCGTCGTGTCGTCGGTGGCGATGCCCGACGGGACAATCGCTCCAACCCGGCCAACGGGCGAAATAAGCATCCGCTTGGTCTCCGCGAAGATCGCGTAGGTGTTGATGTCGCCGCGTCCGCAGAGCGGATATCGCCCGGAAGAGCGAACGAGATGGCTTTCGCCCTCGGCCAGGCGACAATCCTCGAGAAACGCGGCATGCAAGGCAGGGTCTTCTTCGGCGAGCTTCTCGATAAGCCTGCGCCGGGCCGCCGCATTGGGAGCCTCTGCGATCTCAGGGCATCGCGAGGCGAACCACTCCCTCTCCTGCAATTTGATACGCTCCCAGGGCGGGTTGCCGAGCACGACATCGAAGCCGCCGTTCCAGCCGGCGTCCGGATTGTCGGCCGACTCAAGCTTGTCGGGAACGTGAAAAACATCCGGGAAGGCCAGGTGCCAGTGAAAGAAGTTATACCGGCGGCCGAGGCGCTCGATTTCCTCCCGCACATCGGCAGGCACGCTTTCCGGCGAGCGCTCGAGCCGCCGGAAGACGGCCTCGGTGATCGCCGGCGGGGCCCCTTTGACCTTCCTCCATACGAAGGCGGCGCACCAGGCATCGGCCGCCAGCCACGCCCGCCGATACTCCTTCGAACACTTCAACCTTTCGTAGCGCCGCTCTTTTTCGCGCATGCCGCCTGCGGAGCTGTCGTCAACCGAATCCACGTAGTCGAGGACGTCGCCGAACCGGCGATACTCCGCCGTCTCCTCGGCCACGAGGGGCAGCGCCAACTGCCCGGCGCGCTCATGCCTGTTCCTCTTTTTCAATTCCGCAGCAATCTTACGGTCATCACCCTCTATCGGGGCGAACGCCTCATCCGGTATGCCCTTTGCCATCAAGGCCGGCGTGGCGCCGAGCAGGCTGTTGCCGCATTTGATGCGGTGATCCAGAAAGGACAGCGGCTTGCCCGGCTCGAGCGCCTCCATCCATAAAGCCACCTTGCACAGCTCGACGGCCATCTCGTTGACGTCCACGCCGTAAATGCAGCGGCCGATCACGTCGCGCAGGGCTGTCCGCATGGCTTCGGGCGAAGGCTCGTCGTCGCCCGTGCGCACCGCGGCCAGCCGCCTTGCGATCCGGTGGGCCGCCGCGATCAGAAAATGCCCGCTGCCGCAAGCGGGATCACAAACCTTGATGGAGAGCAATGCCTCTTCGGGAGAAAGTGGGGCAGCAGGATAGGGATGCATGGAGACAGGGCCTGGCGAAACTCTTGCTGCAGGCCGATGATCATGGAGGGGAGCATTTTCCCGTTTTGTGTAAGAAGCTCCATGATCTTCCTTTCCTTTTCCTGTTTCCCTATCACCCGATCTCCCCATGGGCCTTCCCGTCATTCGCTGCTCCAACACCGGCTCGAGCGCCGAATCGAGCAGGCAGGTGATCAGGCCGGCGGGAGTGTAATAGCTTCCCGTAATCTTCCTTTCGTGTCCGCCCGACACGGACAGCTCGAACGTTCCCGCGTCGACATTCACCGCCGGGTGCAATTCCAGGAGGGATTCATAGACGCTGCCCAACTCTTCGGACCCG
>CAZHQK010000063.1:0-4798 GCA_964534795.1 uncultured Acidobacteriota bacterium
CCCGATCGAATTCTGCCGGCCCTCCGGGGCTCACCTGATCGATACGCTCCTTCCCGGGGCTTCGCGATCGCCCCGAACCGCATCGCCGAAATTTCTCATGCTTCGCCTGCGGCTCACCCTCGGCTGCCGGCTCAGGTCCCCCGCCGGGGCCGATGCTCGCGATCCGGCGCGGCGCGCACGAACTACGCGCGGAAGAGGGCGCCGAAGAGCTGCTGCAGCAGTTCGCTGCGCTGGGAAAGCAGATCGAAAAGGTCGTCCCGCTCGATGCGCAGCGCGCGCCCCTCGCGGGCGACCCGCGCCCGGCGCGCAAACGGGAATCCGGCCAGGGTTTCGCAGACGCCCGCCGCATCCAGTTCGTCGACGGCGAGCGGCGCATGCCCCTGCAACGACTCCAGCGAGAGCGCGCCGGTCAATATGAGAAACAGCACCGGGGGGTCGCCTTCGTCGAATACGACCCGGCCTGCGACCAGCGGCACTTCCTCCGCGATCGCCGCCAGATGCAGCATTTCTTCCGGGGCTATTTCCGAAAACAGTACGATCCGGCCCAGGGCCAGGGCCTTGTCGATCGGCCTGAGAGGCCCTGCCGGGAGCGCCATGCTTTCCGCCTCGCCCGTTTTCTTGAAAACGAAGCGCGCGCTCCATCCCGGCGCGTCGCGGCACAGCATGCCGAACAGGCCCTGGACCAGGTCCGTGTTGTCGGCGAGCATCGTGCGGAACTCGGCGCAGCTTACGGCCAGGACCGCCGATGCCTCGGCGGCGCGCACCGTTTCCCTGGCGGGCACGGCCTCGAGCACCTCTTCGATTCCCGGCGCGGCGGGCGCGCCGATCTCGCTGCCGGCGCCCGCGCGGGATCCGGCGGCCAGGCGGCCGTCCAGAAGGAAGAGGGCGTTTTCGGGCACTCTGCCCTCATCGTACAGGACGGAGTTCGGCTCGAAGCGCACCTGGCGCCCGGCGGCGGCGATGCGCAGCAGCTCGTCCACGGAGACCGCCGCGAACAGGGGCAGGCGGCGCAGCCGCGCGGCGATTTCCACCGCCGGCAGCAGCTCGTGCCGCAGCACGCGCCGCTTGTCGTCCGGAGCGTGCAATCCCTCCAGGACCCAGGCCGCCGTTTCGAGGACGAGCCGGTCGCGCGCGTCGCGCGTTGCGAGCACTTGCTCGACGTGCCCGGCCAGATTCGCGAGTCCGAGGGTCCACAGCATGTGAATCGCCGCCGCCGCGATCACCTGATCGCGATCGTAGACCAGCTGGATCAAGGACTCCTGCTTTTCTTTGGGAACAGGTTGCCGGGTCGGAGTACAAGGCGCCGGTTGCGGCAGCCTGTCTTCCAGGACGGGAACGACCTCCTTGCGCAGCGAACCTTTCAGAAGGTTGTCGAGGTATTCGAGCGCCGCGGCGCGGCGTCGCGAATCGCCTCGTTCGATGGCCCAGCGCGCCGCGGCGACATCCTTCGGCGGATATAGGATTTCCAGCAGGCGGTAGGTCCGGTCGACGGCCCGGCCCATCTGTTCGGTCAGAGCGCGGCCGAGCAGGGTCTCGCCCGGCATTCCGTCGGTCGCCAGAAGCCGGCGGAATGAAGCGCGGTAGCCCGCGTAACCCGACGCCTCCTCGAGCAGGGCTTTCTCCAGCGGGCGGCGTTCGGGCACGAGATCCGGGCGCACACGGCGCAGCCGCTGGATTCCGGCGACGGCCTTGAAACGGAGGAAACCGTCCTCCTCATCGAGGCAGCGCACGAGGATGTCGAGCGCTTGGCGGCAGGGGATGTGCGCGATCGTGGCCGGGATGTGCCGGCGCACCCAGATATCCTCGCCGGGGTCGCGGAGGAAGTGCTCGAGGACCGGCAGCACCTCCTCGCCGAAGTCCATGAGCATCCGGCGCGCGCCGCTCTTGAGCTGCCGGTCGCGCAGCAGCGAGACCAGCGTCGGCACGAAGAAGAAATCCTGCGTGCCCAGGCGGCGCACGCTGCGCAGCGCTTCGGCGGCGACCTCGGGCGACGGGTCGCCGAGCAACGGGATGAGCAGGCGGCGCAGGCCGGCGCCCGAAACGGCACCGATGGCGGCCGCCAGTTCCCGGCGCATCGGCGCGGCCGACTCGCGCGCGTCGCCCGCCAGCTCGCGCAGGACCCTCCGGGCGGCCTCGACGTCCTCCTCGGCGCCGTTCTGCGCGAGGCACACGGCCGCGGTCATGGCGATGCGGGGATCGCGCTCTTCGAGGAACGGCCGCAGGAATTCCGCGCAGCCTCCAGGAGCGCTGCGAGCCAGGGCCGCCAGCGCCGCCAGGCGCACGTCGGGATCGTCGTCGGCCGTCAGGCGCCGGGCGGCCGGCAGCCAGCGCGCAGGGGACTCCGGGCCCAGAGTGCCGAGGATCGCAAGGGCGCGCACGCGCACGGCGGGCGACTCGTGACGGAGCAGCAGCGGCGTGATCAGGTTGCGCTTGTCGAGCGACTCCAGCAGGTCCATGGCATAAAGCACGCGCGCCTCCTCCGGTGCCGCCAGCTCCTCGACCAGCGTCTCGACCGTGGAGAGATCGGCGACCGCCAGCCGGACCTCGGCGGGCTCGACCGCGCGCTCCCCGATGCTCCGGCGGAAGGCGCTGCGATAGCCGCGGCCGGCCGCCAGGGCCACGAAGATCCACAGAGCGCTCACCAGTATGCTCGCATAGCTGACCTGCTGCCAGTTCAGGCCGAGCCCCCAGGGCTTGATGAGCACCAGGAGCAGGATCGCCCCGAGCGCCTTGGCGCAGCGATCGATGGTGACGTCGACGAAGGGCTTGGCTTCGTACTTGATCCCGGGCGCGAGCGGCATGTAGAGGATCTCGCGCGTGGTCTTGTCCACCGTGTAGCGCAGCGACTGGTCGAGCACGCGCGCCAGGCCGGGCGCCCACAGGGCCGCGTTCATCAGCATGACCAGCGCCGTGGCCCCCAGGCTCAGCGGCAGGATCATGAGAGCGAATCCCACGCCCAGCAGCCGGTGGATGCGGCTGGTCAGCAGCATCTGGACGACCAGCCCGATGACGGACGTGTAGAGCTGGATCCCGGCGAGAAACGACGTGACGGCGTCGGTCGCCCCGCGGCCCTTCGTCGCCTCGGTAGCCATGTTGAGCTGCTGCTCGATGATGGCGGCTCCGATCGCGGCGAGACCGATGACCAGGGCGATCAGGCGCAGGTGGGCCGATTTGCGCAGCAGCTCGAACGCGCGCGACCAGCTCACGGCCTTTTCCCGATCCGCCGTAACGGAGCTTTCCGGGCGCTCGCGCAGGATGATCGCACTGACGATCCCCGCACACAGGAGCATCAGTGGCGCCGCGAGCAACAGCAGGTTGACCGTCCCGCCGAAAACCCCGGGGTTCTTTCCGGCGAGCGATCCCGCGATGCCGCCCAGGGGGGCGCCGCCGCCGATGAAACCGAACAGGCGCTTGGCCTGGCGCGCGTCGTAGACGAGATTGGCGAGCGTCCAGAACTGGCTGATCACCAGAACCGCGAAGATCAAGCCGAAAACGTAGAACGCGACCGACACCCATCCCCACGGCTTGTGAAAGAGGTACCAGAATGTGAGCAGGAGCGCTCCCAGGGCGGCCTGGACGATCTGCAGCGCCCAGCGCTGCGGCAGGCGTGCCATCAGCCATGCGTAGCCCGCCATCAGCACCCCGATCAGCAGGCCGGCGGCCAGCTGTGCATAAGGAATGTTGTCCGCGCCCAGGGCGTCGATGAACTTCGAGCGCGTGGCCGGCTTGATCATGTTGTAGGCGCTCATGGCGAGAAACGCGTAAGCGAACATCAGGAAGGCCGAGGCGATCTCCTCCCGGCGGATCTCGCCGAGAGGCCTCAATGCGCGCTCCACGATGGATGAGCCCATGAATTCCCGCTGCTGCCGACGATGGAGCCGGACGGCGGATGTTCGTATGGCGGCCACAGATTGCGCCCGTAGGGCGCGGTTTTCAAACAAATTCTCCTGTGGAGCGGAACCCTGACTGCGCGCCCCCCGATTGCACGCTCCCGTGCAGCCCGGAAATGAGCGCGGCGATGCGGTTCGGGGCGATCGGCAGGCCCCGGCAGGGACCCTGAGCGGGTGGCCGGGGGTGAGCCGCAGGCGAACCCCCGGAAAGGGGCATATCGATCGGCCGAGCCCCGAAGGACGCCCTCGCAAGCCTTGGGTCGGCGCCGAGGACGGCGATGATTACCGAGGGGCGCGCAGAGAGGGGAGGCGCCGGTCGATCGCCGGCGCGGCGGCGCAAGGGGTCAAGCGGCGATGACGAGGCGGTCGCCGCCTTCGGCGAGCGCGCGGTGCAGCGCCGCGTCGGCGGCGCGGATGAGCGCCTCGGCGGTCCGGCCGTGATCGGGATAGCTCGCGGCCCCCATGGAGACGGTGCAGCGGCTCAGCACCTGGCCGCGGTGGCGCACCTGGAGATTGCGTATCCGTTCGCGCAGGCTTTCGGCGCGGCGCTCGATGATCTCGCGGCCGGCCCGGGGGAGAATGAGGGTGAATTTCTCGGTGCCGAAGCGGCAGGCGATGTCCTCCTTGCGCACGCCGGCCTGCAGCAGTCCGCCCAGGCCCACGAGAAGCGCGCTTTCCGCATCCCGCCCGTAGTCGCGCTGCAGGTCCTCATGGCGGTCGAGTTCGAGCATGATCAGGCCGAGGGTGTGCTGGCCGCGCGCCGCCTTGCGCAGCTCGAGTTCGAGGGATTCCTCCATGAAGCGGCGGTTGAAGAGTCCGGTGAGGGGGTCGCGGATGGACTGGCTGCGGAGGGTTTCGTGGAGTTTGAGGTTGGACAGGGCCATGGCGATGTGCTCGGCCATGGCGAC
>CAZHQK010000064.1:0-21112 GCA_964534795.1 uncultured Acidobacteriota bacterium
GTCAACCGTCCCGGAGGGACGGAAGCTGGTAGCTCCAGGTGAGCGGAAGCGAACCTGGAGAACAGGAAGCGGCATGCGAAAAGCCCCGAAGGGCCGGCAGAAGGATATGCCAGAGACCCCGGTCTGTCGGCCCTCCGGGGCTTCGTTCGTTGATACGCCCCTTTCCGGGGGTTCGCCTTCGGCTCACCCCCGGCTACCGGCTCAGGGCCCCTGCCGGGGCCATGTCCGTCCCGGAGGGACGGAAGCTGGTAGCTCCAGGTGAGCGGAAGCGAACCTGGAGAAAAGGGAGAGGCATGCGACAAGCCCCGAAGGGCCGGCAGAAAGATATCGATACGCTCCCTTCCGGGGGTTCGCCTGCGGCTCGCCCCCGGCTGCCCGCTCGGGGCCCCTGCCGGGGCCGCGTCAGTGCCGGAGGCACGGCAGCTGGTAGCTCCGGGTGAGCCGAAGGCGAACCCGGAGAAAAGGGAGCGCCATGCGACAAGCCCCGAAGGGCCGGCAGAAAGATATCGATACGCTCCCTTCCGGGGGTTCGCCTGCGGCTCGCCCGCGGCTGCCCGCTCAGGGTCCCTGCCGGGGCCGAATTGCCACCGGTGCCGCGCGGCGCGCGGGAACTACTTCCTGGGATAGCCGACGGTCTGGGCCAGGGTGATCTTCTGATCCGGGCGCAACCCCATCGCCTTGGCCAGAGCCTCCCGATTGACGAGGGCGCGCACCACGCACGCCAGCCCCTCGGACGCGCAGAACAGGTAGACATTCTGCGCGATGAAACCGGTGTTGGCGCCCGAATAGAATTCGATGTCCTCCGCTCGCGTCCTCTTGCCCTTGGCCAGATCGGCGACGTAGACGAGATTGATCGGCGCCTGCTTGACGAATTCCTGCGTCCCCGTCAGGGCGCGCACGTCCTCGGCCGAAACGCGCCTCATCTCGTGCGCCTTGGCCTCGTAAAGGTAAAGCCCTTCGGCCGTGGCGACATAGATATCGATTTCCTGCCGGTTGTTGGCCGAGGGCGCCGTCCGCTGCCCGGTTTCGCGGTTGATGCCGAAGGCGGCCCAGAGCAGATCGGACAGCACCTGGAGCGGCAGCTTCTCCGGACTGAATTCGCGCGTCGAGCGGCGCTCCTTCAGCGCCTGCATCAGGGGCTTGCCCCCTTCGGTGCGCGGCGCCGGCAGCTTGACGGTCTGCGCTTCCTGGGCATATGCGGCCACGGCCCCCATGGCCAGAAGAACGACAAACGCGGAAAAGCCGTGAAGGGATCTTCTTCTCATCGTCGTCCTCCGATGCACGGCAACGCCGGGCACGGCGCCCGATCGTGCCGCGCGGCAAAGACGGCGTCAATTGTACCTGAGAAGCTTGCACCAATGGAGCACGAGCTCCCTGGGGTGCAGGGTCTCCAGTCGGATCTCGGAGTAGCGCCCCTGCGACACCTGGCGCCAGCGGTAGACGGACGGTTCGCTCTCCACGATCTCACGGCCGGCGAGCGGCTTCAGGAACTCGCGCGCATCGGCGAGCGCGGCCTTCTCGCGCCGATCCGAGCGCATGACGGCCTCGACGCAGTAGCTGCGCAACAGCTTGTTCCAGTAGCGCTCGAAAAGGCCGGGCGAGGCGAAGATGTCGGCCCAGGCCACCTCGCCGCCGTAGGCCACGACCACGCCGACGACCTTGTCGTCCTTCAGGTCGGCGGTCGCCCGGGTGAAGCGGCGCGACAACTCCTCGGCGTAGATCTCGACCGAGCCGCCGACGCGCGCCGAGCTGTAGATCCGCACGTACGATTCGCTCGGCGCCTCGGAGGCAATCACCGTGCCCAGTACCCCGCCCGCGGCGCCGCCGGAAGGAGCCGTGCCGCGCGGCGCGATATCGCCGCGCACGGCGGCCCAGACCTCGCCCTGGTCCCGGTCGACGGCCGCCTTTTCGCGCACGCTCGGGTGTACCATCATCCTGGCGGCCGTGAACTGCGTGCTGCCGCCGGCCCAGCGCCCGCGCTCCACGCAGAAGACGTCGAGCGGGAGCGGCTCGGCGCCCGGCGCGACGATGCGATCCTTGGCGATCACCCGGTCCTGCTTGCCGCCGGACACGACCTCGCCGGCCAGCAGCAGCAGCGGCTTCGAGCCGCGGTGGACGAGAACCAACCGGTTGACTTCCGCGCCCGCCCCGGCGATCTGCTCCCAGATCACAGGCTCGTTGCCCCGCGTGCGCCGCAGCACGTCCCCGCCGCGCTCGGCCACCACGACCTCGCCGGATGCGAGCCCCTCGTCGAGCGTGATGAACCCGCTCGTGTCCGCGGCGTTGCGCGCAAGCACCGGGAACAGGCTGACCGTTTCGTAGGCGACCGGCTCCATGATGCGCCAGTCCGGCATGCCCGCCGCCTTTTCCTGTCCCTCGCGGCCCGACGCTCCGGACGCGAGCGCCATGGCGAACGCCGGCACCGCCGCCATCGCCCATCGGACCGCCCTGTACGACATGTTTGCCGATGCCATGATCGAACCTCCTTGAGCGGGCACCACGCCCCGCCCGATTCCGCTTTTGTACCGTCATCAATAGGACGGGACGGTGCGGCGATCCTTGCGGCCTATTTCGCAGCCGCCGCGCGCTCCCGGGCGGGCGCTTTTCGCTTGATTTCCGTGCCGCCCCGGCCGTAGAAACAGCCCGGGGGGTGAAACGCCATGAAAGGACGAAAAGCCGCTGTCATCCTGCTGGCACCTGCCTTGCTGTGCAGTTCGATCGCCTGCCGGTCCGTGGGCGCGCAGGGAGAGAGCAAAAGTCCGGTCTTCCCCGGCAAGGAATGGGAGCGCATCGAAAGACCCGAATCCGCCGGCTACTCCTCGGCCCGCCTGCAGGCGCTGCGCGCGTGGCTGGCCTCGCTCGATACCACCGCCATGATGGTGGTCGTCGGGGGCCGATCGCTGTTCGAATACGGCGATCTCAAGCACCTGAGCTATCTGGCATCGGTGCGCAAGAGCATCCTGGCCATCCTGTACGGCAAGTACGTGGAAAACGGAACGATCCCATTGAACAAGACGCTGCGCGAGCTGGAGCTGACCGACGTCGACGGGCTGCTCCCGCAGGAACTCGAAGCCACGATCGAAAACCTGATCACGGCGCGCTCGGGCGTCTATCACCCCGCGTCCAATGCCGGCGACAGCAGCGCGAGCGCCCCGCCACGCGGCTCCCAGAGGCCGGGCAGCTACTATCTTTACAACAACTGGGACTTCAACGCCGCCGGCGCCGTTTTCGAAAAGCTCACCGGAAAGGATATCTACGATGCGCTGCAGACCGATCTGGCGGAGCCGATCGGCATGCAGGACTTCGACCGCTCGCGGCAGCAGAAGAGCGGCGACGCCAAGCGGTCGCAGTTTTTGGCGTATCACATGTGGCTGTCGACGCGCGACATGGCGCGCGTCGGCCTGCTGATGCTGCGCGGCGGCCGGTGGCACGACCGGCAGGTGGTGTCGCGCGAGTGGACGGCGCGCATCACCGGCCTGGTGACGCCCTTCCACGAAATGAACCCTCCGCCCTACCGCTCCCTGGGCACGGGCAACCGCTGGGGATACGGCTGCATGTGGTGGGTATGGGACGCCCCGAATTCGCCCGGACCCTTCCAGGGCGCCTTCACCGGCATGGGTGCCGGCGGCCAGTACATCACCGTCCTGCCGCAACTCGACATGGTGGTGGCCCACAAGACCGACACGCAGCAGATGTCCGCCCTGGGATCGGGCAAGCGCCGCCGGGCCGTCTCCGGCACGGAATACGACTCGATCCTGCGCATGCTGATCGCCGCCCGCTGCCCGGGAGGAGTGTGCGAGTAAGCGATCAGCTTTCAGCCGTCAGCTATCAGCTTTCAGCCGACGGCTGACCTCTGACTGCTGATGGCTGACAGCTGACAGCTCCGACAGCCCTGGCCCCCGGCCGCGCAACTCATCCGGCGGCGGCCGTCTCGGCTCAAACGGTCTCTTCCTCGTAGACGTTGGCGATGCAGCACAGGAAGGTCACGGGCTCGCGCTCGCTTTCGTTTCTCATGCTGTGGACTTCCATCGTGGGTATGAATATGAAGTCGTTGGCGCCCAGGACCTTCTCTTCCACGATCTCGTCCGTCGCCGGGTCGTGGCGGAAGCAGCGCACGCGCCCGCTGAGGATGTACATGGTCTGGTAGTAGAGGTGATTGTGGATGGGGATTTCACCCCCCGGCCCGATGGTGAAAAAACGCAGGCCGTATTCCGGCGCCCCGCTCGGCCCGACCTGGGAAAGCCAGCGGATCCAGACATCCTTCACCGGTATGGGTTGCCCTTTGTAGGGGTAGGTCTCGATTTTCCGATCTTCGGCGTCGTTCACGTTGCGCACGATCATCAGTTTTTCCCTGATAGATTGGCTTTGTACGGGTGCAGGCGGCGACGGCGGCGCTCAGTCCGAGGGGCTCTTCTTCGAGCGGCGCGTCGTGCTCTTGCGGCGCGCCGCCGTCCGGCTCGCAGCCGCCCGGCGCCGCTTGGGCTGCTGCTCCGCGGGAGCGCTCTCCGCGGCCGGTTCCGGCGCGACCTCCGGCGCCGCGGGCGCGACGACCTCCGGTGATGCAACCGCTTCGGGAGCCGGCTCGGGCGGCGAGGCGGCCGGCGGCGGCTCTTCCGGCAGAGGCACGCTTTCCGAAGGAGCCGGCTCCGTCAGGCGTTCCCCGGGGTAGACGCGCAGGATCCCCTGGCGGTCCCGCTCGATGCGGAACAATCCCGCCCGCTGGGCCTCGCGCACGAGGTCGTGGATGCCCGTAAAGCCGAGCCGGCGCTCGTCGAAGTGCGGGTCGGCGGCCTTGAGCAGCTGTTTGACGTTGCGCAGGTACATGGGCCAGCGCGCCCGGGCGAGCGAGGCGCGGAAGAGGCGCTCGATCTCGCGCAAGGCCTCGTCGGATGCCGGGGCCGCCGGAGCCTGCGGCTGCTCCGGCGCGGGCGCCGGCGCGGCCGCCGCCGGCACGGCTGCGGAATCGCCGTCGCGCAACTCCACGAGCAGGCTGCGGTCGACCTGCTTGAGATTCACATACCCCGCATCGGCCAGCTTCTGGATGAACTCGCGGAAGCTGCCCACGCCGTAGTCCCTTTCCGAGAAGGTGGAGTCGAGCTGCAGCAGCGTGCTCTTGAGCAGGCCGAGCTGCGGCGAAACCTCGCGGTCGGAGAGCACCTTGAGCGCGCGCCGCACCAGGGGCATCGCCTTCTCGACGCGCGGCCGGACGGCCGCCGGTTCCTTGCCCGCAGCCCGGCGCGCGCCGGAATGCAGGCCCACGAGGTTCTCGTAGGCGATGAACTCGTGGCAGTTCTTCTGCAGGATGGCACTGGTGAAGGCGCGCCCGCCGACGATGAAGACCTTCTTGTCGTACTGCTTGAGCTTCTCGACGAGCGCGATGAAATCGCTGTCGCCGCCCACGATCACGAAGGCGTTGATGTGATCGCGCGTGAACGCCATCTCGAGCGCGTCGAGCGCGAGGTTGATGTCGGCGCCGTTCTTGTCGCCGCCGGGCGTGGTGTTGCGCTGCACCATCTGCACCGCATGTTCCGTCATGTCCCGGCTGTAGCTCTCCGCCTGCTTCCAGTTGCCGTAGGCGATCTTCGTGACCACCTCGCCGCGCTCCTTGATCGCCTCGAGCACCGCGCCGATGTCGAAGCGCCGGTTCAGGGTGGTCTTGACGCCGATCTCGATGTTGTCGAAATCGACGAACACCGCAATCTTCAGTCGTTCTTCCTCCACGGCACGCCTCGCTCGCTGTTCCCGGACTCTTCCGGGTCCCGTCTAATGATGCGTCGCCGCCGGGCGGAAGTAAAGAGATTGCCGCGGCCCGTTCGCCCCTGCGCTCAGCGCACCAGGGCGTTGAACAACAGCTTGAACGTGCCGTGGGTCTGCGCCCGGTGCTGCGTGCGGAAGCCCACGAGTATCACCCGGCCCTCGCCGTAGCGCGCGGATACCATGGCCGCCTTCCCCGCCAGGGTCCGCTCCCCGATGAGCCAGCCGCTTTCGAGCAGGTCGCGATCGGCGTAGCGCACCACGGTCTCGTACCACTCGTTGTGCTCCGAAGGGACTATCTCGAATGCGGCGCTGTCGCCCAGGAAAACGACAAGCCCCCGCGCGGGCATCCCGTAGGCAAGCGGGTGGGCGTTGTCGAATGCGACGCGCAGCGTCGAGCCCGGGCAGAAGAACTCCTTGGGCGGCAGGCCGGCGGCGACGTTGCGCACCGGCAGAGCGAAACGCTCGATGGCGAAAAGGCTCGCTCGCCCGAGCGCGACCAGGGTTCCTCCCTTGCGCACGAACGCCCTCAGGGCCTCGACGCCCTCGCTGCCGATGCCGCTCCGGTATTCGGGCGGAATCGCCTCCTCCGGCCTCGGGGCTTGCGCGCCGGCGCCTGCGCCTCTTTCCCCCGTGATCATGGCGCTCGAGTCGTCGGGCAGGATGATCACATCGTACTTCTCGTCGAGTCCGCCCTTGCGGATCTCGGCGTCCATGATCGAGGCGTAGGGGAAGGAAAACTGCTCGAGCAGCAGGCGCGTCCAGCCCTCGTCCATGTTGCCGCCCATGTAGCGCTGATACATGGCGATGCGCAGGCGCCGGACTTCGCGGGCGCCCTGCCGCACTTCGGCGGCCGCCGCGTTGAAATCCACACCGGTCTGCCGGGCGACATCCGCTGCCAGCGCTTCCGGTGCGGCCGGCACGAGAAAGTCGCCCGGGCGCAGGCCGGCCGCGGCCGTGTCCATGCGCCGCACCGCCACGCCTTTGTCGAGCAGGAGATTGACGGCCTTGAAGCTGTCGTTGAGCCTTCCGTCGAGGACATAGCCGGACGCTCCTTTCGCCACCCGGCCGGCGACCGTAACGGGGGCGGTCACCTTCTGCAGGTCGCCCGCGACCGCCTCGTCCACCGGATCGACGCGCACCCCCATGAACTCGAACATGGTGTCGGTGGCCATGTCGTAAGGCCGGATGGGCGAGCCGTCCTTGTCGCGCGTGTAGTCGTTGTCGGGATAGAAGGTGCGCCCGAGCAGGTAGCGGATCAGGCCCATCTTGGGCTGAGCCAGGGACACGACGAAGGAGCCCGCGGGGTAGGACATTCCGCTCGCCACCGTGAATCCGCTCGCCGCCCGGTGGATCTCGATGCCCTGGACCAGCAGCTTGTTGACCAGCTTGACCGCGGTCAGCGGGTCGTGCTGCGCTGCGGGAATCACGTATGCGGCCGGCTTGCCGCGCGCGCCGCGTTCGGTCTGCCTCCTGGCCTTGAGATAGGCGTTCCACAGCACCGTCTCGCGGTTGCGCGCCGCAAGGTCCAGCACGGCCCACGCCGAGACCTTCTGCCGCTCGACGATGTCGCGCAGCCGCCACCAGCCTCCGGGCCAGGGATTGGGGAAGGTCGTCTGCTCGGCGTATGCCGGCAAACCCCGCGTTCCGCCGCGCAGCTGCTCGGGTTGAATGAAAATGGGTGTCGCCAGCCGGGTGTTGGCCGACTCGGTCAGCATGCCGGCGATGTTATGGAAGGGGGTGATCCAGTGGAAGCCGAAATGCCCCCAGCCGGAATACTGGGCCATGTTGAGGACACCCGAGAGGCCGGCCTCCTCTTCCTTGTAGGCGATGTGCGCCCCGTACCAGCTGTGCTCGCGCCATATCAGGGGGTCGGCCAGCGGGCGGATCGGCTCGGCATACGGGGGCACGTAGATGCGCGCACCGTAGCTCCCCATGTGATGATGGTCGACATAGGCCTGGGGAATCCATTCGGTGAACAGGATGCGCGCCATGTATTGCGATTCCACGAGGTTGGTCTGGAAGGCGTCGCGGTTGTTGTCGTGGCCGGCGTATTTGTGATAGAGCCAGGGAAGATTGGAGCCCTCGTATTCCGTCCCCAGAGTCTTCTGGTACCAGTCGGCCACCATGATGGCGCCGTCGGGATTGAACGAGGGCACGAGGAGGAAGAGGACATTGTCGAGGATGCGCAGCGTCTCCTCGTCCTGCCGCGCGCACAGGTCGTAGGCCAGTTCGGGCGCCATCTGCGTGCCTCCGATCTCGGTGGCGTGCAGGCTCATCGACTGGCAGATCACCGCGCGCCCTTCGGCCACGAGCTTCCTGACTTCCTCCTCGCGCAGGCCGCGCGGGTCGCTGATCCTGGCGTTCACTTCGCGCAGCCGCTCGAGGCGCGCGAGGTTGGCAGGCGAGGAAATGATCACCAGCAGGAAGGGGTGGCCCATGGTGCTCGGCCCCATGTTCACCACCTTGAGCCGGCCGGCACCTTCCCGTTCCAGAAGTCCGAAATACTCCGCGATCCGGTCCCAGCGCGCGATTTTGCGGTCGCTGCCCAACTGGAAGCCGAAGAACTTTTCGGGAGAAGTGGCAGCGCCCTGCGGGGCGGCCTGGGCAGGCAGGCTCGACAGGATCAGGGCCGCCGCCAGCAGGCAGGAAACCGCCGGAATGCCTCGTATCGTTCTGCTCATAGGGATCCTCCGCACGTTGTCCGCCCGCGTCCGATGGCGGGACTGCGAAAAAGACGGCTGCTCCGTTCCGGGAGCGTAACGAATTTAGTGCAAGCGGAGGCGCGCCTCAAGCAAAAGCGCAGGGATATGGGCGGGTTCGCGTCCGGCCGGCGGCCTCACCTGCGGTCGCCGCGCAGCGCGGTTCCGGGGCGAGCCGAGCGCACGTCGGCGGGGCGCGCCGAGGCGGCCGGCTCGGCGTCCAGCGTCAGAATCTCGAAGCCGCTGATCTGCGCATTCGCCAGAATGTCCAGGCCCGAGGGCAGCCTGCGTTCGTCGCCGCAGACGCCCGCCATGACGGCGCCGTAGGTGACGCGCGCGGCATCGATGTGGGACGTCACGCCGGCGCCGTTGACCGCCAGGGGAATCGCCGTGCCGGCAAAGGGCAGGCGATCGGCGATCACCAGCACTCCCGGCCGGCTGCCGTCGAGGTAGCTCAGGTTGGCGTTGCACATTCCGAGCGCATGCCCGATCTCGTGCAGCGCCACCGTCAGAAGGTCGACGCGGCCCGCGGCCTCGCCCGTCGGATGGCTGAACAGCCGGGCGACATTGACGAACCCGCCGCCGAGATCCTGGTATTCCTTGGTGAGGCGGCGATACTCCTCGTTGGCCTCCGGTGTGGGGTCGAGGTAAAAGGGGACGGCACCGCTGTTGTCGAACAGTATCAGGCCGACCAGCTCGCGGTTGGGGGCGCCGCCCTGCTCGAGCAGGGTGTGGGTCCCGGCAGAATCCAGGGGCGCCCAGCCGTAGTGAATCCTGACGGTGAAGGAATCGGCGTAGGCCGACTCCCAGATGCGCGCAGCCGCCTGGACGATGTCGACGATATTCCCCGCTCCGGCCGCATTGGCGGGAGGGGCGCCGCCGATGAACTCGGTGACGATCGTGACGGCGGGGGCGGCAGGCGCCCATGCGCACAGCATCAGCGGTACCATCAGGACCATTCGGCGGGCGTTAGTCATTGTGCTACTCCGTCGCTCAGGCGCGCGGGGAACTCGCGATAACGGATGCCGGGGGGATGGGCGGGGCGCTCGCCCCTGCCGCAGACAGGATATCGAAAGCAGCGAAGCGGCGAATCGGACTGCGGTACCGATTTTGCCGGGCTTTTTGTCCCACGGATCGGGCCCCGCGGGCGGCACACTTCGAGGAGGGCGATGGGCACAATTGTGCCGCCGCGCCGGCCGGGGAGGCATGGTGCATTTTCCGCTTGCGCCGGGCGGGAGAACGGGATAGAAATCAGGGCATGACGGGGGCGTGGCTCCGGCTGCGCTCTTCTCTTCCGGGATTTGCCGGGTAGTTCAGCTGGTAGAGCGCGTGACTGTTAATCACGAGGTCGCAGGTTCGAATCCTGCCCCGGCAGCCAGTTTTTCACCCGCGGCCGCCTGCCGAACGACACAAGCAACCCAGCGGCTCGAATCAAGCACAATCCCGAACCAGCCCTACCCGTTGCGCCATACTTGATATCTTGCGCTTTACATGAAACTGATGCCGATGGATGCGGCCGCCTAACCCTCAATGACCAAGGACGAACGATAGACGGGCTCTTCCGCATGATCCGTCGCCCTGCGAGCTCCATCATGCGTTGGCGCGGTTCGCGTAATGGGAAAGAAGCAAAGGACCGCTTCGTGCTCACCGACGGCGCCATCCTTGTACCCGTGCAGTTCCGCCGCTCTTCGGAGCAGGGGCTGAACGTGCGGTAGCGACCGGGCCGGCGCCGGGAGGGAACCGTGTCGATCGCGGAGGACGGTAATTGCCTCGATACCTTGGTGGACATTCTCTGCTACGAGATGATCTGCGGCCGGCCGAACCCGGAGACGAAGGTGCTCTTTGCCGAGCACCTGGAAATCTGCGCGGCTTGCAGGAAGCGGGCCTCCGACTTCCTGGAGCTTGCCGGGATCGACCGGGAGCCGGAGGTCTCCCGCATGGTTCACTGACGGCCGGAGGCCGAGACGCTCCCCTCCGGCGGTCCTCTCCCGGTGCTGCCGCCCGGTGATCGAAAGGCAGGAGCCCGCCTCAATGGTCTACAGCGCCGAAGAACTCCTCGAGGCAACAGATGCCCGTCTGACCGCGTCGCCGCGTGCTACCCTATCCCAGATCGCACAAGAGCTTGGCGTCAGCCGCCGCACCATAGTAAGGCTGCTCAGGATGGCCAGGAACATGTCGTATCGTTCCTATCAGCAATCCGTGCTTCTGCGGATCGCGCTGGAGCGTCTGCGGCATGATAAGAGCTTGACCATCAAAGAGATCGCCTTTTCCTTCGGCTACTCGTCATCGGCGGCCTTTGCGAGATTCATCCGATCCAAAGCGGGTGCGTGCCCTTCCAAGATCAGGCGTCTTGGCGGAGCGCAGGTCCCATAATGCAGGGTCTTGGCGCATTCTGCATCGTTTTGGCGCCTTTTGTATGCTATTTATCCTTGATTGCGCTTCCCTGCTCCTCTAAATACAAAAAACGGAGGGTTGCGTATGTCGGTGACGAAATGGATTCCCACGATTTGTGCAAGGATCGGTATCATTCACCGGCTTGCCTCAGCTAAAGTGCGGTTCCTGGCCGTCGCTTGCTTCCTTTTTCTCTTGCCGGCCTCGGTGTCCCCCCACGCCAAGGCGCATGTTCTACAAACCAATTGCTATCCGGATCTTCTGAGCGGGTATGAAGGAGGTGGTTGCCGCGAGTTCGTTTTTGAAATAATCTGCGACGAAGGCCCCCAGGGATATTGCTGGACGCGCATTTGTGAAATCGACGGCGTCCGTTGGGAGGGAGAATGCCATGGCTACGACCAATAGTGTTCTCCGCTCACTCCACCGAATCCCCGATCATATCGGAGGCAGCATCAAATCTATCAGGTCGATTCCCGTGGGCGAGGCATGGCTGTTGTTCCTTGCGGTTGCTTTCGCCGTATCTCGGATTGCAGCCGCATCCGGGCAGGAATCGGCGCAATACTTGTTTTCCCATCCGAAGAGCATGTCTATTGCTCCCGGGGCGACAATTGAAATTCAAATCGGCTATGTGCTGAAAGACGATTGGATCGGCATAGCGGAACGCGAATCGTCGGAGGCGCTGTCGGTGCAGACCGCGCAGGTGGTGCCTGTCGATGCCCTGCGAGGCAAAACGGTGACCCCGCCTCTCAAGCCTCTGGATCCCGATTCCCTGATCTCTCAACAAGGCAACCGCCTGTCTCTGAGTCGAGACCGGGTGCTCGTGCCGCTGTGTGTTTACGTGGAGGTGCCCAAGAATTCATCGGTGTGGGTTCTGAATGGAAACTCAACGATATATCGGGGCACAATTGGGAGCGGGGTATTGATCAGCGGGTTGAATGTGACCAGGCAACCGATTACGAAACTCGACCTGATCGATCTCATAATCCGATCTCAATTCCCGCCGAATATCAGGAAAGGCGGACGCCCGGCGGATCCTTACACCGTTGCGTTTGACCTGGTCAAATCGAGAATCAAGAAGTATATCCAACCGTCTTTCGAAGCCGGCAACGGTCCTGTTCTGGGGTCGCTTCTTGTCGAACTCGTGGTAGGTGCGGACGGGAGGGTGGCGGAAGTGATTTATCGGCGCGGGCCGCTGGAGTACTTTGACCGTGCACGCGAGGCATTGGCTGAATGGGAGTTTGAACCCCTTCTCGTCGACGGAAAGGCCGTCAGCTTCAGGACCATGACCTTCTTGCAGGTCAGACAGTAAGCACCTTACCGGTCATCTGGAATCGCCTGACACGTGCGTATTCCGATGACGGCCGACAATGCTTTCGCCGATGCGGCGGTGCCGCATCGGAGGGAGGTTTTGCCGCGCATATCCCCGGCGATTTGGCGCGGGCCGGGCGCCGCAGCAAGAGCCGGGGACCGGGTGCGCCTCGGGGCCAGCATGGACGCCCACGATCGGAACCTTCCGATGCCGGGGCGTCTCTCGTCCCTCGCCGGTCAGTGCAGGTAGCCGACACCCGGACCAAAGCAGTGACATCGCCGCCGCTGCACTCAGGTCTCGAGCGCCGCAAGCTCGCCCTGCAGCCGCTCCCATTCCGCCATGTACTGCTCGAGCTCCCGCTGCAGGCGCTCGTGCTCGGCCAGCGTCTCCTTGAACAGGGTGTAGTCGCGGTAGAGCTCTTCGCTCGAAAGCATGCGCGCCAGCACGGCGATGCGCGTTTCGTGGGTCTCGATGGCCGATTCCACTTCCGCGATCTTCCCCTCGACCTCCCGTATGCGATACGGATTGACCTTCCTGCGCGCCCGTTCGCGCGTCGCGGCGCCGCCGCCGGCGGGTCGAGACTGCACGGCGCCTTCCGGCCGGCGACCCGCCTCGGCCTCGGACTTCTTTCTGGCCAGGTAGTCTTCGTAGTTTCCGAGGTAGGTGATCGCCGTGCCGTTGCCGACTTCCACCACCTTGGTCGCCAGGCCGTCGAGAAAGTAGCGGTCGTGACTCACGAAGACCAGCGTGCCCCCGTACTCGCGCAGGGAATCCAGCAGAATGTCCTTGGAACGGATGTCGAGATGATTGGTGGGTTCGTCGAGCAGCAGGCAATTGGCCGGCGAAAGCAGCAGTTTGCACAGCACCAGCCGGCTGCGCTCTCCGCCGCTGAGCACTGAAACCCGTTTCTCGATCGTGTCGCCGGAAAACAGGAAGCATCCCAGCAGGGTTCTCAGCTCCGGCACGATATAGTCCGGGGCCACCGAATATACCTCCTCCCAGACCGTGCGCTCGGAGGTCAACAGCTCGTCCTGGTCCTGGGAGAAGTAGCCCACGACCACGTTGTGCCCCAACCTGCGCTCCCCTTCCATGAGCGGCAGGCGGCCGGCCAGGATCTTCATCAGCGTCGACTTGCCGGCCCCATTGGGGCCGACGAGTGCGACCCGGTCCCCGCGGGCGAGCAGGAGATCGAGGTTGCGGAAGACGGGTTCTCCCCCGTATCCGGCCGTCGCTCGGACCAATTCGAGAACCGTCGCGCCCGTGCGCGGCCCTTCGGGAAAGCGCACACGGATCGATTTCGCCTCGGGGGGAAGCTCGATGCGCTCCATGCGCTCGAGCTCTTTCAGGCGGCTCTGCACCTGGGCCGCCTTGCTCGCCTTGTAGCGGAACTTGTCGGCGAATGCGCGGATCTGTGCAATGCGCCGCTGCTGCGCCTCGTAGGCGGCAACCTGCTGGGCGACGCGCTCGTCGCGCTGACGCACGAAATCGCTGTAGTTGCCGGTATAGAAATGGAGCGCGCGCAAGCGGATCTCCACGATGCGGTTCACGAGCGCGTCTAGGAAGAAGCGGTCGTGCGACACCAGGACGAGAGCGTAAGGGTAACCGGCCAGGTACTCTTCGAGCCAGTTGCGCGCTTCGAGATCCAGGTGGTTGGTCGGTTCGTCCAGCAGCAGCAGGCGCGGCTGCAGGAGCAACAGCTTCGCGAGCGCCAGGCGCATCTGCCAGCCGCCGCTGAATTCCTCGCACGGCCGGTGCAGGTCCCTCCGCTCGAATCCCAACCCGAGGAGCACGGCGCCCGCCCTGGCTTCCATCTCATACCCGCCCCTCATGCGGAATTCCTGCGACGCCTGCGCGTAGCGCTCCGACATGCGCCGGTATTCGGGATCGCCGGGCTGCGCATGGGCGAGCGCGCGCTCCAGGCTGCGGCACTCGCTTTCGAGGTCCTGAAGCTCCTGGAATACCGAAAGCGCCTCCTCGAGCACCGTCCGGCCGTGCGCGAACAGGCCGTCCTGCGGCAGGTATCCGAACGTCAGATCCTTCGCCCCGGTGATCTCGCCCTCGTCGGCGGCGAGGAGGCCCGCGAGAATTTTCAGCAACGTCGTCTTGCCCGTTCCGTTGTCTCCGACGAGGCCGATGCGGTCGCGCTCGTCGATATGGAAGTCGACGTTGCGGAACAGCCACTCGCCGCGAAACGCTTTGCCCAGCCCCTTGACCTGGATCATGACATCAGCACCCTCGAGCGAGCCCTCGTCCGTTCCGGGCGAGTATACGGCAACGAGCGATCACGATGGCTGCTGCTGCCGGCGGCTCTCGGCTTTCAGCGCTCAGCCGCATGGTAAGGCTATATTGGAGCCTGCAGATGCCGGCGTTCTGCGATCGGGAGCTCCGAGCTTCGTGAGCGGGCAGCGAGCCGAACGCTGACAGCCGAAGGCTGACGGCTCCCACACACTCCGATAACATCACCGGGCGGCGCAACCGACTCTGGTTCCCGATCGTCCGGTTTGGAAGTAAGATTTTACCACAGGGCCCCACGGGCCCTCGGGAGGCGGTCATGGAACCTTCGAAAAGGGCGGTGGTGCTGCTGAGCGGCGGGATGGATTCCGCCGTGGCGCTCGCTCTGGCGCGCAGGCGCGGCTTCGAGGCCCATGCCCTGACCGTCGATTACGGCCAGCGCCACCGCACCGAAGTGTCCTGCGCCCGCCGGATCGCGGCCGCGCTCGGCGCCGCGCGCCACATCGTGGTCGAGCTGGATCTGCGCCCTTTCGGCGGCTCGGCCCTGACCGGCGATACGGCGGTTCCCAAAGACCGGGAGCCGGAACGAATGTCGGCTGAGATACCGGTCACCTACGTGCCTGCGCGCAACACCATCCTGCTCGCACTGGCGCTCGCATGGTGCGAAGCCCTGGGCGCCGAAGACATCTTCATCGGCGTCAACCGCATCGATTATTCCGGCTACCCGGATTGCCGGCCGCAATTCATCGAGCAGTTCGAACGGCTCGCGCAAACCGCTACCAAGGCCGGCGTCGAAGGGAGCTCGCGCTACCGCATCCATGCACCGCTGCTGGACATGAGCAAGGCCGAGATCGTCCGCGCGGGCCTGGCGGCGGGCGTCGATTTCACGCTCACCCACAGCTGCTACGATCCGACTCCGGAGAATCTGGCCTGCGGCCGCTGCGACGCCTGCATCCTGCGCCGGCGGGGCTTCCAGGAGGCCGGCATCCCGGACCCGACACCGTATGCTCCATGAGGCGGCCATGGGAACAGTACTCGAGCCTGACCGGGTGAAGCTATTCGCCGGGATCATCACCTCGCTGCCCGAGATCGTTGCCGAAGTCGAAGGCGACCTCGCGGCCTTGTGCGGTGCGGCGGACCTGAAGGCCGGACCCTTTCCCTTCGATTTCACGCACTACTACGACCGACAGATGGGGACCCCGCTGTTTCGCTGGTTCCTGGGCTTCCGGGAACTGATCTCCCCCGCCGGGCTTGCCGCGATCAAGATCCGGACCAACGACCTGGAGGCACTTGCGGCCGGTCGCCATCGGCAGGTTGCGCGGCCCGTCAATATCGATCCGGGCTACATCGAGCAGTCCAAGATCGTCATGGCATCCACCAAGAATTACTACCACCGCATCCTGCTGGCCGACGGGATTTACGCGGAAGTGACGATGCACTACGAAGGCGGGGCGTGGCGCTCTTTCCCGTGGACTTACCCGGACTTTCGCAGCGGGCTGTACGACGGCTTTTTCACCGAGCTGCGCCGCATCTACCGCGCGCAGGCGCGCTGAGCGGTTCTTCCGTCGTCCATCGGATGGCGGAGAGGCGGGGATTCGAACCCCGGACACCGGTTTTGCCAGTGTAACTGCTTAGCAGGCAGCCCTGTTCGACCACTCCAGCACCTCTCCGCGGTCGGTTTTCGCCGCAAGCCGCCCCTCTGCTTGCCGTTCCGCACGCAATACTAGCAGAAGGGGCGAAAGCAGGAAAGCCGAGTTTTCGGCCGGACCAATTCCGTTGAAATCCCTTCACGATGCGTCTATCGTCAATGGCGATCGCCGGGCACGCGGCCAGGTGCGCGCGGCCCGCAGAAAGCCGGAGGACATACCATGAAGATCAAAGCGATTCCATTCATGCTGCCGGCCGGGATGATACTCCTGGCGGCCCTATGGTGCCCGTACGCATCCGGGCAGGCAGTCGCGCTCTCCGAGGAAAAATACATCCTGCCGCCCAAGGAAATCATGGAGATCGTGACGGCGCCCCGTCACCTGAATGTGACGCTCAACAATCTCGGCCCCGACGGCGAGCATTTCCTTTTCGTGCGCAGCGAAGGAATGCCGACGCTGGCAGAGTATTCCAAGCCTTTCGTGAATCTCGGTGAGACCGCCTTCGACTACAAGGCCAACCGGGCGCGGCAGTTCACGATCCGCCGCGACGTGGCGCTCGAACTCATCAACTGGAAGACCGGCGCCAAGCTCGAAATCATGGCGCCCAAGGGTGCCTGGCTCAGTATGCCGGGCAGAGGGGGAATGGGGCCCGGGGGTCAGACCGCCTCCGGCTGGTCGCCCGACGGCTCCAAAGTAGCCTATTTCGTGCACACCGACGACGCCACGCATATCTATGTCGCCGACGTCAAGGACGGTAAGCCGCGCAAGGTGTCGCCGATGCCGATACTGGCCACCCTGGTCACCTCCATCGAGTGGACTCCCGACAGCAAGGGCATCCTGACGGTGGTGCCGCCCGCCGGGCGCAAGCCCATGCCCCCCGTGGGAAGCGCGCCGGACGAGCCCGAAGTCAAGATCAGCTCCGGGCGCGCCGCGGCCAACCGCACCTACCGCTTCCTGCTGCGCACGCAGGAAGACAAGGACCTGCTCGAGTGGCTGGCCACGGGGCAGCTCGTTCTCATCGATGTCGTCACCGGAACCGCCAGGAACATCGGCAATCCCGACATGTGGCGCTCTCTCGACATATCGCCCGACGGCAAGTATTTCCGCGCGACTACACTGCTCAAGCCCTTTTCCTATAACGTTCCCCTCAGCGAATTCGGCACCCTCGACGCCGTTTACGACTTCACCGGCAAGAAGCTCGCCGACATCGTGAAACGCGAGCTGCGCGAAAGCACGGTGACGCGCGGCGGCGGCCCCGCTCCCGCCCCGGGCCAGCGCCCCGGAGCCGGTTTCGGCGGCCGCGGCGGGCGGCCCGATGACCGGCGCAACGTCACCTGGCGGCCCGACGGCCAGGGACTCAGCTTCCTGCAGCTGGAACCCCGCCCGCGGGGCGAAAGGCCGCCCGACGAGCCCCAGGAAGAAGCCGCTCCCGGCGCCGCCGAACAGAAGCGCAAGGACCGCGTCATGCAGTGGCTGCCGCCCTTCGACAACAACAGCATCAAGATGATCTACGAAAACGAGGACCGCATCGGCAGCCTCGAATATTCCCCCGACGCGCAGACACTCTTCATGACGGAAACCGTCTCGGGCGAAGAGCATCTCTTTGCGGTCAGGGCCGACGATCCCAAGACCAAGCACACCATCTTCAAGCACCGGACCACCGACATATACACGGATCCGGGCTCCCTGATGACGCGCCGCCTGCCCAACGGCGTCACCGTCGCGCGCGTGGCCTCCGACGGGCAGAGCATCTACCTGAGCGGCACGCAGTATTTCAAGAATCCCGAAGAGCAGGCTCCCCGCCCCTTCATCAGCAAGGTCAACTACATGACGGGCGAAAGCAAGAAGATCTTCGAGAGTGCCGCAGATGTCTACGAAACTTTCAATGCGGCCACGGACGACGACCTCGGCGTGATCTTCACCACGCGCGAGACGCGCACGACGGTTCCCGATTCCTACGTGCGCGACCTGCGCACGGGAGACCTGCGCAAGCTGACCGACAATGTGGACTACGCGCCGCAGATCACCCGGGCCGTCAACAAGCGCCTCCAGGTCGAGCGCGTCGACGGGATCAAGTTCTGGGTGACGATCACGCTGCCGGCGGACTACGTCGCCGGCACCAGGCTGCCGGCGCTCTTCTGGTTCTACCCGCGCGAATACCAGAACCAGCGGGCATACGACGAGTCCGTGGCGCGCTACAACAAGAACAGCTTCCCGCGCATCGGCGCGCGCTCGATGCAGATCTTCATCCTGCGCGGCTACGCCCTCGTCGAGCCCGACTGTCCGATCATCGGGCCGCAGGGCCAGATGAACAACAACTACGTCCCCGACCTGCGCAACAACCTCTGGGCCGTCATCGACGCCCTGGACAAGCTGGGCTACATCGACCGCGACCGGCTGGCGATCGGCGGCCACAGCTACGGCGCCTTCTCGACCGCCAACGCCCTGGCCCACACGCCCTTCTTCAAGGCCGGCATCGCCGGGGACGGCAACTACAACCGCACCCTCACCCCGTTCACCTTCCAGAGCGAGCGCCGCTGGCTGTGGGACGCGCGCGACGTCTACCTGAGCATGTCGCCGCTTCTCTACGCCAACCAGATCAACGGCGCCCTGCTCATGTACCACGGGCAGCACGATGCCAACAACGGCACCGATCCCATCAACTCCGAGCGCCTGTTCCACGCGCTCAACGGGTTGGGCAAGCCGGCGGCTCTTTACAGCTACCCGTACGAAGACCACGGGCCGGCCATGAAAGAGACGCTCCTCGACATGTGGGCGCGCTGGGACGCGTGGCTCGACCAGTACGTCAAGAACCCGAAGAAGCCGGAGAAAAAGCCGACCGAAAGCTCGGAGGTGAAATAGCGTCGCGCGTGCTCCGGTCGCCGCCCGTCGCCGCCGGCGACCGGAGCCGCCGATCCCGTCAATGATCCTCGCCGGCACCGAAGCCGGTCGCGCCCTTGCGGAAAAAGAGCGCATCGGCCGCATAGGGCGCGGCAAGCGCCTCCAATTGCGCCATCCGCTCGGCAGTCATCGGCTGGAAGGTACGGGCAATCTCCACGTTTTCTTCCACCTGGCGCACGTTGTCGCAGCCCACGATCACGGTGTGGACCGGCTTGGAAAGCACATAGCTCATGGCGTCCTTCATCGAGGTGACGCCGCCCTCCCGGAACATCCGCCCGCGCGCCGGGATCTTCATCCCGATGATGCCCAGCCCCTTCTGCACGGCCAGCGGCAGAAGCTTCGTCTGGAACGACTCGATGTGCGGATCCGCGGGATTGAGCGCCAGGAGAATGGTATCGAACTCGAAGCGGTTGATGCCCTCGATCAGCACCTCCGGATCGTAATGGCCGGTGATGCCGAGGAACCGGACCGTCTTCTCGTCGCGCGCCCGGATCAAGGCTTCGATGGCTCCGTCCTTGCCGAAGATCTGATCGAGTTCTTCCTTCCTGGTGATGTTGTGCAACTGCCACAGGTCCAGGCGGTCGGTCTGCAGCGAACTCAGACTCTCCTCCAGAAGCTTGAGAGAGCCGTCGCGCGTCCGGTCGCGCGTCTTGGTGGCCAGGAAAACTTCGCGGCGTCGGGTTTTCATGACCTCGCCGATGTACTTCTGGCTGATTCCCTGGCCGTAGCGCGCCGTGTCGATGTAGTTCACGCCCAGGTCGAGTGCGCGGTGGATGATCGCGAGCGATTCGTCGCGCGTACCCGGGCGCTCCAGCGTGGCTTGGCCCCCGAGGCTGAAAAGCCGGACCATGTGGCCCGTCTTGCCCAAACGACGTTCCGGCATCGGTGGGTCCGCAGCCCGACTCGCGGCACCGGCCAGCACAGCGGCCGTCCCGATCGCTCCGGTCTTTACAAAGTCCCTGCGGGTTATATCCGTCATGGTCTACTCCTGTTGCAAAAGGGCGACCGGCTTTCCCCGAGAACCGTCGGCCGCCGCATGCCCGTTGTTTCCGTGTTGTTGAAGTATACCCGACTGAAGCTTCGGCGCCCATAGCGATGTTCCGAGGCGACGCCGCAGGATCGCCGCTCTTGAGACGGCCGCGGCGCACGCACCTACCCTGCACGAACCCCGCCGGGCCCGGGCACGGCATGCAATACCGGAATACGCTCCTCCACCGGAGGCAGCGGCGGCAAGTCCGTGTACGGCTCGCTCTGATACCAGTAGCAGCACGAATAGAAATTGTCGCCCCGGTTGTTCGCGTGCCCGTGCTCCATCGTGTGCCTCAGGTAGCGCGTGAAGGTCACCGGGTTGTCGCCGTGCCAGCGGTAGCACAGGTAACGGCCGCCGGTGCGCTCGGACAGCTGGATGTAATGGGCTCCGTACATGTGGTGCGAAAACGCGCGCGCCGTCCCGCCCCCCGAAGTTCCAGCTCCCCAGGAAGTAGTCCTCCGAACCGGTACCGACGATCAGGGGTCGCGACTCGTCGTCGACGAAGATTGCTCAGTAGCGGAAGGTATACTGAAGCTTGATCGTGGCCCGGTCGAATCCCGACAGGTACTCGTGCGCGAAGGTGCGGTACCAGCCGCGGTTCAGCACGACGAACAGGTCGTTTCCCGGTTTCAGGATCCAGCGCAAGCGGCTTTGCACGCCCAGTATTCTGGATTCGTTGTCGTACTGCACGAGATTCGTCCAGGAAACATCGGGCGAGAAATTGTAGTTGGCCCGGACCGAGAAGAGCTGGGTGAAGAAGCTCCCCTGCTCCAAACGCACGTCGTTGCGCTCACCCTCCAATCCGAGGAGGAGATGATGGCTGGGCTTGAGCGTCAGGTTCAGGCCGTAGTTGCGCCGCGTGCCCGAGTAGAATGTCCCCCAGCCGTATCTCGCTTCGACGACCCACGGCCGCTTGCTGGCGCTCTGGAACTCGCCATCGAAGCGATGCCAGGTGTAGGAACCCGGGGGCAGGACCACGCCGGGGTAGATCTCGAAAGCCTCGTCCAGGCGCTCGAACTCGGGAGAAATATTGAACTGCACCTCGTCGCCCGACTCGAATTCAATGCCCAGGGGCGAGCCGCGAACGCTCCAGTTCTGGATTACGTTGTCCAGATCGGTGATTACAGTGGGCCGGAGCGCTGGGGCA
>CAZHQK010000065.1:0-8078 GCA_964534795.1 uncultured Acidobacteriota bacterium
CGTCGGTCGCCGCGACCGACGTGCCCGTGCTCATCCTCGGGGAAAGCGGGACCGGCAAGGAGCTGATCGCGGGCGCGATCCACAGGCTGGGCGCGCGCAAGGACGGGCCCTTCGTGCCCATCAACTGCGGCGCCATCCCCGAGACGCTGATCGAAAGCGAGCTTTTCGGCCACGAAAAGGGCTCCTTCACCGGCGCCACGGCGCAGCGGCGCGGCCGGATCGAGTATGCGCGCGGGGGCACGCTCTTCCTGGACGAGATCGCCGAGCTGGCGCCGGAGCTGCAGGTGAAGATCCTGCGCTTCCTCCAGGAAAAGGTGATCGAGCGCATCGGCGGCCGCGAGCCCGTGCGCGTGGACGCCCGCATCATCGCGGCCACGAACCAGGATCTCGGCGAGGCCGTCAAGGCGGGCCGCTTCCGCGAGGACCTGTATTTCCGCCTGGCCGTGGTGCGCATCGAGCTGCCGCCGCTGCGCGAGCGCGGCGGCGACGTGCTCGAGCTGGCGGAGCACATGCTCAAGGTCTATTGCCGGGAGCTGAAACGACCCCTGCCCCGGTTCTCGCGCCCGGCACTCGAGGCGATGCGCAGGCACGCATGGCCCGGCAACGTGCGCGAGCTGCAGAACCGCATCCAGCGCGCCCTGGTGCTCAGCGACGGGCCCGTCATCGGGCCGGCCGAGCTCGAGCTGGAAGAGCCGCCCGCGAGCGCGCCGCCGGGACCCCAGACCCTCAAGCAGGCCCAGGAGGCCCTGGAAAAGGAAATGGTCGAGCGGGCGCTGCTCGAACACGGCTGGAACATCTCCAAGGCGGCGCGGGCGCTCGGCATCAGCCGGCCCACGCTCTACAGCCTGATCGATCGGCATGGACTGCGATAGCGAAGCGAAGGAACTGCGTCTCGAGAAGGCGGGCCTGAAGATCGAGGCCCGGGCTGCCGCGGCGGCGGGGCTTCTGGCCGTCTTCTTCGGCGTGCTGTACCGCAACGTCGCCGCCGAGCTGGTCTCGGACTGGATCCGGGACGACAACAACTCGCACGGCTTCCTGATCGTCCCGTTGTCGCTCTATTTCGTCTGGGAGAGGCGCCGGCGCCTGCTCGAGGCGCCCGCGCGCCCGGCCTGGAGCGGGATGCTGCTTGCGGCCGCCGGGGTGGTCCTGACCGTGCTCGACATGCACCCGTTCGTCAACCGCATGGCCATGATGCTCGCGCTCGCCGGCATTCTCCTCGGGATGCTCGGCTGGGAGCGGCTCAGGGGGCTCGCCTTCCCGCTGCTCTTTCTGTTGCTGATGATTCCGATACCGGCGATCATCCTCAACCAGGTGGCTTTCCCGCTGCAGCTTGTGGCCTCGAAGTTCGGCGAGTGGACGCTCGCTTCCTGTCGCGTGCCGGTCCTGAGAGAGGGGAACGTCATCCATCTCGCCAACACGAGTCTCGAAGTGGCCGAGGCGTGCAGCGGGATACGCTCGCTCGTGTCGCTGCTGACATTGGGGATCGTCTACGGGTACTTCATGGAATCGAGGCTCTGGGTGAGGGTCGCCCTGGCCCTGGCGACGGCGCCGGTGGCGATCGTGGCCAATGCCGCGCGCGTCGCGGGCACCGGGCTGGCGGCGCATTACTACGGCGAGCAGGCCTCGCAGGGATTTTTCCATGCCTTCTCGGGGTGGGTGGTGTTCATCGTCGCCTTCACGATGATATTTGCCATCCACAGGGTGATCAGGCTGGCGGCGCCGCAAAGGAGATAGCCGGCGATGTGGTTGAGGGTATCCGTGCTGTGCGCGATGATGCTCGGCGGATCGCTGCTGATGGCGCGCCGTTCCGGGCCCGCCGCGGTGCCGCCGCGCGAGAATCTGGCGAACCTGCCGTACCGGATCGGGGAGTGGCGGGGGCGCGAGGATGAGGCGTTGAGCGACCGAGCCGTCGAGATGCTCATGGTCTCGGACTATGCCAACCGGGTTTACACCGACGGCCGCGGAGGGATGATCGGGCTTTATATCGGCTACCATCCGCGCGGCGGGTTCCATTCCCCGCTCAATTGCCTTCCCGGCTCGGGCTGGAACATAATGGTGCGCAGGACGGTGGAGATCCCGGCGCCGGAAGGCGCGATAGAGGTGAACCGGGTCATCCTGATGAAAGGGGTGGCCAAGCAGGTCGTGCTCTATTGGTATCAGGGCTGCGGCAGGGTGGTGGCGAGCGAGTATTGGGGGCTTTTGTACGGGATGTGGGACAAGATGAAGTCGGGCAGGACGGATGCGGCGCTGGTGCGCATCGTCAGTCCGGCGCGCAGCCTGGAACCGGAGGCGGAGGAGGAGGCCGGCCGGCTCGCGGTGCGGTTTGCGGAGCTGCTGTACCCGATGCTCCGGCGATTCATCCCGGAGTAGGTGTGCCCGGTCTGTCGGCCCTCCGGGGCCATGTCAGTCCCGGAGGGACGGAAGCTGGTAGCTCCAGGTGAGCGAAGCGAACCTGGAGAAAAGAGGCCGCGTGCGACAAGCCCCGAAGGGCCGGCAGAAAGGCAGGCGCGCGACGGCATGCCCGGTCTGTCGGCCCTGCCGGGGCTCGACCGCGAAAACCCGGCTTTCCGGGGGTTCGCCTTCGGCTCACCCCCGGCTACCAGCTCGGGGCCCCTCCGGGGCCATGTCCGTCTCGGAGGGACGGAAGCTGGTAGCTCCAGGTGAGCGAAGCGAACCTGAAGATCTGTCGGCCCTGCCGGGGCTCGACCGCGAAAACCCGGCTTTCCGGGGGTTCGCCTTCGGCTCACCCCCGGCTATTATCTGCCGGCCCCTCCGGGGCCGAAATCGTGCCGGAGGCACGGAAGAAAGGGATGCTTTTCCCGGTCTGCCGGCCCCTGCCGGGGCCTATGGAGGCTTCGCCATGAAACGCATCATGCATTTCTCGATCGCCTTTGCGCTTGTTCTTCCCTTCCTCGCGGGATGTTCCAGGAACCCGCAGAGCCGCATCGAAAGCGGCAAGGCCTACATGGACCAGGGCAAATACGCCGAAGCCTTGATCGAGTTCCGCAACGCCGTCCAGGCCGCCCCCAATCTCGCCGAAGGACACTACCACCTCGCGCGCGCTCTCATGGCGCAGGGATTTTTCGCCGACGCCGACCAGTCGCTGCAGCGCACCATTCAGCTCGACGCCGGAAACATCGATGCCCAGCTCTGGCTCGGCTACATGCTCCTTCTGCAGCGCAAGTTCGATGACGCGCGCGTCAAGGCCGAGCTCGTCCTCGCCCGCAGGCCCGCGGACCTGCAGGCGCGGCTGCTGCTCGGTGATTCCTACGCGAAGATGATCCCGGTCAACGACGCCGTCGGCTTGATCCGCGCCGGCCTGGAACGTGAACCGCGGCTGATCCCGGCCTATTTCAGCCTGGCCGCTCCCGGCGAAGCGGCCGCCGACTTCGCCGCCGCCGAAAGCACTTACAAGGAAGCCGCAGCTTCCGCCCCGCGCTCGGTCGAGGCTCGCCTCGCCCTGGCCGATCTCTACATGAGCGCCGATCGCAACGCCGAGGCGGAAGCGCAGCTCGAGGCGGCCTTGACCATAGACCCCAAATCCCGGGACGCATGGAGCACGAAGGCATTCTTTCACTTCAAGAACCGGCAGAACGATCTTGCCGAGCAGGCATATTCCCGGCTGATCGAGCTCTACCCCGGCGAGACGCGGCACCGCTTCGTCCTCGCCGACTTCGTCGCCGCGATCGGCGATTACGGCAGGGCCGCCGACATATATCGCAAGATGATCGCCGAGGACGCGATAAACAACCTCGCCCGCAAGCGGCTCGCCGACATTCACCTTGCGCGCAACGAAAAGGAGCAGGCGGCGCAGCTCGCCAAGGAGATCCTGCAGAACGACCCTAACGACAGCGACGCCCGGGTCATCCAGGGCAGGATCATGCTCGCCGAGGGCAAGCCGGCCGACGCGCTGCGCGAGTTCCAAGCCGCCGTCAAGCAGCGGCGCACCTCCCACACGGCGCACTACTTCCTGGGGCTCGCAGCCATGCAGACCGGCGATCAGAAGCAGGCCGAGGACGAGCTCGGCATCGCCCTGCGCCTCGACCCCGCCAACATCGCCGCGCGCCTGGCCCTGGCGCAGATACGCCTCAACGCCGGCGATTCCCGCTCGGCGACCGAGCTCTCTTCGCAGGCGCTGGAGATGAATCCCGGGCTTGCCGTCGCCAGGATGATCCGCGGAACGGCGCGCGCCAACCTGGGGAGCTACCAGGAGGCCGCCGCCGACCTCGAAGCCTACACGAAGCAGAACCCGCGCGACCCGGCCGGCCTGCAGCGCCTCGGGCTGGCCTACATGGGCCTCGGGCGCACGGCACAGGCGGAAGCCGCCCTGGAAGCCGCTCTGCAGGCGGATCCGCGTCACAAGGAGGCCCTGGCCTCGCTCGCCCGCCTTTACGTCTCGCAAGGCAACCCGCAGCGGGCGCTGCAGAGGGTCAACGCCGCAATCGCAGCGAACCCGAAAGAAGCGGCCTTCTACGAAATCCTCGGTCAGGTTTACCTCGCAATGCGCGACCCGGAGCGGGCCGAGCAGGCATATCTCGAAGCGGTCAGGATCGACCCGAAAAACCTCGCACAAAGGCAGGCCCTGGCCGATTTCTATGCGGCCACCGGCCGTTCGGACAAGAGCGTCGAGACGCTGCAGGCCATCCTGCGCGACGACCCGTCTAATGCCGCGGCGAGCGAGCTGCTCGCGGAAATATACATCGCGCGCAAGGAGTTCGATCGCGTCATGGCGATCGCCGACGGGCTGCTGAAATCCGACCCGAAGAGTGCGGGCGCGCTCGTCATGAAGGGCCGCGCCCTGCTCGTGCAGGGAAAGACGGCCGAGGCCCTGCCGCTGTTGCAGAAGGCCGTTTCGGCCGCGCCCGCATGGGTCCCGGCGCGGTTTCATCTGGGACTTGCGTACCTCCAGTCGAACAACCCGCAGGCGGCCGAAAACGAATGGGTCGAGGCGGCGCGCAACCCCGGGCGCTTCGCCCAGCCCGCGCTCGCCCTGGCACAGTTGAAGCTGGGTCAAGGCGACGCCGACGCAGCCATACGCTACGCACAACAGGCACTCACCATCAATCCGGGGCTTGGCGAAGCGCGCCTCATCCTGGGCAGCGCCTACCTCGCCCGGCGGGATTACGGGCGGGCGATCGAAGAACTCGAGCGGCTCGCGGCCCGTGAGCCGCGCAACCTCCAGGCGCACCTGCGCCTCGGGGCAGCCTATGCCGGCGCCGGAAACACGGCGCGAGCCGCCGCCGAGTTCGAGGCCGCTCTCGGGATCGACCCGGGATCGGCAGAGGCCCTGGCGGGGCTCACCGGCCTGGATGTCGGCCGCGGCAACAGGCAGGGGGCGCTGCAGCGCCTGAACCAGAAGCTGGCACAGGCGAAGGGAGCGGCGCGCGCGCCGATCTACGCGATGCTCGGCGGGCTCTACGAATCGCAAAAGGACATGGCGGCCGCCGAGCGCGCCTATCGCAGCGCAGTCGAGGCGGACCCGGCGGGCAAGGGTTTCCGTTCTACGCTCGCGCAGTTCTACTCGAGGGCGGGCAAGCCGGAGCAGGCCGCCGAAGTGTATCGCACAATGCTCAAAGATGACCCGCGCGACACGAGCCTCAAGAAACAGCTGGCGGCTCTCCACCTGAGCGGGCGAGCCTGGGACAAGGCCCTGGCGCTCGCCGAGGAAATGATCAAGGACGACCCGGGCGACATCGAAGCCCGCGTCCTGAAGGCGCAGGCTCTGTCGGGATCGGGGCGGAGGGCGGACGCTATCGCCGAGCTCCAGGCGCTCGTGAACGCAAACCCGCGCTCGGCCGAGGCGCGCCTGGCCCTGGGCACGGCGTACATGCAGGACGGCAAGGCGCAGCAGGCCGAGACGGAGTTTCTGGAAGCGACGCGGATCGGCGAAAGGCCCGCCCGCGGGTACCTTGCTCTCGCCCAGCTCAAGATCAGGACGAGAGATTATCCCATGGCGGTCCGCTATGCTCAGCAGGCGCTCAGGGCGGATCCGAACGCCGCTGACGCCCACATGGTCATGGGGACTGCTTACGGCTTCGGGGGCGACTTCAAGAATGCCATCTCCGAACTCGAGGAGTTCCTGAGGCTGCGGCCGGGGGATGCCGAGGCGACCCACCGCCTCGGGCTGGCATATGCCTCGGCAGGGAACGCTTCGAAGGCGGAGTCGCTGCTGGAGGAAGCGCTGCGGCTCGATCCCGGCCGGGCGGACTCGCTGGCCGCTCTTGCGAATGTTTACATAAACCAGAAAAACCCGGCCAAGGCGGTCCAGAGGGTGAACCGCCAGATCGCGCTCTTGCCCGACAGGCCGCAGCTTCATGAGCTTCTCGGGACGATCCATGCCGGGCAGAAGAACTACCGGGAGGCCGAGGCGGCTTACAGGAAGGCGCTCGAACTCGACCCCAACCGGATTTCGGCGTACGGGTTTCTGGGTCAATTGTTCATGGCGCAGAATGCCGCGGACAAGGCGATACGGGAGTTCGAGCAGGTGGTGCGGATTGATCCAAAATCGGCTCCCGGATGGACCATGCTCGGCATGATCTATGAGGCGAAGGGAGAGATCCCGAAGGCGATGCAGAACTACCGGGAGGCGCTGAAGGCCGATCCGCAGTTCGGCGTTGCGGCCAACAACCTGGCGTGGCACCTGGCGGAGACGGGCGGGGACCCGGGCGAGGCGCTCAGGCTCGCGCGCATTGCCAGGGACAGGCTGCCCGACTCGACGAACGTGGCCGACACCTTAGGGTGGGTTTACTACAGGAGCGGGGCCTACCGGTCGGCGATCGAGCTCCTCCAGGAGGCGGTGGAAAAGGATCCCAAGAATGCGGTTTATCACTACCATCTGGGCATGGCGTACCATAAGGCGGGGGACAAAGCCGCCGCAAAGGCTTCCCTGCAGGAGGCGCTCAGGCTCGACCCGGGATTCCCCGGCGCCGACGAAGCCCGCAAAACCCTCGCCTCCCCATAGAACGGGAATATGGGGAGGCTCACTATTTCTCAGCACCCATCGGCCACCGGCACGAAGATCGGCATGGCAGAAACTGGTGAGCGTCCCTCATTTTCCCGCCAAGCCTTGCCCCGTTTTACGCGGTTCTGGGAGCACGGCGCCCAACGTTATGCCAGGGTTATTGACAATACGTCCTGCGCCTTCGCATTTGCTTGCTTAAGAACGGGTTGGCGTTCTTTGGTCTCCTCTTGCCATAGATCTGCATAGCCATCATATGTAAGCGATTCCGACAGCGCGCCGCAGAGCGGCGGCCGCTTGGATGGAGTTAAGCCTGCTAATCCATTAAAATCAATTGGTTAATCGACATGCAGTGGAGCTCGCGTTCTGGCACGCCTCGTGCTTCAAGAGGCCAGCAGAATGGATTTTCAGATATCGACGATCACCAGAGGATCTAAGGAGGCGAATATGAAGCGGGTCCTTTTTGTAGTAACCTTCTGCATCCTTGCAGCGCCGACCCTGTTGGCAGATCAGATCACTATCGAACGGGTATCGGGCTACTTCAGCGGGAATGGCGGAGAGTTCACGGTAACGCCGATCGGTTGGTCCCCGGCGTGGGACGCGTATGTTGAAGATGTAACGAAAAACGTATCAACAACGAATGACACTTTCCAAACCTTCTGTGTGGAGTATCAAGAGTATATAGATGTAGGTACGAGTTACCATTATAATGTAACCTTTAGCGACAGAGCAATCAAGGGCGGCCTAGAAACAAATGAAGGAGATCCGCTATCCGTTGGCGCGGCTTGGTTGTATTACGAATTCGCGAAGGGAACTTTGCCTGGTTACACTTACACTGCTGGTAGTGGCCGCCAGGAGAGCGCCTACAAACTCCAGGAAGTGATCTGGTGGCTTGAAGGCGAGATATCTACACCACCGTCGTCGAACCCGTTTTATCAGCTTGTCACCGTCCGGTTTTTCAACCCGCAAGCTGATAACTACTCGAACGGTATCCGCCAGTACCCGGTCATGGTGATGAACGTCTGGGGCGGCACATCGTACAAACAGGATCAGCTTGTCGTCGTTCCCGAGCCGGGAACGCTGATGCTCGTCGGGCTGGGAATCGGCCTCCTGGGCTTGG
>CAZHQK010000066.1:0-8130 GCA_964534795.1 uncultured Acidobacteriota bacterium
ACATCAAGTATCTCGACGGTATCGGCGCCGACCAGACGGGAATCACCAAGAAGCTCACCGACATGACGCCGCTGCCCAACGAGTTTTCCGTTGAGTTCGGCACGGGCGACGGGCTGAACACGGCCGGCTACCGCTGGCGCGCGCCGGCATACCAGTACAACGACCTGTTCACCCTCAAGATCGACCACACGGTGACGGAAAGGCATACGCTGTCCTTCCGCGCCAACTGGGGGAGCGTCGACGCTTACGGCGACACGGTCAACGGCGTCTACAAGCCCTTCCCGAACAGCACCTACAACCCGCCGCGCCTCGAATCCCAGAGGGGGTTCGCATTTACCATGATCAGCCGCCTGCGCCCCACGCTCACCAACGAACTCCGCATCGGGCTGACGCGCAACAACCGGTTGTTTCCCGACACGCTGGGGACTCCCGGAGTGTTGACCATCAGCATGCCGACCACGAACCCCGTCTATTGGCGCAACCTTTTCCAGAGCGCGCGCCAGACCGAGCAGCTGACCAATAACGTGACATGGGTGAAAAACAAGCACGCCATCCGGTTCGGCTTCACGATGCACTCCAGCCCGCTCAACCGGAAGAGCGGCATGCTGAATATCGGCCTCGATTTTTACGCCGGAACGTCGGGGCAGGGCGGGGCGCTGGTAAACCTGCCGCAGCTCTTCGGCAACCCGGCCGGAGCCAACCCCGTCCCGAGCAACGATCAGCTCACGGCCGGGCAGCTGTTCAACTGGGTCACCGGCCGCTTCGGCGCAACTTGGACGACTTTCAATGCCATCGCGGCCGACGAGTTCGGCCCGATCGGGACCGGGAAGGTGCGCGGCTTCCGCATACGGGACTATGCGCTCTTCTTCCAGGACGACTGGAAGGTGCTGCCCCGCCTGACCCTGAACCTGGGCGTGCGCTGGGACTTCTTCCCGGCCCCGTACGAAGTCAACAGCTTCTTCGTGCTGCCCGACCGCAGCCTGATCGCGCCGCAGATCGATCCCACGATGAACGCGCCGCCGGTCGGCTTCGTGCCCGTGGGGCCGAAGTACGGGACGAAGATCTTCGCCAACGACACGAACAACTTCGCTCCCGTGTTCGGTTTCTCCTGGGATCCGTTCGGCAGCAACAAGACGGCCATCCGCGGGTCGTACCGGATCTCGTACGACCACTTCCTCAGCACCACCCTGGGCGATGTGGAGTCGACGATTCCCGGCCTGACCTACGACAGCTACACCAACGGCGACACTCTGGCGCGGACCCTGGGCCTGGTAAACGCCTTCGGCCAGCAGCGGACCCCGCGGCTCGCCGACCTGACGGCGATGCGAACCTATGTCGGCACCACGGTGGGAGCGGGAAGCGTGAGCATTCCTTCCTACCTGGACATCCGGGCAAGGCTGAAGCCTCTGGCGCCGATACCGAACACGCGCAACAGCATGTCCCCCGGCCAGTTCGAAGAGCATCTGGTGAATCCGTACTCCCAGAGCTGGTCGTTCGGCATCCAGCGCGAGGTCTGGCGCAATACCGTGGTGGAGGCGCGCTACGTGGGGCGCAAGGGCACCAAGGAATACGCCGGCCTGTCCTCGAACCAGTTCCGCGCGCCGGCCGAGCTGATCCAGGGCCTGCGCGAGCTGCAGAGCCTGCTCAAAATGACGTATGCCGAGGCATATGCCAAGGCAGGACTGCCGCTGCCTTCGAACGTGAATCCGAATGCGCTGACGGTCATCTCGGATTACTACGGCTCGAAATCGTCTTCGGCGACGAGCATCAGCCAGTGGACGCCGGGCAGGCTGCAGAGCATCAGACCGCAGTCGCAGATCCTGTTCAATTTCATGCTCGCGGGAACTCCGACGTTCGCCACCAACATCGCGACCAACATGAACAACAACAACCTGCCGACCACTCTCGGGCAGATGGACGCGAGCGGGCCTTACATGAACAACACCTTCCTGGCTTCCGCCGGCTTCAAGCCGGTGCCGCCGGGCGTGGACTCGCGGGGCTGGCTGCCCTCGGCCATCGGGCTGGCGGACAATACCTTCCGCCCGAACCCCCAGTTCCTCAACGGGCCGCGGCTGACCTCCAACGCGGCATACTCCAACTACCACGGCATGATGTTGATCTTCCGCCGGCGCTTCTACAGCGGACTGCAGGCGGAATTCAACTACACCTTTAGCAAGAACATCGACATCACGGGGACCAACAACCCGGTCGGCCTGAGCGTGCGCGATTTCTTCCAGCGCAACGCCGACAAGAGCATCTCGGGCAACGACACCACTCATGATGCCGAATACAATCTCATCTACGAGCTGCCCTTCGGGCCCGGCAAGTGGCTCGGAAGCGGGACTTCGGGCTGGCTGGCGAAACTGATCGGCGGCTGGCAGGTGAGCGCCATCGGCGGCTTCTATTCCGGAGCCGCGATGTACGCCTACTACTCCAACAACAGCAGCGGATACCAGAGCAACGACGTCCCCGACGTCAAACCGGGCGTCAAGATGAAGGGCCGCAAGGGCAAGGTCTATCTCAACGAGCTGAGGCAGTTCTACTACTTCACGCCTGCGGAGATGGACGAGATCAAGGGGATGTTCCAGAAGTCCCAGCTCGGGACGATCGGGAACGCTCCCCGCGACTGGATCCGCGGCCCCGGAGGATGGGACCTCGACCTGGGGTTGAACAAGAACGTCTACATCACGGAAACCAAGTACCTGCAGTTCCGCGGAGAGTTCTACAACGCGTTCAACCACATGAACCCGAGCAATCCGAACCTCAACATGGAGTCGACCAGCTTCGGGCAGATCACCGGCGGCAGCGGCGGGCGCATCATCCAGATCGCCGCGAAGATCTTCTTCTGACGGCGGACAGCTGACGGCTGTCGGTCATCGGCCATCAGGGGGCGGCCCGGATCCGGGCCGCCCCTTTTGCTATGCGAGCCGGAAAATCAAAGGCGAAGCCGGATGAACCGTGGTCGCGGGGCGCGGCCCTGCTCATCGTGGCGGTCTGTGGTGCGATCTATGCCACGGCGCTGCCCGGCGATTTCATCCTGGACGACGTGCAGGTCGTCGCTTCGAATCCGCTGGTTTCGGGCGAGGCGGGCATCGGTGCGATTTTCCGCTCCGGGTACTGGGCGGGGCGCTTCGCCTCCGACCTCTACCGGCCTGTCACGATACTTTCGCTGGCACTCGATCATGCCCTCTGGGACGGTCACGCCGCGGGATACCGTATCGCCAACATTGCGCTCCACGCGCTGACGGCGCTGATTGCATACGCCCTTCTTCGCACGCTCTTGCGAAACAACTTCGCTGCTCTGGCTGCGGCGCTCTTTTACGCCTGCCACCCGATTCACTCGGAGGCCGTCGTGCCCGCGGTGGGGAGGTCGGAATGTCTGGCGGGCGCTCTCTTTGTCGGGGCGCTTTTCCTCTATGTGAGGAGCGCCAAGAAGCCGGGCATCGCGTGCCCGGCTTTTTCCCTCCTCATGTTCTTCCTCGCGACTCTCAGCAAAGAGTCCGCTTTTGCCTTGCCGCTGGTCCTGGTCGCGCTCGAGTACGTTTTCCCCTCGGGGAAGGGCTGGGGGAGATACCGGAAGGTTCTGCCTTATTTCGCCGTGGCCGCGTTGTCGCTCGCGCTGCGGTTCTGGGCGCTCGGCGCGACCGCCTTCGGGGGACCCGTCGCCTTCATCGACAATCCGGCCGCCCGTTCGGGCTTCGGCGTGCGGTTCATGACCGCGGCCGAGGTGACCGTGCGGTATATCGGGCTCCTCGTTTTCCCCGCGGTTCTTTCGGCGGACTATTCGTACGCCCAGGTACGCCCCGTGGAAACGCCGTGGTCTTTGAGTTTTGCCGGTGCGGCCGCGGTGCTGCTCGTCGCCGCGTGGGGCGCGTTTGTGCTGCGCAGGCGGGCGCCGGAAGTCTCTTTCGGCATATTGTGGTTCGGCCTCACCTATCTGCCGGCTTCGAACATTCTCGTTCCCACGGGCACGATCATGGCCGAAAGACTGATGCACGTGCCCGCCCTGGGCTTTTGCATCGTTCTCGGCTGGGCGGCCGGCCGGGCGGCAGATCGGGCCGGCAGGCGCGGCCGGTCATGGGCGGCGGCGACCGCGGCCGCCGCGATGCTGCTTTACGGCGCGCGCACCGCCGTGCGCAACCTCGATTTCAGGGACAACGGCACGCTCTTCGCCGCCACGGTGAGGGCCGCGCCGCAGAGCGTGCGCATGCGCGTTTTTTACGGCGACTTCCTGTCGAAAAGCGGCCGTTTCGAGGAAGCGCAGGAGCAGTTCGACGCGGCCGCGAGCCTGCTGCCCGGATACGGGCCCACGGAGCTCTTCCTGGGGGGGCACTACAGCCGCATGGGGAGGCACGAGGAAGCGGCCGAGCATTTCCGCAAGGCGGTTGCGGCGAATCCGGATCTCGCGGAGGCGCGGCAGGGGCTGGGCAACGCTCTGCGCATGGCCGGGCGTGCCGAAGAGTCGGTTCCTGAGCTCGAGGCGGCGGCACGGCTCCGGCCCGGCGATCCCGGGATACTGTGCGATCTCGGGAAGTCGCTGGTCATGGCGGGCCGGCCGGAGGATGGCGAAGCGGCGTTCCGCAAGGCGCTCGAGCGCGCGCCCGCGATGGCCGAAGCGCGCCTCGGCCTGGCCTGGGCGCTGGAAAGCCGCGGGCGTTATGCCGAGGCGCTCGAGGAATACGAGCGCGTGCGCTCCGCCGATGCGCGGGACTTCGATGCGGTCCTGGGGAGAGCCGGGGCTCTCAAGGCCCTGGGGCGGAGCGACGATGCGGTGCGGGCCTACCGCGAGGCGTTGTCGCTGCGGCCCGGGGATCTTGTCGGCAACCAGGAGTTGGGCGTGCTTCTGGCCGAGATGGGGAGGCTCGCGGAGGCGGTCGAAGCGTTCGAGACTGCCGTGCGTTTCAACCCCGGGTCGGCCACGGCGCTGAACAATCTGGGGCGGGCTTTATGGATGCAGGGAGATCGCGAGCGTGCGCGCGCGGCTTTCCTCGAGGCCTTGAGGATCGATCCCGCGAACGCCTACGCAAGGAAAAGCCTGGACGCCCTGGCGGCAAAACCTACTCCCTGAGCGGAAGCCGCAAGACCCCGGGCGGCCGGCCGGCTCGTCGTATGCATTTGCGGTTTTTCAAGGGCGAGAGTTCGAATCCGTAGGCGCCACCGGCCGGGTCCGAAGTAGAATACTCGTGCAAGGCAAAGGGCTTTTGAGGAGGTGCCGACATGTTTGAGCGCATAACGTTCGATCCGAATGTCCTTGGAGGCCGGCCGTGCATCCGCGGCATGCGGATCCCCGTTTCCGTAATAGTCGGCCAGTTCGCCCACGGCGCAACGGAAAAAGAGATACTCGAGGATTATCCCGATCTTGAGGTCGAGGATATCCGGCAGGCCCTCGAGTATGCGGCGTGGCTGACTCAAGAGCAGGTGTTCATCAAATAGGCTGCCTGCATGCGCTTTCTTGCCGATATGGGTGTTTCCCGCAGGGTGACCGAGTGGCTGAGAAGCTCGGGCCACGACGTGCTTCACCTGAGCGACGAAGGCCTGCAACGGCTGCCGGACGCAGAGGTCTTTCTCAGGGCAGCGCGAGAAACAAGGGTTCTGCTGACCTTCGACCTGGATTTCGGCGAGGTCCTCGCGCTACTGGCCCATCAGCGCGGCAGCGTGATTCTTTTCCGCCTGCATGACACGCGATCGGCCAACGTCATCATGCGGCTCCGGGACGTTCTCGGGGATGCTGCTGAGCCCTTGGAGCAGGGGGCCATCGTGGTGGTCGAAGAGACGCGCCACCGGATCCGGCGGCTCCCCTTAAGCGGTCGATAACATCAGCTTGCCGGAGCGCAAAGACGCGGTCAGTTCACCACGGTGAAGGGCGCCTGGGCCGAGGCGGTCTGGCCGGAGACGTCGTCGCGCACCCGGATGTGCAGCGCGTAGACTCCGGGCTCGAGCTGGCTCAGGTTGACCATGCGCGCCAGGCGGCAATACTGGCCGGCATACTGAACTAGCGGGCTCACATCCCTCCAGATCTCCGGCTCGCCGCCTGAAGGCGCGATACCGTATTCCATCCTGAGCGACGGCCGCTGCGACTGCTGGTCGACGGCGAAGTTGTATACCTGGACGTAAAGGCCCAGATTGCCCGACTTGCGGAAGACGTCATCGGTCTTCGGAATGACCTTCAGATCCCCCAGGATGAAGCTGCTGCTCGATCGGTCCTGGGTTCCCGCCTCGATGCGATCGGCCAGGATGAGCGAGCTGAGCGTCAGGCGCCCTTCCTCGAATCTGGGAACTTCGAGGCGGCGCTCGATCGTGCCGATGCGCTTGCTGTTGACGTCCTTGACGGCGATCTCGAGCTTGTAAAGGCCGGGCTTGAGGATCAGTCTCTTCTGATAGATCGAGGAGCGCGTGCGGGCGTTCTGGAATTCCTCCGGCAGGTAATCGCGCGCGACCTCTTCTTCGAAAATCGCCTCGATGCGGTTCCTGAGGCTCATCACGCGCCCGTAGATCTGAACCGATCCGTGATAGAAGCCTTCGGACTGCTTGAAGGTCATCTGCTCGTTGGGGACGAGCACGGTAATGGGCACCATGACCTGCTGGTCGGTGATGCGCACGAAATCCTGGCGCACGTCGAAGGGGAGGCCGCTGTAAGTCACCCGCGTGGTGACCACGGCCTCGAGATCCTTGAACTTGATCGCGGGGGGGCGGTTGACGCCCGCCGACGTGTCCAGCAGCGGGAACGGCTTGTCCTTGGCGGTCTCGAAGCCCCCGGCGGCCTTGTAGACTCCCGTCGGTTCGCCCGAATCGCGCCGGCCGAGGATGCGGTCGCGTTTGTTGGTCGTGCCGGTGTTTTCGAACTGTTCGAGTTCGTCCCAGGTCAGGCCCATCAGACCGGAGAGCAGCAGCGCGTCCTTGCGCTGCTTGTCCCAGGTCAGCTCGTAGAGCCCGCCCCCTTTGTCGTCGACGAACTCGAGCTGCACGTCGTCGCCGATGCCCTCGATGTGGCGGTACTCCCAGCGCTCGAAGGGAAAGACTGCGGTCATGCCGCCGCCTTCCTTGCGCTCGCGCGCGTAGGGGCCGCCGCCGGGCTGGGATTCGAAACGGTCGGGCGGGCCGAACTTGATGTAGACCATGCCGCGGTCGGTCTTCCAGCCGGCGATGCCGGCGGAGAAATGCTCGTTGGCGTAAATGATACGGCGGTAGTGCTCGATCTTGAACTCGTTTTCGGCGGTGCTGGGATCGGGGTCGCGGCGCGCCCAGAACTGTTCGATGAAGGCGTCGCGCTCTTCGTCGGTCGAAAGCTTCGTGAAAACGTCGCGCTCTTCTTCCGAGATGATCCAGTAGACGTCTTCGTTCAGCCACTTGTAGTAGTAGCTGTCCTTGCTCATCTCGGCGCGCTGCGCCTTTTCCTGCGCCGTTGCGACAAATGCCGCAAGGACGGCAAGCAGCGATAGGGACAGTGTGCGCGATCTGCTCATGGTCTATTGCTCCGCAATAAATAATAGCATATCTTCACAGAGCTTCGCGGAGCCCGGTACGTCCCGCCGCAGGTCCCGCACGCGCCGCGCCGGACCCACCATCCGGCCCCGGCAGGGGCCCTGAGCCGGTAGCCGGGGGTGAGCCGGAGGCGAACCCCCGGAAAGGGCGTATCAATAAACGAAGCCCCGGAGGGCCGACAGACCGGGGTCTCTGATATCTTCTTCTGCCGTTCGCTCACTTGGAGCTACCAGCTTCCGTCCCTCCGGGACGGATGCGGCCCCGGCAGGGGCCCTGAGCCGGTAGCCGGGGGTGAGCCGGAGGCGAACCCCCGGAAAGGATCGAATCGATCAGGCGAGCCCCGGAGGGCCGACAGGCGGGCGTTTCTGATTATTCCGCCGGCCCTTCGGGGCTTGTCGCATGCCCATCCTTCTCTCCGGACTCGCATACGCTCGCCCGGAGCTGCCGCAGGGTCCGCCGCGGCGCGGCGGACCTACCTCTCAGAAGTAGAACTTCAGCGCGAACTGAATGATGCGCGGCTCACCCAGGGCGCTTGTGATCTGCCCGAAGGAGCCGGATTCCAGATCCGCCGTCGGGTTGGCGAAATTGGTGTGATTGAAGACGTTGAAGAATTCGGCGCGGAACTGCAGCTCCTTGCCTTCCGCGATC
>CAZHQK010000067.1:0-12835 GCA_964534795.1 uncultured Acidobacteriota bacterium
ACCGTGAGCTTATTGCTTCAAGCCACCGGTCGCGCGCGGGACATGTCCGTCCCGGAGGGACGGAAGCTGGTAGCTCCAGGTGAGCGGAAGCGAACCTGGAGAAAAGGGAGCGGCATGCGACAAGCCCCGAAGGGTCGGCAGTGGGATACATGAGAGCCTCGTTCTTCCGGCCCTCCGGGGCTTCGTTTATTGATACGCGCCTTTCCGGGGGTTCGCCTGCGGCTCACCCCCGGCTACCGGCTCAGGGCCCCTCCGGGGCCGGATGGTACGTACGCCGCGCAAGAAGGTCCGCCGCGGCGCGGCGGACCGCAGACTTATTGCTTCAAGTTACCGGTCCCGCGACGGCGCGCGGGACCCACCGGCGCGCCGCCCGCTTCCTCGCGCAGGTGCCGGAATTCCCCGAGAGGAATCCGCAGGAAGATGCGCACGATCTCGGGGTCGAGCTGGCTTCCGGCGACGCGAGCGATTTCGTCGCAGGCGGCCTCGAAGGTGGTCGCGGCCTGGAACGGCCGGTCCGACGTCATGCATTCCAGCGTGTCGGCGACGGCCAGGATGCGCGCTCCCAGAACGATCTCCCGGCCGCGCAGCCCACCCGGGTATCCCGAGCCGTCGAAGCGCTCCTGATGGCGCAGGACGATCTCGGCCGCCTCCCGCAGGAACTTGATCCCCGAAAGAATGCGGCTGCCGATCTCCGGATGCCGGCGCATGACCTCCCATTCCGCGGGCGTGAGCTTGCCGGGTTTGAGCAGAAGTTCGTCGGGAACGCCGATCTTGCCGATGTCGTGCAGCAATGCCGCCTGCTCGAGTGCGCGCACCTCCGGCTCGCCGAGTCCCATCTCCTGTGCGATGCGGCGGGCATAGCGCATGATGCGCAGCGAGTGGCCCGCCGAATCGGCCTCGCGGCTGTCGAGCGCCGTGCTGAGCGCCTGCAGGGTGGAGTCGTACGTCAGACGCAGCGTCTCGATCGCTTCCCGCAGCTGTGCGGAGCGGCGCGCCACCTGCTCGGCCAGGCTTTCCTGGTAACGGCGATTCTCCATGCGCAGGCGGCGCCTCTCGAGGGCGCGGTTGACGCTCACGACCACCTGGTCCAGCCGGAACGGCTTGGTGATGTAATCGTAGGCACCGAGTTTGATGGCATCCACGGCCGCGCCGATATCGGCGACGCCCGTCACGAGGATCACGGCCAGATCGGGCGACAACCGCAGGGCTTCCCGCAGCAGTGTGGTACCCTCCATGCCCGGCATCAGAATGTCGGCCAGCAGGAGGTCGTATTCGCTTCCCCGGAGTTCCTCCATGGCTTCGGCGCCCGACGAGCAGGAACGGCATACGTAGCCGGCTGCCGACAGCCGGCGCACGAGCAGATCGCAGATGAGAACCTCGTCGTCGACGACAAGAATGCGCGCCGCCTGCGGGAAGATCCGCTGCACTTCTTCGTGATGCCCTTCGGTTCTCTTCAAGTCGCTGGCCAACACGGCGCTCCACCAAGGCCGGGGTCGGTAGCGAACGAGCCCCTAAGCGCTTCATATCGACCTGCGGGGGAAAATCATGCCGGTTGCTTTGCGCTTGCGCACAACCGCGGAAACCCGAGTTTTCCCGCTCCCCGCTGCGGGCCGGGTGCGGAAGTTGTTTTCATTGTACGGGGTGCCGTTTTGCGCTATAAAGGCACGGGATTGAAGAATATCCGAGAGAGGCAGCGGGAGTGCCCTCCGACGGCGGTGTCGTTCGCCCGCGGACCGCACCCGTTTGACGAAAGGAGTTTCAGGCATGATGCCCGTATCCATTCCCATCAAGTTTCGAGCGGCTGCGCTGTTGCTCGCGGCCGCAACGTTCGTGCAACCATACCTGATAAGCCAGGAGAAGCCCGCCGCCCAGTACTCCGAGGAAGAATACAAGGCCATGGAGGAAATCCGGGGCGAAGCGGATCCTGCGGACAAGACGGCCCTGGTCGTCAAGTTTTTCAAGGCGTACCCGAATTCCAGCCTGAAGGAGTATGTGATCGGCGACTTCGTCGCCATGATGTCCAAGCTGCAGCAGGCCCAGAAGTGGGATCAGATCACGCAATACGGCCGGCAGGTGATCCCCTTCGATCCGGGCAACCAGTATCTGATAGGCTACCTGGCGGAAGGTTACCGGCAGACCAAGAACTACAAGGCATTCGTCGAGTTCGGCGAGCAGGCCTACCAGAAGAATCCGTCCGGAAACCTCGCCTACTTCCTGGCCAAGGCCTACCTCGAGATCGGCAACATGCAGAAGTTCCTGCAGTGGGGCGAAACCACCGTCGCCAAGATGCCGGACAACTACGAAATACAGCTCGAGCTGGTCAAGCAGTTCTCGGCGATCAAGAACGACGCCAAGGCCGACACCTACGCCCGGCAGGCGGTCAAGACCCTGTCGGCGATGAGCGGACCGCCCGAGGGGATGAGCGCGGCGGACTGGAAGAAGTACACCGACTGGGCGTTCGCCACCTGCTACTATCAGATGGGATATTACGCCAACCTGCAGAACAACTACTCGGCGGCGATCTCCAATCTCATGAACTCCGTGAAATACTACAAGCGCAACGACGCCGCGTATTACTATCTGGGGCAGGCATTCTGGCGGCAGAACAACCTCGCCATGGCGATGATGAACTTCGCTAAGGCATATCTGCTCAACGGCTCGACTTCGGCCGCCGCCAGGCAGCATCTGGAAAATATCTACAAAGCCAGCAACCGCGGGTCCCTGACCGGACTGGACAAGGTCCTGGCCAAGGCCCAGGAAGAACTCAAGTAGGCGTGGGCGTATACACCCACCGCGAAAGAATCAGCAGCCGGGGTGATGCCGACGTTGTCGACATCACCCCGCTGGCCGAGAAGGCGCTCGCAAAGAGCGGCCTGCGGAAGGGCATCCTGTCTGCATTCGTCCCCGGCTCGACGGCCGCAATCACCACGATCGAATTCGAATCGGGAGCGATCGCCGATCTGCGCGCCGCCATCGAGCGCGCGGTCCCCAAGTCGATCCGTTACGAACACGACAAGCGCTGGGGTGACGGCAACGGCTACAGTCACGTGCGCGCCGCCCTGCTCAAGCCCGGTCTGGCCGTCCCCTTCGAAAACGGCCGCCTCATGCTCGGCACATGGCAGCAGCTCGTGCTTGTCGACTTCGACAACCGCCCGCGGGAGCGCGAGCTCGTTTTCCAGCTCGTCGGTGAGTGAGCGTCCGGCAGCCCCCGTCGAGGCGCATCCCCATGAGTTGCAACCCGACAGGCCCGATCATGAAGCGGGGCGAGGGCCCCCATGACTGAACATTCTCCCGACGTCGTGGTGATCGGCGGAGGCATCGTGGGCCTCAGCACCGCGTATCACCTCGCACTGCTGCGCGCCGGCCGCGTGGTTCTGATCGAGCGCGCGGATATGCTCGGAACCGGTTCGACCGGGCGCTGCGCCGGCGGTTTCCGCCACCAGTTTTCCACCGAAATCAACATACGGCTCTCGCTCGAAAGCATCCGCATGATATTGAACTTCGAGTCGGAGACCGGCTGCGCGGTGGACGTCCACCAGGACGGCTATCTCTTCCTGCTCACGTGCCCCGAGGAACTCGAGGCCTTCCGTGCCTCCATCGCCCTGCAGAACCGCCTCGGGGTGCCCTCGCAGCTCCTGGATCCCGGCGCCGCGGCGCAGCTCGCTCCCTATCTGGACCTGGAGGGCGTGATCGGCGCCGCCTATTGCCCCCGGGACGGAATCGCCGACCCTCACGGCATGACGCAGGGTTACGCGGCGGCGGCGCGCCGCCTGGGCGTGGGGATCCGCACGGGAGTGGCGGCCGCCGGCCTGCGCGTCCGCCGCGGCAGAGTGGAAGGGGTCTATACGAGTGCGGGCTTCATCCCCTGCGGCGCCGTGGTGAACGCCGCCGGTCCCTGGGCGCGCGAGGTCGCCGCCTGGGCCGGCGTCGACCTCCCGGTGCATCCCGAGCGCAGGCACGTCTACACTACTCACCCATTCTCCGCCGCGCCGCCGGATTTCCTGATGGTTATCGATTTCACCACGACCTTCTACTGCCACCGCGAAAGCGGCGGCGTACTCATGGGAATGGGCGACCCGGAAGAGATGCCCGGTTTCAATCTCGACGTGAACCCCGCATTCCTGGAGAGGGTTCTGGCAACGGCCCTGCGACGCTACCCGCAACTGGGAGACGCCGCCGTCAACCGCGCCTGGGCCGGCCTGTACGAAATGAGCCCCGACGCTCACCCGATTCTGGGCAGAGTCGAAGGTATGGAAGGGCTCTTCCTGGCCAACGGCTTCAGCGGGCACGGCTTCCAGCATGCTCCCGTGACGGGCAGGCTGGTGGCCGAGGAGATCGTCTTCGGCAGGGCGCGCACGCTCGATATCGCCCCGCTGCGCCTCGACCGCTTCGCCCGCGGAGTCCCCGCGCGCGAGGCGAACGTCGTCTGAACCTGCCCGCAGGCAGGGGTGCGCCGCCTCTTTTCCTTGCGGACCGCCTCCGGTCGCGAAGCAGGGGACGGACCGCCCGGGTTTTCCGGCGTTCGCCGGCGCCGTCATGGATCCGGCCGCAATCGCACGGACGCGCCTCGGGAATGCCGATCGGTACCGTTGCGGGAAATGTTCGGCTCGCCGGGCGGCATCGGCCCGTTTCAGCCCGCCGCCTGCTCTTCGAACCAGCGGCCCGCCGCCGCCGGATCCACGTTCCCCCCGCTGAGAATGGCGCCGACGCGCCTGCCCGCGACCGGATATCGCCGGTTGAAAACGGCAGCCAGGCCCAGCACGCCTGTCGGCTCGACCACCAGCTTCATGCGCGTCCAGACGAAATACATGGTCCGGATCAGGTCGGCGTCGGAGACCGCAATCATGTCGTCGACGCAGCGGCGGATGATGGGAAAGGTGTGCTCCCCCAGGGAGGGTGTGCGCGCGCCGTCGGCGATCGTCTGCGGGTTGTGGACCCTCTGCAGGGTGCCGCTGCGGAACGAGCGCACGCCGTCGTCCCCGGCTTCCGGCTCCACCCCGATGACCTTGCAATCGGGAGCCAGATGGCGGGCGGCGATGGCCGAGCCGCTCAGCAGCCCCCCGCCGCCGCAGGGAACGAAGAGGTAATCGAGCGGCCCGGTCATCTGGAACAGTTCCATGGCGGCCGTTCCCTGCCCGGCGATGATATCGGGGTGGTCGAAGGGCGGGATCACGGTGTAGCCGTGTTTGTCCGCCAGCTCCCGGGCGATCTCCTCGCGGCTGCTGGTCGCAGGGTCGTGAAGCACGATCTCGGCGCCGTAGTCGCGTGCAGCCTCGAGCTTCATCCTGGAAGCCCCTTGCGGCATCACGATGGTCACATGGATCGCCTGCATCCGGCACACGCGCGCCAGCGCCTGTGCGTGATTGCCGGAGGAATAGGTGATGATGCCGCGCGCCTTGCGCTCGTCCTCGAGGCGGCTGACCGCGTTGTAGGCCCCGCGGAACTTGAAAGAGCCGGCACGCTGCAGGTTCTCGCACTTGAGAAAAATCTCGTTGCCGCACGCCTGATTCAACAGGCGCGACACGCCCACGGGCGTCAGGTGGGCCACACCCTCCAGCCGTTTGGCCGCCGCGGCCACATCGTCGAAAGTCACCATCGATCGCGCTCCATTCCTCGAGGTTTCAGTCTTCGGGTCCGGAAATCCTCGCATCCTTCTGCGGAATCTCCGGCCGGGTGAAATCGGGCATGGGATCGCCGAAGATGTAGTGGTTGAACCATGCCAGATTGTGCTGCATCACGGCGCGCTGCGATTTCGGCTTGGTGATGCCGTGGCCGAAACCGGCGTAGACGATCATCTCCACCTTGACTCCCTGGTTTTCCAGCCCCTGGCGCAGTTCGTAGGCGTTGGGGATGGGCACGCGGCGGTCGAACTCCCCGTGCTGGATCAGCGTGGGGGTCCTGGCATTCTTGATGTAGGACATGGGGGAGGTCTTGCGGTAGATCTCGGGATCGTCGGCCGGATCGTCGCCCAGGTAGTTGATCGTGAACTGGGTGATGTCGGTGTTGTAATAATATGTCGCCCAGTTCGAAATGCCCGCCCCCACCGAGATGGCGGCGAAGCGGTCCGAGGAGGTCGTCAGGAAGGCGGAGATGTAGCCCCCCTGGCTCCATCCCATGCAGCCGACCCTCTTGGGATCGACCCATCCTTTTCCGACGAGGTAGTCGACGCCGGAAATCACGTCCCAGGCATCGCCGACCCCGAGATTGCGATAGTTGAGCATGCGGAACTTCTCGCCGTAGCCGGCGCTGCCGCGGTAATTGACCTTGAGGATCAGGGCGCCGCGCGCGGCCCAGATGTCGCTGGGGTAGTAGCGCGTATCGGGCGCCAGCAGCGCCGGACGGTCTATTGCCGTCGGTCCGCCGTGGATGATGCACAGCAGCGGGTACCTGCGGGTCGGGGTGAAATCGGCGGGCTTGATGAGCACCCCTTCGATGACCGTGCCGTCCTGGCTCTTCCATGAAATGACCTCCCTGGTCCCGAGAACGAATTGCCGCGCCTGGTCGCTCATGCGCGTCAGGGCGCGGGGCGTGAACCGGTCGACCTCCGAAACGCAGACTTCGGCCAGGGACGTGGGGGAAGCGATCAGGCAGGCCAGGCGCCGCCCGTCGCGCGCCAGCGAGAAAGACGACGCCATCAGCTCGTCGGGAGAGCTGATGCGAACGATGCGCCCGGTCGCCGGGTCGACGCGGAAAAGATGGGAGGCGGTTTTCTGCGAGCCGGAAAAATAGATCCCGTCGCCGTTCCACTCGACGAACCCGGGGTTCTCGTCGAACGCGTCGGTGAGCGAGCGCGGCGTGCCGCCTTCGGCCGGCACCACGGCCAGCCTGGAATTGCGCGCATTGTAGTCCGCCCTCCCCATGTAGCTCGAAAAGACGATCTGCCTGCCGTCGGGCGACCAGTGCGGGTTGTTGTCCGGGCCCGGCTGGGAGACCGCCTTGCGGATGCTGTCGTCGGCCAGGTTCAGGACATATATGTCGGCCGTGTGCCCCTGGATGAGATCGGGATTGACGGTGGCGCTGAACGCGATCCGGGTGCCGTCGGGCGACCAGTCGAAGGAGCCGACGCTGAAGTCGTTGCCCTTGGTCCGCTGCACCCCCGCCGCCGGCGACGCCTGGGCCTCATCCACGGCCACGGTCCAGAGCTGCACGAAACTGTATTCGCGCCGGACGACGCTGTAATCGCCGTAATGCTCCTTGCGATCCTTCATGAACCGGGGCGCCGGCTCGGCTGCGGTGAAGGCTATCAGCCTGCCGTCCGGCGACCAGGCGAAGCTTTCGACGGCGCTCTCGCAGTCGGTCAGGCGCTGCGCCTCGCCGCCGTCGGGCCGGATGACGAAGATCTGGTTTCTGCCGCTGCGCGCGCTGGTGAAGGCCAGGCGCGTGCCGTCCGGAGACCAGCGCGGGTTCGAGGCGCCCTTGTCGCCGCGCGTCAATTGATATGCCCTGCCATCGGCCGTGTCGGCGATCCATATCTGGGTAATGAATGCGTCCTGCTGGAAATCGGCTTCCGAAACGGTGTAGGCCACGCGCCGCCCGTCGGGCGAAATCTGGGGCGCGCCCGCGCTGCGCACCGAGAGCAGGTCGTCGACGGTGGGCACGCGCGGCGCGCTGCCCGCAAATGCGAGAGCGGCCGATGCTGCGAGAAGCAATGCGGCTTTGCGAATCATGGCTTGCGCCTCCTGAGTCCAACCCGGACGAGCCGGAGCCCATGGAAACAAAGGCATCCGGCAGTCTTGCCCCATTATGCAGGTGCCGTCGGCTTTCGGCAATCAGCTTTCAGGCATCGCCCTCCCATCGACGCAGCCTGATTGCTGCATGCTGAGAGCTTGGGGCGGCAACGACGATCACTCTCCACGCCTGTCGACTTCTTGCCGGAGACAGACGAAAGATCGCCTCCGGAAGGCGGAAACGGCAAAGACCCGACCTCCAAGCGTCTGAAGGGCTGCTAATATAGCACCGCCCGGCCGGGCGGACCAGCGCCGCCGCTAATCGGTTGCCGGGCGCCGGCAAGGGCCCGGCCGAAGGGAGCGCGGATATCCATGGCGGGCGGCAAACCCCTGGCGCTGCTGATTCCGGGGCTGGACGGCACCGGCCTCCTCTATTACCGTCAGATCGGCGCGCTGTCCGAGCGCTACCGGCCGGTCGCCTGGCGATTCCGTGCCGCGGGCGAATTCGACATACCCGATCTCGTGCGCGAGCTCGGCGAAGGGACGGAAGGCGAAGCGCCGCGCTCGATCCTGGTGGTCGGGGAATCGTTCGGCGGCGTCCTGGCGATGCACTACGTCCTGGAGTACCCGGAACGGGTGCGCCGCCTGATCCTGGTCAACACCTTCGCCCGCTACCCGTGCCGCCTGCGCATCCGCGCGGCGCGCGCGCTGGCGCCGCTGCTGCGCTACCGCCTCGCCTGCCGCATCAAGGACTGCGCGGCCGATCGCACTCTCGCGCGCGAAGGCATCGCTCCTGCCGACTTGCAGCGCTACCGCGAGATCGTCCGCAGCGTCGACCTGCGCGCCTACTGCCGCAGGCTGGAGCTCGTCGAGCGCGCCGACGTCCGCGGCCGCCTGGGCGAGATCGCCGTCCCCACCGTGATCCTCGCGGCCGGGCGGGACAAGCTGGTCCCCTCGATACGCCAGGCGCGCTATCTTGCTTCCCGCATTCCGCAAGCCATAGTGCACGAGTTCCCGCGCGCGGGCCACGCGCTGCTGCTGACCCCCGGCGTGTCCCTTGCGGACTACGCAGAAGAAGGTATATTGAACCATCGCAAACCACGACCCGGAGGAAACCGAGATGACGTTGCAGCAGGAGAAATGCGAGGCGTGCCGGGTGGGAGCCCCGCGCGCGACTGAAGCCGAGATCGCCCAATGGAAACCGCAGGTTCCCGACTGGGATGTGGTCGTGCGCGACGGCATCGCCCGTCTGGAGCGGGTCTTCGGCTTCCGCGATTTTGCCGAGGCGCTGGCCTTCACCGTCCGGGTGGGCGAGCTCGCCGAGCAGGAGGGCCATCACCCGGCCATCCTGACCGAATGGGGGCGCGTGACCGTGAGCTTCTGGACCCACAAGATCGGCGGGCTGCACCGCAACGATTTCGTGATGGCGGCCAAGACCGACGAGCTTTTCGCGCGCGCCCGGTAGCCCGGCGCCCCCTGCGGGCCGGCCTCAGTAAACCAGCGCCGGCTCGTCCGCGTGCAGGAACCAGCGGTTCAGCAGTATGTCGCGCGAGAAGCGGATCGAGGCCAGCATCCTGCGCGCCAGGAAGCCCTGCAAACGCGCCGGCAATGCGCGGAAGACCTTCTCCATCCTGCCGGCTCTGGCGCTCTCGAGACGCCGCATGAGACCGGTGCGGTACGGCTCGAGCCGCTCCCGGCTGTAGTCGCCCCGGGCATCGAGCAGGGTCTTGCCGGCGAGCAGTCCGGATTCGATCGCCGGGCGGATGCCCTCGCCGCTGTGCTCGTAGGCCAGGCCCGCTGCATCGCCGACCAGGAGCACCCGATCGCCGACCAGGGCGCGCGTCGACGGGCCGTAGAACAGGTAAGGTTGCCCCTCCAGGGTGTTCGGGAAATCGGCCGGGATCTTGTGGCGCTCCCGCAGAAGGTTGAGAAAGAGGGTCGCGTAGCCGCTGAAGTGGGCCCGATCCTTGCGCCGCAGGCCGACGTTGATATAGTCGCCTTTGCGCAGGCACCAGCCGAAGCCTTTCATGTCGGGGAAAAAGTAGAGTTCCGGCATGCCGGGTTCCACGGCGCATCCATCCAGCGCGGCCTCGTCCAGGCGATACTCCACTTCCTTGGCAATCACGGCGGGCTCCGAGGCGGGCCGCGCTCCCAGGTGCTGCGCCACGGGGCAGAAGTGCCCGCCGGCGCCTACGACCACGGCGGCCTTGAGGCCCCTGTTGATGACCCAGCCGCCGTCGGTGCGCTCCAGGCTGGTGAGATCCTCGCCGTCCTGAAGCCAGACGCCGGCACGTTCCACGAGGTACTGATCGAACTCGCAGCGCCGCACGCCGTAGCCCACGGGATGGTCGTAGCGCGTCTCGACCATCGGCCCGCCCATGCAGCAGGTGCGGAAACCGAAGATCGGCTGCAGCACCCGCCCCTTGGCGTACTCCGCGGCGTCCAGCCCGAGTTCGAGCAGCACTCCCGGCGTGATCCAGCCGCTGCAGGCCTTGTCGCGCGGGAATTTCTGCTTGTCGAGCATCATGACGTCGAGGCCGGAATTCCTGAGCTTCCAGGCGCACGAGGAACCCGCCGGCCCTCCGCCCACAATCACCACGTCACAGGAGTCCATCTCTCCCCTCCCCGGCTGGATTCACCCCGGGGGCTCCGGCACACCGGGGTCTCCGATACACTCTTCGTACATTTGCGGCGATTGCTGCAGTGTTCTTCTCGGGTCACGGGCTAAGGAACCGCCGTGCGCCGGACGATAAGCGCTGCATGGCTGCAGCGAAACAGGGGAGCGACACCGTTTGGGTGCTGCCGCCTCTGATTCTCCATCCTTTTTCCAATGCCCTCGACCCGGTGCGTATGCTGGCGGGGACAACCACGGCGGCGATCGCGCCGCGCGAACCGCCGCCCGACAGGAACGCGGCGGCTCACGTCCGGAGAAAGCTGCTCCTGGCGAAGTACTGCGAAATCCGCATGCTGTGGTGCATCGGCAAGGATCTGCTGCGCTGGATCGACCAGTGCCTCGACTTCGTCGGGCGCCGCCGGGAGCTGCGCCAGGCCGGCATTACGGCCCAGAGTCTCGCCGCCCTCCTGATCGACAACACGCCGGCACCGGTCGCCGAGAAGCTGCGCGCCTGGGGGGTCACGGACTACCGCAACATCTTCGCGCGCGCCCTGGGCCTGGATACCGTCTTTTCCGAGCTTCCCCCCTTCACCTGCATCGCCGAAGAGTTCCTGCTCGACTACTATACGTACACCTTCGAGCTGTATCGGGTGCGCCAGCGCGCCGGCAATTACCCGAAACTCGAGCCCTCCAGGTTCGCTTTCGAGGTCTACACTTCGGGCGAGTATATCCAGATCATCGAGCGGCAGATGTCGCAGTCGTAGGCGCCGATTCCTGCGCCCCGCGCACGGGGGCGGGCAGGAACTAGTCGATGATCGCGACCATGCGCACGGGGGCGCCGCTGCCCCCTTTGATCTTCATCGGCAGGGCGATGATCTGGAATCCCTTCACGGGCAACTCTTCCATGCGCGCGATATTCTCGAACGCGATCAACCCTTCCTGGTAGAGAATCCGGTGCGTCTCGAACAGCTGCGACTGGCCGTAATCGATGCTGGCGGTGTCGATGCCTACGCCGGCTATCCTGCGGTTGGCCACCAGCCAGCGGGCGGCCGAAGGGCCGATGCCGGGGAAGTGCAGCTCGGCCACCGCCGCGGCGCCCTTGCGGTCGGTTCCCAGATATTTCTTCGCATCGGGATAGAACTTGCCCCAGCCGGTGCGGAATAGCAGAATGCAGCCGTCCGGGATGCGGCCGTTCTGCTTCTCCCACTCGATCAGGTCCTCGGCCGTGATCTGGTAGTCGCGGTCGGCGGCCGCCTTCTTCTCGACATCGACGACCACGCCGGGCGCGATCAGCCGCTCGAGCGGGATCTGGTCCACGGCGGGCTTGCCCTCGGCGAAATGGACCGGGGCATCCATGTGGGTGCCGCCGTGCTCCGAGGCCGAGAAACGGTAGGCCGAGTAATAGTAACCTTTATCGGTCACGCCCACGGAATCAACCTGCAGCCGGAATCCTTCGGCCGTCGGCCAGTAGATGGTCTCGGAGGAAAAGGGATATGTCAGGTCGATCATCCGGCGCCCGGGCTTCTGCGCCACGACCGTCGCGGCCGATACCGCCAGTGCCACAGACATCCACGCGATCTTTCGCATAACGACCTCCTGATGGGGATATTCCCTGTTTTGCTGCGTCCTGCCCTTGACGCCGTCGGACCTCGGGCGGACCCTTCGCCGAAGCGAGTGACCGCTGGAGAATGTTTTTCCCTTCACTCCCGGCATCGGGAGCATTATAACAGGCGCAGCCGGCGAGCTACGGCTCGTGAAGGCCGACTGCCGGCAGTCCGGCCGGAGGCCCGAGTGCGGGCATTGCCGGTAACGGCCGGACTGGGCAGGACCGCGTGCAGCTTAGCCGGGGCGCGCCAATCCCCGGTTCGCAATGAAACCATAAGGAGAACGCATTGAATCAGTGGAAGTCAGTCGATGATGTCATTGCCTTTGCCATCGGCGAGGAACAGACCGCGGCCGACTTTTATGCGCGCCTGGCGCGACAGGCCAGGACGCCCGGAATGAAACAGGCCCTCGAAGGCTTCGCGCGCGAGGAAATGGGGCACAAGGCCAGACTCGAGGCGATCCGGGCGGGCACCGAGTTCAAGCCCCGCTTCGGTCAGGTGACGGACTTGAAGATTGCCGACTACCTGGTGGAGGTCTCGCCCGACGCAGACCTCGATTACCGCAGCGCGCTGATCGTGGCGATGAAAAAAGAGGAGGCCGCTCGCAAGCTGTATCTGGATATGGCCGGAAGCGTCGCCGACAATCAATTGAAGGAGGTCTTCCAGGCGCTGGCTCTGGAAGAAGCGGCTCACAAGCTTCGCTTCGAGGCGGAATATGACGACATGATCGCATCCGAGGGATAATCCCCCAGCCGTGAAAATAGGAAAATAGGGACGCTCACCATTTTAGCCGAAAAATGGTGAGCGTCCCACTGCTGTCCCATTGAGGATCTAATGAAATCATAGAATCTGTTGGAAACCAAGGACTTATCGCCCAATATTGCCGTAATCGATTTCAATCGATTTCAGATCGTCCATTACACTTCAGCCCTCTCACTTCACCTACTGGA
>CAZHQK010000068.1:0-2725 GCA_964534795.1 uncultured Acidobacteriota bacterium
CTGCTTTTCAAGGACGGGGCGGTCAAGGAACAGATCGTCGGCAACACCTCCAAAGAGATGATTTCCAGAATGATCGACAGCCACCTGGAGAACGCCCCCCAGCGCTGAGTGCCTGATGGCCAACCTGGTCGTGGTGGGAGCCCAATGGGGTGACGAAGGCAAGGGAAAGATCGTCGACCTGATGACCGAGCACTTCGACATTGTCGCTCGGTATCAGGGTGGGCACAATGCGGGCCACACGGTCACCCTGTCGGGAAAGACTTACATCCTTCATCTGATACCTTCGGGAATCCTCCGTCCCGACAAGATCTGCGTCATCGGCAACGGCGTAGTCGTCGACCTGCAGGCCTTGAAGCGCGAAATCGAGGATCTCCGCGCAGCCGGCATCGATTGCGAGGGCCGGCTGTTCGTGAGCAACCGCGCCCACGTGATTCTCGACTACCATCGCGCGGTCGAGGAAGTCGACGAAGAGCGGCGGCGCGCCAGGCGCATCGGCACGACCCTGCGCGGCATCGGGCCGGCCTACGAAGACAAGATGGGCCGGCGCGGCGTGCGCATATGTGATCTGTTCGAGCCCGAGCTGTTGCGCGAGCTGCTCGAAGAGAACCTGCGTGAGAAGGAATCGCGGTGCCCGGGCCTGCGGGGGCGGGTTTCGCTCGAACCGCTTTTCGAGCGTACGACGGCGCTCGCCCGTGAGCTTGAGGGGTATATCGTTTCGCTGCCCGAGTTCCTCAACCGTGCCATCGATGAAGGCAAGCGCGTCCTTTTCGAAGGTGCGCAGGGAACTCTCCTGGACGTGGATCACGGCACCTATCCGTTCGTCACCGCCTCGAGCGCCTCGGCCGGGGGGGCATGCACCGGTACCGGCGTCGGACCCACGCGCATCGACGGCGTCATCGGCATCGCCAAGGCCTACACGACGCGGGTCGGGGAAGGGCCGCTGCCGACCGAGCTTGCCGGCGACGCGGGCGAGGCGATCCGCTGCCGGGGGCGGGAATATGGGGCCTCGACGGGCAGGCCGCGCCGGTGCGGCTGGTTCGACGCCGTGGTGGTTCACTACGCCAGGCTGATCAATAATCTCGAAACCCTGGTCATCACCAAGCTCGACGTGCTCGACGGCATGAAGGAGATCCTGCTGTGCACCGGCTACCGGTACAAGGGCAGCCTGCTTTCGGAATTCCCGCCGAGCGTGAGCGTGCTCGAGCAGTGCCGTCCCGAGTACCTGACCCTGCCCGGCTGGGAAGGCAGGACGGCCGGAATCCGGGCTTTCGAAGACCTGCCCTTGCGCGCGCGCGAGTACCTCGAGCGGATCTCCGATCTGGTCGAAACCGAGATCTCGATCATCTCGACCGGCCCCGAGCGAGGCGAGACCATCGTGGCTGCACCCGGCTCGAAGCTGCATCGGTGGATGTGAATCGCGGGCCGGCCCGCAAATACTTGAAACCTTTCCGTAAATTGCGCCACTCACAGATGTGGGGATTCTCGGGAATTCTCGACAGGAGGGCGTGACATGAGGCGAGACCATCGAGTGGCTGCCGTGCTGCTGGGGACGGCCGTTCTGGTGCTTGCGGCGGGCGCCGCGGCCCAGGACTTCCAGAAGAGCTACCCTCTCGAGCAGGGAGGGGTGATCAAGATCCGCAACGTTTCGGGGAACGTCACCGTCACCGGCTACGGCGGCGCCGAAGTCGTGGTCCTGGGGTACAAGGAAGGAAGGGATCGCGACCGTGTGGAGATCGAGGATCTGAGTGCTCCCGGGCGCGTGGAGGTGCGCGTGCGCTACCCCGAGTTCGGGAATACCGACGCCGGCGTCAACTTCGAGGTGCGCGTGCCGCAGGAAGTTTCTTTCAATTTCGAGGGGATTTCCTCGGTGAGCGGCAACGTCGAGATCCGCCGGGTTTCCGGCAAGATCCGGGCCGAAGCCGTGAGCGGCAACGTGACCATAGCGGATGTGACGGGCAGTGTGAGCGCCTCGGCGGTGAGCGGCAACGTCGATGTTCACATTGTGCGGCTGGAGGGCGGCAGGGACATGAAGTTCAGCGCCGTGAGCGGCAACGTCAGCGTGCGGGCTCCCGCGGACCTGGACGCCTACGTCGAGATGTCGACCATCAGCGGCTCGCTCAAAACCGATTTTCCCCTGGAGGTGATCGAGAGGCGTTACGGGCCGGGGCGCTCGGCGCGCGGCAGGCTGGGCTCCGGGGCATGCCGCATCCGGATCAGTTCGGTTTCGGGCCGGGTGAGCCTGACGAAGAACTGAGCACGCCGCCGGCCAATGCCGCGGCAATGGGCGACGCGCCCGTCCCGGAGGGACGGAAGCTGGCAGCTCCGGGTGAGTGCAACGAACCCGGAGAAAGGCGATCGGCCGATCGTAGAGCCCTGCAGGGCCGACAGAGATCCGGCAGTGAGGCCGGCGATCGGGCGCCATCCAATGAAGGGTCGGTGTGAACTCTTGGTAGAAGAGGCAATCCCGACGGTCGTCGCGCGTGCGCGCGCGGGTGATGAGGAGGCGTATCGCCGGATCTTCGAGAGATACTACGGGCCGCTATGCAGGTTCGCCTTCGGGATGATCGGTAATCGGGCGGAAGCGGAGGAGCTCGTTCAGGAAACCTTCGTGCGGGCCTGCCGTAAACTGGATTCGATGCGAGACGAGCGGCATCTGGCGGCATGGCTTTTCGGGATCACCCGCAACGTGGTGCGGGAAGCGATCCGGCGCAAGGCAGGCCGTCGG
>CAZHQK010000069.1:0-50768 GCA_964534795.1 uncultured Acidobacteriota bacterium
TCGTAGGGGAAGGGCTTCGATTTCGGATCGGGCGGCGGGCCGAGGAGCTTCGTGCGGCTCCGGGCCTCGTCGGGGAGCGGCGCCGAGAGAGCCTGCCATCGAATTCCCATCTGCAGCGGCAGGGTCCAGCCGGCGGCGTCGTAGGGCCGCATTGGAGGCCCGCCCGGATACTGGCGCAGGTCCGGGTATTTCTGGATGTCGAGCAGCTCGCGCACGAGCGCGCCGAATTCCTGGTCGGTCGGGATCACCCAGGTGCCCGCGGGACAGACGGTGCCGCCGAGGGCGAACGGCTCGGTCAGTTGCAGGATGCGGACGCCTGCGAATGCCAGGCGGCGGAGCAGCTCGACCGGAGCCACCGGATCCCGCTGCTCTTGCGGGATGACATAGGCGTAGGGCGGAACCTTCCTGCCGCGCGCGATCTGGTCCCGGCCGGCCTGGTAGCGGTTGTACAGCAGCGATTCCCGATATCGGGCGGCGTACTCGAGGACAGCCAGCGATGCAGTCTCGTTGTAGGCCACGGCGTCGCCGAGGCGCCACCAGCCCGGCGGCCACGGGCTCGAGTACAGGCTCGTCGGCCGCAGGTCGCGGAAGTTCTGCGGGAAATCCTCGATCGTGTACTGGCGCGCCCGCGCCATGTTCCCCGCGGTTTCCGTCCAGAATGCCGGAATGTTCTTGAAAACCGGCGCATAGTCGACATATCCGGGGTACCAGGCGTCGTAGGAGGTGCCCATGTGCGTGGCGCCGACCTGCCCATGTTCATCCAGGCCCTTGGCGATCGCCATGCCGATCATGTTCACCTCGCGCGCGACGAGCGCCGGCGCTTCGAGGCCCACCGGCTCGGAGAAGGGCGGCAGCCAGATGCGCGCGGGAAACGGGGCCGTCTGGTGATGGACGTAAATGATATGCGGCTCCCACCGGCGCCAGAAGTGCTCCATGACGCGCGATTCGATCATGTTGAGCATGTAGCCGTCGCGGTTGTTGTCGTGACCCACGTATTCCTGGTAAAGGCGCGGCAGGCTCGACTGTTCGTAGGCCGTTCCCAGATTCTGCGCATGCCACTCGCCGACCATCTGCTGGCCGTCGGGGTTCATGGTGGGCCACAGCATGGCGACCACATTCTCGAGGATCATCTTGATTCGCGCGTCGTCGGCGCGGCTGACGAGGTCGTAGGCCAGCTTGGGGATCATCTGCGGTCCCGCCACCTCGGTGGCATGGCAGCCGCCGTCGATGTGCACGAAAGCCTTGCCCTGCCGTGCCAGGGCGCGCGCCTGATCGTCGCTCAGACCGTCCGGATGGGCCAGGCGCTGCGCGATCTCCCGGTAGCGATCGATGCGCGCCAGGTTCCCGGGATGCGACACGAGTGCGTAATAGATCGTGCGCCCCTGGGTCGTCCTGCCCGCCTCGAGCAGCCTCACGTACCCGCTCGCCGCCGCGAGTTTCCGGAAGTAAGCGATCGCCTGGTCATAGGTGGCCAGCCGGTCGTCGGCGCCCGGCGGGAAGCCGAAGACCGTCTCGGGCGTGGGAATCCTTCCGGCTCCGGAGAGCAGGGGCGCGCAGACAAGCATCAGGACGATGATCACTTTCCACGGATTTCTCATGGGAATCGACTCTCTTGGATACGGTTTCATGGGGATGCGGCTTGTTGCGATTCCGACCGCTCGCCCGGCTTTGCGATTCTGTGCCCTCGGCCCGCCGGCTTCGAAACCGGGAGACGGAGCCACGCGCCGATGGGAACTTCGCGCAGCTTCGTGTTTGCGATCGGGCTTTCGACAACCATCTGCCGGGTGGCTCGGACGTGCTCCTCCATGACCTGCCGGGCCGATGCCCCGTCGCGCGCCGCCGGGGCTGCGAGCAGCCGCTCGTAGGCGTCCTCGGCAAGGGAGTGCCGCCGCCGCCGGACGCGCCGGTCGCATCCCCCGCTTCACGCAGGGATCACTCCGCCCGATCCGGGCGAGCCGGAACCGAATATGGCACGTTTTTGTTCCGTGCTTTTTCTTCCGGTACGCGCGTGCTGTCAGCGATCAGCTCTCAGCCGTCTGCAATCAGCTTTCAGCCTTCATTCGCCGGCTGAAGCTGATGGCTGATAGCTGAGAGCTGAAAGCAGCAGCAATGCCGATCATGCCTCATCCCCGCCGACTTCTTGCCCGAAACAGGCCGAGGTTTACCGCCCGTGGACCGACCGCGGCGCATTCTATCACGGGCGACCTCCGGGGTGCCGCGCAAAGAACCGGCATAAGCTGGTATGCTGCCGATTATTGCAGGTGTCTCATCCATTGCCGCAACTGGCCCAGTGCAGGATCATCGAAGAGGCGTTCCTGAGCAGCACCTCAATCGCCCGTGACACTCGACAGCCGCCGTATCGGTGCCGGTCCTCTCCGCCAAGCCTCACGGCCGGCGGCCGGCTCTCCCTCCGCGGTCCAGGGCGCGCGCCGCCATGAGGCCGCCCAGGCACTGGAGCGCGATGAAAAGAAAGAGAAGCTTGTAACCGCGCGGTCCGGGGTAACGATCGAGCAGTACGCCCCCGAGCAGCGGCATGAAAATGTCGGGCGCGTAGCCGGCGACCGAAACGAAACCCGTGGCGGTTCCGGTCACAGGCAGGGGCACGGCCCCCTCTTCGAGCAGGGCGAAGTAGATCCCCCTCTGGGCGAAAATCGCAACGGAAGCGATCGCGGCGTTGGCGATCAGGACCGGCACCAGTGCGGCCCTGCCCGGCAGGAAGGCGAAAACGAAGAAGCTCAGCACCAGGACCGCGAAGCAGCGGGCCACCGTGCACGCCACGCCCGCGCGGTCGGCGACATAGCCGGCCAACGGCGCCACGAAAGGCTTCAACCACATCTTGCCCACGCCGATCGCGCCCCCCAGCGCGACGCTCATCATGAATACGTCGGTGGCGTACGGGGTGAAATAGTACGCACCCCAGTAGGCGGAATAAGCGGTCAGGATCACGGCCGAGATCAACCAGACGGCACGCATGCGCAGCACGGCGCGCACGTCCCGCAGTCCGACTGGGCGCCCGAAGACCTCTTGGGCCGATTCCTTTCTCAACGCGTCATCGATAACGAACCAGGTCGTCAGGCCCAGAAAGATATTGGCGAGGGAGAAGAGGACGATGACGCGCGCCAGCGCCCGCGGGCCGCTTCCCAGCCGGGCGAACACCGCCAGAAACGCCGTGGAGCTTCCGAGCTCCGCGATCCCGCGCCCGGATTCCAGGATGCCGAACGCCTTGCCCTGGGCGCCGGCCGGCGCCCAGTGTCTCACGGCCTTGATGAGCGCGGACCAGAAGGTCAGGGTTATGCTCACTCCCCAGAAAGCATGGATCAGCATCGAGACCGCGAACGAGGGGAAGGCGGCGAAGCAAAGGCCGGCGGCTCCGGTAGCCCACAGCGACAGAGCCATCAACTTCCTGGGCGAGAAGCGGTCGGCGAGCCAGCCTCCGGGGAAATAGCAGATCATGGAAGTCGCGCCGAAGACGCCGCTCAGCAGCCCGAGCTGCGTGTTCGAGACGCGCAGGGCCTGTTGCAGGGGTATGTAATAGACTTCGCGCAGGAAGGGCAGCATGAAAATGATGCCGCCCGAAAGCGCGAGACAGGTCATCACGAGCCAGCGGCGGATGGCGCTCATGTTGCCTCTGCGGGAACACCCCAGGGGCGAAGCCTGCGGGTGCCGGGGCGGCCCGCCGGCGCAGCGCCCGCGGATGCCGCTTCAGGCGCGGGCGCTCTCGCGGTGCTTGTCGACGACGGCGCGCAGCGCGCGGATGTGGTCGGGCGTGGTGCCGCAGCAACCTCCGACGATGCGGACGCCCAGGTCCAGGAGCTCGACCGCCTTGGCGGCCACGAATTCCGGGGTTTCGGGGTAGACGAGCGCGCCGTCGCGCGTCACGGGCAGGCCGGCGTTGGCCTGGATCGCTACCGGCAGTCGCGCATGCTTCCGGAACTCGCGCGCGATCCCGATCATGGTTTCGATTCCGTTGCCGCAGTTGGAGCCCACGACATCCGCGCCCGCCTCCTCGAGGCCCGCGGCCGCCTTGGCCACGGAAACGCCCATGACGGTGTAATACCCGCGCGGCGTGTCTTCGAACGTCATTGTGGCCATGATCGGGACGGTGGGCGCCAGCGCCCGCGCCGCCCGCACGGCGAGAGCGGCCTCGGTCAGGTCGCTCATGGTTTCCACGCAGATCAGGTCGGCGCCGGCGGCGATGAGCACGCCGATCTGGCGTTCGAAGTTCGCATAGAGCTCCTCCGGCGTGCAGTCCCCGTAAGGCTTGAGCAGCCGGCCGCTGGGACCGACCGATGCCGAGACCCAGGCTTGATCCCCGATCGCGCGGCGCACCGCCTCGACCGCCCTGCGGTTGATCTCCTCGGTGCGCCCTTCCAGCGCGTGCGCGCGCAGTCTCAGCGGCGAACCGCCGAAGGTGTTGGTAGTGATCAGCTCGGCGCCGGCTTCCAGATAGAGGGTGGCGATCTCTTCCAGGATCTCCGGCCGGGACAGATTCAGGGCTTCCGGCGGCTCGCCCGGTCTCAGGCCCCGCTGCATGAGCAGGGTGCCCCAGGCACCGTCTCCGAGTATCACGCCGCCGCTGCGCAGCCGTTCGCGTATGTCTTCCATTTTCGATCCTCGCTCTCGAACAGGTCGGCGCGCCCGAATGGGGCGGGCACGCTTACAGGATCATTTCCTTGACACGCTGCACCGCCTTGGCGGCGTCGAAGGCGTAGGCGTCGGCGCCGATCTCGCCGGCATACTCGGCCGACACGGCGGCACCGCCGATGATGGTCTTGATCCGGCCCTGGAGCCGGCGCGCCCTGATGAGATCCACCACTTCTTTCATCGCGGGCATGGTCGTGGTCAGAAGGGCGGACATGCCTATCACCGGCGCCTGCTCAACGAGGGCGGTATCGACGAAGCGCTCGGGGTGGACGTCGGTGCCCAGGTCGACGACCTCGAACCCGGCGCCCCGGAGCATGATGCCGACCAGATTCTTCCCGATGTCGTGCAGGTCGCCGCGCACGGAACCGATGACGACCTTGCCGAGTACCGGGATACTCTCTTGCACGAGCAGGGGCTTGAGCGGCTCCATGCCGGCGTACATGGCCCGGGCGGCCAGCAGCACCTCGGGCAGGAATATCTCGCGCAGCCGGAACTTTTCCCCGACGACGTTCATTCCGGCGATCAGGCCCGCGTTCAGGATATCGGCGGGCGCGATCTCCCGCGCGATCGCCTCGAGGACCAGGTCGCGCACGCGCGTGTCTTCTCCCTGCTCGAGGCTTGTGGATATCAGCTTGAGAATGTCCATGGATTCACTCCCCTTGCCGGGGGACGGCGTCAGCCGCCCCGGACGGATGCCATACGCTGCACGCATTCATGGGTTTTGCAGTCCGCACAGAAGGAGAATTTCGGGCGGAACCTGTGTATTTCACCCTTGCCCGCCACCAGGACGCCGGATACGGACTTGAGGGGCTGCATGAGGCAGCTCGAATTGAGCGTGATGCCGATCTCCCCGGGCCGCAGGAATTCGAAGAGCTTGCGCTGCGCCGTTATGTGCCAGCCGCAATAGCCGGGGCTGTAAGGCAGCACCGTTGCCGGCGCGCAGCCGCCCGCCTCCGCGCTCAGGATTTCGAGGAAGCGGCGGCCCATGAGGTCGGCCAGCCTGTCGGCACCCAGCGAGGCTACGGCATCGATCATGAATCCCAGGGCCGGCTCGTCGGCCTGGAACAAAGCTCCGATCCTGGCGCTCACGGGCTCGCCCAGCGTAGCGGCGAAAAGCGCAAGGGCGTCCGCGCGCTCGGAGATGGCCGGCAGCGGGGTTTCGGCCGCATTGAGGCCCTCGCCGTCATAGACCGCTGCGAAGTCCTGCCGGGATATATCGGCCATGATCCCCCTCGGCTCGGCCAGCTCGGCGCATATTTGCAGAGCCTCGTCCAGCAGGGCCGCGATCTTTTCGGGCAACGCGGGGCGCGCGGGCATGCCCTGGCTGGCGAGCACCTCCTCGGCTGCGGGCAGGGCGGCATCGACGGGGAAGCGCACGATCTCCCTCATGATTCCCTCGCCGGCAACGATTCCATGCCGAAGCGGCGCGCTTCACGCTCCATGAGACGCGTGAGTTCTTCCTTGATTTCCGGGGCCAGGCGCGAGGGCGTGTAGGCCTGCTCGAGGCGCGCCACTTCGCGGGCGGCACGCTCGCGCAGGGTCAGGCCGCCTTCCTCGAGCCAGCGCGCGCGGTTGGCGCGGTCGATGACCGGGCCCGGAAACGTTATTTCATGGCGCAAGTGCCGGCGCGTGTGCTTGGCGATCAGCAGGTGGCGCTCGCGCAGCAGCTCCTCGAAGAGCGCGATCGCCGGAAAGTCGTCGCGCGGCTCGATCCCGGCGAGCAGGCGGTAGGCCATGCCGCAGATCTCGTTGTCCACGACCAGCTTCTCGAGGCTCTGGCAGCTTTCGAAGTCGAGCATGCCGGGTCCGGAAATGCTGTTGATCCCCGACAGCGCCGCGAGTGTGGCTCCCATGGCGGTCTCGAGCCCGGCCTGGGCATCGAGCTGCTTGGCATCGCTGAGGGCCATGTACCCCTGCGTGGGCATGCCCAGGTACTTGCCGATCTCGCTGTTGGCGCAGTCGAGCATCATGGTTTCCACGGCGCCCATGGGTGTGGTTTCGTAGCGTATGTCGAACACGGCCGGCGAGCCGCCGTACAGGACCGGGTGGCCGGGATTGACGAGCTGGCTGATGACCAGGCCGCTCAGCGTCTCGGCCGTCTGCTGGATCAGGCTTCCCGTCAGGGTCACGGGCGCCATGAATCCCGTGAGCGGCATGGAAACGAACTCCACGGGGATCGACCAGCGCGCGCAGTCGACCAGGTTCTGGCTGGTCACGTCGCTCCACTTCAGCGGCGCCGTGGGGCAGCAGGAAAAGACGGTCAGCGGCTTCTCCTTGAGCGCGGAGGCGCTGCCGCGGACCGCGATCTGCAGGTCCTTCATGATCTCGAAGCCCTCGATCGTGAAGGCTCCCGTGATCACGGGCTTTTCCCCGTAGAGCAGGCTCAGGTACAGGCGGTAGCTGTCGGAGATCCTTTCGTGGACGTCGGCCGGAATCAGGGCGGTGCTCTGGGCGGCGATATGCTGCAGGCCGCCGACCACCTTCACGTATCGGATGTAGTCGTCCGTCACCGGGCTGCGCATCTCGCCCGTCCGGCCGTCCAGGATGCGGACGGCCGCGGAGCCCGGTGTGAAGTATACGTTGTCGCCCGCAAGCTCGTGCGTTTCGTTGCCGAGAACATCGTAGAGCTTGAAGGCGTGCGGCACCGTCTTGAGTGCCCGGTCGATGATTTCCTGATTCAGGCGCGCGTGCCGTTTTTCCGGATCCACGTCGGCTCCGTGGTCGGCAAGCAGCGACAGGATGCCGGGATTATGGATCTCGACTCCCAGCCGGCACAGCAGCTCGCGCGCTTCCCCGACGATTCTTTCGATCAACCAGCCGTCCAGCAGCTTAATAACCGGTCTCATCGGATTGTTCTCCGTTCATGAAAATCAGATTTTGCACTGAACGATCCGGCGGCAAAAGAGATTTTTGCCTGCAGGCGGCGGAATTTGACGCTTGCCATGCCGCGGCCGCGCGCATAGACTTGCGGCAGAAGCGGTTTCCGATGTGGTTGTGATCCCGTGCGGGTTCGAGGAGGTGCCCATGAGCCCTGCTGGCCGCAAGTCACCTATTCCCATGGAACCTGTGGAAGTTGCCGTGGTCGACCGCGAGATCCGCCCGAAACGGGGAGAGATCGTTTCCTTCGAGGTGCTGTGCCGGCCGCGCAGCGGCGCGGGCCTGGCGGAGATGATGACGGAGATGGCGGTCGAAAACGTGGAGCGCTCCTGCCCGGAGGCGCGCACGGTGGCCGAGGTGACGCGCAGCCTCATGCAGCTCGGCTTCCGCGTTTTCGTCGACGACACCGGGACGAGCGTCTCGGCGCAGGGGCCGTACGAGCTTTTCGCGCAGGTCTTCGGCACGCCGCTGCGCAAGCGCGCGCGCACGCTGCGCGCCGGCATGCGCGAGCAGCGCTTCGAATTCTTCGACGGGCGCAAGGACGCTCCGCCGCCCGATGTCTCCCGTGTGCCCGGCGCCCTCCATGTGGCGATCCAGCGCCCGCCCATCTATTTCCAGTCGCCGCTGCCGCCCCCGGTCAAGTACTTCCACCTGCGCGTGCCGGGCGATGTCGCCATGCTGACCAATGCCGCGGCGACCCACCGGCGGCAGACGCCCGCCGGCGACCGCGCCACCGGCGCGGCGGTGCGCGTCGCCATGCTGGATACGGGCTTTTACGTGCATCCGTATTTCAAGGCGCACGGTTTCCGGCTCAATCCGGTGGCTGCCGCCGATGCCGCGCCCCCGCCCGATCGCGACACCAACGGGCACGGCACCGGAGAGGCGGCGAACATTTTCGCCTGTGCGCCCGATGCCGACGTGTTTGGAGTCAAGATGGGAGGCAATCCCGTGCTGGCCTTCGACCGGGCCGTGGCTCTGGGAGCCAGGGTGGTGTCCTGCAGCTGGGGTTATCATCTGGCGGGCGTGAGCACGCTGCCGCCGGCCCTGGTGCCGCTGCGCCTGCGGATACTGTCGGCGGTGGCCTCGGGCGTTACGGTGGTCTTCTCGGCAGGCAACGGGCATGTCGCCTTCCCCGGGATGATGCCCGAGGTGATTTCCATCGGCGGCGTCTATGCCGACAACGGCGGCGCGCTGCGCGCGTCGAATTACGCCTCGAGCTTCATGAGCCAGATCTACCCGGGACGCCGTGTGCCCGACCTGTGCGGGCTGGTCGGGATGCAGCCGCGCGCCGTCTACATCTGCCTGCCCATACCCAAGGGTTGCGAGATCGACCGCGATCTGGGCGGCATTCCTTTCCCCGGCAAGGACGAAACGGGGACGAAAGACGGCTGGGCGCTTTTCAGCGGGACCTCGGCCGCGGCTCCCCAGGTCGCCGGTGTCTGCGCCCTGCTGCTGCAGAAGCGGCCGGGTCTGGCTCCGGCCGAAATCAAGGCGGTGCTGCGCGCCACGGCGCGCGATGTCACCGCCGGCGCCAGCGCCATGGGGGAACCTGCCGGGCCCGGCGCGGACCCGGCCACCGGCTCCGGTCTCGTGGATGCTCTGAAGGCATGGCTGGCGGTCTGACATGAACCCGCATTCCGGCTCGGGCAGGAAACGGATCGGGAGCGCAGGGAACTGCGTGGCGCACGTCTTCCTGCGCTCGCCTTCCGGGCGGTCCTTCGCCGAGCTGGGCGAAGGTCCGCTGCCGCAGGACCTGGCTCCCTATCTGGCGCCTGCGGCGGCCCGCGAGAAGGTGCTGCGGGCTTTCGGCGCGCTGGGATTCCGCGCATACGGAGACGAGCTCGGGCTGACGATCTCGATCGAAGGGCCGCGCCAGCTGTTTTCCAAGGTTTTCGGGGTGTCCCGCAAGCGCCTGAGCGGGCTGGGCGCGTCCGAGACGCTGGATCTTCCCTCGCCCGCGGAGGTGCGCGACCTGGTCGAGCGCATCGTTCTGCTTCCCCCGCCGCAGTTCTTCCCGAGTTTCGGTGACAGGCTACTCAACCCCCAAACTCCAGAAAGGGTTCGCAGGTCGAAGCTTCGGGGTTGAGTAGCCTGTCACCGAAACTGCTACCGGCGAGGCAGGTCGAGGATGGTCTCGGCGGCCAGGCGCGCGGTTCTGCCGACCATCTCGGCGCAACGCAGGTGGCCGCCGGCCTTGTGGAATGCTTCTTCCTCGTCCATCACGACGGTCTCGTAGCTCCTGCCGAAGAGGCGCACCTGCAGATCGCGGCAGGACGCACTGCCGAACTCCCGGACGAAGGAATGATAGAAGTCCCGGATCCGCAACAGCGACCGGGGCAGGAAATAGACCTCGTCGACGTCCTCGGGGCGCGGGTAGATCGGTTCATCCAGGCTGCTGCGGCCGGCAGCCAGGCCCATGGCCATGATGCTGCCCATCAGGGCGCCGCAAATGTTGCCCATTCGGGCCACGCCCAGGTTGGTAAAACCCGCCGCTTTGAGGGCGTCGGTCCCGCCGGGGAGATCGAGCTCCTGCTGCAGGGCAAGCAGCACGCACTGCCCGCAGCCGCCGTATTTCTCCATCAAGGCCCTGGCTTTGTCCTGCACGCGATCCAGCAGGCGCTCCCTCTCTTCGCCGTGGAACCCGGCTTGCGCTTCTCCCATGGGCTGCCATGATAGTCGGAACTGCGGCGGAACGTAAGCATTCTTTCGGATGGATCGCGGCCGGCGCGCGGCACGGATCGGGGCGGGAAAAATGTGTTTCCAAGGCCCTGCCTCCCTGTCAGAATAACCCGCGAAAAGCAGGAGGTTCCCGTGTGCTACATGTACGAAAAGACCGTGGAAATGACGCCCATGGAGCGCATGATGGCCGCACTCAACGGAGAAAAGCCCGACCGGGTGCCGGTGCACTTCTACCCGCGCTGGGCGCCGCTGGAGTATCTGGGCGTGACCTTCCTTCAGGCATGGGAGGATCCGGATCTCTACGTCAAGGCGCAGATAGTGGGACAGGAAAGGTTTCAATACGATTGCGTGATCGACTACGACATGATGGGGCCTGTCGAGGAGGCCCTGGGAACGGTGCTGAAGTATCCGGAAAACGACGTGCCGATGGTCCGGGAACCCGCCATCAAGAGCAAGGAGGACATGAAAAAGATCAACTGGAAGGTCGATCCGCGCAAGGATGGCAACATGCCGAAGGTCCTCTATGTGATTCGGCGGCTCAAGGAGGAATTGACCAGGCGCGGGCGCGGGACGCAGCGGGTGCCGATCATGACCTGGGGCAGCTGCCCGTCGAGAACCGCGGCCTGCATGATGGGATTCCAGAATTGGTTCATCACGGTGGCCCGGGATCCCGATTGGGCGCGGGAACTGATGGAGCTGTGCCTTACGCCGTGGCTCGAAATGGTCAAGGCGGAGGTCGAGGCCGGAGCCGACCTGGTATGGGTCAATGATCCGGTATCCTCGGGTGACTGCATTTCCCGGGACGCGTACGAAAAGCTGACGCAGCCGATGGAAAGGAAGTTCATCGAGGCCATCCGGCGGGAAACGGGCGTGCCGGTGGTTTTTCACCCGTGCGGCAACTGGCATGACCGCCTGGATCTGATCGCTCAAAACCAGGCGGACTGCTATTTTCTGGGACCGATGGATATCGAGCTGTGCCTGCAGAAGATCGTCGAACAGAACGAGGCTGGCAGGGCCCGGGCCAAGGCGATCAACGGAAACATCGGAGCCGCATCGCCCTGCACGCGCGACCGCAAGAATCCTGTTCCTTATGCCTCGACGCTGACGGCAAGCTCCCCGGACGAAATCGAGGCCGAATGCAAGGAGGTCATCCGCGCCGTCGAGGGCAGCGGACTGCGATGCATCCTGGGCACGAACTGCTGGGCGCCGCAGGGAGTGCCGTTCGTCAAACTCGACACCATCGTTTATGCCGCGCGAAAACACGGCGTGCTGCAGCCCCGGGCTTCCCGGGCGCAGTAAAGCCGGGGATCGCGCCCTGGCGGCCACTCGCGCGCAGGAGAGTGAATCGGTCATGAACGGGGACATCCTTTCGGACCTGAAGGCAAGCATCGTAAACATGGAGGAGGAAAAGGCGGCGCAGTTGACCAGGGCTGCACTGGCCGAACTGCGCGGCGAGGAAATCCTGAACGGGGCCCTGATCCCCGCGATGGAGACCGTGGGCCGCGAATATGAAGAGGGGCTGAAATTCATTCCCGAGATGCTGTTGGCATCCCGCGCCATGGCGGCTGCGCTGGAGGTCCTGAAGCCGGCGCTTGCGCGCTCAGGCGCCCGGAAGATCGGCAGGGTCGTCATCGGCACGGTGGAAGGCGACGTTCATGATATCGGCCAGAAGATGGTCGGCATCATGCTGGAGGGTGCCGGATTCGAGGTGTGGAGCCTGGGATCGGACGTTTCCGCCGCGCAGTTCGTCGGCTCGGTGAGGGAGAAGGAGCCTGACCTGCTGGGCATGTCGGCGTTGCTGACAACCACGGCGCCTCGCATGAAGGATGTGATCGCGGCCTTGCGGGCGGAGGGATTGAGGGACAGGGTGAAGGTGATGGTCGGGGGCGCCGTGCTCAACCAGCGGCTCTCGGACGAATACGGCGCCGACGGCTACGCCCCGGACGGTGCTTCGGCCGTCCGCCTCGCCAAGAGGCTCATGGGGCTGTAGCAGGGCATCACCGTGCTCGCGCCCGATGCCGGCAGCCGCCCCGCATGGCATGGGCGAGCCCGGCGGCGGGATCGACAGTGGCGGCAGATCGACTCGGCTGCAACCCGCCGACAGCCGGGAAAAGAGCATCGTGACGACGGGGGCCTGCCGGCGCCCGAGTTTCAAGAGGGTAGTGTCGGGTGCGGGACTCGGCCGCCAAGGCGTCGGCCGTCCATTTCCGACCTTACGGTGAGGCGGCGGGTCACGACAATCGGCTGCGACACCGTGGCTTGCTTGTCGGCCGGCAGGTGACTGTCGTATTCTTGCCCGTATGGCGCTGCATCTTTCCTTCCCGAATTATGGGGCGGGCTTCGAGCAGGCCGTCGGGCGCTTCGCCGAAAAGACCGCCTTCGGCTGGAAGACGGCAGGGGGTTACCGCACGCTGAGCTATGGCGAGGTCGGGCGACAGGTGCGCGGCGTGGCGCAGGGCCTTCTGGGGATGGGCCTGGAGCGCGGGACGCGCGCCGCGGTTCTTTCGGAAAATCGACCCGAGTGGTTCATCGCCTATATGGGAATCGTCCGGGCCGGCGGGATCGTGGTGCCGCTGGATGCGCAGCTCTCGCCCGCCGAGTGGCGCAACCTGATCGAAGACTCGGAGTGCCGCCTGACATTCGTGAGCGGCTCGCTCCTGCCCGGGCTGCAGGAAGCGCTGGCGGGCCGCGCGGCGGCCGGCGGCATCATCTGCCTGGATGCGCCGCCGGCGGGCGCGGCCGCGGCCAAGACCCTGGCACAGCTCGTCGAAGAAGGGCTGGCGCTCGACCCGGCCCCGGCACTGCCCGAAAGCACACCCGCCGATGTCATGACCATCATCTACACCTCGGGCACGACCGGGCGCCCCAAAGGCGTGATGCTGACCCACGGCAATATCGTCAGCGAAATTTCCCTGGTGCTGCAGGCGATCCATGCGGACGAGCGCGATACCCTCCTCTGCCTGCTTCCCCTGCAGCACGTGCTCTCGTCGATCATCAACGTGCTGCTGCCCATGCTCCTGGGCGCGCAGGTGAATTTCATCGACAGCCTCAAGCGCGCCGAGATCCTGGAGGCGCTCGAATCGGGGAAGGTCACGATCCTGGTGACCGTCCCGCAGTTCTTCTATCTCCTGCACAAGCGCATCGAGGAGGAGCTGGCGCGCAAGGCGGGAGTCGCGCGCCGCGCTTTCCATAGCCTGCGCCTGCTGAGCCGCTTCTGCCGCAGAACCCTGGACTGCAACCCGGGCCGGCTTTTTTTCAGGAGGATCCACCGGGCCTTCGGCAGCCGCATGCGGCTTTTCGTCAGCGGCGGGTCGGCGTTCGATCCGGAGATCGCCCAGGCTTTCTACGATCTCGGCTTCACCATTCTCCAGGGGTACGGCCTGACGGAAACCTCGGGGGCCTGCAGCACCACCCGGGTGGACAACAATGTCATCGGCTCCGTGGGCCCCGCCCTGCCCGGCGTGGAGATCCGAATCGTCGATCCCGACGAGAGCGGCGTAGGCGAAATCGCCATCCGCGGCCCGATGGTGATGAAGGGATACTACAGGAATCCTGCGGCGACCGCCGAAGTCCTGCGCGACGGATGGCTGTACTCGGGCGACCTCGGGCGGCTCGACGAGCGCGGCAACCTGTTCGTCACCGGAAGGAAGAAGGAGGTGATCGTACTGCCCAACGGCAAGAACATCTATCCGGACGAACTGGAAGCGCACTACGGCCGCTGTCCCTGCATCCGGGAAATCGCCGTGGTCGGCGTGGCGCGCCGCGGGGCGGCCGAGCGGGGCGAGCAGCTGCATGCCGTGATCGTGCCCGACTTCGAATACCTGAGGGAGAAAAAGATCGCCAATGCGCGCGTCGTCATCCGCGACGAGGTGGCCCGCCTGTCGAACCAGCTGCCCCGATACAAGCGGCTCATGAGCTATCAGATACAGACCGAGCCTCTGCCGCGCACGACCACCCGCAAGATCAGGCGGCTCGAGCTCAAGGCCATGCTGGAAGCGGGCGCGCTCGCGCAGGCTGTGCCGGCGCGCAGCGGGGAACCGCAGTCGGCCGACGATGTGGCGCTGCTGCAATCGCCCGTGGGACAAGAAGTGCTCCTCTGCCTGCGAGAAGCCCATCGCCGCAAGGTCGAAATCGATCCCGGAATGAACCTGGAACTCGACCTGGGCTTCGATTCGATGGAGAGGGTAGAGCTTCTGGCCGGGCTGGAACGGGCGCTGAATCTGAAATTGCCGGAGGACTTCGGGGTCGAGCTCCACACCGTCAGGGACTTGATAGTCCGGCTGCAGGAGCGCGTGGAAGTCGCGCCGGGCCTGCCGGCCACCGGGCGGGGCACCTGGAGCAGGATTCTTTCCGCCGAAGCCCTGGCGGGCGACGAAGATGCCCGGATCGCCTTCGCCGGCCGCTGGCTGACGATCTTCAAGTATTCGGTGTTGCGGCTGATCTACCTTCTGATGCGCGTGCTCCTGCGCCTCGATGTGCGCGGGCGCGAGAATCTGCCCGCGCGCGGGCCTTTCCTGATCTGCCCGAACCACCTGAGCTACATCGATCCCCTGGTCGTCATCAGCTCTCTGCCGTACCGGCTCTTCCGGCACACTTTCTTTCTCGGCTACAGCGCGATCTTTCAGAAGGGGGTCATGGGGCTGCTCGCCCGCCTGGCCGGGGTCATTCCGGTGGATGCGGATGCCAACCTGCTGCGCGCGATGAAGATCGGTGCCTGGGGACTGCGCTCCGGTCGTATTCTGTGCATCTTTCCCGAGGGCGGGCGCTCGTTCGACGGCACGCTGCAGGAATTCCGCAAGGGCGCGGCCATTCTGGCGCGGGAAACCGGCGCCGCCCTTGTCCCGGTCGGCATCCGCGGCACCTACGAGGTCTGGCCCCGGGACAGCCGCCGCATCCGGCTGCACAAGGTTGCGGTGCGTTTCGGCCGCCCCCTGGAACCCGGTTCCGGCTCTTATGACGAAGACACCGAGCGGCTGCGCGCCGCCGTCTCCATCCTAAAATAGGGACGCTCACCATTTTCCCATCGTTTTCCGGCGCGAACGCGGATCAAGGACTGTCTCCCGGTTGTCTCTTGCCTTCCGAGCCCGCCGTAGGCCAGTTCATTCGCGGTATGTTTTTGCAGGTCAAAGGATTTCGGGAACGAGCGAGTTAATGCCGTCACCGAGAGACCCAGGATGCGCAGGCTGCGCTCATCGAATCTTTCGCTCATTTCGGGCCGGCGCGATTAGATATAGACGGGGCCGGGATGAGGCGGTATGCCTCGGCTCGGCCCGGATGCCATTCGGGCGGATCGATTGCCCGGCGGGTTTGCCTTATGCCCAGAATCGCCAGAGTCGTAGTTCCCGGTCTCGCGCACCATGTCACTCAGCGGGGCAATCGTCGCGAGAACGTATTCTTCAGCGACGAAGACCGGCAACGTTATCTGCGGCTTTTGATCGAGTATGCCGACAAGGCTGGGTTGCAAATCCTTGCTTACTGCCTTATGGCCAATCATGTACACCTTGTGTGCATTCCGGTAGACGTCAAGAGCCTGGCTGCGGTGTTCAAGCCGGTCCACACGCGATACGCGCAATACGTCAATCGAAAGCTCGGAATATCCGGCCGCTTGTGGCAGGGGAGGTTCTTCTCGTGCCCCCTCGATGAATCGCATATGTGGGCTGCCATTCGATACGTGGAGCGGAATCCGGTGCGCGCCTCTATGGTGCGCAAGGCTGAAGACTATCCATGGAGCAGCGCTGCGGCTCACTGCGGCGTTCGCAGCGATCCTGTGTTGTTTCCATTGCCCGAGCCTCGGCCTGCTGCAGCAGCGGGTTGGTCTACCTGGTTGATCGGAGAGGACGACGGCGTCATGCTCGAGCAGCTTCGACGCCAGGCGCGAAACGGTCGGCCGCTTGGGGATCAGCGTTTCGTCGCGGAACTCGAAGCGCGTCTCGGGCGCAGGGTGCATGCATTGCCGAAAGGTCGGCCCTCGATGGTCAGGGAACCATTGAGTGCAATCCGCGCCGTTGATATCGAAGTCGCAGGATTGTCGCCGGTTCCACAGTCGCGCGGGCGCTGAGCCTTGCAGGTCACGATCCGGGAGCCCACCTTTTCTGATAAGCCCGCCCAGTGCGCTCTTCCGGTCTTCGGCCGTCGCCTGCGGCGTCGCCGTCAAAAATGGTGAGCGTCCCTATTTAAGCAGGAGGAGGGCGGTGAGGAAGATGTTGAGGATGGAGATCGGCAGCAGGATCTTCCATCCGAGGCGCATCAGCTGATCGTAACGGAAGCGGGGCAGCGTCCAGCGGATCAAGAGCAGGAGCCAGCAGAAAAAGACGACCTTGATCCCGAAGGCTGCCGTTTGCAGCAGCACCACCGCCAAGGGATGCAGGGTCCAGGCAAGGCCTCCGGGGAAATGAAATCCGTCGGCCTGGAGATAGGGAACCTGCCAGCCGCCGAAAAACAGGGTCGTGATCAGGGAGGCGATCAGGATCGTCTCGATGAAGTCGGTCATGAAAAAGGCCCCGAACTTCATGCTGCTGTATTCGACGAAGTAGCCGATGATCTCGGATTCGCCCTCGGGCAGGTCGAACGGCACGCGCTTGGTCTCGGCCACGCCCGCCGTCAGAAACAGCAGGAAGCCCAGCGGCTGCAGGACGATGCCCCACTTCGGCAGCCAGCCCCACAAGAGCTCCCCCTGGGCCCGATTGAGTTCCATGAGATCGAGCGTGCCGAAGGTCATGAGCAGGCCGACGAGCGTGGCGCCCATGGTGATCTCGTAGCTGATCATCTGGCTCGAGGCGCGCAGGCCGCCCAGGAACGCATATTTGTTGTTGGAGGAAAATCCCGCCAGGAATGTTCCGTAGATCCCCATCGACATCATGGCGAAAACGAACAGGAGCCCCACGTTCAGCGGCAGGACGACGAGGGCGATGTCGCGCCCCGCGATCCGGATGCTGCTGCCGAAGGGGATGGCGGCGAAGCTCATCAGCGCGAAAAACAGCGCCGCGAAAGGGGCGATGGTGTGCAGCACGCGGTCGGCGCCGCGCGGCACGTAGTCCTCCTTGAAAAACATCTTCAACGCGTCGGCCGCGATGTGGAAGAGGCCGATGGCGCGCACCCCGAAAATCGTGGCGCGGTTGGCGCCGATGCGGTCCTGCATGACCGCCGACTGCTTCCGTTCCATCCAGGTGAGCAGTGCGGTCAGGATCAGGACGGCATTGAGGAAGATCAGGGCTTTGGCGAAGATGATCAGTGCGTCGACCCACATGACGGTTCAGTCCGGATTCAGCAGCTGCCCGCTCTCTCCAACGGTGTCGTAGCTCATCCCGCAGAATGCGGTCACGCGCTCGCCCATGGCCTCGAAAATGCGCGCCGGATCGGGCGGCGGCAGGGATACGCCCAGGGCTGCCGACAGGCGGCTGAGGATTTCCAGATCCGGCAGCGCCTCCCCAAGGGGCGGAACCGCCGCGTGGATCCTCTGGACCCGGCCCTGAACGTTGGTGAAGGTGCCCTCCTTTTCCGCGTAGACCGCCGCTGGCAGGAGGACGCGTGCCAGTTCGGCGGTCCCATGGCGCCAGGATCCCTGGAAGGCGACGAATTCCGCGCCGGCCAGAGCCCGGCTCACCTCTTCCTCGGCAAAGCCGCGCGTCAGATCATGGTGGCAGACATAAAGGAAGCGGATGCGGCCCTGCCGGCAATCCTCGAGCAGGGCCTCGCTGCCGCGGCCGGCAAGGCCCAGAATATGCGCGCCCCTGGAATTGGGATTCTTGTCGGCCGTGATCAGGAAATCGTCCGAATAGACCGGGCGGCTTAGCGGAACCCGGTATTCGATGTCGTCCACTCCGAGGGCGCCGGCAAAGAGCAGCTTCAGGTAGAAGAGTTCCTCGTTGGTCATCTGTGGGGAAGCCAGCACCGCCACGCTCTGCGGGCCGTGCGTCCCGAGAGCCGCGCGCAAGGCAGCCGCCGCCTTGCCGACGGCCTCTTCCCAGGACACGGCGCGCCATGATCCTTCCTCGCGCACCATGGGCTCCGTCAGGCGGTCCGCGGCGTCGATGGCGTGGTAGGCATAGCGGCCCTCGTCGCACATCCAGTAGCCGTTGACCTCGCGGTTGAAGCGCGGTTTGAGGCGGTGCACGCGCCGGTCGTGGTAACGCGGGTTGTAACGCTCGTTGAAGTGGATCTCGATGTTGCAACCGCGGCTGCAGCCGGGGCATATGGACGGGGTCCGGCCCAGGAACCAGACGCGGCACTGGAAGCGGAAGTCGCGATCCGTAAGCGCGCCCACGGGGCAGATGTCGACCACATTGCCCGAGTAGGGGTTGTCGAGCAGGCGCCCGGGGAAGACGTCGATCTCGCTCCGGTGACCGCGCTCGTGCACGCCCAGTTCGCCCGTCCGGGAGATCTCGGCGGTAAAGCGCACGCAGCGGGTGCAGAGGATGCAGCGCTCCTGGTCGAGCATCACGTGCGGGCCGATGGGGACCGCCTTCTTGCGTTTCGTCTTGTTTTCGTTGAAACGCGGCTGGTAGGCGCCATGTTCCATGTAGTAGTTCTGCAGCTCGCACTCGCCCGACTGGTCGCACACGGGGCAATCGAGCGGGTGGTTGAGCAGCAGGAATTCGAGCACGGCGCGCCGGTTCGCCAAGGCTTCCGGGGTGCGCGTATGCACCACCATGCCCTCCGCCACGGGGGTGGTGCACGACGGCTGCAGCTTCGGGATCTTCTCGATGGCCACCAGGCACATGCGGCAGCTGCCTACGGGCGACAGGCCGGGGTGGTAGCAATAATACGGAATGTCGATGCCCGCGGCCTTGGCGGCCGCCAGCACCGATGTTCCTCGGGGAACGCTGACCGTTTGCCCGTCGATCGTGAGTGTGATGAGATCTTGCGCCACGCGCACCTCTAGTTCTTCGGCCCGATCAGCGGCTGTCGCCGGCGAATGGGGTAATCCTTGCGCAGCGGGTGCCCCTGGAATTCCTCGTACAGCAGGATCCGCTTCAGGTCGGGATGCCCGGCAAAGCGTATCCCGAACATGTCCCACACTTCGCGCTCGAGCCAGTCGGCATTGCCCCAGAACGGCGTCAGCGACGGCAGCTCCGGATTCCCGCCGCCCACGCGCACCTTGACGCGCAGCCGGCGGTTGAAGCGGAGCGAGAGAAGATGGTAGACGACATCGAAGCGCGGATCGCGCGCCGGGAAGTCGACCGCCGTGACGTCCAACAGCATGTCGAAAAGCAGGCGCTCGTCGCCCCTCAGGAATTCCATGACCTCCATCAGCGCCTCGGGCCGGATTACGGCCTCGGCGTCCCCATGCGACAGCTGCGCTTCCAGCACCCGGTCGGCGAACTTCTCCGCCATCAGGTCCAGGGGTAGACGGGTTTCCTGCTGGATGCGGGAGGGATCCTCTATTCCCATTCCAGGGCACCTATCTTCCAGGCGTAAACGAAGCCGATTCCCACCACGATGAAGAAGACCAGCATTTCGAGAAAGCCGAACAGCCCCAGGTTGCGATAGACCACTGCCCAGGGGAACAGAAACGCGAGCTCGACGTCGAAGAGAATGAAAAGCAGGGCCATGAGATAAAAACGCACGGGAGCGGGTCCCCGGGTGACGCCTTCGGAGTAGAATCCGCACTCGAAGGGATCATCCTTGATCGCCGTACGCTTTTTGGGGCCGAGGAGGACCGAGGCGGCGATGAACATCGCCGCGATTCCGCCGACCAGCAGCCCCATGATCAGAATCGCCAACAGCCACTGCATGCCCTCGTCTCCGCCAGCCACGGGAATGGGCACTTTACACTCTCGGGGCGCGAAAATCAATCCATGGCGAGCACCCGCGCCGGCCGCGGCGGTCGAGGGCCTGTCGGCGGGCGTCGGGCTCGAGCGGCGCGTCGCCGAGCTCAGATGCGGATGACGCGGGTGCGGGAAAGGCGGTCGTGCAGGCAGCGGGCTTGCGGGTCGAAGAGCCCGACCACCAGGCCGGCTCCCGCGGCCAGCAGCGAGGGCAGGAACGCAAGCGCGCGCACGAAGACCTGGCCCAGGGTCGTGCGGCCGTCGCTTTCGCTGATGATCCGCATGTCGGTGATCATCATCCCGATTGTCTGGTTGGCCGAGGCGAGGAAAAAGACCGAGTAGGCCAGGAAGACGGCGGCCAGCAGCGCCAGGTAATGCAGCAAGCTGACTGTATCGAAAATCTCGATCCCTTCGATCACGTCGACCGCATAGATCATGGCGCTGGCCATGAGCACGACGATGACCAGGTCCACGAGGCCGGAGAACGTGCGCGATAGCAGGATGAGCCGATCGCTCTCGGGCTCGATGCCGGCCAGCGTTTCCTCCGCGATATCCATCGGGGATGCGGGCGTTCCGGGCACGGCTTCCTGGTCGTTCATGGCGTCCTTCTTTAAGACCCGGTCGATAAGGGAGCGCAGATCCTCGACCGTGCCGTCGGCTTCGGCGGGCGGCCCCGGCTCGCAAACCGGTTCGGGCCGGCCGGACGGCGCAGCAACCTGCCGGCCCGGCGATGGCGGTTCGGCCTGCTCGCCGCCCAGGTCCCCATCCGGGGGCGATCCGGCAGGCGTGTCTGCCGATTGAAAGCCGGTACAGGAGTTTGCATTTTCGCGTTTCTGCTTGATCTCCTGCAGGCGCCGCGCGAGCTCCCGTCGCCACTCGGGCAGATCGGCCGGCACAGGCTCACGGCCGGACGCTGCGCCCGACAGGTCCGTTGCCGGCGGTTCTGCAGCCTCCGCAGCCGAGGCAGGGGTCAGGCCCGCATCCGCCGGCACGGTATTGGCATATCCGCAGACCTTGCAGGTTCCCGAAGCGTCGATCTCCGCACTTCGGCATTGGGAGCATTGCAGGATGCTGTCGGCTTGCCGCATTCGCCCGTCACCAAGAAGAGTCGGTAGCGCGCCGCGGCGCATTATATCACAAGCCGCCCGGGCTGCGGCGCGCCGTGGTATACTTCAAAAACGAACGGGAAGGAACATGAACCTGTCGCGCCGGCTGGCTGTCTTCCTTGTGGTTGCAGTTCTTTTTCTGGCAGCCTACGCGGTCGGGAAGCACTATTCGCCGCTACTGGTTCACTATGTCGTCACCGAAACCCTGATCGAGAAAGCCCCCGCGGGGACCGATCCTGCCGCGCTCCGAAACCGGATGGCGGCGCTGCGCCCGGCTCGGGGCGACGGCGGGGAAAGCCTGAAGAGACTGCTGGCGATTTCGCAGCGCCTGGAGAAAGTCCAGAGGCTGGCTCCCGAGGAGATGGAGGAGATTCTGGCAGCGGCGACCGCGCGCCGATGAATCCCCTTCGGCCGAGCGCGAGCCTCGGACGTGGGTTTTCGATGAAACTTTCCGACCGGGCGGGTGTCTAACATGGCAGGCGGGGTATCTCGGAGTTCCAGGCTCGCTGCCACGGATGCTCCCATGAGCACGATGTTGCCGGATGAGCTGGCGTTGACCAGCTGCAGTCAAGAAGTCGTCCCCCGTCCGCTCGAAGCCGAAGCCGAGCGCGATGCGGCGCAGCAGGAGATTTCGTTCGACCAGGTCTTCGAGCGGTATCACGCGATGGTTTACACCTTGACCTACCGCATTCTGGGGGACCGCGAGGAAGCTCTCGACGTCTCGCAGGAGGTTTTTCTCTGCGTCTTCCGCAAGCTGCCCCGGTTCCGATGGCAATCGTCTTTGAAGACATGGGTTTACAGGATCGCCGTCAATGCGGCAGCCAACCGCTGCAGGTGGTGGAACAGGCTCAGGCGGCGGGGCACGGTATCGCTCGAGCAGAGGCTCGACGGGGACGGGGCGCGGAGTTACGCCGATGTCCTGGCGGCGGCGGGCGGCTCCCCCGAAGAAGCCTTGATCGCACGCGAGATGAATGTCGAGATCCAGCGGGCTCTGATGCGACTCCCGGTGGCGCAGCGGATCGCAGTGGTCATGCGGGATGTCGAAGGGCTTTCCTACGAGGAAATCGCCACGGCTCTGCAGGTTTCCCTCGGGACGGTCAAGTCGCGCATCGCGCGCGGGAGAGAGGAGCTCAAGCACCGCCTGAACGGCTTGTTGGGGTAGAGTCGCGGAGCGGTCGGAGGTAGGACCATGAGGTGCAAAGAGGCTTTGAAGCGATTGTCCTTGTTCCTGGACGATGTGCTCGATGCCGAAACGGTCTCCGAGGTTTCCGGGCATCTCGAGCGCTGTCCGGGCTGCCGGAACGAGTACGATCGTCTGGCGAAATTGCAGGCGCGGCTGCGCGCGCTGGAATCCGTGCCCCCACCCGCCTTTTTCCGCGACCTCGTCGAGATCCGGCTCTCGAATGCCGCCAAGCAGTCGTGGTCGGCGCAGCTCAGGTCGGCCCTCGAGTACCGCTGGTCGCGCGTGCGCACGACCGAGGGCCTGTGGTTTTTCGCCCGTGCTCTGGGCACGACCTTCTCCTTCATGCTTTTCTTTCTGATATATGTCGCTTTGAACCAGTTCTATGTCGATCTTTCGGGCCGTTCTCCGGACAGGGCCGGCATGTCGCCGGCCGAGAGCTATCAGGTAGTGGTCGACGTTCTCAAGAATCTGGGAATGCGGCCGCTGGACGCCCAGAAGAAACCCATCGCCGCGACCAGGCCCGACATCAACGGCCTCTATCTGGTGGATTTCGGCCAGGCCGCCCTGCGCAGCGCGCAAGACGACAGCTTTTCGGTGGTGGCCAAGGTCGACCGCACCGGAACGGCCAGGATACAGAACGTGATCGAGTATCCCGTCGATCGGAATCTGCTGGCGGAATTCAACCAGATGATCACATCGGCGCGCTGCCGGCCGGCGCGCCTGAACGGCCGCGCAGTCGATTCCTTCCTGGTACTGACCTTCAGCAGGATCTCCGTCTACGACTGAGCCCGCGCGTTTTCCCGGCCGTTGCGGTCCGCCTGCGGCGGCGCGGGGGCGGCGCTATTCGCCCGCTTCCATTTCTTCGATCTGCGCCCGGAACACGAACCGCACCAGGCGGGCACGCGCGCTTTCCGGAATGTGGGAGTAGGCGAAGCCGATCTCGTAAAGCTCCGGCCCCTTGAAACTGCAGGGGTCGCAGCGCACGACCCTGGCGGTCACGTTCAGAGGGTCCGGCCTGTCGGGAAGGAGCATCGACACATCGAACAGCGTGCCGATTTGCAGGGGCGTGCGGTGGCGGATGGTGAAGCCGCCGGCGCTGACCGTCAGGGTGCGGCTCTCGATGGCCGTGAGTTCACGCGAGTCCTTGTAGCCGGACAGCGATATCACCTTTTCCGACGCCGTGACGGCGACCGGGGTGCGGACGCGCAGATCGCTGCGCCGCTCGAGCAGCCGCGCGGGGGAGGACGGCCGGATGACGAGCACGGGAAGCGGCGCCTTTCTGGTCTCGCGCACCACTCCCTCGAACGCCCAGGCTTTCTGCCCGCGGATGAAAACGACCCGCACGACCTGCGACGGCGCTATGGGGGCCGGCTGCTTTCTCTCCGTCGGCCAGGCGACCACCAGCTCTTGCGGGCCGATTCCCTCCACGCGGCTCGCATAGGATGCGGGCGTACGCCCGCCGAGAACCTCGATCTGGATGAGATCGTTGACCTCGAGGCCTGTCTCGTTCATCGCGCTCCGGCGGCTTAGGTGCCGGATCTGCCGTCCGGCCTGCTACGTCCGTTGCGTTTCGTGTGCGCCGGGAAACATCCTCTTGTTAATGATAAACGCAACCGATGCAAAACCGATAGCCAATGTTACCGGAACGGCCGGTCAGGGGATCCGGACAACGAGCTTGGCGGTTCCCGTGTTGCCGTTGATGTCCGTCGCGCGCAGCCCGATGAGGTGCTCGCCCGGAGAGAGCTCCGGGGTGGAAAAGCGGAACTGCTCCGTGTTTTCATCCGCCACGCCGTCGGCAGGGAAGACCAGGAACCACTCACCGCCGTCGATGGAAAACTCGGCGCTCTCGATCCTGGCCGAGGGCGCCCGGGCGCGGAATTCGACGGCGACCTTCCTGCCCTCGATCGTGTGGCCGACCGTTTCGACCAGCGGCGTGCCGTTGCAGATGACAAAAGGCTTGGAGAGCAGCTCGCCGATGAGGCCCTTGCCGTACTCGTTGGAGGGGGCATCGCTGGCGACCACCTTGAGCAGGTAGGTGCCGTCGGGCAGGGAACCGCCGTCCAGGGTGTAGAAAGTATCGCGTATGTCCTTGGCCAGCAGCTTCCAGTCTCTTTCGTCGCTTCCCCTGAAGTAGATCGAGTAGACCAGGTCGTCGCCGTTATCGTCCGTGGCCTTCCAGGTGAAGGATTGGGCGCCGGGCTGGATGGCCTGGCGCGGCGGCATGCGCTGCTCTTCACGGTTCCTGGAACGCGGCGAATTGAGCGCCGGGCGCTGGTCGCCCGAGGACGAGGAAAGGCTGACGGTTCCCGTGGCCATCGGCGGCGCGGGCTGCAGAGCGATGCCCGAAGGCAGGACGGTGACGTTGGTGACCTGCGGCCGGACGTTCATCTGAAGATAGGCGATGGCGACGTTGTCCAGATAGCCTGTGCTGGCTTGCGTGGCGGCGGCCGGGCGCCTGAAATCCGCCTTCCATTGCAGGTAGCGGGCGCTGGGACTCGCGATCTGCTGCCCGGCGGGCGTTGTGTAGGGCGGGCTCCAATCGCTCCATGTGCCGTCGGGTTTCTCCGTGTTGCCGCTGCGGGTCCTGAGTTCGACGCTCTCTCCCGACGAAGTCGATGCGTGCCAGGAAATCTTGCCCCAGGCCGATACGATGCCGGCGTCGAGCGGCTTGGATTCATAGGTGCCCGACAGCGCCGCCTGCGGCCCGAGCTGGTAGACGCGCCCCTGATTGCTTCCGGCGGCCCAGACGGTGTTGCCGTCCCGGACCAGCCGGGTGATCTGCTCTTCCGGCGTGTCCGTGACCACGGTGACCTGCTTGGCCGCGTTGATGCCGAGCAGCCGGCCCTTTTCCCCCGTGGCCGCCAGGATGGTGTCGTCCGATTGCACGATCACGTCGTAGAGCATGTGGTTGCGGGCGCTGTAGAGGGTCTCGGCGCTGCCGTTGGCGGAAATCGCGTAGATCGCGGACCTGGATCCGGCGGAGTCGCGCTCTCCGCCCGGAACCGTGGTCGAGGAACGGGCCTCCTGCGATTTTTCCCCCACGGCCGACAAAGCCTGGATCGTGGATATGGGCAGCGGTACGCCCGGGGTGATCGCCGGGATTTCAGGCTTGGCGGGCGCCTGGGCGCCGCCCGCTCTCGACGCTGCAGCGACCGCGTAGATCGTGCCGAAGCGATCCACGGTCAGGGCGCGGATTTCCTCCATCGGCGTGTCCAGGAGCGTGAATGCCTTTCCCTGAGAATCCAGCCGCAGCACCATTCCCCCGGGCGAGGTCCCGGCGAGCAGCCTGCCGCGCTCGAGCCATGCGAGACTCGTGATGTTGCTTTCGCGCGGCTCGTAGAAGGTCGACTTTTCGCCCTTCGAATTCACCCTGAGGATGAGGCCGCGCCCGCCGGTGCCCACGTACAGGTTCCCCGCCTCGTCGAAGAGGAGCGACCAGATGTATTTGTCGCCGGGATCGCAGAATTCCGTGGCCTTTTCCGGGGCCGTCACCTTGTAGACCTTGCCGTCGGGCGAGGTGCCGGCGTACAAATTCCCGGCCGCATCCACGGCAAGCGCATAAACGTCGAGCTCCTTGGACTGGAAGTAGACGCTTCCCTTGCCCTGTGGATCGACCTTGTAGACCTTGCCGCCGTGACCTGTCCCGAGATAGGTGTTCCCCGACCTGTCGCGCACCATGGAAAAAATGAAGGGCTGTTCCGTGTCGAAAAACAGGTCATACGAGGGCGCCAGCAGGAGCCTCCCGTCCCAGGTCAGCGATACGCGGGTGAGCGTTCCCTCGAGCAGCTCTTCCTGGGAGAAGCGTTCCCAGAAGCGTGGGGTGACGGCCAGTGCTGCAAGGGCAAAAGCCAGGGTCGGCAGAATCGCACGCAACGCGGTCTTGCGCATCAGCGGCTCCGTTCTTTCGGATACGGCCCCGCGCCTAGCGGACTTCCGCAGGGCGCCGGGCTCTCGATGTCTGGGATATTCACGGTCGAATCGTCAGGGTGAGCAGCTTGGACCCGGAGACGACGTAGTCCGATGCCGGCAGCTCGTATTCGAGGAGCGGGGAAGTCTGGATGGGGCTCATGCTGCCGGCGTTACGTTCCGAGCGCAGGATGGAAAGAATCGAGGGGGGCAAAGCCGGCAGCCCCTCGCCCTTCACCACGGCGCCGGCCTCGCGGCGGAACAGGCGCACGTACAGGCGGTCGTTCTTGCGTATGTTGTTGATGAACCGGATGAGCTGCGTGAGATTGCGCGGAATGAGCTCGTCTCCCTGCTCCCGCGCGTCCATTTCCATGATGGTCGAGCCGTCCGCCACCAGAAGGAATACCTGGCCGGGCGCGATCTCACGCGGAATCCGGATGGGATAGACGTCCTCGGCGGTCTGGGCGTCGGCTTTTTCGCACACGACCGTGAGGTTCAGGACCTCGCCCCCTTTCAGTTCGGTTCGGTCGACACGCAGCGAGTCGAGCAGGGCCGCACGGTCGTCCTCCAGCGCCTGGATGCGCACGTCGATGTCTTCGAAGTCCAGGTTCTTGAAGCCCGAGGTCAGCAGGAAATTGATCGGCAGCGCGATCGACAGGGAGGCGAAGACCGGGGAATTGCTGTCGGAGGAGAAACGGTTTTCGATTTCCACCGGTTCCTCGCCCTTGATCTTGATCCTCCCCTTGACCGACAGCGTGGAAATCCCGGCAGCCCGCTCCGAGGCGACGATCGTCTCGAAAAGCGTCAGGTTGACGATCAGCGGCATGAGGAAGCGGTCGCGCGCGATTTCATAGTTGAGAGTCTTCTTGACGCCGCGGCTGGTGGTTATCTGCACGCGCATGGGGACCATGGCGGCCGTCTGCCCGAGGATGCCGAATATTCCGGCGCCCCGATCCTGCTTCAAGGCGCCCACGGGATCGGAAGCCTCCAGGGCTACGAACGAACTCTGCAGGCTGGGGAGCACCGTGATGGTGCGCGCCTTGTGGATCGGCAGCTCGCTGAACCCGAGATTGAAGAGCGGATGGCCGAAAGCGTACAGCTTGTCGCCGTCGATGTGGGTGACGGTTCCTCCCGCGGAGATGTCCAGGTCGCCGCGCACCAGGGGGATGACAATGGCAGATCCGGGCTCGAGCGCTTTTCCGTCGGTTTTCTGATCGCTCTCCGGGCGACGGAGCGCACCCGTGCCCTGCAAAACGGAAAAGCCCATGGAGCGGAAACGGCTTTCGACCGGGCGCAGGGTTTCGGGGGAGAAGCCCGTAAAGTAGACCGGCGTTGCGATCGGCGCCAGGCCGGCTCCGCCGGCATAAACGGCCGACGCCAGGCTCTCCATGAGCGGGGCCAGGAATGAATCCCCGGGGACCCTGTCCGCCTGCTGCGGCCGCAGATGCCGCCACAGCGCGCTCTTTTTCAGTATCACCTTCGGCCCCTCGGTCGGCAGCGCGGGCGCTTCGACGAAGGCTTCGATCATCTGTTCGATCGGCGTGATGCCCGCGACCGCTTCTTTGGCAAAGGGGAAGGAAAATGCGACGGCTCCCAGCAAGCGGTTGTCGATATACACCGGGCTGCCGCTCATGCCTTCGAAGACGCCCGTGTGTTCGAGAGAGGCGCCGCTCAGCCGCGCCAGCACCGCGCTGGTGCCCGGTCCGACGCCGCGCATCACTCCCAGGATTTCCACCTGGAACTCTTCGGGGACGCCGCCGCGAAAGCAGGTCCGGCCCACACCCTTCATGCCGGGCTTGAGATCGGCGACGCGGAAAAGACCCGTCTGCCCCTGCGCGCCCGAGTGCGCCAGCAACAGGAAAGCCACTACTGCCGGCAAGGCTCTGAATCCCATGATACTGTGCCTTTCAGGGGGAGAAGGCTCGGAATACCGCCATCGCATCTGCAAATCAAAGTATACGGCCCGCTTGCACACCGGGTCAAGTTTCGGTGACAGGCTACTCAACCCCGAAACTCTCTTCAATGTGCCGTGCGCCGGAGTTTCGGGGTTGAGTAGCCTGTCACCGAAACTCGATGCTATGTTATTGTTGAATGCTGGAGGACGAGATGATCCATGCGCTGCGCGGCCGATGTCTCACGCGAATTCTGCTCGCGTTTCCCCTCGCCCTCCTGGTGCTCGCCCCGGCGCGCACCGCCCCGCAGAATGCGGTGTCGGGCCCGGCGCCCGTCGGGCCTTTCGCGCAGGAAGCCGTAGGCGCGAACGGAGATCTGAACCTTATCATCGAGCTCAGCGAGCCCGGCGCGATCCCGGCGCTCAGGGCGGCGGGCGCAGCAGCCGGGCGGCGAGCCGAACGGCTCGACATGCACTCGGACACTACGGGCGCTTTGCGCGCGCGCGCCCGCCGTTCCCAGGAGGAGGTGCGCCGCCATCTGGCCTCCCTGGGCGGCGTCCGGATCCTTCATTCGGTCGATCTCGTGATGAACGCCCTGATGGCGCGCGTGCCTGCATCACGCCTCGTTGAGCTTCGCAGACTGCCGGGAGTCAAGAAGATCTATTTCAGCAGGGAGCTGCAGCCGGCGCTCGATACCGCCGCGCAGATCCAGAATGCCCAGGGCATGTGGGACCGCGCCGGCGGAAACGACAGGGCGGGCAGCGGCGTGCGCATCGGTATCATCGATTCCGGGATCGACATCGACAACCCCATGTTCATCGATAACACGCTGACGCCGCCGCCCGGATTTCCCAAGGGAGAGAGCCAATTCACCAACAGCAAGGTCATCGTGGCGCGCAATTATGTCCATTTGCTCTCGCGCAGCCAGACGGTGAGGACCGCCGTGGACGAAAGAGGTCACGGCACCTTCGTTGCCGGCTGTGCGGCCGGCAAGAGGGTCACAGCGCCGCTCGGGGTGATTTCCGGCATGGCTCCGGGCGCCTACCTGGGAAGCTACAAGGTATTCGGCACGCCGGGCATCAATGACAACGCAACCGATGCCGCAGTCATCGCCGCCACCGAAGATGCGGTCGCGGACGGGATGCATGTGTTGAACTACAGCCTGGGCAGCCTCGACTACGTTCCTCCTGCCGAGGATCCCCTCGCACAGGCGATCAGCGAAGCGATTGCGGCCGGGGTCGTGGTGGTCGGCGCCGCCGGCAACAACGGCCCGGGCGCCCACACGATCGGAAGCCCGAACAGCCTGGCGGAAACCATCACGGTCGGCGCCGTGACCAATGGATTGCCCGTCTTGAGCGTGACGGCCCCCGAGCCCGTCCCCGGCGAACTGAGAAATGTCCCGTATCAGGGAAGCGACGGCCCGAAGGTCGCCCCGAAGATCGAATCGACCCCGCTGGTCGATGTGACGAGCCTGGGGGACAGCGGCCTTGCATGCGCGGCTTTGCCGGCTTCGAGCCTCACCGGGAAGATCCCGCTGATCCTGCGGGGGGAATGCAATTTCTCCGTCAAGGTCGCCAACGCCGCCGCCGCCGGGGCCGTCGCCGCGATCATCTATACCGACGAGGCGCGACCCGACGCCGTGCCCATGGGCGGTCTTTCCTCCACCACGATCCCGGCCGTCATGGTCTCCTATGCGGACGGAACGGCCCTCAAGGGTTTCCTTGCCGCCAATCCAGGGAGCGTGCGCGTCGAGATCGGCGAGACGGACCGGCGCAGCCCCGAAAGCCGGGGTGCACGCGTCCTGGCCGGGTTCTCTTCCCACGGGCCGGGCATCGAGTACAACCTGAAGCCCGATCTGGTGGCGGTCGGCGACAACGTCTATTCGGCCGCGCAGAACAACAATCCCAACGGCAGTCTCTATTCCACGACCCAGTTCACCACCGCCAGCGGGACCAGCTTCGCGTCGCCGATGGTCGCCGGCGCCGCGGCCGTGATCAAACAGCTGCACCCGGATTTCAGCCCCCGGGAAATCAAATCGGCGCTCGTCAACACCGCCGGACGGGGTCTTACAGCCAACGGCACCGATGCGCCCAAGATTCTGGAGGCCGGCGCCGGCCTGCTCGACATGGCGGCGGCGGCCGCCGCCGGCGCGGTTTTCGCCCCGCCGGCGCTCAGCTTCGGCGTGGCTTCGTACTCCGAAACCATCGTGCTGGCACAGACCCTGCGGATCACCAACGTCTCGGGCTCGAGCGACAGCTTCGTCTTTTCGGTGGAGCCGATCGTCTCCGGTCCCTCGGTGAGCTTGAGCAAGATCGTGACGCCGGCGCTGGCTCCCGGCGCGAGCGACTCGCTCGAGGTCCGCGTCGAGGCGGCGGCGCCTCTCACGGGAGGCTTTCAGGGGTTCGTCGTCGCGCGCAGCAGCGCGACTTCCTCCGTTTACAGAATTCCATACTGGGCCGGGCTCTTCGTTCCCGACCGCAGCCGCGTTCTGCGGGTGCGTCAATCGGCCGTTGCCGACTTTGCCGGCCTCGCGGAGGCGCTCGATGCCGCCCGGCCCGGCAACATCGTCGAGATCGCCGACAGCAGCAGTTACAGCGGCGGCCTTGTCCTCACGTCGAACGGGGAGGGCCTGCCGCTCGACGGCATCACCATCCGCGCGGCCGCGGGCGCCTCTCCGGCGATAAGTCTGTCCTCGACGAGCAGCTCTGCCGCCATCCGCATCGTGGGCCTCGCAAACGTCGCCCTGCAGGGATTGAGCCTGACCGGCGGGCGAACGACCGTGCTGCTTTCTCAGTATCCCACCTCACGGCCGGCTTCCGTCGTCATCGACCGCTGCTCCATCGCCAACCCGACGGGCGGGAGCAGCCAGTACGGTGTGCAGGCTCCCGACGGCGGCAATGTCGACATCATCAGGTCCACGATCTCCGGCTTCACCAGGACCGGAGTCGTGGTCTATTCGGGCAGCCGGCTGACGCTCGTGGGTTCGACAATTCAGAGCAACGGATACGGGGGCATCGAGGCAGGGGATGCCAACGTCCTGTTGCTCGATTCGACGGTGCGAAACAACCAGACCGAGGGCATATACCTCGACAACTGCACCGGGACCATCGCTGGATGCCTCGTGACATCGAACCGCGGCGCATTCGGCGAGGGCATCCGCATCGGCGGCGGGCGTATGACGGTCGTCGACAGCACGGTGAGCGACAACGACCAGGCGGGCATCAGCATCCGCGCCGGGGACATTACCGGCCGGGGAGCCGACGCCGTGCTGGCGGACAACCGTATCCGGTCCAACAAGTCCTGGGGAATCCAGGTGGTGGCCGGCACGAACCTCCGCCTCGAGCGAAACCTGATCCGGGAAAACGCCGGCGGCATCATCATCGGCGGCTCGACCGAGGCTTTCCTTGCGAACAACATCATCCAGCGTTCCTATGATGCTTCCCTGGGGGACGGACTGCGCGTGTCCGGCACGAGCCGGACGCGGTCGCTGCACAACACGATTTATCTGAACGCGCGCCGCGGCCTTGTGCGCGAGGACAGCGCGGCGCTGACGGTCCTGAACACCATCGCGGCGGCCAATACGGCCGGTGATGCCGTGGGCCTGGACGCCGACGCCGTCAAATATTCGCTCATCGGCGACGGCAGCCAGGCGGGCAACAACAACATCTCGGGCGACCCCCGTTTTGTCGATCCCGCGGCGGACATGTTGGAACCGGGCGCCGGCTCGCCTGCGCTCGACGCCGGAACGACTGCGATCCCCGACCTCCCCTTGCTCGACCAGCGCCGGCGGCTGCGCGCCGCCTCCGTGAGGGCTGTCGCCGGAGAAGGCATCCCCGACCTCGGGGCCGTCGAAGCTTCGTCGGGTTACCCGCTGTTCTTTCCTCTCCTGGCGCACGGCATTCAGGCATCGCTGGGCGGCGATTTCACCGCCGGACTGGCCGTGCTCAACGATGCCGCGGTGATGGCCGGCTCGGAGTTCGCCGGCTTCGACGCGCAGGGAAGACTGCTTGCCGGCAACTCGAATCCCGCGACCCTAACCTTCCGCCCCGGCGAGCAAATTCCGATACTGATCTGGCAGTTGCTGGACCTGGACAAGGGGGGTTCTTACCTGGGATCGATCCTCGGCCGATCGACACAGCAGGTGAAGGGATTCTTCCTGCTCTTCGACAACGACTTCGCACTTTTCGCCGACGGCGTCGATGTCTCCGACCGCGCGGATACGAATCTCTATTTCATGAGGCATACCTCGGGAGCTTCCATAGAGACCTATTACGCCCTGTTCAATCCCGGCGTCGGCCCGGCCTCGGCGACCGTCACGCCCGTTTCCGCCGCAGGCGCCCAACTGGATGCCCCCGCGACCATCGTTCTCGAGCCCAAGGGCCAGGCAGTGCTCCGCTTCCAGAAAGCCCCGGCGGATGCGGGATATGTGCACGTTGTTTCGGACCGTCCGCTGTGCGGGCTCGAGCTTTTCGGCGACACGACCGAAATGGCGGCTCTCAGGGCCGTCAGCCCAGGCTCGGACGCCAGGCTGTATTTCCCTCACTTTGCCGAAAAGTCGGGCTTTTCGACTTCCATCGGCATTGTCAACACCGCGAGCGAAACCGCCGATCTGACCCTTACCGCCTATCGCAGCGACGGGATCCCGATCGCGGCCGCCGTGAGAAAAACCTTGATGCCGGGGGCCCAACTGTTCGAATCCGTCTCCAACCTCTTTGGAATCCGGAGCGCGGGGTTGACGACCGGATACATCACGATGGACAGCAGCATCGCCGGGCTCGTCGGTTTTACCTCGTTCCGCTACCAGAACGGGCCGGTACGTTCGGCGGCCGCCGTGCCGGCCATGCCGGTCCCCGTCAAGAAACTCCTCTTTTCCCACATCGCCCATCAGGCTCCGGCGGGAGGTGGAGGCACCTACTGGACCGGCATCGCCCTGCTGAATCCCTTCGGAATCTCCGCGCCTTTCACCATGCGGGTTTTCGACGGCAACGGCACCGAGGTCGCGAAGCTGGACGGCACGATCGGGCCGCGGGAGCAGTTGGCGAGATATCTCAGCCATCCGGAACCGGGCGCGGGATTCTTCAGGCAGGCGCTGCCGCTCAGTAACGGCCATGTCGAAGTGACCAGCGAGTATGCCCTTCTCGGATTCGAACTCTTTTTTACAGCGGACTTCTCCCAGCTTGCGAGCGTGCCGGCGCAGGGAGGATATTGACAGACGGCGCAGCGCTCAGCCGGAAAGGCGCAAGCGGGGCGAGCATCCCCGGCCGTCCGAACGACAGAGCCGGCGCCCGGACCTTCGAGGTGCGTGATGGCAGGCGGCCGTGAAGGGCTGATCTGTGCAATTCTGGCCGGCGGGCGCAGCCTCAGGATGGGTCGCCCCAAGGGCATGATCGCCGTGGGCGGCCGGCCGCTGATAGCGCGGATCGCGGCCCAGGCCCGCCGCTTGACAGACAGGATATTCATATGCGGGAACGCCGGCCCGGACGCGGCTGCGATCGGGCTGCCGGCCATTCCCGATGTCTATGAAGGTCGGGGGCCGCTGGCGGGCTTGCATGCCGCGCTGCTGCACGACCCGTCGTCCTCGGTCCTCCTGCTGGCGTGCGACCTGCCGAATGTCCATTCGGCAATGCTCGAGCGCCTGGTCGCATTGGCCGATGGCTATGACATCGCCGCCGCCTGCACATCGGACGGGATCCCGCAGCCCCTGTGCGCCTTCTATCGCCGCACTTGCATGGATGCCGTCGAGAATTGCCTGAAAAAAGGTGTGAATCGAGCCATGGCCCTTCTCTCGGATCGCTCTCTTCGAGTGCGCCTTGTCGGCCCGGAAGCGGGAAATTTTACCGACTCCGACCTCCTTAACCTCAACACCCCGGAAGACTTGAAAAAACTCTCCGAACGGAGCAGCGATACCCATATATAGTGGCTGCGCATTTTCTTGCCCCGATATCTTGGGATTTTGTTGGCCATTGACAGATCCCTGTGCTATAGTGGCCGCGTTCGTGCAAGGCGCTACGGTGCAGATGTCTGGGTTCTTGTATCATGAGGAAGCATAAAGCTCGGCGCTTCCGTGGGATACTGTGGGTCGTTGCAATCGCCGCAGGGGTCCTGCTGGTGGGATATGTCGGGCTGTGCGCCTATCTGGCATATACGATCGAATATCCGTCACCGATTCCCGAGGATGCCAAGCCGTCGCACTATCTTCTTGCCGCCGTGGATGTGAGCTGGAGCTCGTCGAGAGGGCGCGATATCAAAGGCTGGTGGACGGAGGGGAGGGCGGGTGCGCCGGCGGTTCTGCTGGCGCCGGGTCATGATCTGAGCCGCTCGGATGCGTTGAGCCTGGCTGCCGAGCTGGGCAAGAGAGGTTTTCATTCGCTCATTTACAGTGCCGGCGGGCGCAGCGACGACGGGTCGAAGCCGGCGGGCATCCTCGGTCCGGAGGCGGTCGAAGACATGCTTTCCGCGCTCGATTTTGTCGAAAGGCGCAAGGAAGTGGCTTCGGGGCGCCTGGGAATCTGGGGCGTGGATATCGGAGCGCGGGCGGCGCTCGCGGCGGCCTGCCGCCGCCCCGAGGTAAAGGCCGTGGCGGCCGACTCGCCGTACGACGCGGTGGCGGATTTCGTGCGCCTTCACGTGATCGCGACCCTGGGCCGCACGGATCGCCGGATCGAGTCGGGCTGCTTGTGGATTCTGGGCCTGCTCGAGGGAGTTCCGGCGGATTCCTTCCGCGCCGGCCTCGAACTCGAAGCCTTGGCGAACCGCAGCGTGCTCTTTATCACGGGCGGCAATCGGCCTGAGCTGGCGCAATCGACCGAGGAGCTGCGCGGCCGCCTGAAGCCTGAGAAAGAGCTGCTTTCGCTGGCCGGCTCCCGGGCCAGGCTGATGAGCGCGGAGATGATGGCGGTTTACGACCGCCGCGTCGGCGATTTCTTTTCCAATTGTCTGCTGGGTGTGCGTCCCGGGGCGGGCAGGCAGACCGGGCGCACGGACGGCGAGGGGAACCGATAGGTCGGCATGCATCACATACGAAAGCTGGAACTCTTTGGATTCAAGTCCTTTTGCGATCGCACGCGGCTGGTCTTTCCCGCGGGCATCACCGCGATCGTGGGCCCCAACGGCTGCGGCAAGAGCAATCTCGCCGATGCGATCAGCTGGGTGGTCGGGGAGCAGAGCCCGAAATCCCTCCGGGCCGACCGCATGGAGAGCGTGATTTTCAGCGGCACGCAGAGCCGGAAGCCGACCAACCTGGCCGAGGTGGTCCTTACGCTCAGCCTGGGGCCGGACTACCCGGTGCCCGAGCCGCTGAGCCTCGATCCGGAGGAATTCACCGTGAGCCGGCGCCTCTACCGTTCGGGGGAGAGCGAGTATTACCTGGACGGCCGCCGCTGCCGGCTCAAGGACGTCATGGCGCTCTTCGAGGGGTCGGGCCTGGGGCCCAACTCCTATGCCCTGATCGAGCAGGGGCGCATCGAGCAGATCCTCAGCTCCAAGCCGGCCGACCGGCGCAGTCTGATCGAAGAAGCGGCCCGCATCACCCTGTTCAAGAGCCGGCGCCTGGCCGCGGAGGCCAAGCTCGAGATGGCGCAGGCCAACCTCGTGCGCGTCAACGACATCGTTCACGAAGTCACGCGCCAGCTGAACTCGTTGCGGCGCCAGGCGGCCAAGGCCCGGCGCTACCAGCGCCTGCGCGAACAGCTGCGCGACCTGCTCAGACTCCGTCATGCGCTCGAGCTCCGCGAACTGCAGGCGAAGATCGCGGCGACCGCCGGAGAGCTGGATGCGGCGCGCGCGCGCGAGCAGGCGATTCTTTCGGCGCTGGCGCACGAGGAGGAGGCGCGCGGCGCGTGTCGCGCGGAGTGCGCTGCCGAGGAATCGGCGGTCGGCGAGCTGCGCGAGCGCCTTGCGGCGCTCCGCGTCGCCCTGGGGGCGCTGCGCAGCGAGCGGGAGGGGCGCGAGTCGAGGAAGCGCGACCTGCAGAACCGTCTCGAGGAACTGGCGCGCGAGCTGGAAGCCGTGACCGAGCGCGCGCGACTCGCCGAGCGCGAACGCGAAAGGATGGCGGCCCTCGAAGCCGAGCTCGGCCGTGAGATCGCCGATGAGCAGGCCGTTCTGGAGCGGGAGCAGGCGCGCAGCCGGGCCGTGCAGGAAGCGATCGCCGGCAGCGAGGCCAGGATCGAGGAGCTGCGCGCCTATCTTCTGAACCGCGCGGGGCAGCTTTCGGAACTGCGCGGCGTGCTGGCGCGCTGCCAGGAAAACCTGCGGCGCATCGCCGCCCGGTCGCAACGCGTCGAGGAAGAACGGCGCGCGAAGGAGAAGGAGCGCGAGGCACTGGCAGCGCGGCTGGAGGAGGCGCGCACGCAGGCTGCGGGCACGGCCGCGCGCCTCGAGGAGCTGCAGCGCCGGCGCGCCGCTGCCGAGCGCCGGGCCGCCGAGCTGGAGAAGCTCGCCGGCGAAGCCGCCGCCCGGCTGGCGGCTTCCCAGGAAGAATACAGCATCATGCGGCACCGCCTCTCCTCGCTCGAGGAAATCGAGCAGCGGCGCAGCAACTACTCCGAGGGCGTGCAGAAATTTCTCTCCGCCAGGCTGCCCGGCGAAGAGGCGCCGGCGGTCCAGACACTCGCGGATCACATCGAGACCGATCCGGCCTTCGAGGCCGCCGTCGAGGACTATCTCAACGACCCGTTGCAGTACATCCTGGTCGGCGGGCTGGAGGAGGCCAAGCGCAGCGTCGAGAGGTTGCGGCGCATCGGGGCGGGACGGTGCACCTTCATGACGATCACCGACGGCCACTGCAACGATGAGCGCCGCCGGCGGCCGGCGCTTTCCGGCGAGGGCGTCATCGGCTACCTGGACGAAGTGCTGCGCATGCGCGACGACGTGCGCGAGGCCTTCGAGCGGGCGCTGCCCGAATATGCCGCGACCGTGGTGGTTTCCGATCTCGATACCGCGTTTCGCGCCGCGGAGAGCACGGGCGGCAGCCGTTTCCTGACGCTGGCCGGCGAGGCCTATTCCCCCCGGGGGACGCTGTCGGCAGCGGGGGAGAGGAAATCGATGGCGGGATTCCTCTCGCTGCGGCGCGAAAAACGCGAGCTCGAGAAGCGGCTGGCCGTGCTCGACGGGAACATTCGGAAAAGCCAGGGCGAGCTCGCGCGCCTGCGGCAGGAGCAGGCCGAGGCCGCCGGGACCATGCAGCAGCTGTCGGCGGAGATCAAGGAGCGCGAGATCGAGTCCGCGCTGCTGGGGCAGCAGGTCGAGAGCCTGCAGGCCGAACTCCTGAAGATCGAGCAGGCCGGGAACGTCTCCGCGCAGGAGCTAGCGCAACTGCAGAACGAACGGGATGAGTTTTCGACCCGGCTGAGCGACACCGAACGGGATATGGGCGAGGTCGAACAGTGCAGCAGGTCGGGCGAGGAGGAGCTGGGGCTTCTGTCCGCGCGCCTCGCTTCCCTGCGGGCGGAGAGCCTGGAGCTTTCCAGAAAGATTGCATCCCTCGCCTCGGCCCATGCCGTCAGGCAGGAACGGTTGTCGGCCGTGCAGGCGGGTCTCGCGCGGCTCTCGGGCGAGATCCGGGAAATCCGCGCGCGCATGGAAGCATACCGCAACGAGAGCAGCGCAGCGCAGGAGGCGGTCACCGGCCTCGAGCGCGACATCCTGCAAGGAGGCCGGAGCATCGCCGAGCACGAGGAGCGCATCGCGGCGGCGGAAACCGAATTGAGCGGGCGCTCGGCGGCGCTTTCCGCGCGGCGGGCCGAACTGGCGGCCTTCGAGGAGCGCCTGCGCTCCCTGCATGCCGAGCGCGAGCAGGCGATGGACGTCCGGGGCCGGATCGAGATCGAGCGCAGCCGCCTGGAGAACGACCTCGACCATCTGGAGCGCAGTTGCCGCGAGGAATTCCACCTGCCGCTCGCCCGCATCGCCGAGCAGGTGGGGGAGGAGGGCCTGCAGCATTCGCTGGACGAGGTGTCGGAGAACTGCCGGCAGCTGAGGGAGCGCATCGAAAACTTCGGCGCCATCAACATGAGGGCCCTCGAAGAATACCGGGAGCTGGAAGAGCGCCACACGTTCCTGACGCAGCAGCGTGCCGACATCGAACGGTCCATCGCCGACACGCAGCGGGCCATCGCGGAGATCAACCGGCGCTCGCTCGAGCAGTTCAACGAGGCCTTCAGCAGCATCCGCAGGAACTTTGCCGAGGTCTTCCGCCAGATGTTCGGCGGCGGCCAGTGCGACTTGCGCCTGCTCGACGAGGAGGACATGCTGGAAAGCGGCATCGACGTGGTGGCGCAGCCGCCCGGCAAGCGCCTGCAGAACGTCCTGCTGCTCTCGGGCGGCGAGAAGTCGCTCGTCGCTCTGGCGCTCTTGATCGCGATCTTCCGCTACCGCCCGAGCCCGTTCTGCGTGCTGGACGAGGTCGACGCCGCCCTGGACGACTCCAGCATCCAGCGCTTCACCTCGCTGATCACGGAGTTGAGCGGGCAGACCCAGTTCCTCCTGATCACGCACAACAAGAAGACCATGGAAATCGCGGAGACGCTCTACGGGGTTACCATGGAAGAGCCCGGCGTCTCCCAGATCGTGAGCGTCGATTTCCGGCGCCGGCTGCGGGCGGTGGCCGGCTGATCGGGCTTGTGGTTCGGTGCACATGAGGCCGGCCTGCAGGCCGGCGGCTCCGCCGTGGAATGGAGAGGTGATTCATGAATCTGCCGACGACTGTTTGCGTCGAGACCGATTTGAAGGATCTGCCGCTTCTCTGCCGCGGCAAGGTGCGCGACATCTACGACATGGGGGACTTGCTCCTGATGATCGCCACCGACCGCATCTCGGCGTTCGATGTCGTCCTGCCCACGCCCATACCCATGAAGGGTGCGGTCCTGACGCAGCTCTCCCGCTTCTGGTTCGGGATGCTGCGGTCCGTCGTACCCAACCATCTGGTGAGCGCCGACGTCGACGATTTTCCGGCCGCGCTCCAGAAGCACCGCGACCTGCTGCGGCGCCGGAGCATGCTGGTGCGCAAGGCCGAGATCTTTCCCGTGGAATGCGTCGCGCGCGGCTATCTGAGCGGGTCGGCCTGGAAGGAGTACCAGGAGAGCCGCAGCGTATGCGGCATCGCGCTGCCCGCAGGCCTGCGCGAGAGCAGCCGTTTGGATCCCCCCTTGTTCACGCCGGCAACCAAGGCAAAGACCGGGCACGACATCAACATCTCATTCGAGGAGATGGTCGGCATTGTGGGGCGGGAGCAGGCGGAGAGGCTGCGCGCCTTGACCCTCGAACTTTACGCCAAGGCGGCCGGATATGCGCTGGAGCGCGGGATCATCATCGCGGACACCAAATTCGAGTTCGGCCTGCGCGACGGCGAAATCATCCTGTGCGACGAGGTGCTGACGCCCGATTCCTCCCGATTCTGGCCCAAGGCGGGCTATCGCGAAGGAAGGGGGCAGCCATCGTTCGACAAGCAGTACGTGCGCGACTTTCTCGAGCTGATCCGCTTCAACAAGCAGCCTCCCGGCCCCGAGCTTCCGGAGGAGGTGGTCCGGGCCACCACCGACAGGTACCTGGAAGCCTACCGCCTGCTTACCGGATTCGACCTGATGTGAAAGCAGCCGGAATTCGTGATATAAGAACCCCGCGGCGCGACCCTCCGGCCGGGAGAGAGCGCGCTGGAGGTCGACGCAGATGCCGTTCGCTTCGTGGACGTGGCTGGATTGGCTGGTCGTGCTGATCCTGCTCGTGTCGACCGGCTTCGCCTTGTTCAAGGGGCTGGTGCGCGAGATCATCAGTCTGCTCGCCCTGCTGGCGGGATTTTTGCTGGCGGCGTGGTACTACCCCGTCCTGTCGGCCCGCATCGTGGATTTCGCGCGCGACCAGGCCGTCGCCGATTTCATGGCCTTTGTCGTCATCTTTGCCGGCTGCCTGCTGCTGGGCGCCGTGACGACCTTCATCGTCAAGCGGCTCGTCAAGATGGCTTCCCTGGAGTGGATGGACTACCTGCTCGGGGCGGCCTTCGGCCTGCTGCGGGGATGGGCGGCGGCATCGATCCTCGTGCTCGCCTTGATCGCATTCCCGGTGCGGGAGAACCTGGTCGAGCGCTCCTGGTTCGCGCCCTATCTGTTGGCGGGTGCGCGCGCCGCGGTCTGGCTGGTCCCGCAGGAGCTGAAGGACAAGTTCCACGAACAGTACAAGAAGGTCCTCGAGGGCTGGAATCAGGCCCGGAAACCCGCGTGAGCGGCACGCACCCGGCGGCGTGCCTTGAGGAACGAATTCTTGCTTTCGCGAGTGCCCGTGCAGGATCCGATCCCGGTGGCGCGCCGCGGGAATCTTCTGCCGGCGTATTGCCTCCTGTTTCTGTTCGCCGGTCTCGCGCTTTTTTTCCGCCTGGGGGAGTTGCCCTTCACGGGCGCCGACGAGCCGCGCTATGCGCGGATCGCCGAGGAAATGTACCGCACGGGTGACTGGGTCACGCCCAGGCTGCAGGGCGATTCCTGGCTGGAGAAACCTCCGCTCTACTACTGGCTGACGATCCCCCTCTATGCCCTATTCGGCGCAAGCGAGACCACGGCGCGCATGGCGCCCGCCCTCTGCGCCCTGGCTTCTCTGGCGGCGGTGTGCTGGGCGGGAACCCGCCTCTGGTCGCCGCTCGCCGGATGGCTTGCGGGTATGATCACGGCAAGCAGCATCGGTTTCTGCGTCTTCGGCCGCGGGGCTTCGATCGACATGCCCTTCACGGCGTGCTTCACGGGCTCGTTCGCGCTGCTGGCGGTGGCGGCGTGCGCGGCGCGCCCGGCGCGCGGGCTGCGCCCGGCGGCTTACGCGCTTCTCGGAGCCGCCGCGCTCGGCAAGGGGCCGTTGGCATTTGCCCTGGCCGCCGGAATTCTTTTTGTCTTCTGGGTGGTCGACGAACGCGGCGGCAGCCTGCGCAGGCTCCGCGCGCTGTCGGGACTCGCGCTCGCCGCCGCGGTTGCCGCCCCCTGGTACTGGATGGCGACGCTGCGCCACGGGTTCTCGTTCATCGCCGTTTTCTTCATCAATCACAATCTGGCGCGCTACGTGAGCGAGATCCATCACCACGCGGCGCCCGTTTACTACTACATTCCGGTCGTGCCGGGTCTTCTCTTTCCGTGGAGCGCCTGGCTGCTCGTGCTGCTTGCACGCGCGCCGGCTTGTCTGAAAGGATGGCGCGGCTGGGATGCCGGGCGCCTGTTCGCCGCCTGCTGGGCCGTGTTTCCGCTGTTGTTCTTCTCGCTGTCCGGGTCGAAGCTTCCCGGCTACGCGCTGGTCTCCCTGCCTCCGATCTCGTTGCTCATGGCGGCAGGCCTGGCCGATTTCATGGAGGGCGCAGGCAAGCCGCCCGGCCGTGCCGGCGCGTGGTTGCACTTCGTGCTTTCCTGCGGGGCGGCGGCGGCCCTGCCCCTGGTTGCGCGCGGAGCCTACCGGGAGAGTGCGGCGGAATTGTGGGGCCCTGCGCTGGCGCTCCTGCCGCCGGCGGCGGCGGCCGGGTGGTTGTGGCTCCGGGGCCGATGGCGCGGCGCCCTGCTCGCTACCGCCGCGCAGGGGCTGGTGCTGGTGCTCGCCCTTGCCCAGTTTTCCTTTCCCCTGCTTGCCCGGCAGCATTCGACAAGGGAGATCGCACAGGCCGCCCTGGCGGCACGCCGGGAGGCAGAGCCGATCGCGCTCTACCGCTTCTTCCATCACACATTTCATTACTACACGGGATACCGCGTGGCTGCGAACCTCCAGGACACCGCAGCGCTGGCGCGATTTGCCCGGGAGAATCCGAGCTTTCTCGTTGTGACCGAAGTGGGGTATCTTGCAGAAATCCGCGGAATTCAGGAGCTTTCCGCGAGCGAGTTGGGAGCGCAGGGAAAACTGCGCCTGCTGAGGCTGGCGCGCAAATGAAAACGGCGGCACAGGGCGTGAAATGGCCGGCCGGCGCGGGAAACGATTCAGGCGTGATCGCGGAACATATCCTGACGGGCCGGCTCGGCGAGAGGATCGCATGCCGGTTTCTGCTGCGGCAGGGTTATGACGTTCTGGCGCGGCGTTTCCGGGGCCGCCACGGAGAGATCGACATTGTCGCCCTGGACGGCGACACGCTGGTCTTCGTCGAGGTCAAGACGCGCGCCTCCAGGGCATTCGGCGAGCCCTGGGAGTTCGTCGACTGGGAGAAGCGCCAGAACCTGCGCCGGACCGCCGAGGATTTCATCGCCCGCTACGGCATGGGCTCCCGCACCTATCGCTTCGATATCGTTGCGGTCATCGCCCCCGGGGCGCGGGACGAGGAGATCGCCCTGCTGCGGGACGCGTGGTAGGTTCGCTGCGGGCATCAAAACGATTGACCTGCGGTTCCCGCTTCGTTAAAATCCTCCTGCCTAACAGGGCGGGAATAACTCAGTGGTAGAGTGCAACCTTGCCAAGGTTGAAGTCGCGGGTTCGAATCCCGTTTCCCGCTCCATGCGATTTTTCTTCCCAACAATTTCGGTGACAGGTTAATTGACCTCGAAACTCCGAGAAGCAAGCCGCCGCTTGAACGTCCGAGGAGGGTCGAAATTGTGTCCGCTGTCGCCGAAACTCGTGGAGGCAACCATGCGCAAGTGGAGAGCATTTCTCTTTCTGGCGGCAACTCTTTTCGCGGCGAGCCTGGCGCTGGCGCAGATGACGCCGTGGCTGCAATGGACTTTTCTTCCGCGCAACATCATGGATGAGATCATAGGGGAGTCCTCGGGGGAGAACGCCTGGAAGGCGATCATGGAAACCGGCGGTTACGACAAGGACCGCCCGGCTTCCGAGTACGGCCCTGATTCCATGTTTTACGAAACCGCCTTCTTTCTCGCCAAGCTCAAGGAATACAACCTGCCGGGCGTCGAACTCGTGCGCTTTCCCAGCGGGCCGACCTGGGATGCGGTGAAGGGCGAGTTGTGGGAAGTCGAGCCGCAGCGCCAGAAGCTGGCGTCCTACAGGGATATGGCGGCGATGCTGGCGACCGGGAGCACCACCGCCGACGTGACCGCCGAGCTCGTCTGGGTGGGACTGGGAAGAAAGGAAGACCTGGCGGGCAAGGATGTCGCGGGCAAGATCGTCGTGACCGAAGGCCCCGCAGGAACGGTCCACCGGCTCGCCTGTGTCGACATGGGGGCTGCGGGCGTGATATCCATGTACTCCAACCGTCCTTACTTCGACCCCTTGCAGCTGCCCTGGGGCAATGTCGGGGGCGGCCGGGGCCAGGAAGGTGCCGTGCCGGCGAAGTTCGCATTCCAGATTCCGCCGCGCGAAGGCGACTACCTCAAGCGACGACTGCTCGCGGGCCAGAAGATCAAGGTGCGCGCCCAGGTGGTCACCGAAACCCGCCCGGCCGATCTGCAGGACCTGACGTGGCATATCCCGGGAACCGATCCGGATGCCGGCGAGATCATCTTCTCGGCGCACCTCTTCGAGGGATTCGTCAAGCAGGGAGGAAACGACGACATCTCGGGTTGCGCCGCCCTGCTCGAGATCGGGCGCACCCTGAATACGCTCATCAACGAGGGCCGCATCCCGCGCCCGAAACGAACGATCCGCTTCCTGATGGGCCCGGAGTTCTCCGGCACGGGTCCCTGGGTCAAGGCCCACAAGGAGCTGATGGAAAAGACGCTGTGCAACATCAACCTGGACATGGTCGGTGAGTGGCTGAGCAAGAACCAGTCGTTCATGTGCCTGATGCGGACCACCTACGGCAATCCGCACTACATCAACGACGTGATGGAAAACTATTACCGCTTCGTGGGCGAGGGCAATCGCGAGCGGGTGCAGAACCGCAGCAACTTCGACCTGGTGCCGCGCCGCATCGTCGCCCCCACGGGCGCGGACGAGCCTTTCTACTACAGCATCGAGACCCACTACGGCGCATCCGATCACGAGGTCTTCAACGACTGGGGAGTCCGCGTGCCCGGCATCATGATGATCGCCTGGCCGGATCGCTGGTATCACACATCGGGCGATCACGTCGACAAGTCCGATCCCACGCAGCTGAAGCGGGTGGTCATCATCGGGGCTGCGGCGGCCTACACGATCGCAGCCGCCGACGACGCCATGGCGATGAAGATCGCCGGTGAAACCACGAGCAACGGCACCAGCCGCCTCGGCCACCAGCTGGCGCGCGGCCTGGAGGAGTTGAACGGCGCCACCAGGGAAACGTTGGGCGAAGCTTACAAGACGGCCTGCGCCTATATCGATGCCGCGGTGATCAACGAGAAAGCCACCCTGGAGACGGTGACCGAGCTGGCGGTCGACAAGAAGGCGGTGGGCGAGTACGTGGCGGTCATGCAGAAGACCATCGACGCGGTCGGCAAGGCCCACCTGGCCACGCTCGACATGCACATGAAGGCGGTGGCCCGGTCGCTCGGAACGGCGCCGGTGAACCTGCAGCCGACCGAGCTGGAAAAGCAGGCCGCCAAGATCGTCCCGCGCGAGACCGCCCGGGTGCGCATGAACGGGTACCAGGGATACCGCGAATTCATCAACCAGGTGCCGTCGGAGGTCCGGCAGAAATATCCGGTCAAGACGCGATACACGGGTGAGCTGCAGCTGCTGATCAACGGCAGGAACAGCGCGCTGGACATCAAGAAAATGCTCGATGCCCAGCATCCCACCAAGACCGATCTACAGGATGTCCTGAACTATCTGGAAATCCTCAAAGCGGCCGGTCTGGTCGAGATGTGACCGGCGGCGGCAGGTTTTTGCCGCACGCCCGTATCCGGGGGGCGCCGGGCGAGGGCTGCACCGCCCGGCGGCCGAGGAGGTGGATCATGAAGGTATCCGCACGTTCGGCGGCCGTTCTGCTGGCTGCCGGCATGCTTCTGGCGGGATGCGCCCGGAGAGGGCCGGCGCCTCCGGCGCGCAGCTCGAGCTACGAGGACCTGCTGTCCTTCTTCAAGGAGTTCCGCGAGTTTCAGAAGCCGGCGGTGAGCGGGTTTGTTCCCGATTACACTGCCGATGCCATGAGCCGGCAGAGGTCGCGCATCCCGGAGTTCAAGGCACGGCTCGAGGCCATCGATCCCTCCGGCTGGCCGGTCGAACGCCGCGTGGATTACGAGATCGTGCGGGCGGAACTGGAAGGCCTGGAGTTCGACCATCGGGTGTTGCGCCCCTGGTCGCGCATGCCGACCTTCTACGCCGTCATCCAGACGTCGGAGCCCGATGTGCCGCTGCGCGAGGGGCCGGAGATTCACGGGGTCCTGAACCTGTGGCAATACACGTTCCCTCTCAGCGAGGAAGCGCAGGCGGAGTTCCGCGGCAAGCTGGGTGCGATTCCGGCGATATTGGCCCAGGCGAAAGGGAACCTGGTCGAGGGCACGCCCGACCTGTGGAAGGTCGGCATACGGAAGAAGAGAAACGAGAGCGCCGCCCTGGCGGCACTGGCCGAACGTTTGCGCGCCGTGCATCCCGATATGGTGCCGCTGGTCGGTGAGGCGCGCCGGGCGACCGACGAATTCCGGGAATGGCTCGAAGCCGGGCTTCCGTCGCTGCGCGGCCGCTCGGGTATCGGCGTGGACGAATACGACCGCTACCAGCGCACCGTGCACCTGGTCCCTTACACATGGGCGCAGCAGATGGAGATATGCCTGCGGGAACTGGAGCGTTCCCTGGCATACCTGAAGCTCGAGGAGCACCGCAATCGGGCGCTGCCGCCTCTGCGCGAACCGGCGAGCCTCGAGGAACTGCGGCAGCGCCGCAGGAAGGCGGTGTCCGACTTTTTCGCCTTCCTGCGCGACAAGAACATCTTCACTGTTCCCGAGTACATGAAGCTCGACGACGAGGTGAGTTCGCTCGTGCCGCCGGAACGGCGCGATTTTTTCACCCGGGTGAACTACCTGGATCAGTTCCCCCTGCTGTGCCACAGCATCCACTGGCTGGAAAAGCAGCGTGAAAGGCGGAACACCCATCCGATCCGCGGCGTGCCGCTTCTGTACAACATATGGGACAGCCGGGCCGAAGGGATGGCGACGGCGTTCGAGGAAATCATGATGGGCGCGGGCCTGTACGACGGCAATCCCCGGGGCCGGGAACTCGTCCATATCATGCTGGCCTTCCGGGCGATACGCGCCATCATGGATTTGAAGCTCCACAGCGGCGAATTCGACCTCCAGAGTGCCATCGATTTTGCCGTCGAGGCGACACCCTACGGCTGGGTGCTGCCCGACGGCGATACCATCTGGGGCGACGCGGCGATTTACCTCACGCAGCCGGGCTACGGGACGAGCTATGTCGTGGGCAAGGTGCAAATCGAGAAACTGCTGGCCGAATATGCGCGCCTGAAGGGAACCGGCTTCACTCTCCAGGGGTTCTTCGACGACTTGTTCAGCCGCGGCCTGATTCCCCAGTCGCTCCTTCACTGGGAGATGACGGGGCGGCGGGAAATCGAATAGTCGCTTGCGCCGGGCGAACTCCGGTCGAACTGCTTGCAACGGGCACGGCCCGGAGGTTAAAATAACGGCGATTCGACAGCCTCATTGAGGCGCCGTACCCAAGTGGCTAAGGGAGAGGTCTGCAAAACCTTTATGCAGCGGTTCGAATCCGCTCGGCGCCTCCAAGGATCCCTCCGGGAATCAATGGATTACGGCCGCACAGGCGGAGTCCCGCCCTCCAAGCTGGGAACAACTTGGGAACAGTGAGCGCTCCCGCCCCGCCCGATGTCAGTGCCTTGCGGCGCGCGAGGGATTCATAAATGCCTAAAACTTCTCCTGAACCAGCTTGTAGCCGGCAGGAACGGCAAAGGTGGCGGCAGGAACGGCTCCCTTGCGCACCGAGGTGACCTCGGTCGTCGTCGTCATGCTCATCCCCATCATGCGGATGTTCAAGACCGTCTTCATCGGCCACCCTTCGATCTGCTTGTATGCCTTGGAGAGTTCGCGGGCGTCGAACATCGGATTCGGGGGCATGCGCAGCGGGAGCGAATCGTAATAGGCGACCGGCACCTTCAGATCGGGCGCCGCCCAGATCTCCATCTCCACAGGGCCGGTAATCCGGTATTTTTCAGTCGGATACCCGGCGATCGTGCCTCCCGCGCCTTCTTTGGTCACCGCGACCGGGGCTCCCGAACGGCCCATCATCTTTTTCATCGCTTCCATCGCCTGCCTGTCTTCGCCGAGCCCCGCAAAAGCCTTGTCCAGCGCCTGCTGCATTTCCTGGAAAGTCATCTCGGAGTATGTCTTGCGATTGTTGTCGACCGTGATGACCTTTGCCTGGTCGAAAAGCATGATGAAATCCTTGCCGTCGGCGGATGCCTGCTTGATGGCGTTGGCGCCGAAATAGACGGTTTCCGTGCTCGAGCCGCCCCCCTGCCCCATGGCTCCCGAGCTGGTGGTCGTCTGGGTGATGGTCAGCCCCTGGCCGGAAGATCCCGACTGGGCGCGCGCCGGTACGGCGGGCGTTGCGGCAAGTGCCGCGCAGCATACGGCGGCCGCTGCGGCTTTCAGACTGCATTTGCTTTTCATGGTGTCTCCTTTCGGACGGTTTCAACGGCAATTCCCGGCGCGCTCTCGCCGCCGCGATCGCCTTTCCTCAGGGTTCTGCCTGCGCATGCAGTTCGATCTGCATGCAGAGATTCATGGCCGGAGTGACCTCGTCGAAAACGGCGAGCATTGCCTCCACCAGATCCACTCCGCTCGAGCTCTGAACCTCTCTCTTGCTCATCGGATAGTATAACTGGAATCCCGCCCACTGGTTCGCCGGCGCGTCCCGGAGCGCCCTGCGCATCCTGGAAAGATCGGGCGGCCGCGATCGGTCGAACACCGCCCCTTCGTCTTCCCAGCTGCCTGCGAAGACGACGAATCCCTCGTCCAGGACCAGGCGCCTCAGCTCGCGTTCCATCGGCCCGCCCCGGCGCAGGGATCGCAGAAGCCGGTGCCAGTCCCAATCGTCGGCCAGTCGGTATGCGCAGTCCCCTGCGGGCGCTTTCACGTAACCGCGCTCGACCTGCAACCCGCACTTGAACAGCCTCTCGGCTGTGTCCACCATGAGGAAGAATTTCGAGCAACCGAAGCTCGTCCGGTTGGACAGCGGCTTGGCGCTGCGGTTGGCGCGCGGCAGCAGCCCGATCCATTGCCAGTAGACTCCGCGGCCCCAGCGTTCCGTCACGAACGGCTGACGGTGCTTGTGCTCGAGCGCGATCTTGAGCAGCCTCGTGATACGTTCGTTGTCCTCCAGGTTGCCCACCCGGATGCCGCGCTCGAAGTCCAGGAATTCGGCGCGGAATGCGATCGCAGCGCGCGGCAGGGGCGGATAGCGCCGCGACTCACCGTCGCTCGCATGCTGGAGGCGGCTCGCGTTGGGCGATGTCATCGGATCCTGGCGATGCGCCCCTTGCTCGGGAAGCGCGAGAAAATGAGAGGATCGTGGCCGGGCACGACCCGTTCCCGCGCGCCTGCCAGGTCGATCATGCGGTCGAGCGCTTCCAGGTTGCCTTTTTCGCCCCCGGGCGCGCCGACCACGAGGCCCGAAAGCGGGTACTGCGGGATGGTGCCGTAACGGACGGCTTCGACCGAGTATTCGGCAGCGGCGGCGAGTGCGGCCGACAGGACTATCGGCAGCGCCGACAATATCCGGGGTGCGCCTTTCATGGATCCTCCTCGGCTCTTGCCCGAGCGGCGATTCCGCCCTGACCGCGGCCCTTCCCGCTCCGGCTGTGCAGGATCATAACACACCGGTCGAGCCGGCGCGGCCGTGCCGCGAGCCTGGGCGGGCGGAAACTTTCCGGCCGCCAAACGCGGAAACCAGTGAGAGAAACGGCGCGCCTGCCGATATATAGGCATTGGAGAGTCGAACCGTCGCAGCGGCGGCGAGGAGAACCGAGGAATGTCATCCGAGAACCTGCCGGCAGCGGTGAACTTCGAGCACGACCAGAAGTCCAACGAGTATCTGCAGGCGATACTGAACGCCTCGGGCGACCGGGCGATCCTGTCGACCGACATCAACGGCTACATCATCAACTGCAGCGTCGGAGCGCAGGCGGTCTTCCGGATCCCGCAGGAGGAAATACCCGGCAAGGACATCCTGTCGCTTTTCACCGACCCGATATTCCAGCGCGAACTGGCGGTCCACATCGCTTCCTGCGGCGCCTCGACCCTCGAGCGGGAGAAGCTGCTCCAGGGTGCCGACAAGGCTCGATGCTACCTGCACGTCACCTTCCGCCGGGTGGACGACGCGCACGGCCATCCCATCGGTTTTTTGTGCATCGCGCGCGACATGACCGAGACGCTCGCCATGAAGGAGCGGCTCAAGGAAGTGTCGACCATGGACGAGATGACCGGCCTTTACAATCAGAGGCATCTCTTCGTCACGCTGGAAGCGGAGATCGCGCGCAGCCGCACTTCGAAGCGCGGCCTGGTGATCTGCTTCCTGGACCTGGACGGGCTGAAGCAGTTCAACGAAGCCTACGGCCACTTGAAAGGCACGGAAGCCATCAAGGAGGCGGCCCGGCTGTTGCGCGGCGTGGCGCGCGAAGGCATCGATACCTGCTTCCGGTACGGCGGCGACGAGTTCGTGATCATCATGCCCGAGGCCACGAGGCACAAGGCGCGCGTCGCCATCGAGCGCTTCCGCATCCGGCTGAGCGAGATGTTCCACGGCAAGATCACGGCGAGCATCGGCATCGCCGAGTCGACGGGTTCGAGCGGCGCCCGCGACCTGGTCAAGCGGGCCAACGAAGCCATGTACTGGGCCAAGACGCAGGGCAAGAACTGCGTGGTCGTCTGGGAATAGCCGCACTCCGCACCTTTTCCCCGGGATGGCCCGGTTCCCGGGCGATCTGCTATACTCCATCGTTCCGATAAGCGCGCACGCCTGTCGGGGGGCTTTCTATGTATCCGATCGTCCGGCGGGAGCAGTTCGGTCCCGCCACATTCCTGTGGGAAGTCTCGGCGCCCGAGGTCGCCCGGGCCTGCGAGCCGGGCCATTTCGTAATGGTGCGCATCGACGCGACCGGCGAACGCATTCCCTTGACGGTGGCCGATTACGACCGCGAACGGGGAACCGTCACGATCGTGGTTCAGGCGGTGGGCAAGACGACTTTCCGGATGATGGCCATGAGAGAAGGGGAGTCGGTTCTGGATTTCATCGGCCCGCTGGGAATGGCTTCGCGGCTGGAGCGGCGCAGGAAGGTGGTGCTGGTGGGCGGCGGGCTGGGCGTGGCGCCCGTATTTCCCCTGCTGCGGCGCCACAAGGAGCTCGGCTCCTTCACCATCTCGGTCATCGGCTTCCGCAGCCGCAGCCTCATGTTCTGGGAGGACCGCTTCGCCCGCTACTCGGACGAGTTCCGCGTGACCACCGACGACGGTTCTTATGGAACGAAGGGTTTCGTCACGGCCGCACTGGCCGAGGTGCTCGGGGAACACGACGGTGTCGAAGAGGTGATCGCCATCGGCCCGCTTCCCATGATGAAGGCATGCGCGGAGATGACCCGTCCCATGGGGATCCGGACCACGGTCAGCGTGAACTCGATCATGGTCGACGGCACGGGCATGTGCGGTTCGTGCCGCGTGACCGTGGGCGGCAAGATGAGGTTCGCGTGCGTCGACGGCCCGGATTTCGACGGGCACGCGGTCAACTTCGACGAGCTCATGCTCCGGCAGAAGCGTTTCGAGCGCGAGGAGCGCGAGTCGATGGAGCGCTACCGCGCCGAGGCCGAGCGTCTCGCGGCGCTCGGCTCCGGCGGGCCGAATCCCGCCGTGGTGAGCGCCCGCCACCGTCC
>CAZHQK010000070.1:0-2744 GCA_964534795.1 uncultured Acidobacteriota bacterium
CGTCGAGGGCGGGCGCACGGTCGAGGATCACGCGGAGGAGCGGCTGCGCGCGGGCTTTGTCACCGACAGGCATCCCCGCACCGCTGTCGGAATACGCCGGGACGGGACGTGGGTGCTGGTGGTCGTCGACGGACGCCAGTCGCTGCGCAGCCGGGGAATGACGCTCGCCGAGCTCGCGGATCTGATGAAGAGCCTGGGATGCCGCGACGCGCTCAATCTCGACGGCGGAGGATCCTCGACGCTGGTCCTGCAGGGCCGGGTGGTCAATTCCCCGTCCGATGCCGGCACCGAGCGCCCGGTCTCGGACGCCATACTGATCTTTGCACGCCGCTGATCGGCAGTTTCGGTGACAGGCTACTCAACCCCGAAACTTTTTGTATCGGAGAATGCGCTTTTTGGGTTCGGAGTTTCGGGGTTGAGTAGCCTGTCACCGAAACTTGATGCGGCCGAGCTTTTCCTGGGCTTGGAGATAGTCCATCAGGTCCGCCAGGGGCAGGGGCTCGAATTCCCCCGCAAGGAAATTGCGGATTTCCAGGATTGATTTTTTCCGGCCGAGCAGCACGTTCAGCTCCGAGGTCATGTGTTGCGGCACCTTGGCCAGGGCCGCCTGGACCGCGGCCCGCTGCTCGGGCGGCAGCCGGTCCATGCCCGCTCCGGCTCCGCGTCCCCCGCCGAAGCCCATCATCATGCCGCCTGCCTCGCCGCCGGGCCGCTCGACGATCATCCTGGCGGCCGCGGCCTCCATCGGAGTCGGTGCGGGCTCGACGGGCGCCGCCTTGAGGCGCTGCGCCGCCGTTTCGTAGAAGGCCCGGATTTCGTCGAGCAGCGCGCGTGCGCGTTGCTCGATGCGCCCGTCGAAAGCCGCCAGCTTCCTGCCGGCTTCTTCCGGAGAGGCGTACAGGACCGCGGAAGAGCGCACGACGGCCTTCTCGACTTCGCTCTGGTGGGCGACGGCGTTGCGCGCTTCCTTGTAGGCCTCCACCAGAGCCGCGGCATCGCCGGCGTCCGCGAGATAGCCCAGGCCCTTACGCTGCGCCGCGCCCATCCGTTCGGTCCCGCGCGCCAGCGCCTCGGCGGTGACCTTGGCGGCCAGCGCGTCGTCGGCGCAGGCGAGCACGGTCATGGCGGCCGTCGCGACCACGGCGGCGCGCTTGAACTGCGTGGCATCGAGCTTGTCGGGCGTGTCCTGCGACGAGTGGTAGAACATGTCGGGCCAGGTCGAGAAGATCACCGCGGGGATGCCCTGGCCGATGTAGACCGCATGGTCGCTCGCGCCGTAGTGCTTTTCGACGAGGTAGTACATCGGGTCGCGGCTGCCGGTGGGGGCGACGACCGGCAGGGTGAAGCCGTAGCCGTGATGCCGGTAGCGCAGCCGCTCGCGGTTCAGATCGGCCACGAATTCGAGGATGTCGGCGCACAGATCGTTCAGATAGGAAGGCAGGGTATCCGGCGTGCGGTGCATGACGAAGGCGCTGTAGCCCAGGCGCAGCCCGAGCCCCACCATGTCGAAATTCAGATCGGCGATCAGCTTCTGCCGGACTTCCGGATGCCGTTGCAGCCAGGCCATGGTGCCCGAGATCTCGGGCACCCACAGGAAATGGATGTTGCGCCTGGGACGCGGAAGCAGCCCCTCCTTCACCAGCCGGTTGAAGGTGCGCCCCATCTCGAGGATCAGGGCGCATCCCGAATTGTCGTCGTTGGCGCCCTGCTTGATGTAGCCCTCGTACAGGTGGGCCGAGATCATGATCTCCTGGGGAGAGCTGCCGTCGCCCGGGATCAGGGCGTGCACGAGTTCCATTTCGCCGGGGACGGAATCGGCCGCCACGATCGAGCGCAGCACGACCTTCCGTCCCTGGGCGAGCAGGGCCGCCAGTTGCCGGCCGGCGCGCGGGGCGATCGACCAGCCGAAGCCCGGTTTCCTGTCCTGGGGAGCGGCCGGCGAGATGCTCTGCGAGAGGATCTGGTCGGGATAGTCGTCCGGGCGCATGGAGTTGTAACTGAGGACGCCGAGCGCGCCGCGCTCCAGCACGGCGAGGCGCTGCAGAGTCCCGGCCGCGCCGAACCGAGCACGATCCTGCCCTTCACGTCCCTGCCCTGGTAATCCTCGGGCCGGGCGCCTGCGCCCACGTCGACCAGTTCCGCCGTGGTCTCGCCCGATTCGCTCCCCGGGCAGAGCGCGATGACGACGTCACGCACGTCGTAGAGCTTGCGCGCTTCCGGCTCGACCATCCACAGCTCGCCGCGCACCGGGAACCAGGAGGCCCCCGGCGACGGGTAGGATTCGATCTCGATGCCGGAGAAGCCGTACTCGCGGGCCAGTCTTTCGACGACCTCGCTCTCGCGGAACCGGGTTTCGTACTCGGAGCGCGGGCGCAGGCGCGGATAGGGCGCCATCTCGAGCGCAGCCTGCAGCGGCCGCTCGCCCGAGGCCTCGTTGATGATGGCGCGCATCTCGGCCCATCCGAGAAGCGTGCGGTCCTCCTGCTCCTGGGCCAGGAGCAGCGCGAAGGAAAGTACGGCGACACAAAGAAGGGCGACGGCGCCCGGCGATCTTTTCATGGCATCCTCCCACGGAACACGGCCCGCAGGCGGCGCAGGTGCCGAAGCGTCCCGATCCGGCCGCATGCGGACGAAATGTCAGTATACACGCCTTCGGCGCCGGGCAATAAAGCCGGATTTTGCGCCGGCGCACTTCCGGGGAACCTTCTGCGCGCCGCCGCTTTAGAAACGCAGGGTATGGGAAT
>CAZHQK010000071.1:0-30428 GCA_964534795.1 uncultured Acidobacteriota bacterium
TCGAACGGTTGGTCCCGCGTATTCGTAGCGGGACGATGCGTGCTCACGATTTTTTTTGCGTCTCCATAAAATCTCGAATGGGGCTGATTATAAATCCTGCAGCAAAAAGCGCTGCAGGATAGCTATAAGGTCCCGCGCGCCGCGGCGCGGCGCACCCGCCATCCGGCCCCGGCAGGGGCCCTGAGCCGGTAGCCGGGGGTGAGCCGCAGGCGAACCCCCGGAAAGGAGCGTATCGATCGATCGAGCCCCGGAGGGCCGACAGACCGGGGTCTCTCGCATGTCCATCTGCCGGCCCTTCGGGGCTTGTCGCATGGCGTCCCTTTTCTCCAGGTTCGCTTCCGCTCACCTGGAGCTACCAGCTTCCGTCCCTCCGGGACGGACAGGTCCCGCCCGCCGCGGCGCGGCGGACCTACGTACGTGCCGGTGTCTGAATAGCCGGACGGCAACCGGTCTCCTTGGCGAAAGCGGCCGATTGTTGCTAATCTATCAATTTCGGGGGCCGGGTCAGCACATTGGTTTCGGGAACGATCTTCGATATCAGCCGCTATTGCATCCACGACGGGCCGGGGATCCGGACCACGGTGTTCTTCAAGGGCTGCCCCTTGAGCTGCTGGTGGTGCCACAATCCCGAGGGCATTTCCCGCGAACCCCACCTCGCCTTGCGTCCGGGCCGCTGCACGCGGTGCGGCTGCTGCGTCGAAGCCTGCCCCAATGACGCCATCGTTCTCTCGGGCGATGGTGCCGCGACCGACCCGGCCCTGTGCCGGATGTGCTTCGAGTGCGCCGCCGTCTGCCCCTCCGGCGCGCGCGAGGTCGTCGGCCGAACGGCGACCGTGGACGAGGTGATGGCCGAGATCGTCAAGGACGTCCCCTTCTACGACGAGTCGGGCGGAGGGGTCACATTTTCCGGCGGCGAGCCCCTGTTCCAGCCGGATTTCCTGCTGGAGCTGCTCCGGGCCTGCGGGCGGCGCGACATCCACAGGCTGGTGGAGACCTCGGGTTATGCGCACCCGGATGTCCTTCGCCGGATCGCCGCCGAGACCGACATTTTCTTCTACGACCTGAAGCACATGGACAGCGCGGTTCACAGACAATACACCGGCGCGGGCAACGAGTTGATCCTGGAGAATCTGCGCAGCCTGGCCGAGGACGGCGCCGGCGTGTGCGTCCGCCTGCCGCTGATCCCCGGAGTCAACGACGGCCGCGACCATATCGAAGCCGTCGGCGCCTTTTTGAAAAGCCTGCGGCGCGTCCCGCGCGTCGACCTGCTGCCCTATCACGACGTGATGAACAGCAAATACCGGCGCTTCGGCTGGACCTGCCGCATGGGGGAGATCCGGCCGCACGACCGCGCGACCCTGGCCGAGCTCGCGCGCCTGCTGGGCGCTTTCGGCCTCGACGTCACCATTGGAGGGAATCACCGTGAACGACAGGATTCGCAAGCTCAGGCAAGCCAGCCATGAAGCCCGGCCGTGCATCTCGCACGAGCGCGCGGAGCTGGAGACGGACTTCTACATCGAGAACCTCGGCAAGTACTCGGTCCCGGTCATGCGCGGCCTGCACTTCAAGCATCAGTGCCTGCACAAGACGATCTATCTCGGCGAGGGCGAGCTGATCGTCGGCGAGCGCGGCCCCTTCCCCAAGGCCGTGCCCACCTTCCCCGAACTGACCTGCCACTCCGTCGAGGATCTGGAAATCCTGAACTCCCGGCCCATGACCTCCTACGCGGTCGCGCCGGAGACCATCGAGGTCTACCGCAACAAGATCATCCCGTACTGGAAGGGCCGCAGCATGCGCGACAAGGTCTTCAGCCAGGTCCCCCGGGAATGGAAGGACGCCTACGAGGCCGGGATGTTCACCGAGTTCATGGAGCAGCGCGCCCCGGGGCACACGACCCTCGACGGCACCATCTATCGCAAGGGCATGCTCGACTTCAAGAGGGAGATCGCCGAGAGCCTCGCGCGCCTCGATTACCTGAACGATCCCGAGGCCGCCGACAAGGCCGAGGAATTGAGAGGCATGGACCACTCCTGCGACGCCGCCATCATCTTCGCGCAGCGGCATGCGGAGCTGGCCGAAAAGCTGGCCGCCGAGGAGAAGGACGAAAAACGGCGGCGGGAATTGCTCAAGATCGCCGACGTGTGCCGCTGGGTGCCGGCGCACGCGCCGCGCGACTTCTGGGAGGCGCTCCAGATGTACTGGTTCGTGCACCTGGGCACGATCACGGAACTGAACGGCTGGGACGCCATGAATCCCGGGCACCTGGACCAGCACCTGTGGCCGTTCTACGAAAAAGGCCTGAAGGACGGCACGCTCACGAGGGAGCAGGCCAAGGAACTGCTCTCCTGCCTGTGGATCAAGTTCAACAATCACCCGGCCCCGCCCAAGGTCGGCGTGACCGCCGCCGAAAGCGGCACCTACAACGATTTCACCAACATCAACCTCGGCGGCCTCAAGCGCGACGGCAGCGACGGCGTCAATGAGGTTTCCTATCTGATCCTGGAGGTCATGGACGAGCTGCGCCTGCTGCAGCCGCAGGCCAACATCCAGCTGAGCCGCAAGACCCCGGATCACTTCCTCAAGGCGGCCTGCCGGCTGATCCGCAAGGGCTACGGCTATCCGTCGGTCTTCAACGCCGACGAGGTCGTCATGGAGCAGGTGCGCATGGGGAAGAGCCTCGAGGACGCGCGCGAGGGCGGCTGCAGCGGCTGCATCGAGACCGGCTGTTTCGGCAAGGAGGCCTACATCCTGACGGGCTACCTCAACGTGCCCAAGGTCCTCGAGCTCGCCCTCAACGACGGCGTCGATCCTCTCACCGGCAAGCAGATCGGCCCGAAAACCGGCGACGCGCGGACCTTCCGCGACTTCGACGAGCTGTACGCCGCCTTCACGCGGCAGCTCCACTACATCACGGACCTGAAGATCCGGGTGAACAACTATATCGAGAGGATGTACGCGCGCGAGGCGCCGGCCACTTTCCTTTCCGTGGTCATCGCCGACTGCATCCAGAAGGGCAGGGACTACTACGACGGCGGCCCGCGCTACAACACCAACTACATCCAGTGCGTCGGCATCGGCACGGTCACCGACAGCCTGTCGGCGCTCAAGAAGCACGTCTTCGAGGACCGGACGTTCACCATGGACCGGGTGCTCGCGGCGCTGCGCAACAATTTCGCCGGCGAGGAATCGCTGCGCCTGACCCTGGCCAACCGGACTCCGACGTACGGGAACGACGACGACTACGCCGACTCCATCATGCAGCGCGTCTACGACTCGCTGCTCGAGGCGATCGACGGCAAGCCCAACACCAAGGGGACCACGTACCACCTCGACATGCTGTCGACCACCTGCCACGTCTATTTCGGCAAGAAGCTCGGGGCCTCGGCCAACGGGCGCTTCGCGGGCATGCCGGAGTCGGACGGAACCTCGCCGTCGCACGGGGCGGACCGCCGCGGCCCGACGGCGGTGATCAAGTCGCTGGCGAAGATGGACCAGTTCAAGTCGGGGGGCACGCTGCTGAACCAGAAGTTCCTGCCCAGCGTCCTCGCGGGCGAGGAGGGATTGAGCAAGCTGGCGGCCCTCATCCGCACCTATTTCCGCCTCGACGGCCACCACATCCAGTTCAACGTCGTCGACGCCGAAACGCTGCGCGACGCGCAGAAAAACCCGGACAATTACCGCGACCTGCTGGTGCGCGTGGCGGGCTACAGCGATTACTTCGTCGACCTCGACGCCTACCACCAGGAGGAGATCATCGCCCGCACCACGCAGGAAAGCGTGTGAAGGCCGGCGACCGGCCGGCGGCTTCCCATGCGTCGGCGCAACAATCGCTTGACAGCGGCGTTTCGATCTGGCATAAAAGCGCTCTTATGCTAGCGCTGTCCTTCTCGCGGCACCATCACCACCATCATGGGACCGGTATGCCGCGACGGGACCGCTGCTAGGGATTTTCGAAGAAAATCGGAACAATGTGGCCCGCCGCGGTTCGGCGGGCCTTTTTATTTTGGCGGCGGGGATGGATCTCGATTTCGGCAAGCTCGGCGGCCTGGTTCCGGCCGTCATCCAGGACGAAGCGAGCGGGCGTGTCCTGATGGTGGGCTACATGAACGAAGAGGCGCTGCGCAAGACACTCGAGATCGGCTGGGCCGTCTTCTACAGCCGCTCGCGCCGGCGGCTCTGGCTCAAGGGAGAGAAGTCGGGGCACCGCCTGTGGGTGAAGAGCATTCGGACCGACTGCGACGGCGACGCTCTGCTCCTCCAGGTTGCGCCGGCGGGCCCGGGCGTGTGCCACCAGGGCTACCGCAGCTGTTTCTACCGCGAGCTGCAAGACGGAGCATGGGTGGTGACGGAAGAGCGTGCCTATGACCCCGCAGCCGTCTACGGAGGCAAGGAATGATGCTCAGGCTGGGGATACCCAAGGGGAGTCTGGAGAACGCGACGATCGAATTGTTTCGCCGCGCCGGATTCCGTATCAGCACCAACGGCCGTTCCTATTACCCCTCGATCGACGACCCCGAGATCCAGTGCATGCTGATCCGGGCGCAGGAGATGGCCCGCTACGTGGAGGACGGCGTGCTCGATGCCGGCCTGACGGGGCGGGACTGGGTCGAAGAAAACGAAGCCGACGTGGTGGCGGTCGCCGACCTGGTCTACGCCAGGCAGAGTCTCGGCAAGGTCCGTTGGGTGCTGGCGGTGCCCGAGGCGTCGCCTTTCCGGTCGGTGAAGGACCTCGAAGGCCGGGTGATCGCCACCGAGCTGGTCGGGATTACCCGGCGCTACCTCGAGAGCCGCGGGGTGCGGGCAAAGGTCGAGTTCAGTTGGGGTGCGACGGAGGTCAAGCCGCCGGTCCTCGCCGACGCCATCGTCGAGGCCACCGAAACCGGCTCTTCCCTGCGCGCCAACAATCTGCGCATCCTCGAAACCGTGTTCGAGTCCAACACGCAGCTCATCGCCAACAAGCAATCCTGGGGCGACCCATGGAAGTGCCGCAAGCTCAAAGACATCGGCATGTTGCTCGAGGGTGCCATCAACGCTCATGGAAAAGTCGGGCTGATGCTGAACGTCTGCCGGGGGGATCTGCCGGCGGTCCTGGCACTGCTGCCGGCCGCCAAGAAACCCACGGTCTCGAGCCTGAGCGACCAACGGTGGGTGGCGGTGAACACCGTTCTCGACGAATCCACCGTGCGCGCCATCATCCCGCGCCTCAAGGAGGCCGGGGCCCAGGGCATCGTCGAATATCCCCTGAACAAGATCGTGATGTGACCATGATCCGGATTATGGACATAGGCGAGAGCGAGGTGTTGCTGGCGCGCCGCCGCCTGCACCTGCGCCGGGCCGAGAAGATCGTCGCGCCGATCCTGGAGGCGGTGCGCCGCCGGGGCGATGCCGCTCTGTACCGCTGCGCGCGCAGGTGGGACGGCCTGGGCGGCCGCAGCCTGGTCGTCGAGCCGCACGAGATGGAAGAATCGTTCGCAGGGCTCTCCCGGGAATTCCGGGCGGCCCTTGCGGCGGCCTGCGGCAACATCCGGCGGTACGCCGAAAAGCAGCTGCCCCGGGAGCGTTCTTTCCGGGCGGGTCCCGGCATCCGGCTGGGCCAGATCGTGCGGCCTCTCTCGTCCGTGGGGGCGTACGTGCCCGCGGGGCGCTATCCGTTGCCCTCCACGCTGCTGATGACGGTCGTCCCGGCGCAGGTGGCGGGCGTACCCCGCGTTTCGGCGGCCTGCCCGCGCCCCTCGCGGGAGATCCTGGGTGCCGCGCACTTCCTGGGCATGGACGCTTCCCCCGGGCGCCTTTTCCGCATGGGGGGAGCGCACGCCATCGCGGCATTCGCTTTCGGCACGGCGACGGTGCCGCGCGTCGAGCGCATCGTCGGGCCGGGCAGCATATACACCACGGCCGCCAAGAAGCTGCTGGCCGGGGAGGTGGGCATCGATTTCGTCGCAGGACCCTCGGAGATCGTCATCGTGGCCGACGACGGGGCCGACGCGCGCCACCTTGCGGCCGACATGCTGGCGCAGGCCGAGCACGATGTCCATGCCGCCGCCATCCTGCTGACGCGCTCGCGCCGGCTGGCCCGGCGCGTGGCCGTGGAGATCGGCCGGCAGCTGCGCGACCTTCCCACGGCACCCGTCGCGCGCCGGGCGCTCGCGCGCAACGGAGCCCTGGTCGTGGTGCGCTCGTGGGAGGAAGCCGTGTCGTTCTGCAACCGCTACGCGCCCGAGCATCTGAGCATTCCCGACGCGTCCCTGCTCGGCGGGATCGTCAACGCCGGCAGTGTGTTCATCGGACCGTACAGCACGGAGGCGGCCGGCGATTACGCTGCGGGCCCGAACCACGTCCTGCCGACATCGGGAACGGCGCGCCTGCGCGGCGGTCTCTCGGCCGCCGACTTCGTCAAGGTCATCGCGGTGCAGGAACTCACGCGCGCGGGGCTGGAGCGCCTGGCGGGCGCCGTCACGACACTGGCGCGCGCCGAGGGGCTGGAGGCCCACGCACGCTCCGTGGAGGTGCGCACCCGTGGCTGAACTGAAAGCGCGGCGCCCGCTGCGGCGCGCGGCCCCCTATGCGCCCCCCACCGCCGGGCGCGCCGGCAAACTGCGGCTCGATTTCAACGAGAACACCGTGGGCTGCTCGCCCAAGGTCGTGCGTTTCCTGCGGCGCGCGCTCGACCGCTCGGCGCTCGCGACCTATCCGGAATACGGCGCAACGACGCGCCGGCTGGCCGCGTTTCTCGACGTGCCGCCGGAGAGGCTCCTGCTCACCAACGGCACGGATGAAGCGATTCACGTGCTTCTCTCCACCTATGTGAGCGAGGGCGACGAGGTGGTCGTCCTGCAGCCGTCGTACGCCATGTACCGCGTGTACGCCCAGGCGGCCGGCGCCGCGGTGCGCGCGATCCCTTACCGCGGCCCGAACCTGGAGTTTCCGCTCGAGGAACTGCTGCACGGCATCACGCGGGCGACGCGCGCCGTGCTCCTCGCCAATCCCGGCAATCCGACGGGAACCGCCGCCGATCTCCCGGCGCTGGAGCGCATCGCCCGAAAGGCCTCGAGCGCGGCCGTGCTGATCGACGAGGCGTATTTCGAATTCTACGGCATCACGGCGCTCGGCCTGATCGAGCGCCTTCCCAATCTGTTCGTCAGCCGCACCTTCTCGAAGGCGTTCGGCCTGGCCGCGCTGCGCCTCGGCTGCCTCGTGACGCAGGCGGCCAACATCGCATGCCTGCGCAAGGCGCAATCGCCGTACAGCGTCAACGCTCTGGCGCTGCTGGCGGCCCGTGCCGCCCTGGCCGACGCCGCCTACGTCCGCCGTTACGTCACGGAGGTGCGGCGCGCGCGCACGCTGCTGACGGAGGGCCTCGAGCGACTCGGCGTGCCTTACGTGCCGAGCCAGGCCAACTTCGTGCTGCTGCGCGCCGGCAGGCGCGCAGCCGCCATCCGGGATCGCCTGCGCGCGCGCGGCGTGCTGGTGCGCGACCGCAGCAGCGAGCTGGACGGCTGCATCCGCGTCACCGTGGGCACGCGCCCGCAGGTGCGGCGCTTCCTCGACGAACTGGAGAGGATCTGGCAATGCCCGACCGGCTTTTGATTTTCGATATGGACGGTGTCCTGGTGGACGACTCGGATTCCTACCGCGAGACCATCGTGCGCACGGTCCGGTTTTTCACGGGCCGCGAGGTCGCGCTCGAGACGATCCAGGAATACAAGAACCGGGGCGGCTGGAACGACGACTGGTTGTTGGCGCAGCGCCTGTGCGCCGACCTGGGCGCCGCCGTCCCGTACGACGCCGTGGTGGACCGCTTCGTGCGCATCTTCGCCGGGGCCGAGCGCGACGGCGACGGCCTGATGCGCCGCGAGCGCTGGCTCCCCCGGCCGGGGCTGCTGGAAGGCCTGGCGCAGAGGTTCGAGCTCGGTCTTTTCAGCGGACGGCGCCGCTGGGAGATCCGGCTGACGCTCGAGCGCTTCGCGCCGCAAGTGCACTTCGATCCCTGCATCGCCGCGGACGACGTCCGGAATCTCAAGCCCGCGCCCGACGGCCTGCTTCTGGCCGCTGCGCTCAAGCCGGGCCGGAGGCTCGTCTACATCGGCGACACGGTCGACGACGCCCGCTGCGCGCGCGCTGCAGGCGTACCGTTCATCGGGGTCGCCGCGCCGGCCGGCCCGTGCGCCCCGGAGACGCGCGCCCGGCTCCTCCAGGAGGGCGCACGGACGGTGCTCGACGACGTCAACCGGCTCGAGTCGGCCCTGCCGGAGGATTGGTGAGGGCGGCATGCGAAAGGCGGCCATCGAACGCGTCACGCGCGAAACCCGCATCCGCGGCCGTCTGGTCATCGAGGGGCACGGGCGCCACGACATCGCCACCGGCATCCGCTTCCTCGACCACATGCTCGAGACCTTCGCGCGCCACGGCGGCTTCGATCTGATGCTGCACGCCGCCGGCGACCTCGACGTCGATCAGCATCACACGGTCGAGGACACGGGCATCGTGCTCGGCCAGCTCTTCGCCCGAGCGCTGGGCGGGCGCCGCGGCATCCGGCGCGCCGGCTACTTCGTGATGCCCATGGACGAGACCCTGGCCGTGGCGGCACTCGATCTGGGCGGCCGGCCGGCGCTGGTCTACGCCGACCGGGTGCGTGCGCGCCGCGTCGGCGACCTGCAGGCCGAACTGGTGCAGGACTTCTTCGGCGGCTTCGCCGTGCACGCGCGCGCCAACGTCCATCTCCGGGTTCTCTACGGCCGATCCAGTCACCACAAACTGGAGGCCGTGTTCAAGTGCTTCGCCCGGGCCCTGCGCTACGCGTGCGAGCGCGACACCCGGCTCCGGGGCCGGCTGCCGTCGACCAAGGACCTCCTATGATTGCCGTCATCGATTACGGGGGCGGAAACCTGCGCAGCGTCGAGAACGCGCTCCGGGAGATCGGCGCCGCGCACCAGCGCGTGCGCGCAGCCGCGGACCTGCGCCGCACCGACAAGATCGTTCTCCCGGGGGTGGGCCATTTCGGCCGCATGATGCGCGCGCTGGAAGCGAGCGGGCTGCGCCGGGCCCTGCTCGAGCGCATCGCCGCCGGCGCGCCCTTCCTCGGCATATGCCTGGGCATGCAGGCGCTGTTCGAAGGAAGCGAGGAAGAGCCCGCGGCGCCGGGGCTCGGCTTGCTCGCCGGCCGTGTGCGCCGCTTTCCGGCAGGCGCGCGCGTCCCGCACATGGGATGGAACCGGATTGCGGCCCTTTCCCGCGCGCGCCTGCTCGAAAGCACCGGCGAAGGCGCCTACGTGTACTTCGCCCACAGCTACTATGCACCCGTAGGCCCCGCCACCGCGGCGACGGCCGTGTACCAGGTCGAGTTCACGGCGCTGCTGGAAGACGCCAACGTCTTCGGCGTCCAGTTCCATCCGGAAAAGTCCGGAGACGTGGGGTTGCGAATCCTCAGGAATTTCGTGGAGCTGTGACCATGCTGGCGCGCCGCGTCATTCCCTGCCTGGACGTCGCCGCCGGCCGCGTGGTGAAGGGGGTGAACTTCGTGAGCCTCCGGGACGCCGGCGATCCGGTCGAGCTGGCCGAGCGCTATGACCGGCAGGGCGCCGACGAACTGGTTCTCCTGGACATCACGGCCTCGCACGAAAGACGCGCCACCATGGTGGAGATCGTGGAACGGGCGGCGCGCAGGGTCTTCATCCCGCTGACCGTCGGGGGCGGCATCCGCAGCGTGGGCGACGCCCGCATTCTCCTGCTGGCGGGCGCCGACAAGGTGAGCGTCAACACCGCGGCGGTGCGTCGTCCCGAGCTCATCACCGAGTTGAGCCGCGAGTTCGGCTCGCAGGCGGTCGTGCTCGCCATCGACGCGCGCCGACGCGCCGCCGGCGCCTGGAATGTCTTCACGCACGGCGGTCGCCACGACACCGGGCTCGACGCCGTCGCCTGGGCCGAACGCGGCGAGCGGCTCGGTGCGGGAGAGATTCTGCTGACCTCGATGGACACCGACGGCGTGCAGGGGGGGTTCGACTGCGAGTTGACGCGCGCCGTCGCGCGCGCCACCCGCATTCCCGTGATCGCTTCCGGCGGTGCCGGCAGCCCCGAAGACTTCGTGCGCGTGCTGACCGAGGGCGAGGCGCACGGGGCGCTGGCAGCCTCCATCTTCCACTTCGGGACACGCACGGTCGCCGATATCAAAGCGGCCCTGCTGCGCCGCGGCATTCCGGTGCGCCCATGATCCTACCGTGCATCGACCTCATGGACGGAAAGGTCGTCCAGCTCGTACAGGGGCGCGACAAAGTCCTCGAAGGCGGCACCCTGGATGAAATGCTGGAGCGTTTCGCCGGCTTTTCCGAAATCCAGGTGATCGACCTCGACGCCGCGCTCGGCCGGGGAAACAACGACGCGCTGGTCGAGTACCTCGCCCGCAGGGCGGCGATCCGCGCCGGCGGCGGCGTGCGCACCCCGGCACGGGCGCGCCGGCTGGCGGAGCGAGGTGCCCGCAAGATCATCATCGGCACCGCGGCGTTCACAACCGCAGGCGTCGACCACGAACGCCTCGCACGTATGCGCGATGCCGCCGGGCGCGACCGACTGCTGGTCGCACTCGATTCCCTCGAGGGCCGCGTCGTTGTCAAGGGGTGGCGCGAATCGACGGCCTTCACCGCCGAGGAAGTCATCGCCGCGCTCGAGCCTTATTGTTCGGGATTCCTGTGCACCTGCGTCGACAGGGAAGGGATGCTCGCCGGCACGGACCTCGCATGGTTTCGACGGCTGCGCGCGGCGACCGACCTGGAAATGACCGCCGCCGGCGGCATCACGACGCTCGACGAGGTGCGCGCGTTGCTCGCCATGCGCATCGGTGTGGCGCTGGGGATGGCGCTCTACCGCGGGCGCCTGGACCCGGCAGCGCTGCTCGAGCTCGAGCGCTCCTGCCCGCCGGGGTAGGTCCGCCGCGCCGCGGCGGACCCCGTCCCGGAGGGACGGAAGCCGGTAGCTCCAGGTGAGCGAAGCGAACCTGGAGAAAAGGGAGCAATATGCGACAAGCCCCGAAGGGCCGGCAGAAAGGGTCTGTCGGCCCTCCGGGGCTCGCCTGATCGATACGCCCCTTTCCGGGGGTTCGCCTGCGGCTCACCCCCGGCTACCCGCTCAGGGCCCCTGCCGGGGCCCGATGTGAGCTTATCGCTCAAAGTCACCGGTTCCGCGCGGCGCGCGGGGCCTGCATGTGCGGGAGGCACCGGCGCAATCACATCAGGCTGCGCACGGCCGCAAGCGCCCGGTCGTAGTCCGGGAGGCTGGTGATCTCAGGTACATACTCGACATAGCGCACCACGTCGTGCTCGTCGACCACGAACACCGCGCGGCACTCGAGATGGAGCTCCTTGATCAGCGTGCCGTAGGCCTGCGCGAAAGACCGATCGTAGTAATCGGACACCACCTTGATCTTGTCGATGCCGGCGGCGCCGCACCAGCGCTTCTGGGCGAAGGGCAGGTCCATGCTTACCGTGATGATTTCGACACGATCTCCGAGCTTGCCCGCCTCTTCGTTGAACCGCCGGGTCTGCATGTCGCACACCGGGGTATCCAGGGACGGCACCACGCTGAACAGCCGGATCTTGCCGCGGGTGTCGTTCAGCGTGAAGGGCTTCAGGTCCTGCGTGCGCACGCTGAAGTCCGGCGCCTTGTCCCCCACCCGCAGCTCCGGTCCCACGAGCGTCATCGGGTTGCCTTTCATCGTGACTGCGTTCGGTCTTTCCATAGCCATGAGCGTCGGTCCTCCTTGTCGCCAACGGTGATAAGGTGAAGTTCGATTCCTCCGGAAAGAAGAAAGTATACCGTTCCGGCGCGGGGAAACCAGGGGGTGACCCACGGCGCGAATCGATCCGGCGCGTTGCGCGGGCGTGCGGGACCTATGCCGTACCGATCTTCACGACCAGCATGGTGGCGTCGTCGGCCGCCTCGAGGCGGCCCCGATGCTGCCGCAGCCGGGTCTCGATACACCCGAGTATCTCGTTGATCCCGCCGCCGCATTTCCCGCCGAGCAGTTCTTCGAGCCGCTCGCAGCCGAATTCGTTGCCGCCTTCGTCCTCGGCTTCGACGAGCCCGTCGGTGTACATGAACAAGGCGTCGCCTTCGGCCAGCGCGACGCGCCGCTCGGCGTAGTTCCCGTCGGGCAGCAAGCCGAGCGGCCGCCCGGTCGACTCCAGGCGCTCGATGCCCCCGGCGCGCCGAAGCACGTACTGCGTGTAATGGCCGGCGCTGACGTAACGCAAACTGTTGTCCCGCGTGTTCAGGACTCCCATGAAGAGCGTGAGGTAGACTTCGGGCGGGGTATTGGCCTCGATCTCGCGGTCGAGCCGGGCGGCAAGCTGCGCCAGATCGGGTGCCAGCGGCAGCCGTGCCTGCAGCGTGGCCTGGAGATTCGCCATCATGAGGGCCGCCGCCACTCCCTTGCCCGAGACGTCGCCGACCAGCACGGCGACGTCATCGCCCGGCAGCGGAAAGTAATTGAAGAAGTCTCCTCCCACCTCGCGCGCGGGAATCGATACGCCCTTGGCCTCCACGATGCCCGTGCGCAGCGGCCGCCGGGGCAGCATCTCCTCCTGGATCCTGCGGCTCATTTCCAGTTCTTTGCGCAGGCGTTCCTGCTCCACCATCCTCTTCTGATTCTCTTTGAGGTCGCGCGCCATGCGGTTGAAGGTCTCCGCGAGCCGCCCGATCTCGTCGCGCGACTCGACCGGCACGCGCGCATCCAGGTCGCCGCGTGCCAGCCGCCCGGCACCCTCGGCGAGCGTCCCCAGGTGGCGCGTCATGCGGCCCGCGAGCGGGACGATGCCGGCCAGTGCCAGCAGGACCATTCCCAGGCCGAGCCCGAGATTGCGCATCGCCGTCCTGCGGATTTCGCGCAGCCCGCTTCCAATCGGCCTCGCGATGCCGAACGTCGCTTCCGAGACCGGATCCTTGCGCGTGACGACCACCCAGTCGCCGGCTGCCGCACCTCGGACCGCCCCGGCGGGCTCGCGCGCATCCGCCCCGAGCCCCAGCGCCTCCAAGCGGGCCTGATCGGCAGGATCGACGCTGTGCAGCTTGCCCGACTTGTCGATGACGAAGGGCACCTCTCCCTGACGGCGGCGCGTGCGCGCGAGCACCTCGCGAAACACCCGTTGCGGGCTGACCCGCGCCTCCACGGTGCCCAGCGTCTCGCCGTCGATCCTGACGACGGCGCCGAAACCGCCGGCCAGCGGGTCGGCGCGCTGCAGGCGCTCGGCCGGGCCGGCGCTTGCCGCCGGGCGTGCGCCGGCGGCCGCTCCCCGCGCGCCTTCGGGGTAGAGCCGGATGACGAGCCGGTCCGGCTCGAAGTCGACAACCGGCGGCGATGGGGGCGCGCCCGCGGCGGACGGAGGCGCCGGTCCCGCAGGCCGCGCGCCGGGCGCCGCCGGGCGGAACTCGATGGCCTCGAACAGCCGGGCGGCATCGCCCATCTCGGCCATCAGATCGGCCATCAGGGGCATGGACCGGGGATCGCCGCTCTGCCCGCCCGCCGCCATCAGGCGGCGGAAGGGAAACCGGCCCAGGCGCTCCACCCGGCCTGCCAGGTCGCGCCGCACGGAATCCATGCGGCCGCCCATTTCTTCGGCCAGGGCCTCCGATTCGGCCGCGACGGCCTTGCGGAACGCCGCGATGGACGAGTTGTAGGAATAGATGGTGACGCCGGCCAGGGGCACCACCGCCAGGAGCAGGAAAGCGCAGATCAGCTTCTTGCGCAGCGTCATCCTTCACCCCCGGCAGTGAAGTACGCGGCGCCGCCGGCATCGGTTTCGAATTTCCTCGACCCGCCTCACTCCTCGCCCATGAACGGGTAGGAGAAATGCGCGGGCGGCACGAAAGTCTCCTTGACCGACCGCTGCGAAACCCAGCGCAGCAGGTTCAGTATGGAACCCGCCTTGTCGTTGGTCCCGGAGGCCCGGCCGCCGCCGAAGGGCTGCTGCCCGACCACGGCGCCGGTCGGCTTGTCGTTGATGTAGAAATTGCCGGCGGCATAGCGCAGCTTTTCGAAAGCCTTCATGATCGCCGCGCGGTCCTGCGCGAAAATCGAGCCGGTCAGGCTGTAGGGGCTCGTGGCGTCGCACAGCCCGAGGGTTTCCTCGAAGCGCTCGTCATCGTAGACGTAAACGGTCAGCACCGGCCCGAAGATCTCCTCCTCCATCAGCTTGAACCGTGGATCGGTCGTGAGAACCACCGTGGGCTCGATGAAGTAGCCGCGCGTGCTGTCGCCCTTGCCGCCGCACAGGATGCGGGCGTCGGGCGATTCGGCGGCATAGCGGATGTAGGCCATGATGGAATCGAAGGCGGCGCGGTCGATCACCGCCGTCATGAAATTGCGGAAATCCAACGGGTCGCCCATGCGGATCTCGGCGATCTGGCCGAGGAGCGCCTCCTGGACGCGCGGCCACAGGGAGCGCGGTATGTAGCTGCGCGACGCCGCGGAACATTTCTGCCCCTGGTACTCGAAAGCGCCGCGCACCAGGGCGGTGGCCACCGCTTCGGGATCCGCCGAGGCGTGCACGAAGACGAAGTCCTTGCCCCCGGTCTCGCCCACGATGCGCGGATAGCTGCGATAGCGCGCGATGTTGCCGCCGATCGTGCGCCACATGTCGCGGAAGGTATCCGTCGAGCCGGTGAAGTGCAGGCCGGCCAGCTCCGGGCTCGCCAGCACCGGATTGCCCACCTGCCCGCCGCGGCCCGGCACGAAGTTGATCACACCGTCGGGCAGCCCCGCGGCCTGCATCAGCTTCATGAAGTAGTAGGCCGACACCACGGCCGTCGAGGCCGGCTTCCACAGCACCACGTTGCCCATCAGGGCCGGAGAGGTCGGAAGGTTCCCGCCGATGGAGGTGAAGTTGAAGGGCGTCACCGCGAACACGAATCCCTCCAGCGGCCGGTACTCCACGTAGTTCCACACCCCGGGCGAGCTGATCGGCTGCTGTTCGTAAAGGAAGCGCATGTAGTAGGGATTGAAGCGCAGGAAGTCCACCATCTCGCATGCCGCATCGATCTCGGCCTGGAAGACCGTCTTGGACTGGTTGAGCATCGTGGCGGCGTTGGCCGCGTCGCGCCATGGTCCTGCCAGCAGCTCGGCCGCCTTCAGGAAGATCGCGGCGCGCGCCTCCCAGGGCGTCGCCGACCAGCGATGCCACGCATCGCGGGCGGCCGCGATCGCCTGCTCGATCTCCTTCGGGCCCGCCTGGTGATAGACCGCCAGCACATGGCCGTGATCGTGCGGGCACACGGCCCTGGCGGTCGCGCCGGTGCGGATTTCTTTCCCGCCGACGATGACCGGAATCTCGATCTCCTGCGCCAGCATCTCCCGGAGCTTGGCCTTGAGCGACTTCTTCTCGGCCGATCCTGGCGCATAACTGCGTACGGGCTCGTTTCGGGGTGGGGGAACGGAAATTACGCCGGAAAGCATGAACGACCTCCTGCAGGAAAACGGGCGCGCGAACGGGATCGCCGGCCGCGCGCGCCGGTTCGGGATTTCGATGACCGCCGATTCTCGAGGCGTGCCCCAGCACGCACGCGCAGTTTATCAGAAAGACAGCCTCGCAGGGAGGGCGCAGCCGGACCCGGCGTGCGGATCACGGCGCATGCGCCAGCGCGTTGAATTCCTCGATCAGGGCGTCGATCGCGCCCGCCTGCCGCCGGCACGCCGCCCAGTAACCCGGATCGTGCCACTGGGCCTCGAGCTCCGCACACGAACGGCCCTGCTGCTCCACCCAGGTGAAATATTTCAAATTGTGGATCCGGCGCCGCTCGCGCCGGTCGAGCTCCAGCATGTGATCCGAGGCGATGCCGCGCAGGTGCCGGGCGTAGTCGGCGGCCGCGTCGGTTGCGTCGTAATCCCCTTCCTGCGCGCGCATTTCCGCCAGCCGACTGCCGTAAAGCTGCATCGAGTCCGTCAGCACGGTCAGGACGACATCGTGCGCGCCGAACCCGTTGTAGCGGGCGAACTTGACGGCGGCGACCAGATTGCAGATGCCCGAGAAGCCGAGCAGCTCCAGGCGGGCGACACTCTCCTCGGGGACGCCGCGCGCCGCGAGCAGCGCGCGCCCGGCGGGTTCGTTGAAGAGGCGGGCCAGGCGGACCACCGCCTCGTCGTCGACGGCGATCACCATGTCCGTGTTGCGCACGTTGTGGATCCAGGGAACATGCTTGTCGCCGATCCCCTCGATGCGATGGCTGCCGAAACCGTTCTCGAGCAGGGTCGGGCACTGCAGGGCTTCGACGGCGGCAAGCGCGCTCCCCGGGAAAACCTGCTTGAGATAGTCGCCGGCCGCCAGCGTTCCAGCCGAACCGGTCGCCAGCACCAGCCCGCGGTAGACGTCCTTCGGTCCCAGCTCCCTGGCGAGCACCTCGGCCATCGCCTGCCCGGTGACTTCGTAGTGCCAGAGATAATTGCCGAAATCCTCGAACTGGTTGAAGACCATGAGATCGCGCCCGGAGCGGCGCAGTTCGGCGCATCGGTCGAAGATCTCCTTGACGTTGGATTCGCCGCCGGGAGTGCGGATCACCTCGCCCGCGATGCGCGCCAGCCACTCGAAGCGCTCGCGGCTCATTCCCTCGGGCAGCACGGCGACGGACTCGCAGCCGAGCAGCGCGCAGTCGAAGGCGCCCGCACGGCAGTAATTCCCCGTCGAAGGCCACACGGCCTTTTGCGATGTCGGGTCGAACTGCCCGGTCACCAGGCGCGGCACCAGGCAGCCGAACGCCGCGCCGACCTTGTGCGCGCCCGTGGGGAACCACTTTCCGACGAGCGCCAGGATGCGGGCCTCCACGCCGGTCAGGATCCGGGGGAATTCGATGTAGTTGACGCCGCCGAATCCGCCGCCCTCGGCCACGGGCTCGTTCTTCCAGGTGATGCGGAAGAGGTTCTGCGCCGCCACCTCCCACAGGCCGGTGTGCCGCAGCTTTTCCCGGATGTGCGCCGGAATACGTTCCGGATTCTTCATCTGCGCAAGCGTGGGGACGACGACGCCGCGCTCGCGCGCCCGCCGGGCGGCCCGTGCGCGCCGCTGCGGAAAAACCTCGAGATCGATCATGGCACCCTCCCGCAGGGCGAAAGGTTCGCGCCGCCCGACACGCGGGCGGCCCGTTGCGGCAGTCTACTCCGAAGGCGCCCGCCTGCGAAACCATGTTCTTGCCGGAACTGCGCCTCGGGCGGCGTCATGTCGCTTCCGGCCTTCGGGTAAGCTCGCCGGGCGAGCAGCTCCCGCGCGCCGCCGGCGGCCGGCATGGGTTATACTGCAGCTCGCCACGGAGAAAGGATGCCGCCCATGTCGATCGTCCGTTTATCCAAGGAAGCCGGCCTGCTCCTGGTCGTGGACATCCAGGAAAGACTGTGGCCGCATATCGCCAACAAGGAACAGGTGCGCGACCGGTGCGCTCTGATGCTCCAGGGGGCGGGGCTGCTGGAAGTGCCGGTGATCGTCAGCGAGCAGTACCCGGCAGGGCTGGGCCCGACCCTGCCTGAACTGCGCCGCTCTTTCCCGCCCCATACCCCGGTCTATGCCAAGACCGCCTTCGGTTGCCTGGCGGATGCCGAGCTGGAGCGCGCGCTCGCCGCCTCCGGCCGCCGCCAGCTCGTTGTCTGCGGCATCGAGACGCACGTCTGCATACTGCAGACGGTCCTGGAAGCCCTCTCCAGAGGCTTCGAGGCGGCCGTGCCCGCCGACGCGGTCGGATCGCGCGACGAAAGCAACCGGCAGCTCGCCCTGGCCCGGATGCAGGCTGCGGGCGCCGCGGTCGTGAGCACGGAAATGGTCCTGTTCGAATGGCTGCGCGATGCGCGCCATCCGGCGTTCAAGGCGGTCTCGGCGCTGGTCAAGTAAGCCCCTGTGCGCGCGCGAGCGCGCGCAGGTCGGCGTCGATCCGCCGCCGGGGCGCGGGCGGCTCCAGCTCCGCATAATACTCGAACCGGTCGACGAGCTCGCCCGCGAGCAGGCACGCCAGGGGCAGCCAGGTCACACCCGGAGGCAGCAGGAGCCACAAGGCCGGAAAGCCCAGGCGCAGCGCGGCGGCGAGCGGCCGGAGCGGAAGGCCCCGGCGAAGGAAAGCCGCTTTCCTGCCGACATAGAGCACGAGCCTGGCTCCCCCCACCACGCCGACGAGCGCGGCGTCCACGAGCAGCGCCCCCGTGAGGAAAACGCCCGTCCAGAGCATGCCGGCGCTGTGCAGATATCGACTCGCGGCCACCGGGTCGTATATGCGATCGACCGCATACAGCATGGCTGCGCCCGCCGCCGCGGCCGCCCACCTCCAGGCCGGACCCGGCGGCGCCGCGCCTGCGGCGAGCGCCGCAAGCGCAAGGAAAAGCAGATAGAGAAACACCTCGCGGCTCAACCGCGACCGGCGCAGATTGAGCAGCGCGCGCCACGCCCGCAGCTTCCTCCCCAGGTGCAGCGTTCCCACCAGCAGGTTCGCCGAGCCGGCGACGAGGAATGCCGCCGGATCCAATCTGAGCCCGCGGGCCGCCGCCGCTGCGACCAGCGCGGCCAGCATGGCGCTCCCGAGCGAAAAGACCGCGAGCGGCCACTCTTTCTTCAGGGAAGCCCGGGCCGGGGCGGCGGCGGGCGCGGCCGCGCCGGAATCCGCCGGCTGCGCCGCGGAACATTCGGGGCCGCGGCGCCCTTCGCGGAGCGGTACGAAGCGGATGGCGGGAGCGAAATCCGTGCGCGGGAAGCCGGGGACCGACTCGGCCGCCCTCGGCGGCGGCCCGCCGTAGGCCAGCGCCCCGGTGGGGCAGAGCGACACGCATGCGGGAAGCAGGCCCTCGCTCAGGCGCGGGAGGCACAGCGTGCACTTGCTCATCACGCGCGCGCGCGCATCGTAGCGCGGCGCATCGAACGGGCAGACCCAGGAACAATAGCGGCAGCCCAGGCAGCGCGCTCCGTCGAGCACCAGCGCGCCGGTCGCTTCGTCGCGGCGGAAGGCGCGCGCCGGGCACTGCTCCATGCACGGCGCCGCGCGGCAGTGGTTGCACGCCAGCGACAGGTGGAAGCGCGGCATGCCGGGCAGGTTCGGTTCGTTGAAGGTCAAAACGGTGCGCCACGCCGCGGCGGGCTCCGGCCCGTTTTCGAGAGCGCAGGCGATCCGGCATGCCTGGCAGCCGGTGCACTTGCCGAGATCGAGAATGAACACCCGCTCCATCAAGCCTTCTCCACCTCGACCAGGGTGTCGTGGAAGGCCGCGCCGTGCCCCATGTCGGTCTCGCGCCCCAGCGAAAGACAATTGACCCCGCCGCCCTCGGCGAGCCACCAGCCGTTGTGCACGCACACGCAACCGCGCTTCAGGCTGTAATCCAACCGGGCGCGCACACGGATACTGCCCCGGCTGTTGAAAATGCGCACCATGTCGCCCTCGGCGATTCCGCGGCTGCGCGCATCCTGCGGATGGATCAGGGCGTGCGGGCCGCCGCTCACCTCGCGGATCAGGCGCAGATTGCCGAACTGGGAATGGATCCGGTCCTTGGTGTTGGGCGTCAGGAAGTACAGGGGAAACCTTGCGCCTTCCGGGCGCGGCGTGCGGAATTCATCGGGCTCGCGGTACGCCGGCAGGGGATCGGCGCCCCAACGCTCCTGCGCCTCGCGCGAGAAGAGTTCGATCTTCCCGGAAGGGGTCGGAAACACGAAGTCGCCGAAGGCGATTTCCCGCCAGCCGGGAGCCGGGACGGGGCCCTGCCGCAGGCGCTCGAGGGAAAGGCCGGCGAAAGGCTCGAGTTTCCTTTGCAGCCAGGCTTCGATCTCGCCGTCCGAGGTTCCGGGGAAGTTCTCCGCGACGACTTGGGCCGGGATTCCCACGCGCGCGGCCAGCAGCGCGTAGATTTCGCTTTCGGGCTTGACCTCGCCCGGCGGCTCCAGGACTTTCTGCTTGAGCTGGATATAGGGATGCCAGTAGGCGCCGATGACGTCCGACTGCTCGAACATGCTCTTGGCGGGCAGGATCAGGTCGGCCTCGCGCGCCGTATCGGTCAGGAACTGGTCGACCACGACCCGGAATTCCAGGGAGCGGAACGCTTCGAGCACGGTTTGGGTTTCCGGATTCTGGGTCACCGGGTTGCCGCGTTCCACCCAGGCCATTTTCAGGGCGGGATCGCGTGCCGCCAGCATGTCGCGCCCGAGGCGCGCCGTCGAGACCGATACGCGCACCGGACCGCCGGGCTGCGCGGGCGGGTAGAAGGCCAGAGGGTCGCGCACCGCGTCGAAAACATGGCTTTGCAGGTCGGCGAACTGCCAGCCGGCGCCCGGGCGCCCGATGTTGCCGGTTATGACCGGCAGCGCGATCAGCGCGCGCATGGTCTGGCCGCTGTTGGTGTAGCGCTGCATGCCGAAGCCGGCGATGATCGTCATCGGCCGGATGCCGCCGATCGCGGCCGCCAGCCGCTCCACGCAGCGCGCGGGCACGTCGGTGGCGCGCTCGGTCCACTCGGGCGTGCAGCCGCGCACCATGCGGGCGAATTCCTCGAAGCCGAGCACATGCGCCGCGATGAATTCCCGGTCGATCGACCCCGTTTCGATGATCCGGTTCGCGACGCCGAGCGCCAGCGCCCCGTCCGATCCCGGCCGCGGCTGCACGAGAAGCTCGGCGCGCTCGGCCGATTCCGTGCGCCGCGGATCGACGACGATGAGCCGCGCGCCCCGCTCCTGGGCCTGCTCGATGAATGCCATCTGGTGGATGTTGGTCTCGGCGGGATTCTTGCCCCAGAGAACGATCAGCCGCGCATTCGCCAGGTCCCACGGGGCGTTGTGCTCGTTTTTCCCCAGGGTGAGGCGCGTGGCCTCCAACCCGGCGGGCCAGCAGAGATCGCCGTAAGTCGTCGTGCACCCCCCGAAGAGGCGCCAGAATGTCAGGCCGAGCGAATTGAGCAGTCCCTTGGTGCCGCTGCCCGCGTAGTAAAAAACGGATTGCGGGCCGTGAGCGCGCTTGAGTTCGAGGAGCTTGCGGGAGATGAGATCGAGCGCCTCGGGCCAGGAAACGCGCTCGAACTCCGGGCCGCGGCCGCGCCGCCGCAAAGGGTGCAGGAGCCTGTCAGGCGAAACCACGCGCTCGATATAGCTCAGGCCCTTGAGGCAGACGCCGCCGGCGGTGGCGCGGTTGCCGGGATGCGCTTCGATGCGCACCAGCCGGCCGTTTTCGACGTGCACGCGCATCGAGCACGTGCTGTAGCAGTTGCGCGGGCAGGCGGTGGTGTACGCGGCCATCCGGAATTCCTGAATGCGATCCGGTGCGATTGTATACCGCCTGTCCGCCGCAGTCGACCGCCCGGGCGGGCCGACTTCCGCCTGCGCTCAGGGCGTCTGCCGGCCGGCGGCTATGACCGGGAGCCCCGCTTCCTTCAGGGTCGCATTGAGAGCCGGCAGGTCGGTCGATCGCAGCGCCTGCCATCGCGCCGTCACGGCTTCGGCCGCGCCCAATGCCGCGTTCACCGCCGCCAAGGTCAGGGCGGTGGGCTCGACGTCGGCGGCCTGCATCGAGTTCATCTGCCCGCCGAGGAGCGCGAGCGCGCCCCTGAGGGTATCCGCGGCCGGGGCCGGGCCCGCCGGCGCGCCGCGACCGCCGCCGGCTGCAGGAGGCCGGCCTTCGAGCGCCGCCGCCTTTTCGATGAAGGCCGCCAGCGCCTGCGCGGCCGCTCCTTGCGCCTGGATCTTCGCGGCCTGCGCGCGCAGCGCCTCGAGTTCTGCGGCGGCCTCCTGGATCGCCACGGCCCCGAAGTACATCGCCTCCGTGAGCGCGTAGACCTGTGCCATGACGGCCGCCGGCGTCGTTACGCGCGGATCCTGCCTGACGGTGATCGGCTGCGAGTAGCTCCGCCCGCCGACGATCAACGTGAGGGTATACGTGCCCGGAGCCACCCACGGGGTCGTCGCAGGCGGCGGCGTGTTGTGGGGGATCGCCTGGATCGGCAACCCGCCCCGGCCGCCGCCGGCACCGGCCAGCGGCTGGTAGTGCACATCCCACAGGAACCGGTGCATGCCGGCTGAGGTCGACAGCACTTGCGGCGGGCGATACCAGTAGACGGGCACCGGCGCGCTCTTCGGATCGGGGATCGGCGTCACCGGGTCGTCACTGGAATAACGCCGCACCAGGCGCCCGTCGTTCTTGCGGATCTCGAGCACCACCGGGCCGCTTGCCGCGGACTTCAGGTAGTAGTTGATGATGGCGCCGTCGGGGGGGTTGGCCCCCGTGGGCTCCTCCTTCGGCCAGGGCATGTCGGTGCTCGTATTCCAGCGCACGCGCCACGCCGTGGTCGGCTCGAAAAGAATCACGTCCTTCGCCGCCGAGGAGGCGTCGATCTGGCGCAGCGGCGTGATGTCGTCCAGGATCCAGAATCCCCGCCCGTGGGTCGCCGCAACCAGATCGTCGTCTTTGACGATGAGATCGCGCACCGACGAGGCCGCCATGTTCAGGCGCAGCGACTGCCAGTGGGCTCCGTCGTCGAACGAGACGTAGACGGCGCGCTCGGTGCCGGCGAAAAGCAATCCCCTGCGTTTCGGGTCCTCGCGCACGGCGTTGACCGTTTCGCCCCGCGGGATGCCCGCGACGATCTCGGTCCAGGTGGCGCCGCCGTCGTGCGTGCGATAGATGTGCGGCCGCATGTCGTCCAGGCGGATGGTGTTCACGGCGGCGTAGGCCGTGAGCGGGCTGAAGCGTCCCGCGTCGATCAACGACACCTTGGCCCAGGGCCCGACTCCCGGAGGCGTCACGTCCTTCCAGGTGAGCCCGCCGTCGGCGGTGACGTGGATCAATCCGTCGTCGGTGCCGACCCATATGCGCCGGATGTCCTGGTAGGAAGGAGCGATGGTATAGATGACGCCGCGCTGCTGCGGCCTGGCGGTTTCGTCGGCGGCGTACTTGCCGACGCTCTTGGGCACCTCCCACGTCGTTCGCGTCAGGTCCGGGCTGATACGCGACCAGTGGATGCCGCCGTCCATCGTCTTCCAGAGGTAGTTGTTCGCGAAGAAGAGCGAGACCTTGTCGAGTTCCGAAAAGACCACCGGCATGGTCCGGACGGTGCGGGTCGGACCGGGGGCGGGCGCCCCGGCGCCGCCGCGGCCGCCGCCGGGGCCGACAGTGGAAACCTGCCCCGTGCGGCGGTCGAAGCGCACCACGCTGCGGCCGCCGTAGACGATGTCGGGGTTCAGGGGATCGGGAGCCACGTAGCCGTATTCGTCCACGCCCACCGGCAGCCAGTCGCGCACGGAAATCGCGCCGTAGTTGCCGCGGCTGGACACGCACGCCGAGCCGCTCTCCTGCTGCCCGCTGCATACGCGGTAGGGGAAGGCGTTGTCGGCGGCGACGTGGTACAGCTGGGCCGTCGGCTGGTTGTACCAGGAACTCCAGGTCTCGCCGCCATTGAGCGACACCACGGCGCCCTGGTCGGCGGCGAGCAGGATGATGTCGGGGTTGTCCGGATTGATCCAGCCGTTCTGGTAGTCCTCGCCGCCCGGGGCCCCTTTGAAGGCCGCCCACGTCCTGCCGCCGTCGGTCGTCTTCCATGCCACGGTGGCCGCCATGATCACCGTGTCGGCGTCCTTCGGGTGGGGGATCGGCATCGGCAGATCGCCGCCGCCGATGCGCCCGGCGGGCCGCGCATCCGTGGTGATCCGGGTCCACGTCCGGCCCGCGTCATCGCTGCGGAAAATCCCGGTCGCGCCCCGGCTCCCGCTCGCGCCGGGCCGGTCGGCGAACGCGACCGTGGCGTACAGCCGCCTGTGGTCGGCCGGCGAAATGGCGAGATTGGCCTGAATCACGTGCGGCAGGCCGTTGGTCAGCTGCTCCCACGTCGTCCCACCGTCGACGGACTTGAAGATGCCGCCGTTGGTACCGGCCCATACGGAGTTCTCCCAGGGCCCCTGCCGCTCTTCCCAGAGAGTGGCGTAGACGACATTGGGGTCCACCGGGTCGATGTCCACGTCGTTGCCCCCGGTGTTTTCATCCTTGTAGAGGACCTTCTGGAAGGTCCTGCCGCCGTCGAGTGAGCGGAAAATCCCGCGCTCCTCGTTGGGACCGTACGGGTGGCCGAGCGCCGCGACGAACAGCCGGTCCGCATTGCGCGGGTCCACGTCGATGCGCGGGATCTGCTGCGCGTCGTTGAGGCCGAGCCGCGTCCACGTCCGCCCGGCGTCGACGGACTTGTAGATGCCGTCGCCCGTCGACAGGTCCGGCCGGTGCAGGCCCTCGCCGCTCCCCACATAGACGATGTTCGGGTCGGAAGGCGCCACGACGATCGAGCCGATCGACCCGGTGGGCTGGTCGTCGAAAATCGGCGTCCACGTCCGCCCGGCGTCGGTGGTCTTCCAGACCCCGCCGTTCACGGCCGCCATGTAGAACGTATACGGCTGACGCCGGTGTCCGGCTGCGGCCACCGTCCGGCTGGCCCGGTGCGGGCCGATGCTGCGCCACCTCATTTCGCCAAAGAGCGCCGGGCTGACATGAGGCGGTTCCTGCGCCGGAACGGACGCAAGCGTTGCCGTGAAGAGCGTGACGACCAGGAAAAAGCGGCTGAGTGTCATGGCGGAACTCCGTGAAAAAAGTTGACGCAGTATAGTCCCGGCGGCGGGCGCCGGTAAAGCCGTAATCTCGGGGCAGGCGGTGGAGCACCCGGCACGGCCGGGAGAAACGGGGACACAGTAGCCTGTCACCGATTTATACTAACGCCATGGCGAAGCGGAAGGGCGGCAAGCCTGCAAAACCGATCAGCAAGAAATCCAACCCCCCGGTCTCCGATTGGCTGCCGCCGCTACTGGTGGGCATCGTGACCTTCGTCGTCTTTTCGCCGGCGCTGGCTAACGGCTTCATCTGGGATGACCGGGGCAATCTCGTCGATAACCCCTATTACCGCGGCCTGGGGTGGTCCCAGCTGAGATGGATGTTCAGCTCCTTCCTTCTCGGTCACTACCAGCCGCTGAGCTGGGTGACACTGGGTCTGGATTACCTGATCTGGGGCATGAATCCGTTCGGGTACCACCTGACCAATCTATTGCTTCACGCCGCAACCGCCGTGGCGTTCTACTTCCTGGCCCGGCGGCTGCTGTCGCTCGGTTTGCCGGTTACGGCCCCGCGTCGCGACCGGGCGATCCGGATCGCCGCAGCCGTTGCCGCGCTCCTTTTCGCCATCCATCCCCTGCGAGCGGAATCGGTCGCCTGGGTGACGGAACGGCGCGACGTGCTCTCGGGGCTGTTGCTCGCATGCACGCTTCTCTTCTACCTCCGGGCCGCCGGAGCAGCCGACGCCGCATCCCGATTGCGCAGCTTGATCGCGGCGCTCGGCTGCTACGTCTTGTCTCTTTTGTCCAAGGCGGCGGGAATCACGCTGCCGGCGGTTCTGCTGGTACTGGATATCTATCCCATGCGCCGTTTGGGACAAGGCCGATGGTTCACCATCGAAGCGCGCCGCGTCTGGCGCGAGAAACTCATTTTCGCCGCGGCGGCGATCCCCTTTGCCGTTCTGGCGCTGATGGCACAGCAGCAGGCCGGAGCTCTGAAGCCGCTCGAGCAATACGGCATCCCGGCCCGCGTGGCACAGGCATTCTATGGCATCGCGTTCTACCTGTGGAAAACCGTCGCTCCGCACCGCCTGTCGCCCCTTTACGAGTTGTCGCCGACATTCGATCCGCGCGACTGGCCGTTCCTGCTCGGCGGATTTGTGGTCGTCGCGCTGAGCCTCGGCTTCATCCTCTTGCGACACCGATGGCCGGCTGGTCTGGCGGCCTGGATCTGTTATGTGGCGCTTCTGTCGCCGGTGCTGGGTATTGCGCAGAGCGGCGTGCAGATGGCGGCAGACCGATACACGTATCTGGCGTGCATGCCTTGGGCGATCGTGGCGGGTGCCGGCGTCTTTCACGTCTGCAGCATGCGGGGCGCCGGCCGGATCAGCCGGGGCGTCTCTGCTGCCGCGCTCGGGCTTGCGGCCGTGGCACTGCTGGGCCTCGGGGCGTCGACCCTCCGGCAAGTGCAGCTATGGCGCGATTCGAAAAGGCTCTGGACCTATGCGGTCGAGGTTTCTCCGCAATCCAGCATCGCCCACTACAATCTCGGCGTCGCTCTGGAGGAACACGGCGACTCCGAGGGGGCGACAATTCAATATAGAACCGCGCTTCAATACAACCCCGACTATCTGGACGCGCATTTCAACCTGGCCCACGCTCTCGCGCGCCGCGGCCAGGTAGACGAGGCGATCGAGCATTACCGGCGGGCGCTGGAACTGAAGCCCGGTATCGCAGAGGTCCACAAGCGCCTCGCCGACCTGCTGTTCGGGCGCGGGGACCTGGCGCGGGCCATCGATCACCTGCGCAAAGCGATCGAAATCGACCCGGCCGACGCGCAGGCATACAACAACCTCGGAGCAGCCCTGAGCCGTCAGGGAGACGTGGACGGAGCCATACGACAATACAGGAAGGCACTCGAGGCGAATCCTGCGAACGCGGTCGCCCACTACAACCTCGGCAGTCTTCTTGCCGAGCACGGAAGGCCGGCCGAGGCCATCGCGCAGTTTCGGGCCGGGCTCGCCTATGCCCCAGGCGACGGCAGGATGCATCACAGCCTCGGCAGGGTTTTGCTCAAGCAGGGGGATCTCGATGAGGCGCTTCATCACTTTCGCGAAGCGGTGCGCATCGATCCCTCCAATGCGAGGGCCCGTTACTACCTCGCCGTGGCCCTGGCCCAAAAAGGAGAGGCTGCGGCTGCAATTCAAGGATTTCGCGAGGTCCTGCAATCCGCCCCCGACATGGCGGCGGCTCACGAGGCGCTTTCCCGCCTGCTGGCGATGCAGGGGAAAAAGGAAGAAGCGCTGCAGCATTCGGCCGAAGCGCAGAGGCTGATGAAGCTGCAGGGGAGCGCGCGCTCCAAACCCTGAACGGCCGGGCCGCTCGCAGGTCCGGCGTCCGATGCGCACCGGCATTCGCCGGCAGTCTCGCGAGGCGGCGCAGGAATGCGGATCGCGCCCGTGTTTGCGCCCTCGGGCTCAAAGATTGAAACAGACGACGCGGGTTTCGGTCATCTCCTGGAGCGCGAAGCGGATCCCTTCGCGCCCGATGCCGCTCAGCTTGGTGCCGCCGAAGGGCATGACGTCCAGCCGGTAGTCTGTCGAGTCGTTGACGATGACGGCGCCGACATCGAGATGGCGCACCGCGTAGAAGGCGTCCCGCAGGCTTTCGGTGAAGACGGCGGCATGGAGGCCGTAGGGGACACGGTTGGCTCTGGCGACGGCCTCCTCCAGGGAGGCGACGCGGTAGAGCGACACCACCGGGCCGTAAACCTCCTGGCAATCGAGCTTGACGCCCTCGGGCACGTTCTCGAGCACGGTGGGCCATATCAGGGTCCCTTCGCGCCGGTAGCCGATGAGCACGCGCGCGCCCTTCTCGACCGCCTCGGCGATCCACGACTCCACGCGGTCCGCCTCGCGCGCCGAGATCATGGCGCACACGTCGGTATTCTCGTCGAGCGAGGAACCGGCGCGCAGCCGCGCGACATGATCCACGAAGCGCTTGGAGAACGAGGCGTATATCCGGTCGTGAACCAGCACCCGCTGCACCCCGAGGCAGTTCTGGCCCGCCTGGGCGAAGGCGCCGGCGGCGATCGCCGGGACGGCTCTTTCCAGGTCGGCATCGGGCAGGACGATCACCGGGGAGTTGGAACCGAGCTCCATGCAGAGCTTCTTGATGCCCGCCCTGCGGGTGATCCATTCGCCCGTTTCGACGCCCCCGGTGAAGGTGACGAGGCGGACGCGCGGATCGGAAACCAGGGCTTCGCCCAATTCCTCGCCGCGCCCGGTGATCACGTTGAGCCGCCCTGGAGGAAGTCCCGACTCCATGAGTTCGCGTGCGAGGTGCAGCGCCGAAAGCGGCGTGGCCGATGCCGGTTTGAGGACGACCGCGTTGCCGCCGGCGAGCGCCGGGCCGACCTTGTGCGCCGCCATCGCAAGCGGGTCGTTGAACGGCGTGATGGCGCCCACCACGCCGACGGGGAAGCGGAAGTAATAGCCGATGCGGTTCTCCGACCCTGCGCGGCTGTCGAAGGGCAGGGTTTCGCCCGCCAGGCGGCGCCCTTCCTCGGCGCACAGCCGCAGGATATTGGCGGCGCGCGGCGGCTCGCGCCGCGCCTCGCGGATCGCCTTGCTCCCCTCGCGCGCTATCGTGCGGGCGTAATCCTGCTGCTTCTCCTCGACGCGCGCCGCGGCGCGCATGAGGACGTCGTAGCGCGCGTGGGCGGGGAAATCCGTGCGCAGCGACGCCTCGGCGGCCGCGATCGCCTCGCGCATGTCGGCGGCCGTGCCCGCCGACACCAGGTCGACCAGCTGCCCGTCGAACGAATTGCGCACTTCGATCACGGAAGCGCGCCGCACCCACGAGCCCCCGATGAGGAGCCCCACGGGCTCGCGCTTTGCTGCCGCCGTCTCGGGCCTGTCCGTTTCCCTGCTCATGCCTCCCTCCCCTGGCGCATGCAACCTGCGCGCATCCGCGCCTAGTCTACCCGCAAACGCCTCCACCGGCCACACCATTCCGAAGCCGCAGCCGGCGGCACCTCCCGATTGCCGGGGGGCGACACACAGTACCGGCAAGCCTTTGGGAAGCCCGGTCCGCGCACCATTTGATTCTTGCGAGGCACGGTGCTATCGTTCATCCATCAGGAGGTTTTGTTCCACAAGGCGATCGTTTCATGGATGCCCGAGACGCCCGCGCGCGCATCGTGCGGCGCCTCCCGGGACCTGTGAAATGCTCGCCCTTTCGTCAACGAAGGAGGATCGGAATGAATGGGCGAAGAATCACGCTGTACATGTCTCTCACTCTGTTGATCCTTTCCGCGGCGGTTCCCCTTCTCCCCGGTCAAACGGCCACATCGGGCCTGGTGCGCGGCACCGTGACCGATGCCACCGGCGGCGTCGTACCGGGCGCCACCGTCGAGCTCGCCGAGGTCTCGACCGGTTTCGTTCAGAAGCAGGTCACCAACGAGGTCGGGCAGTACATCTTCCCCAATGTTAAGCCCGGCGATTACAGCCTGACCATCACCGCCGCCGGCTTCCGCGCTTTCCGCGTCGAGCGATTGAGAGTCGAGGTCACCAAGAGCTACCAGCAGGATGCCCGGCTGGAGCTCGGAGAGGTGAGCGAAACGGTGACCGTCGAGGCCGAGACCCGCATCGAGCTGCAGACGGTGGACGCGACCCTGGGCAACGTGATTTCGGTCAAGGCGCTCCCCGCTCTGCCGATCTTCACGCGCCAGGTGAACGAGCTGCTGACCATACAGCCCGGCGCGACCCCGGCCGGTGAAGTCACGGGCGCGCGCCGCGACCAGAGCACTTTTTCGCTCGACGGCCTGGATGTCACCAATCAATCCGTCGGCGGGACCGGCACCTATATGTATCTCGGAGTGGACTCCGTCGAAGAGTTCCGCGTGGGTGTGGCGAACCCGAACGCTTCCTTCGGGCGCGCCGCGGGCGGCCAGGTGGCGTTGATCGGCAGGAAGGGCACCAACGAGCTCCACGGCGCCGCCTACTGGTACCACCAGAACGACAACCTCAACGCCAACACGTGGGACCGCAACCGGACCGGATTGAAAAAGCCCGAGCTCAAGGACAACCGCTTCGGCGGGCGCCTGGGCGGCCCCATATGGAAGGACAGGACGTTCTTCTTCGCCAACTACGAAGGCAGGCGCTTTCCGCGCAGCACCAGCGTCGACCGCCTGGTGCCCACGGAAACCCTGCGCCAAGGCGTCCTGCGCTTCCGCGACGCCGCCGGGAACGTCAATTCCTACAAACTGGCGACCTCGACGGCCTGCGGCGACGGAACCCAGCCCTGCGATCCGCGGGGCATCGGCCTGAGCCCCGCGATTTCGGCGCTCTGGGCCAAGATGCCCGTCGGCAACGACCCGACCGGCGGTGACGGGCTGAACACCATCAGCCTCAGGGGAACGGTCGCCAATCCGCAGAACAACAATTTCTACATGCTGCGGCTGGATCACAACCTTTCGAACAACTGGAGAATCGACGTCTCGGGCCGGTATTTCAAGCAGATCACGCAAAACGCCGGCCAGCTCTCGCTGATCGGCGGCAACATCCAGAGCATGAGCCAGAGCCCGGTGCGGCAGGACATGGTGAGCCTCGGCCTCGCCGGGACCATCCGCCCGACACTCACCGCCGACTTCCGCTTCGGCTGGGTTAGAAACCGCGGCGGCGTCGAGCCCACCCGTCCGAATGTCGCCGCTCAGATGCTGAAGATCACGGGCACGGACTCGCGCGACGGGTTCATCGCGCTCGATCTGGGTGCGCGCGGCGGCACCTACGACCTGCTCGCCGAGCCGATCGACGTGGCCACGCAGGTGGCGCGCAAGCAGAGCAACAACAACCGGAACTACCAGACCAATGCCGATATCAACTGGATCAGGGGCCCGCATGCCATGCAGTTCGGGAC
>CAZHQK010000072.1:0-56085 GCA_964534795.1 uncultured Acidobacteriota bacterium
CCCGGGCTGCCGGCCCTCCGGGACTCGCCTGATCGATACGCCCCTTTGCGGGGGTCCGCCTCCGGCTCACCCCCGGCGACCCGCCCCGGGCCCCTTCCGGGGCGGGTAGCCGGGGGTGAGCCGGAGGCGAACCCCCGGAAAGGGGCGTATCGATCAGGCGAGTCCCGGAGGGCCGGCAGACCGGGGTTCCTGATATATCCTTCTGCCGGCCCTTCGGGGCTTGTCCCATGCCGCTCCCTTTTCTCCAGGTTTGCTTCCGCTCACCTGGAGCTGCCGGCTTCCGTCCCTCCGGGACGAATGCGTCGCCTGCTCCGCGCGGGGCAGAAAAGCGTTGACAGATGATAATTGTTCCTATTTAATAGAGCCGTGCATATAAGCACCTCGTGCCCGGGGCCGATTGCGCCGTGCGGGCGCGGAATCATGGGAAATCCATACGGGGAAGCGTTTCAACGGAAAGGAGACATGCCATGCAGGAAGAAACCGCTCGGCTGCCGCTTATCGGCGAAACCGCACCGGCTTTCAGAGCCGAGACGACCCAGGGGCCCGTCAACTTCCCGGAGGACTACAAGGGGAAGTGGGTCATTTTCTTTTCCCACCCGGCCGACTTCACGCCCGTGTGCACCACGGAGTTCATGACCTTCGCCGCGATGCACGACGAGTTCAAGGCGCTCAACTGCGAGTTGCTCGGCCTGTCGATCGACAGCACTTACAGCCACATCGCGTGGCTCAGGACCATCAAGGAAAAGATCGAGTACAAGGGGATGAAGAACATCGAGGTCACATTCCCGGTGATCAGCGACCTCACCATGGAGGTGTCGCGAAAATACGGGATGCTGCAGCCGAATGCCAGCACGACGCAGGCGGTGCGGGCGGTCTTCATCATCGACCCGCAGGCCAAGGTGCGCGCCATTCTCTACTACCCGCTGAGCAACGGCCGCAACATGGACGAGATCAAGCGCCTGCTCATCGCGCTGCAGCATACCGACCAGTACAAGATCGCCACGCCCGCCAACTGGCGCCTGGGCGACGATGTGATCGTGCCGCCGCCGGGATCGTGCGGCGCGGCCAGGGAGCGCGTGGAAAAGCCGGCCGCGGACACCAAGGTGCTCGACTGGTTCCTGACGCTCAAGAAATGCCCCCACGGCCAATGACGACCGGCGCGGCGCAAGCGGCGCCGGTGGCAGCGAGGTTTCGGGATTGAGCAGCCTGTCACCGAAACTCGTTCTCCATCTGGAGGGCGAGGGCGGCTTCAGCGGGCGCCTGGAGGCGTTCGCCGGGGAGATCGTGCGCCGTTGCGGCGGAGCGGTGGCGCTCGCAAGGGGCGAGGGTGCGATTCTTCCCGAAGCCGCGGCGGGGATCACCGTCTGCCGGGGTGGGCGCTGCAATCTCCATTTCCTGATGGTCCCGGAGCATTACGAGCTCGAGCCGTTTCTGCGCGCGCTCCGGCCGGCCGATGAGCCTCCCGTGCCCGCCGGCATCGCCGAGCGATTGGCCTCCATGACCTCTCCCGCCGAAATCCGGGTCCTGGTATCGGTCCACTGCCCGAATTGCCCCGCGGTCGTCGATGCCGCCGCACGGCTGGCCGCGGCCTCCCCGGCGGTGACGGTCTACGTGATCGACGCTCAGGTGTATCCCCGGACGGCGGAGGAGCGCGGCATCCTGGCCGTGCCGGCCGTGCTCATCGACCGCGAACTGGTAGTCGTCGGCCCGCTCGGCATCGAGCGCATGGCGGATCTGCTTCTCGGCCGGGAGCAGGGCCGCTACGAGGTCGAAGCCTGCCGCTCATGGCTGCTGCGCGGCAGAACGGCCGAAGCGGTCCTTTCGCTCGGCCGGGAGCGCTACCGCAGGGCGTGGGTCGATCTCTTTCAGGAACCGGAGCTGTCGACGCGCATGGGCGTACTCGTGATGGTCGAGCGGGCGCTCGAATCGCATCCCGAGTGGGTGCGCAGCATGGTTCCGCTGTGGCTCCCCCTGCTCGAACACCGCGATGCGCGCATCCGCGGCGATGTGGCGGACTTGCTCGGGCGGATCGGTGATCGGCGCGCGCTGCCGCATCTGGAAAGGCTGTGCGAGGATCCCGATCCCGACGTCGCCGAGGCCGCCGCCGAGGCGGTCGGGGCGCTGCGTGATGCCGCGGGCGGCGAATCCGATCTCGATTCCGGTCGATAGCAGGATCAGCGGCGTCCGGGCTGCAGGCCCGTCGATGCCGGTTCGGGTGCGGCTGCGCCCGCGCGCGCCTGATCGTCATGGAGCGCCACGAGAGGCGCGAGCAGGGTGCGGTATTCCATCTGGAGTGCAAGCAGGATGCGCGGGTCCCTCGAAGAGCTGTAGCGCACGGCCGACTCCAGGAGCTGCAGGGGGATGCGGAAGTCCTGCAGGCTGCCCGCGTGCCCCCTCCAGATCCTGTGCCACTCCTGGGCCTGCAGGATGCTCACCGCGGGCGCGAGAACCGCCGGTATGTTCTTGTCCAGGGCGAGGGCGAGTGCGGCCGGGATTCCCCGGTCGCGATAAAGCGCGATGACGCCGGGGAGGCAGGAATTCCATTCCGGCGCTTCCCGCGCGCCGGCGAAGATCTGCCGTACGAGCCGCCGTGTGGGAATCAGCGCCGTTTCGGCGGAGATCGGCCCGGCGCCGAGCGCGTCGGCCAGGGCCTCTTCCATCTCCCGCCAGCGCCGCAGCGCGGCCAGGCTCTCGGCCCGGATCCAGGAAAGGGCCGGATGGCGGGCCCCCAGGGACAGGGCCCGATCGCACGCCCCGAGCGCCTCGTAGTGATTCTCGAGCCCGCCGAGCGCCAGTGCCTTGACGATCCACGGGCGAGGGTCCCCGGCATGGCGGGCCGACAGATGTTCGGACAGCTCGAGCGCCTCATGCTGCCGCCCGAGCTGGCAGAGCACGATGCCCTGATCGCAGGCGGCCGCCGCATCGCCCGGCTCGAGCTCCGCCGCTCTGCGGAAGCTCGCCAGCGCCTTCTCATACCTGCCCAGCAGCCAGAGGAGCCTGCCCTTGGCCGCCCACGCCTGTGCGGAATGGGGGTCCAGCGAGGCGGCGCGCGTGAAGGAAGCCAGGGCCGGCAGCTCGTGCCCCAGCCGCGCCAGGCAATAGCCGCGCACGTACCAGTCCTGCGCCTTCCCGCGGATCGAAACCAGCTCGTTGGCGGCCAGCAGCGCCCTCTCGAAATCCCCCGCAGGCATGCGCATCTCGAGCTCCTGGAAGCAAGCCTCGGTGCGCGGCTCACGGCGCGCGTGCGGTGCCGGTGCATGCCGGTATCTCCAGTCGAGTTCCCCCACGAGATCGCACAAGGGTGCGTCGAGGTCCGCGAACCAGAGCCGAAGGAACTCCACGAGCAGCCGAACCGGTTCCCCGCGGTGCTGCTTGACCTCCAGGCAGAGGCGCATGAGGGGCTCGCGCAGCTCGTAGTAGGAATCGCGCCCGACCGACTCGGCGCGCACGTAGCGCATCTCCCGCAGGATCTTGAGCTGGCTCGAGGCCGTCTGGTGCGTCATGAAGCAGTGCTGCGCGATCTCGCGCACCGGGACCGCGCCCTTGCGCTCGCAAAGGAATTCGACCAGCTTGCGCTGCTGCGGCGAAATCCAGGCCATCCGGGCATGATAATAGGGTGTCAGGTCGTCGAGCGCCCTGGTCAGAGGCTCGTGCAGCCCATCGAGCGACTCGCGCGTCAGGAACTGCGAGAAGATGATCCAGACCCGGTGGTTTCCGCCGGCCAGATGGTGCGCGGCTCGGATGCGCGCCCGGCCCGCGGGCGTCTGCAGGAACGAATCGAGCCGGTAGTCCATCTTGAGGGCCGCGATCTTGCCCACGAGCCGGGCGGCGTTCTCCGGCGTCAGCTCGTCCATCGGCTGGATCACGAATACCCCGTGAAAGGGTGCGTCGCGGCGCGTAACCCCTTCGAATGTACACTGGGCGGTGGCCAGCAACAGCATCGAGGGATGTTCATCGAGGTATGCGCGGAAGCGCTTCTGCCCCTCCGGCCCGAGGCCCTTGAAGACCTCATCGAGGTTTTCCACCATGACGAGCAGCGTGCGCTCGCCCGCGACCTCTGCGAGCAGGGAGCCCGCAGCCTTCTCGGCCGCGGCGGCCGGCATGCGATAGAGCTCTTCGACGCGCTCGGCGAGCGCCGCATCCGGCTGCTCCGCAGGCAGGGCGCGCAGCGTGCGCAGCAGGACGTCCAGGAAGGACGTGACGCCCCACTCGTCCTCCCGCAGCCAGGCGGCCGCCAGACATCCGCGCATCGCCCCGTCCGCCAGCACGCGGTGGTGGATCAGCGAAATGAGATGTGTCTTGCCGCTGCCGTGCGGGCCGATGAGCAGCATATGCCGCCGCCCGTGCCCGGATACCGCGTCGCGCACGATCTGCAGGATGCGGCCGGCCAGGCGCTCCCGCCCCACCAGCAGCGATTCCAGAACCGCCGGATCCATCACGCTCGGCGTGAAACTCGTCAGCAATGCGGTTCTCGGCATCGATGGCTCCCCATGTAAATAAGAATCATCGTACGTAGATCATACCACATGGGCAGAAGCAAGACAGAGCCTGAAATAACCTGACTTGCTTTGCTCGCCAACTTTAGGGGCCAAGGGGTGGAGGGGTTAAGGGGTAAAGGGGTCCAAGGGACAAAGGGGAAAGACCGGTCGGCGCCTCAGATCGATCTCTTCCTTCCGACTCCGCAAGATCCGGGTTTCCAGCCCGCCGGCGGACCCGGAGCCGATGCCGGGAAGGGCCTCATTTGCGAGGGCTACTGCCGACGCCATCCGTTTCTGAAAACAGACGTCACGCAAACAACTTGGAACCCTTTACCCCTCGGCCCCTTGACCCCTTGGAACAATTGCCGGGAGCTGGCTACAACCCATGCGTGGTCAGTTATTTGTGAAATTTCCGAGACGTATGGCAGGCCGGGTTTGTTTCTTATCTCTTTCCGCGCAGCCGGTAGCTGCGGCGGAAGCCGGAAGCGTGGTTGATGATCGCGACCTCGATGATGCCGCCGGCGTCGCAGCTGTACAGCTCCTCGATCATCTGGCCGGGCGCCACGTTGCGCGTGATCGGGATGCTTTCGAGCCGCTCTTCGTTTTCCAGGGCCGGGTCGAAGGGGAAATAGATCTCGTCCCAGGGGGTGATATCTCCGCAGGGTCGGCCGTCCTCGTCGATCTGGCCGCACTCGAGGTAGCGGAAGTGGCCGATGTTATGGACCGGCCTGTAGATCCGCGAGCGCACAACCCTGCCTTGCGGGTGATCGGGCAGAAGGGTGTCCTTTTCGAACAGGACGTCGAGGGCCACCGAGCGCCCGTCTTCACGCTCGCGCCAGACGCCGAAGTGGCGGCTGAAGCGCTCGCGCAGCGTGTATCCTGCTGCCGCGTCGGCCATGATGGCGAGCCCTATGGCCGTGGCTGCATGCGGATACGAGGACTTGCGCACCCGGCGGCCGAACTGTTCGCGCAGCAGGCGGGAGACCAGGGGGAAATCGCTCGAGCCGCCTACCAGGTACACGGCGGCGATCGAATCCCAGGCATGGGGCAGCGGCGCCAGCAGGACGGCGCGCTCCATGGCGGCGATGGTGCGCTCGATCAGGGGTCGGCACGACGAGTAGAATTCCTGGGCGTCGATCACCACCTCGTGCTTTCCCTCGAGCGCCCGGCCGACATCGATGGCGATCTTGCGGCTGTTCGGGTGCAGGCCCTCCTTGCGCTCGCGGCACTCCTCGAGCAGCTGGAAACGCGCCCCGGCCGAAAGCTGCTCGACGCCCGTGCGCCGCAGCGCCAGGTCGAGCAGGAGCTGGTCGAAGTCGTCGCCGCCGAGCTGGGCGATGCCGACGCTGTTGAGCACCTCGTGGTGGCGGTCGGTGATGTGAATGACCGAGACGTCGAAGGTGCCCCCGCCGAGATCGTAGATCACGACATGCTCGCGGCGCGAGCTCGTGCGCGAGGTCAGGGTGTTATGGGCGTACTCGATCCCGGCCGCCGACGGCTCGTTGAGCATGCCGCGCACCTTGAACCCGGCCTGCCGGAATGCCTCCAGGGTGATGAAGCGCTGGTTGCTGTTGGAGTTGGCCGGAACCGAGATCATGGCTTCGAGCGGCGTGTTGCGCGTGATGCGCAGGTTGGACCTCTCGACCAGGTCGGCGCGCAGGCGGCACATGAATTCCGTCAGCAGCTGCAGCACGGTGACGGAATGGGACCCCACGCGCACGTGCGAATCCGGGCTCAGGGTTCCGAGCCGGCGCTTGAACGAGCGCAGCATCTCCCATGCGGGATCCGTCTGGCGCGCCGCCGCCTCGAAGCCGAAGGCCCGCTCGCCGCCGCGTGCCGCGATCAGCGAGGGATACCAGTCCTGATCGTCTCCGGCCTCGTTCTGGAAACTCACGATGGGGTAGTTGCCCTTGTCGATGGCGCAAACGACGGTCCGGGTCGTGCCGTAGTCGATTCCTAGACGCATCACATCCCCACAGGATTGCAAGGTCACGATAGCGCAATGCTGGTCCTTATTCTACCCGAGATCGTGGCTGCGCGGCACGGCCGGCTGAGCTCTCTTTCGGTGGAGCCGGGTTTCGGGCGCCCCTCAGGCGGGTTCGAGGAGGTGCAGCTCTTCGAGGAAATCCTTGATGATGTGGGCCGTCAAGCCCCAGATCTCGTAGTTTCCATAGTCGTAGAAATACACGTCGACCGACCTCCCCAGACGCTGCATCCGTTTCACCCGGAGCCGGGAGCGGTCGCGGAAGACCGCGAATGGAACCTTCAGGATCTCCGCCACTTCCCCCGTCCGCGGGGCCGCGTGGAAGGGCGGTTCGAGGTAGCCGGCAAAAGGGGCGACCCTCCAGTTCGTGATCGAAAGGTAGTCATGGAAGCGCCCGAGCAGCTCGATCTGGCCGGCCGCGATGCCGATCTCCTCGCAGGTTTCCCTGAGGGCGGTCCGTTCCAGGCTCTCGTCGCCGTCGCGCATGCCGCCCGGGAAGGAAATCTGGCCCTTATGGGTCGCCACGGCCTCCGTCCTGAGCGTAAGCAGGAAATGGGGCTCTCCCGCCTCTTCGAAAACGGGCATGAGAACCGCCGCCTCCTGCTCGAAGCCCGAAACCAGCCTGCGCGGGCGGACCTGGGAGAGCCTGGTGCGTATCGTGTCCTTCAGCATCATCCTCGCCGAAAGCCGATGCATCCGGCGCGCCGTGCGGGCGGCCGGGGAAAAGCCGATGCGGCGCGCCATTGCCTGCCGGCCGAAGTCTACCATGCGCGCGCTCTGCTGGAAAATGCATGGATGGCGACCGCCGATGCGTGTTGCGAAAGGCCGACGCTTCATGTATTTTCTAGCTTCCATCGATCTTGATCCGGAGGAAGGAATCCTATGGCCAAATACAAGATTGCGTGGCTTCCCGGCGACGGCGTGGGCGTGGACGTTCTCGAGGCTGCCAGGATAGTGCTCGACCGGTTGAATCTCGATGCCGAGTTCATCCGCGGGGATGTCGGCTGGGAATTCTGGAAGAACGAAGCCGATCCGCTGCCCCAGCGCACGATCGACCTGCTGGGCCGGGTAGACGCGGCGCTGTTCGGCGCCATCACCTCCAAGCCCGCCAAAGCTGCGGAAGCGGAGCTGGCGCCCCACCTGCGGGGCAAGGGCCATGTCTACCGCTCGCCGATCGTGCGCATGCGCCAGCTTTTCGACCTGTACATCTGCTTCCGGCCCTGCAAGGCCTACCCGGGCAATCCGCTCAACTACAAGGAAGGCCTCGATCTCGTGATCTTCCGGGAAAACACCGAAGACCTGTACTGCGGGGTCGAATTCGCGCCCGTGCCCGGAGAGCTTGCCGCCGTCCTGGCGCGGAACTCGAAGGCGTTCGCGCCCTTCAGCGCGCTGGCGGCCGACCAGTATGCGCTTTCCTGCAAGATCAACACGCGCCGCGGGTCCGAGCGCATCCTGCGGGCGGCGTTCGAGTACGCGCGCAAGAACAACCGGCGCAAGGTGACGGTGGTCCACAAGGCCAACGTCGTGCGCGCCACCGACGGGCTTTTCCTGGAGACCGCCCGGGAGGTCGCCCGGGAATTCCCTGAAATCGAGATGGACGACGCCAACGTCGACGCCGCGACGATGTGGCTGCTGAAGAATCCCTTCAATTACGACGTGCTCGTGGCTCCCAACCTGTACGGCGACATCATCTCGGACCTGTGCGCCCAGATGGTGGGCGGCCTGGGATTCGGCTGCTCGGGCAACATCGGCGACCGGCTCGCCGTTTTCGAGCCGACGCACGGTTCCGCGCCCAAGTACGCGGGAATGTACAAGGTCAACCCGATCGCCACGATCCTGACCGTTCGCATGATGCTCGAGTGGCTGGGCGAAACCGGGCTGGCCGACAAGCTGGAGCGGGCGGTGGCCGCGGTGATCCGCGAGGGCCGGGTGCGCACCTACGACATGGGCGGAAGCAACACGACCCTGGAAATGGCCTCGGCGATCGCCGCGAAACTCGAATAGACGCAGGGGAACGGCTATGGGCATGACGGTAGTGGAGAAAATACTCGCGCGCGCCTCCGGCAGGCAGTCCGTCGCCGCCGGCGAGACCGTGGAGCCGGCGGTCGACGTGGCGATGTCGCACGAGAACGCCGCCCTGGTGATCAATCAGTTCATGGAGATCTATCAGGGCACCGGGCTGGAGCCGAAGGTCTGGGATCCTTCCCGGATCGCCATCATCTTCGATCACCGCGTCCCGGCGGAAAGCGCCAAGACGGCGACCAACCAGAAGAAGGTGCGCGACTTCGTCGCGCACCAGGGCATCACGCGCTTCCACGACATCCGCGGCGACGAGGGGGGCATCTGCCACCAGATCCTGGCCGAGAGCGGTTATGTGCGTCCGGGCTTCGTCGTCGCCGGCACCGACAGCCATACCACGACCCACGGGGCCCTGGGGGCCTTCGCACTCGGAATCGGCGCTACGGAAATGGCGAGCGTCTGGGCCCTGGGTTTGTTGCTGAACGTGGAGGTCCCGGCCACGATCAAGGTGGTCATCGACGGCCGGTTGGGCCCCTGTGTGGGCGCCAAGGATCTGATTCTCCACCTGATCGGGCGCATATCCGCCCAGGGAGCCAACTTCAAGGTCATCGAGTTCCACGGCGAGACCGTGCGCTCGCTGCCGACTTCCGGCCGCCTCGTGCTGTGCAACATGTCCGTGGAAGCGGGAGCCACGTCGGGCATCGTCCCCGGTGACGAGGAAACCCTGCGCTTCCTGCGCGACGATGCGGGCGTGCGCGACGGAGTGGATCCGGTCGTGCCCGATCCGGACGCCGTCTACGACCGGGTGGTGATGATCGATGCTTCGTCGCTTTCGCCCCAGATCGCCTGCCCGCACGCGGTCGACAATGTCAAGCCGGTCGAGTCGGTCCGCGGCGTCAAGGTCGATCAGATCGTCATCGGCTCCTGCACCAACGGCAGGCTCGAGGACCTGGCCGCGGCGGCCGGCATATTGAGGAAGCGGAAGATTGCGCGCAACGTGCGCATGCTCGTCTTTCCGGCTTCGTGGCGCGTCTACCGGGAGGCGCTGCGGCGCGGCATCCTGGCGGACCTCATGGAGGCCGGCGCCGTAATCATGAATCCCGGTTGCGGGTGCTGCCTCGGCATCCATCAGGGAGCCCTCGCCGACGGCGACGTGGCGCTGTCGACCACGAACCGGAACTTCCTGGGCAGGATGGGCAACCCGAAGGCGGAGATCTATCTGTGTTCCCCGGAGGTTGCCGCGGCGAGCGCGCTGACCGGAGTCATCAGCGATCCGAGAACGGGGGTGTGACGATGAGCGGCAATGCAAACACCGGCGCGACGCCCGCAGAGTACACGGTCGTCATGGTGCTCGGCGACGATGTGTCCACGGACGCCATCTACCCGGGACGGTTCATGGCAACGGTGTTGCCGAGCGAGACCCCGCAGTACGCCTTTGCGGACCATCCCGAGTTCCGGGCCTTGATCAGGGACGGCAAGCTGCCGCCGCGCAGCGTGATTGTGGCCGGCTCGAATTTCGGCTGCGGCTCATCGCGCGAACAGGCGGTCTCGTGCCTGCGCGGCCACGATCTGACGGTGATCGCCCGCAGCTTCGGGCGCATATTCCTGCAGAATGCGGTCAACCTGGGCCTGCGCGCCATTACCTGCCCCGGCATCGAAGTTCAAAAGGGGGATCGACTGGAGATTGCCGCGGACTCCGTCCTCGACAGAACCACGGGCAAGCGCTTTGCCGTCCGGCCGCTGCCGCCCACCAAACAGGCGATGATGGAGGCCGGGGGTCTGATCCCTTACACGCGCCGGCGCCTTCTGGAGCGCCGCTAGTACGCGGGAGGCGAGCTTTTGTCTGTTCGGGCAGGAAGTCGCCCGGGATGGAGCATGATCGCCGTTGTTGGGCCTTCAGAAATCAGCCTTCCCGGATGGCAAGGTGACACGCGACGGCGGCTGACCTCTGACAGCTGACCGCTGACGGCTGGGAGCTATTATCAGAGCATCACCGGACGGCGGAATCTCCCTTGTTTCCGGCCCGTCCGGGCTTGAAGTGGGAAGGCATACAAACGGCTCATGCGATCCGACCGGAAGCGAATCTTCCTGCTGGCGCTCGGCCTGGCGGCCGGGACGATCCATGCCCAGGAGAAGCTTCCCGGCCAAGCGATCCGGGTCCAGATCACGCTGGTCAATGTCCCTGTGATCGTCACCGACGCGCGCGGCCGTTACGTGCCCGACCTCAAAGCCGGGGACTTCATTCTCTACGAGGACGGCATACCCCAGCCCATCGCCCTTTTTGCCGCGTCCCAGGAGCCCATCCACGTGGCCCTCATGCTCGACACCAGCCGCAGCACGGCCACGGTCCTGGGCAAAATCAAGAGCGCGGCCGCCGATTTTCTGTCGCAGCTGCGCCCCCAGGACCAGGCGATGATCGTGTCCTTCGACTATGAAATCCGCGTCCTGAGCCGGATGAAGCGGGACGTCGTGCAGCTCAGGGAGGACGTGCGCAGGGCCGAGGTGGCGTCCAACCCGGGGACCAAGCTCTACGACGCGCTGTACGAGGTCGTACAGAAGAACCTGGCCTCGGTCCAGGGCCGCAAGGCGATCGTCCTGCTTTCCGACGGGCAGGACGTCGGGAGCCGGATTTCGCGCGAGGACCTGCTGGCGGCCGTCGCCGGCTGGGACACCGTGATCTATCCGCTCCATTACACGGTCGATCCGCAGGAGTTGATGAAGAAACTCTTCGGGATCTCCACGCGCATGCCCACGGCGGGCGACCGGACCTGGCGCGACTACGAGAGGCAGGGAAGGGAGTTTCTCGAAAAGCTCGCCCAGGAATCCGCCGGGCGGCTGCGCTCGAGCGAGGCCGGGGCTCTCAAGAAGGTCTTCCGCCAGGTCACCGAGGAACTCTCCCATCAGTACCTGCTGAGCTTCTATCCCGATCCCTCGAAGCTCGACGGCGAGCTGCACCGGCTGCGCGTCGAGGTGACCCGGCCGGGCTTACTGGTGCGCGCGCGGCCGAGCTACCGGGCGCTCAAGCCCTGACCGGCAAATAGCCGTTGACACGCGGGTTCTTTCCCTTTATACGTATCAATCAAGAATCATTGTGCGCGGATCTTTAATAAGAGCGTCTTCATTTGGGCGCGCCGGCTGCAGGATCGCAAGGAGCCCGCGCGGGGTGCGGGCCGGAAACTGAATCGGACAGACCTGCTGCCGGGAGCGCTCGGACCGAGACGCGACGGCGCCGTCGAAGGAGGATGCGCCGCGGCGCTCTCGGTTCTCATACGCATGCCGGCCGAGTGCCGGCGAGCCGACCGCAGCCGGATAGAAACAGCCGAATCTCCCAGGCGGCGGAGGCCTGCCCGGCCGGGCGGCAGGCTCACTCGGCCAAAGAGCCGGTCGTGACGCAGGCGGTGCGGCGGACGAGCCGGCCGAGGCATCGCCGCATCTCGAAGATCGGCAAGCGCCTGCGCATCGACGCTCCCGTCGAACGCGGCGCACCGACAATCAGCATCCGGTGAAGCTCGGCAACCCCCAGCTCCCTTTCCATCCGACTGCTGTATGCTGATGGCTGAATCCTGACAGCTGATTGCTGGTTGCTGACAGCGCCGATGCGACTCGGTTACATTGCATAGTGCACTTTTTGCCCCTAACGGCAATGACGTGACCTCCGGGATCAAGAATGGCACAATCCTCGCCGTCGAGGCGTTATCATTACTTGTCCGATGCGCGAAGGGAGCGGAGACCTTGATCGAAGACTTCAAACGCCAGTTGCCGGACACGGATCCGGCGGAAACCCAGGAATGGATCGATTCTCTCGACCATCTGATTCGTGAGGGAGGGAAGGCGCGCGCCCAGTTCGTCATCCGCCGGCTGCTCAAGCGCGCGCGCATGCTGCGCATCGGCATACCCGAGCCGGTGCAGACACCCTATATCAACACGATCTCGCCGGAGCAGGAGCCGCCGTTCCCGGGCGACGAGGCCGTGGAGAAGCGGATCCGCCGCATGGTCCGGTGGAACGCGGCGGCCATGGTGACGCGCGCCAACAAGCACTACGAGGGCATCGGCGGCCACATCTCCACCTATGCTTCCTCGGCCAGCCTCTACGAGGTGGGGTTCAACCACTTCTTCCGCGGCAAGGACGACGGCGGGGCCGGCGACCAGATCTTCTTCCAGGGCCACGCCTCGCCCGGCATTTACGCGCGCGCTTTTCTGGAAGGGCGCCTGAGCGCGCAGCAGCTCGACGGCTTCCGCCGCGAATGCGCGCGCGCCGGCGGCCTTTCCTCCTATCCGCATCCCCGGCTCATGCCGGATTTCTGGGAGTTCCCGACGGTCTCGATGGGCCTCGGGCCCCTGAACGCCATCTATCAGGCCCGTTTCAACCGCTACCTGCAGGCGCGCGGCATCGCGCGCACCGACGGTTGCCGCGTCTGGTGCTTTCTGGGAGACGGCGAGTGCGACGAGCCGGAGACACTGGGCGCCCTGTCGCTGGCCGCGCGCGAACGGCTGGACAACCTGATCTTCGTCGTGAACTGCAACCTGCAGCGCCTGGACGGGCCCGTGCGCGGCAACGGCAAGATCATCCAGGAGCTCGAGATGGTTTTCCGCGGCGCCGGATGGCATGTGATCAAGGTCATCTGGGGGCGCGAATGGGACGAGCTGCTGCAGCGCGACTACGACGGCCTGCTGCTGCAGAAGATGAACGAGACCGTCGACGGCATGTACCAGAAGCTCGCGACCGCCAAGGGCGATTACATCCGCGAGCACTTTTTCGGCCCCGAGCCCGGCCTGCGGCGGATGGTCGAGCACCTGAGCGACACCGATCTCGAGAAAATGCGGCGCGGCGGCCACGACTACCGCAAGCTCTATGCGGCCTACAAGGCGGCGACCGAGCACCGCGGCTCCCCGACGGTGATTCTGGCCAAGACCGTCAAGGGCTGGGCGCTGGGCGAGGGCTTCCTGGGCAAGAATGTCACGCACCAGCTCAAGAAGATGAACCTCGACCAGCTGCGCGCCTTCCGTGACCTGCTGGAGCTGCCGATTTCGGACCGGCAGATAGAGGAAGCGCCGTACTACCACCCCGGACCGGACAGCCCCGAGATCCGCTACCTGCTGGAGCGCCGCGCGGCCCTGGGCGGCTGCGTCCCCAAACGCGTCGTGCGCAGCCGGCCCTTGCGCCTGCCGGCCCCGGATATCTACCAGGAACTGAAAAGCGGCACCGGCGGCGGTCGGGAGGTCTCGACCACGATCGCCTTCGTCCGCTTGCTGCGCCAGCTCATGCGCGATCCGACAATCGGGCGCCGTATCGTCCCCATCATACCCGACGAAGCGCGCACCTTCGGCATGGACTCGCTTTTCCGGGAGTTCGGGATCTATTCGCCCGTGGGCCAGCTCTACGAGGCGGTCGATGCAGCCCTGCTGCTGAGCTACCACGAGTCCACGGAAGGCCAGATCCTGGAAGAGGGAATCACCGAGGCCGGGAGCACGGCCAGCTTCACCGCCGCAGGCACGAGCTACGCCACGCACGGCGAGGCGACCGTTCCGTTTTACACGTTCTATTCGATGTTCGGCTTCCAGCGCACCATGGATCTCATCTGGGCGTTCGGCGACGCGCGCGGGCGCGGCTTCCTCATGGGCGCGACCGCCGGGCGCACCACCCTGAACGGCGAGGGGCTGCAGCATCAGGACGGGCACAGCCATCTTCTGGCGGCGGCGCTGCCCAACGTGCGCGCGTACGATCCGGCCTTCGCCTACGAGCTGGCCGTCATCGTCGAGGAGGGCCTGCGCGCGATGTATGAGCGGCAGGAGGATGTCTTTTACTACATCACGATATACAACGAAAACATCGCCCACCCGCCCATGCCGCGGGGTGTCGAGGAGGGCATTCTCAAGGGTCTTTATCTGTTCCGCCCCGCTCCGGACGGCGGCCCGGGCCAGGTGCAGCTCTTCGGCAGCGGCACGATCCTGCCGTGTGTGCTCAGGGCCCAGTCGATCCTCGCGGAACGTTTCGGCGTCGGCGCCTCTGCCTGGAGCGCCACCAGCTACCAGCAGCTGCGGCATGCCGCGCTGCTCGCCGACCGTTGGAATCGGCTGCATCCGGAAGCCGAAGCGCGCGTTCCCTACGTCGAGGCGGTCCTGCGCGATCTGCCCGGGCCCATTGTGGCCGCGAGCGACTGGGTCAAGGCGGTGCCGGACCTGATCCGCCCATGGGTGAAGCAGCGGTACGTCACCCTGGGCACCGACGGTTTCGGGATGAGCGATACCCGGGAAGCTCTGCGCCGATACTTTGAAGTGGATGCCGAAGCGATCGCGGCCGCCGCCCTGCATGCCCTGATGCTCGAAGGCCGGATGTCGGCCGGGGATGTGGCGCGTGCCCTGCGCGAGCTGGGTCTCGACCCGGAAAAACCGGAACCCCTGGCACTGTGAGCGGCGGCGGCCCGAGATCCGGCGTTGCGGGTCATTCCTCCGCCGCGATGATCGGCCTGATAAGGTCTGCCAGGGGAGGGAAGTCCGCCGTCAGGATCTCCCAGAGGATGTCGCAGTCCACGGCGTCGTATCTGTGGGTGAGACGGTTGCGCGTGCCGATGATCCCGCGCCAGGGCAACGGCTTTCTCACGCCTGGGACTTGCGGAGAGGGAAGCGGCGCATTCGGGCCCGCCACGCTGATCGATCACGCGCCGGCCAGAATCTCGACGATGCGCATCGTGTCGCTGAGGTCCGGAACCAGGGCGTCCGGCGAATGGCGGCCGAGCTGATCGATCGTGTGATGCCCCGTGGCCACGGCGAGCACGCGGGCGCCGAAGTGGCGCGCGCACGCGATGTCGCGCGGCGTATCGCCCACGATGATCATGCGCTCCGCGGGCAACGGCCGGCCCAGGTGCTCCGCGAGCCGGCGCGCGGCGATCGCAGGCAGGCGGTCGCGGTCCTCGTCGTCGCTGCCGTAGGCCCCGCGCACACGGAAGTACTCCCCGATGCCTGCGGCCTGCAGCTTGGCATGCGCCAGGCGCTCCAGGTTGCCGGTGAGCAGCGTCAGGACGAAGCGGTCGTCTGCCGAGAGCGCCTCGAGCAGCTCGCGCACCCCGGGGCAGAGCAGGAAGGCCGGGCCCGTGCGCGCCATGCGATGGACGATCTCGACGGAAGCCTCCTCGAGCCGCGGGATTGCCTCGCGCAGGCGCTCGCCGTCGATCCCTGCGTGCGCGAGCGCTTCCCGATAGATGGCGGGATCGGTTCTGCCCGAGAAGTCGACCTCGCGCAGGCGGCCCTCCGTGCCGAAGATCTGCGCCAGCATGGCGCACATCAGCTCGCGGTATTCGAGACGGCGCGCGGCGCGCAGCAGCGTGCCGTCGATGTCGAAGAGAATCGCGCGCAATCCACCGCGCGCAGGCTCCGTGCCCGTCGCCTTCACGCCCGATAGTATGGCATGAGTTTCGGTGACAGGCTACTCAACCCCGAAACTACCCTCGGGAGTGTCGGTTCTCATCGGCGAGTTTCGGGGTTGAGTAGCCTGTCACCGAAACTTACTGTAAGATAGCGGGGCTTTTCATGGAGGTGATGCCGATGCGCACTCGGATGCTGTCGATCGTGATGGCCTGCTGTACGGCCGGTCTGGCCGGGCAACAGCCCGCCTGGTACCCCGGGGGCACGTACGATCCGGAGATTCCCACGCCCAAGTCCGTCCTGGGATACGAGATCGGCGAGTACTACACGGAACACGCCCAGGCGCTCGCCTACCTGCGCAAGCTCGAGGCCGCCTCGCGCAGGGTCAAGGTCATGCACGTGGGCGAGTCCGAGGAGCGGCGTGAGATCGTGCTGGTCGCCGTGAGCGATCCGGGGAACATCGAGCGGCTGGAACGCATCCGCGCGACGATCGAGGAGCTTCGCGATCCGCGCAAGACCTCCGAGGCCCGCGCCCGGGAAATCGCGCGCAGTACGCCCGCCGTCGCCTGGATGAACTTCGCCAACGACGGCAACGAGAGCGCCGCCCTGGAGGCGGCCCTGCAGCTGGCCTACCAGCTCGCCGCCGGCCGTGACGCCGATACCCTGCAGATCCTCAAGGAGGTCGTGACGCTGATCTGCCCGCTGCACAACCCCGACGCGCATGCGCGCCACGTCGTCTGGATGAAGGCCTCGGCCATGCGCAATCCCGATCCGGCCGCCCAGGAGCACCGCGGCGACTGGCGCATGGACACCAACAACACCCATTATCAGATCGACCCCAACCGCGACGCCGTTTTCCTGAGCCAGGTCGAGAGCCGGACGATCGTGCGGGAGATCCACCGCTGGAATCCGGTGGTGTTCGTCGACCACCACGGCAATCCCGACCGGTTCTTCTTCCCGCCGTGGGCGCTGCCCGTCAACCCGCAGCTGGACGCGAATGCGCGCAAGTGGGTCGATGTCTACGGCAAGAACATCGCCGCCGCCTTCGACCGCAACGGCTGGGTTTACTTCACGCGCCAGGTCTACGACCTGCACTATCCCGGATACTATGACAGCTACCCCACGCTCAACGGCGCCACCGGCATGACCTTCGAGACCGACGGCGGGGGCAACAAGGGCCTCGCCTACGAGCTTCCGGACGGGCGCATCACCACGCTGCGCGACGGGGCGCTGCACCATTTCACGGGCTCGATGGCGTCGCTGCTGACGACCGCGCGCCATCGCGAGGCGCGGCTGATGGACCTGTACGGCTTCCGCGTCCAGGCCCTGCGCGAGGCGGCCGCCGAGCCGGCGCAGCAATACATCCTGCTGCCCGGAAAGGACCCGGCGCGCGCGGCCGACCTGGTCGACCTGCTGCTCCAGCACCGGATCGAGGTGCATCGGGCCAAGACTTCCTTCACCTCGGCCTCGGCGCACGACTACTTCTCGAACCAGGCCCAGAAAAGGACCTTCCCCGCGGGTTCCTACCTGGTATTCGCCGCCCAACCGCAGAAGCGCCTGCTGCGCAACCTGCTCGACCGCGACACTCCTCTGGAGAAGGACTTCGTCGATCAGGTCATGAAGGCCAAGGCTTACAATGACCGCCTGGCCGAGGGCGCCCCGCGGAAGAGCTACGGCTTTTACGACATCAATGCCTGGTCTCTGCCGCTGGCCTACGGCGTCGAGGCCTACTGGACCGAGGATCGCTATCAGGGGGCCGCCGAGCCCCTGGCCGAACGCCCGAAGCTGCAGTTTCAGGCTCCGCCCAGGGCGCGCACGGCCTACCTCTTCCGCTGGGACAGCCGGGGCGCTACGCGTCTGGCCGCCGCCCTGTGGCGGGAAAACTACCGCATCGCCCTGGCGCGCGAGGAGTTCACCCTGGCGGGCAGGCCTTTCCCCGGGGGCACGGCGGTCGTGATGACCTGGCCGAATCCGGACAAGCTCCACGAGCGCCTGGCGCAGCTGGCCGCCGCCAACGAGGTCGAGGTCTTCGCCGCCGACAGCGCCTTCGTGGATCTGGGAAAGGATCTGGGGGACCGCTCCGTGATCGACCTGGAAAAGCCGCGTATCGCGGTCGTGTGCGAGGCCCCGACCGGCACGACCGCCTTCGGCGCCATATGGTTCATGCTCGAGAAGATGTACGGCGTGCCCTTCACCGCCGTCAAGGGAGAGGACCTCGACACCGTGGATCTCTCGCGCTACAACGTCATCGTCCTGCCCGACGGGCAGCCCTCGGCCTACGCGCGCGTGCTGGACGCGCCGGTGGTCGAGCGGCTCAAGAACTGGGTGCGCGAGGGCGGCAGGCTCGTCTGCATCAAGGGCGCCGCGCAGTGGGCGAGCTCCGAGAAGGTGGCCCTGACCACGGCGCGCGACAAGTTCGCGCCGCCGGCGGAGGGCAAGGAGGCCCCGAAGCGCATCGATACGGTGCCGGGCGCCTTCGTGCGCCTCGATGTGGATACCGATCACTACCTGGCCGTGGGCGCCGAGAGCACGATGGCGGCGCTCTTCCGCTCCAACGTGGTCTTCCAGCCGCCCCGGAAAGGCGCCACGGTGGCGACCATCTCCCGCGACCGCCCCATTCTCGCCGGCTTTGCCTTCGACGAGGCGATCCCGGCACTTCAGGGCGGTGCGTTTCTCTGGGACGAGGTCAGCGGGAGCGGGCACGTGATCTGCTTCGCCGACGACGTGACCTTCCGGACGTTCCTGCACGGGGCGCACCGGTTGTTTCTCAACAGCATTCTCGTCTTGCCGCGCCGGGCGGACATGTAAGCCCGCGGCCGGGGCGAGCGGAACCGCGCCGGCAACCGGGCTGATCGGAGGCAGCGCCAATGAATCGGCTTGCTCATAGGCTGCGGCTCGCTGCGGCACTGCTGGCTGTCGCGTGCGCCGCCGCAGCGCCTGCGCCGGCTGAAGAACGCCGGCCTGCGGTGACGGCGGACTGGGCGACCCTGCGCGCCGTGATCGTGATGTCGATCGACGAGTCGATCTACAAGTCTTCCGAGATGGGCTCGTCGATCCACCCGATCTTCAACAAAGGGCTCCCCGCGGGCACGATCGATGAGCATCGCGCCTTGGTGCGCCTGCTGCGCAAGAGCGGCGCCCGGGTGCTCGAGGTGCGCGATCTCCTCGAGGACGCCATCCGCAACGCGCGCGCCGCGGGCGAACTGGAATCGTGGATCCGCGAGACCTATCCGGATCAGTACGAGCGCATCCTGCCCCATGCGGCCAAGATCGACGCCGACATGGTCGTGCAGCGCAGCGACGCTCTCTTCTATCGAAAGAACGAACAGGGCGAGTTCGATCCCCTGTTCCTGCCGCTGACCTCGATGTACTGGGCGCGCGACTTCGCCGTCTCCACCCCCAAGGGGATCGTGATCGGCAACGGCCAGAACTTCGCGCGCACGCTGGAAAACGCCCTGGCGCGCCTCATGTTCCGGCACGCCCGCGCCCTGCGCGACTACCCCGTGGTGTTCGACGCCGCGCGCGAAGGGGTGATCCTGGACGGCGGCGACGTGATCGTCGCCGACGAAAGGACGCTGCTCATGGGCGTGGGGCAGCGCAGCGACGCGCAGGCGGCGCGCCTGCTCGCGCAGAAGCTCGGCATGGACGTGATTGCCGTGAGCATGCCCCCGCGCGACCAGCCGAACGGCATGAGCCGCCAGCTGCTGCACCTCGATTCGATCTTCAACTTCGCCGACCGCGATACCGTGGTCGCGGTCCCCTACTTTCTGGAAAAGGATTTCGCGGAGCGCAATCCGATGCTGCGCATCCTGTCGGGCCTGGCCGCCCAGACCGACGCCGTCAAGGCGCGGGCGCCTTCCGCTTCCGCCGGCGACTCCAAACAGCTGCGCCTGACCATGCAGCTGATGCCGGAAGTCGGCTGGCTGACGCGCTACGCCGCGGGCACCGGGGAAGAGACGCCGCTGGGCATGAAGCTGGTCGATTACGCGCGCGCCCGGGGATGGAAGGTGGTCTTCGCCGGCGGCGAACGCGGCGCCCTGCCCGAGGACAAATGGGTCATCGAGCGCGCCATGTACGAGCTGCGCTGGCAGGGCGTCAATATCGCTCAACTCGGACCCGGCCGGGTGATCGCCTATGCGCACAACGTGCACACGAACGCGGCGCTGCGCCGCGCGGGCGTGAAGGTGGAGACCTTCCCCGGGCAGCTGCTTTCGATCCGCAACGGCGGGCCGCATTGCCTGATCCTGCCGCTCGAGAGAAGGGATTAGCTTGCCGCTGCCTCGTGCCGGTGCTATACAGGGCCCAGCGGCGAAGCGGAACCACGCCCCGGCGAGCCGGTGCCGCGCTCCGGCGCTCATCCAGGATTCGCGCGTTCGGGGATGGCGGCCGCCGACCGGCGCCGGCGCGCAGGAGGTTTTCATCCACCATTCGGGAGGTGATGCATGAAGCGAACGATGTCACTCCTCGCGCTCCTGTGTCTATCGGCCTGCCCGGCGCTCGTGGCGCAGCAGGTGCCGGTGCAGGAGTACGAGCTGGCCAACGGCATGAGATTGCTCATGGTGCCCCGCAAGGGCGACCCCAATGTCGCCGCCGGCTGGATCGCGCGGGTGGGCTCGGTCAACGAGCGCCCCGGAATCACCGGGGTGTCGCATCTGTTCGAGCACATGATGTTCAAGGGCACCCGCACGATCGGCACCTCGAACATCGAGGAAGACCTGAAGCTCATGGATGCGATCGACGCCGTGATGGCCGAGATCCAATCGGAGCGCCGCGAACTGCTGCGCCGCTTCCGGCTGGGCGAGATCGCGGATCCGGACGATCCGGCGGCGCGCACGCCGCGCCACAAGGAGCTGCTCGAGCGGCTCGCCGCGCTGCAGAAGCGCCAGGGCGAACTCATCGTCAAGAACGAGTTCGACAAGATCTACACCGCCGCCGGCGCCAGCGGCATGAACGCCGGTACCTCGCAGGACTTCACCGTCTACTTCATCAACGTCCCCGCCAACAAGCTGGAACTGTGGTTCTGGATGGAGTCCGATCGGCTCATGAATCCCGTTTTCCGCGAATTCTATGCCGAAAAGGAGGTGGTGCGCGAGGAGCGGCGCCTGACGGTGGAAAGCACCCCGACGGGAAAATTCCAGGAACAGTACAATGCGCTCTTCTTCACCTCCTCGCCCTACCGCTGGCCGGTCGTCGGCTGGCCCAGCGATCTCGAGGGCCTGACCCGGGAGGAAGCGGCCGCCTACTTCGCCGTGAACTATGCGCCCAACAACATCACCGCATGCCTGGTGGGCGATTTCGAGCCGGCGCGCGCCCGGGAGCTCGCGGACCGGTACTTCGGGCGCCTGCGCCGCAATCCGGTGGAACAGCCTCCGGTGCGCACGCGCGAGGTCGAGCAGATGGCGGAAAAGCGCATGATCGCCTACGCCGAAACCAATCCCCAGGCCGAGATCCGCTATCACACGGTCGCCGACGGGCACCCCGACGATTACGCGCTGACCGTCCTGGGCGCGCTGCTGAGCGGCCGGACCGGGCGCCTCTACAAGTCGCTCGTGCTCGAGCAGAAGATCGCCAACAACGTCTCGGCCGGGCAGAACGGCATGAAATGGGAGGGTTACTTCGTACTCAGCGGCGTGGCCCGGCCCGAGAGCACGCCGGAGCAGGTCGAGCAGGCGCTCTATCGCGAGATCGAGAAGCTGCAGAAGGAGAAGGTCGGCGAGCGCGAGCTGCAAAAGGTCAAGAACCAGTTCGCCGCCGACAATTTCCGCCGCCTGCAGAACAATTTCTTCCTCATGCTCCAGCTCCTGGTGGCCGACAACAGCCGCGGCTGGCGCAGCTTCAACGAGGATCCCAAGAAGATCGAAGCCGTGACCGCGGACGACATCATGCGCGTCGCCGGCCGGTACTTCAAACCGGAAAACCGCGCCGTGGCGCTTTACTACACCAAGAAGAGCGAAACCACCGAGGAAGATCCCCTGCTCGCCGGCCTGAACGACCAGGAGAAGGCCCAGGTCCGGCAGTTCCAGGCCCAGCTGAGCAAGATCACGGATGATCAGGCCAGAATGATCCTGCAGCAGCTGGAGGCTCAGGAGGCCGCGGTCCCGCCGGATAAGAAAAAGCTGCTCGAGGTTCTCAAGACCCTGCTGCAGCAACGGGTGAAGAAAGAAGGAGGCGAATCATGAGCTTGCGCGCACGTCTTTCCGGCTCCGCCTTGGTCGCAATCTGCCTGGCGTCCTGCCTTTCGCTCCACGGCCAGAGCCGGCCGGCACAGATCCCTGCCCATCCCCGCGACCTGAAGTTCCCTCCGCTCGAGTTTGCGGCGCCGAAGGCCGCGACGTATCGCCAGGTGCTCAGCAACGGCGTGGTCGGCTATTTCGTGGAGGATCACGACCTGCCGCTGACCAACGTCTCGGTGCTGATCCGCGTCGGTTCCTACCTCGATCCCGAAGGCAAGGAGGGTCTGGCGGCGGCCGTCGGGAGCCAGATCCGCGCTGGCGGCACGGCGCATCTCAGCGCCGAGCAATTCGACGAGGAGGCCGACTTTCTCGCGGCCGCCATCTCGAGTTCCATCGGCGGCACTTCCGGCAGCGCCTCGGCCAATTTCCTGTCCAAGGACGAGGACAGGGCCTTGCAGCTCTTTTTCGACATGCTGCGCAACCCGGCTTTCCAGCAGGACCGCCTGGATCTGTACAAGAGCCAGGCGCTGCAGCAGATCGAGCGGCGCAACGATCAGACCAGCTCCATCGAGGCGCGCGAGTGGAACCGCCTGCTGTACGGCGAGGGCTTCTTCGTCAACCGCTGGAGCACCCGGGCTTCGATTTCTTCGCTGACGCGCGACGATCTGGCCGCATTCCATCGGAAGTACTATCACCCGGGAAACTTCGTCCTGGCGGTCTCGGGAGATTTCCAGACGGCTGCGATGAAGGCGAAACTCGAGCAGGCGATGTCGGGGTGGCCGGCCGCGCAGGAGAAGGTCCCGCCCGTGCCCCAGCTCTCGTTCACTCCCGTGCCCGGCGTCTACATGGTTCACAAACCCGACGTGAACCAGGCGCGCGTCTCGATCGGCCACCTCGGGATCCTGCGGGGCAATCCGGACGAATTCGCCGTCGATCTCATGAACGACATCCTGGGCGGCTCGGGCTTCACCTCGCGCATCACCAACCGTGTGCGCTCCGATGAGGGGCTGGCCTACAGCGCCGGCTCCAGCTTCACGGCCGGCGTCCATTACGAGGGGGAATTCCGCGCCTTCTTCCAGAGCAAGAGCGCGACGGCGGCGCAGGCGGCGCAGATCGTCATCGACGAGATCCGGCGCATCCGCAGCGAGAAGGTTTCCGCCGAGGAGCTGGAGACCGTGAGGGCGAACGCCATCGAGGTTTTCCCGCGCTTCTTTTCTTCCGCGGCCTCGATTGCCGGGACGTTCGCCGGCGACGAGCTGACCGGCCGCGATCCGCGCTACTGGGAAACGTATCGGGACAGGCTGCGCGCCGTGACCGCCGACGACATTCTGCGCGTGGCCCGGCAGTACCTGCACCCCGACGGCCTGGTGATCGTGGTCGTAGGGAACGTCGACGACATACTCAAGGGAGACCCGGACAAGCCGCAGTTTTCGTTCGAAAAGATCGGGCAGGGAAAGATCGTGCGCGTCCCGCTGCCCGATCCGAACACCATGGTGTATCCGAAGACGAGCCCGCCAGTTCGGCCCCGGCAAGGGCCCTGAGCCGGCAGCCGGGGGTGAGCCGACAAAGCGGGATCTCTGATATATCCCTCTGCCGGCCCTTCGGGGCTTGTCGCATGCCGCTCCCTTTTCTCCAGGTTCGCTTCCGCTCACCTGGAGCTACCAGCTTCCGTCCCTCCGGGACGGGTATGGCCCCGGAGGGGCCAAAAGCGGGTAGCCGGGGGTGAGCCGGAGGCGAACCCCCGGAAAGGGGCGTATCGATCAGGTAAGCCCCGGAGGGCCGGCAGACCGCGGTTTCTGATTCATCCTTCTGCCGGCCCTTGGGGGCATGTCGCATGCCGCTCCCTTTTCTCCAGGTTCGCTTCCGCTCACCTGGAGCTACCAGCTTCCGTCCCTCCGGAACGGATACGTTCCGCGCGCCGCGCTGGACCCGTTCCTGGACCGAACGTGCCGCCGCTATTCCCTCAGGCGCGCGGGGCCGGAAACCGCGGCGCAGTTCTTCACGTAAAAGCGCAGCGGCCAGTCGCGGGCCGGTCCGGCATAGTCCACGCCGATGCGCGCGCTGACGCCGATTTCCGGAGGCGGTCCGGGGCGCAGAAAAAGGCGCAGCTCGCCGTTGCCGACCAGATCCTGGCCGCTGGCTGCCGCGGTGATGCCCAGCGCGGCGCACAAACGGCCGGGGCCGGAGAGAAGCCGCGGCGGCGCCCCGGGCGGCCCTTCGGCTGCCCGCAGCAGCACGGCCTCCGCGATCCCCTCGGTCCGGGTGACGATGTTGGCGCAATGGTGCATGCCGTAGATGAAAAAGACGTACAGGTGCCCGCCGTCCATGTACATCGGCTCCACGCGCTTCGTCCGGCGCCCGCGCCGGCTGTGCGCGGCCGCGTCCTCGCTCCCGAGATAGGCCTCGGCCTCCACGATGCGCGCGCCGTACCAGCGGCCGCGGTGGATGCGCGCGAACCAGCAGCCGAGCAGGTCGCGCGCCACCTCGACCGTTGCGCGGCGATAGAACTCGCGCGGCGCTTCCTCGAGGCCGAGCGCCTCCGGGTCGAAAACCAGGCGGGGGTCGGGAGGAGCCAGCGTCCGGGCCATGGCGCCGCACACCCTCCTCAAGAGCCGAGCAGGCGGCGCAGGGCCGGCTCGAGCAGCGGGTAACGGAAGCGGAACGAGGTCCTCGCCAGGGCCGCCGGCTCGACGCGCGCGCTTGCGAGCAGCAGGGCGTCGGCCATCTCGCCCAGTGCGAGCCGGGCCAGAGGCGCGGGAACGGCGAAGAATGTCGGCCGGCGCAGGACGCGGCCCAGCGTGCGGGTGAATTCCGCGTTGCGCACCGCATTCGGGGTGACGGCATTGACGGGGCCGCTGAGGCTCGCGTCGCCGAGCGCATGCAGCACTATCTCCACCAGATCCTCGAGAGTCACCCAGCTCATGTACTGCTCGCCGCTGCCGATCTTGCCGCCGAAACCCAGACGGAAAAGTGGAAGCAAGCGTGCCAGCATCCCGCCGCTGCGGCTCAGCACGACGCCGATGCGGAGCAGCACCAGCCTTATGCCCGCCGCCGCGGCCGCCTGCGCTTCCCGTTCCCACGCCAGGCACACTTCCGGAAGGAAACCGGTGCCGGGAGGGCTGTCCTCGCGCAGGATTTCCGCGCCGCGATCTCCGTAGTAGCCGACGGCGGAGGCCGAAACCAGGCAGCGCGGCGGACGCGCGAGCCGGGTGAGCGTTTGCGCCAGAAGGCGCGTCGCGTGCACGCGGCTTTCCAGGATGCGGCGCTTTTTCGCCGCATTCCACCTGCCCGCGGCGATGTTTTCCCCGGCCAGGTGCACGGCCGCGTCGATCCCCTCGAGTGCGGCCGCGTCCAGGGAACCGCTCGCGGGATCCCAGGCGACGGTTCCGGGCCCGCCGCCCGAGCCGGTGCGCGTCAGGCGCAATACCCGATCGCCCCTTTCTTCGAGCACCGATGCCAGCGCCGATCCGACCATTCCGGAGGCCCCGGTTACGAGGATTTTCATGGCGCGCTCCTCTCCTTTGTATTTTAATGGCTGCCCGGCGGACCCATGATAGCCGACCGGGGCGCGCCGGAGCCAGCGGGACCATCGTGCGGCCGCGCGCCGCGGTCGGGCGACGGGAGGTGTTCCATGAAGAGGGCGAGATGGATTGCGGTCGGGCTTTTGCCGGTGCTCTTGTGCCTTGGAGGCTGCAGGCCCCGCGCGGAGGCGCAATACGACATCATCATCCGCAACGGCACGATATACGACGGAACCGGCGGCCCGCCCTTCGCCGGGGACGTTGCCGTCGCCGGCGACCGCATCGCACTCGTAGGCGACGCGCGCGCTTTGACGGCCGATCGCGTCATCGACGCGTCGGGCCTCGCCGTGGCGCCGGGTTTCATAAACATGCTCAGCTGGTCCAACGAGTCGCTGATCGCCGATGGGCGCTCCCAGGGGGAAATCCGCCAGGGAGTCACCACCGAGATCCTCGGCGAGGGCAACTCGATGGGGCCGCTTTCGCCGGAGATGAAGAAGCGCCTCGAGGCCATGCAGGCCGACATCCGCTACCCGATCACCTGGACGACGCTGGCCGAGTACCTGCGCTTCCTCGAGTCCAAGGGGGTGGCGCCGAACGTCGCCTCGTTCATCGGGGCCGCGACGCTGCGCGAGTATGCCGTGGGACTCGAGGACAAGGAGGCCACGCCCGAGCAGCTCGAGCTCATGCGCAACCTGGCGCGGCAGGAGATGGCCGAAGGCGCCCTGGGGATATCGACCGCGCTGATTTATGCGCCCGGCTCCTATGCGCGCACGGAGGAGATCATCGAACTTTGCAAGGTGGCCGCGGAATACCAGGGGAAATACATCTCCCACCTGCGCAGCGAGTCCGATCGCCTGCTCGAGGCGCTCGACGAATTCCTGCGCATCAGCCGCGCAGCGAACATTCCGGCGGAGATCTATCACCTGAAGGCCGCCGGGGAAGCCAACTGGCCCAAGATGGAACAGGTCATCGAGCGGGTGGAAAGGGCGCGGCAGGAGGGACTGCGCATCACCGCGGACATGTATACCTACACGGCGGGCTCCACGGGACTGGAAGCCTGCGTGCCCCTATGGGCGCAGAGCGGCGGTCCCGAGGCCATGCGGCGGCGCTTCCGCGATCCTGCGTTGCGGCGCCGCATCCTCGCGGAGATGCGCGTTCCGGCCAAGGATTGGGAGAATTTCTTCCAGCTGGCGGGATCGCCGGAGCGGATCCTGCTTGTGTCCTTCGGCAAGGAAGAGCTCAAGCCGCTGCAGGGGAAGACGCTCGCCGAGGCGGCCCGCCTGCGCGGCCGGGATCCCGCCGAGACCGTTCTCGACCTTCTCGGCGAGGACGAAAAGGGAATCGGCGCCGTGTACTTCCTGATGTCGGAAGAGAACGTGCGCCGGCAGATCCGGCTGCCGTGGGTGAGCTTCTGTTCCGACGCGGCCTCGATGGCGCCCGAGGGGGTCTTTTTGAGATTCAGCACGCATCCGAGGGCTTACGGCAGTTTCGCGCGCCTTCTCGGGAAGTACGTGCGCGAGGAGAAGCTCATTTCGCTGGCCGAGGCGGTGCGCCGGCTCAGCGGCCTGCCCGCGCAGAATCTCGGCCTGGATCGGCGCGGGCTGCTCAAGGAGGGAATGTTCGCCGACATCGTCGTCTTCGATCCCGAGACCATCGCGGACCGGGCGACGTACGAAAAGCCGCACCAGTACGCCGTCGGCGTGCGGCACGTGCTGGTGAACGGCCGCCTCGTCCTGGAAAACGGCGAGCACACCGGCGCCCTGCCGGGCCGGGCGCTCTGGGGGCCGGGGAAGAAGCGGTAGCGCAGCCGCGGCGCCGCTCAGTCGGCGGGCGCCTCGGGCTTGCGCGCGGCGTGCCGGTAGACAAAGATCGCGAGCAGAGCCCCGAGGATGGCGAGCACGACGATATCGACGATGCGGCTGTAGTGCATGACCAGGTCCCAGTGCTGCCGCAGGTAGAAGCCCGCCACGGCCAGGATAGTGTTCCACATGCCCGCGCCCAGGATGGTGTAGAGCGAGAACGGGAAGAGACGCATCTTTCCCATTCCGGCCGGGATCGAGATCAGGTGGCGGACTACGGGGATGAAGCGCGACACCAGGATGGCGATCTCGCCGCGGCGGGCGAAGAATCTTTCTGTCATGGCCAGATCGCGCCGGTCCAGAAGCAGGCATTTGCCGAACCGGTCGATGGCCGGCTTGCCCCCGTAATAGCCGAGGGCGTAGGAGAGCAGGGAACCGGCGATGCTGCCCAGGGTGCTGGCGGCGATCACGCCGAAGAACGAGAACCGGCCCTCGAATATCAGGAAGCCCGCAAAGGGCATCACCGCCTCGCTCGGCACCGGGAACACCATGCTCTCCATGACCATGAAGACGAAGACGCTCGGGTAGCCGGTTTTGTCGATGAAGGCCGTGATGTAGGTTGCGAGAAACTCAGTGATCCCCATGCAAGATCCTCCGGCCGGCCCAATCCCCAGGGGTGGGCGGCGTCGTCCGCAGGACGATAGCCAACGCGGGCGTGCGATGCAATCGTTTTCGCGCGCGCCGCGGGTTACAATGCGCCGGGAGGTGACGCCATGAGGATTCCGGATTCGATGCGCGCGATGGTGCTGGAGGCGCCCGGGAAGCCGCTGCGGGCGATGGCGATCCCGGTGCCCCGGCCGGGTCCGGAGCAGGTCCTGATCCGGGTGGCATACTGCGGCGTGTGTCGCACGGACCTGCACATCTTGGACGGCGAGCTTGCGCATCCAAAACCAATGCTGGTTCCCGGGCACGAAGTCGCGGGAATGGTGGTGGCGACCGGCGAACGAGTGAAGGAGTTCGCCGCGGGCGACCGCATCGGCGTGCCCTGGCTGGGATACACGTGCGGCTCGTGTCGCTTCTGCCGCTCGGGCATGGAGAATCTGTGCGATCACGCCCTGTTCACGGGCTACACGCTCGACGGCGGGTATGCGGAATACATGGTGGCCGACCGGCGCTACTGCTTCCGGCTGCCCGACGGGTTCGACGACGCCGCGGCCGCGCCGCTTCTGTGCGCCGGGCTGATCGGGTACCGGTCGTATCGCATGGCGGGGGAGCCGGTCGGCAACCTCGGCATTTACGGCTTCGGCGCCGCGGCGCACATCATCGCGCAGATCGCGGTGCATCAGGGGAAGCACGTCTTTGCCTTCACCCGCGCCGGCGACACCGTCGCTCAGGAATTCGCCCGCAGCCTCGGGGCCTGCTGGGCGGGCGACTCCACCGGCGCTCCTCCGGAGGAACTGGACGCCGCGATCATCTTCGCGCCCGTGGGCGCGCTTGTGCCGGCCGCACTGCGCGCGGTGCGCAAAGGGGGGACGGTGGTGTGCGGCGGCATTCACATGAGCGACATTCCCTCCTTTCCTTATGCCCTGCTGTGGCAGGAGCGTGTGATACGTTCGGTGGCCAATCTGACGCGCCGGGACGGGGAAGAGCTCCTGGAGCTGGCCGCCGCCGTCCCCGTGAAGACCGAGATCGAGATCCATCCGCTCGAGCGCGCGAACGAGGCCCTCGAGCGGCTGCGGCGCGGCGCGTTGCGCGGTGCCGCGGTCCTGCGCCCATAGTAGGCCGCGCGCGCCGGTAGGTCCTGCGCGCCGCGCGGGACCGGTGACTTGGAGCAATAAGCTCGCGGTCCGCCGCGGCGCGGCAGGCCTGCCATCAGGCCCCGGCAGGGGCCCTGAGCCGGTAGCCGGGGGTGAGCCGAAGGCGAACCCCCGGAAAGGCGCGTATCGATCAGCCGAGCCCCGGAGGGCCGGCAGACCTTCGCGCCTGTGCCGGCCCCTTACGTAGGTTCCGTTTCGTTACAGCAAGATCACTTCGCGTCGACCGCCAGCATGATCCGCCGCGGCGCGGCGGACCCACTGATCCATACCCTGCGCCGGCATTCGGCAGAATCCAAGCCTCCCGCCGCTGTGCAAAACCTGTGGAAAACCCGGTTGAGATTTTGATTTATTTGCTGAAGGCAAACGACTTGCGTTGAATATTCACATGTGTGGAAATCTTCGCCGAGGCGTTCACTTGACGGTCTTCGGCCGCCGCGGCTTCGCGAAGGCCTGGAATTCATAAGTGAACCCGAGGGACACACCGGAAGAGGGATCGTAGCGCTCGAGGCCGGCCACTGCGGCGACATCCCAGCGAATCGACCCGCTCGAGAACTGCAAACCCAGTCTGGCCTGGGCGCGGTCTTCGTTGCCGACCCTCTGCGGGCCTTTCATGCCCGTCACGTCGCCGACGAGGTTGAGCCGCCGGTGCACGGGAATGATCACCGCAAGGCCGTAGGTCAGCTTGTCCGCCTGCGTATTGGGGGTCACGGGCGATCCCAGGATGGCCAAGCCCAGGTTCGCGATCCATTGCGCGCGCGCGAGCTTCTTGGATGCCAGCAGCGCGGCAAAGAACCTGGTCTCGTCCGTACCCAGGCCGCTCTCGTTGGACTCGTTGGGCAGCTGGACGGCGAACTTGAAAGCCAGGCCGGGCTTCCGCGGGCGCTCCCCCGAAAGCTTCAGCTTGGCGGCAAGGGTCAGGTCGCCGAAATCGCTTGTGGCGCTTCCGTGGAACGATGGAGGGATCACCGGCTCGCTGCGGTACGTAATCGAAAGGAAATCCTGAATCACTCCGCTGATTTGGAATTCCGCATATTCGCCGGCACCGACCCGCAGCCCGATGACGCCAAGGCGCGTAAGGTCGCCTTTGAGGCCCGAGAGCGGGAATCGGTATCCCTGCAGATAGTCGATGCCGGCGTCGATCCGCACGCGGCCGACGCCGAGTATCTCGGGATCATCGGTCTGCAGGGGCCTCTGCTGCGCGCTGCAGGGGACGGACAGGCAGGCGAGGATCAGGCCGATCCCGGAGGCCGCCCGCAGCCGCGCTATCCCTCCCGCCGTTCCTGGAAAAAGCCGCAAGTTTCCGCTCCCAGGCGAAAGAGGGCCACCGCCGCGATCGCGGCGGTCTCAGCCCGCAGTATTGTACTTCCCAGGCGGAAAACCTCCCAGCCTGCGTTTTCCGCCGCATGCACCTCGGCTTCGTCCCACCCTCCCTCGGGACCGACGCACAGGACGATGCGATCGCTCTGCGGCAGGCGCAGCCGCCGGCATTTTGCGGCGTTCTCGTAAAGGAGAAATCCCGAGCCGCGCGAACGATTCTCCTCGAGAAAGCCGGCAAACCCGGCCGGCCTGCCGACGGCGGGGACCGACGCGCGACCGCACTGCCGGCAGGCTTCCTGGACGATGCGCTCCCATCGCTTCATGCGCTCCTCCAGGCGGCTTTCGGGAATGCGAACATTGCAGAAGCGCGTCAGAAGCGGGACGAACTCGTCGACACCCAGCTCGGTCCCCTTCTCCAGGACAAGTTCGAAACGGTCGGGCTTGATGAGAGCGGCGCCCAGGATCAGGCGCGAACGCGGTTCCGGGGCCGAATCGACTTCGCGCAGCGAGACCACCCGCACCCGCGCGCCGTGGAACTCGACGGTCCCCCGGTAGATGCCGCCGCATCCGTCGAACAGTTCCACCTCGCTGCCGGCCGGCACGCGCAGCACATGGCGCAGGTGGTGCGCTTGCTGCGGCGGCAGCGTGGCGATCCTGTTTCGGATGTGCTCGCGAGGTAAGAAAAACCGCCTTCGGGTCATCCCGGCCCAACCCGGACGAGACCGGACCGAAGCAGATCCGCCGCGATCCGCTGGTTTTGATCCAATGCGCGCGTGCTGCCGGCCATCAGTTCTCAGGCATCACCCTCGCTCCCGCCCGGGAAGTCTGATTGCTGAAGGCCGCGCCGGCCTCATGCCCGATTCGCGCGACAATTCACCGCCCACGGACTAGCCGAAAATGTCTTTGACCTTCTCGAAGATGTTCTTTTCCTGGTTGACTTCCTCGTCCTTGCTCAGCTTGGCCAGCCGCTCGAACAACTGCCGTTGTTCCTTGCTCAGCTTGGTGGGAATGACGACGTTCACGGTGACGAACAGGTCTCCGCGGCCGCGTTCGCCGAGGCTCACGATGCCCTTGTTGCGCAGGCGGAAGACCGTGCCGCTTTGCGTGCCTTCGGGGATGGTCAGTTTTTCTTCGCCGTCCAGTGTCGGCACGGAGATTTCCCCGCCGAGCACCGCCTGGGCGATCCCGATGGGAACCTGGCAGTAGAGGTTGTTTCCCTGGCGCTGGAAGAACGGGTGCTCTTCGACGTAGATGATGACGTAAAGGTCTCCCGGCGGGCCGCCTCCCGTCCCGGCCTCACCCTCGCCCTGGATGCGCAGCCGTGCGCCGTTGTCCACGCCGGCCGGAATCTTGATTTCGAGGACCTTTTCCTTGCGCACGCGTCCCTGGCCATGGCAGACGGGGCAGGGGTCGCGAATCACCCGGCCGGCGCCGTTGCACTGGCCGCAGGTCCGGCTGATGGAGAAAAAGCCCTGCTGGTATCGCACCTGGCCGGTGCCGTGGCAGTACGAGCAGACGACCGGGCTCTTGCCGCGCGCCGTCCCGCGACCGTTGCAGTCGGAGCACGTATCCTGGCGCGGTATCTTGATCTTGGTCTTGAGCCCGAAGGCCGCTTCCCGGAAGGAAATCTTCAGGTCGTAGCGCAGGTCGGCGCCGCGTTCGGGGCCGCCGCGCCGGCGCGTGCCGAAGATGTCGCCGAAACCGAAAAACTCCCCGAGAATATCCCCGAAGTCCGCGAATATCGTCGGATCGAAGCCGCTGAATCCGCCCCCTTGCAGGCCGCTGTGGCCGTAACGGTCGTAGCGCGCGCGCTTCTCCGGATCGCTGAGGACGCTATAGGCTTCGGCGGCCTCCTTGAACTTCTCCTCGGCATCCTTGTCGCCGGGATTCCTGTCGGGATGGTACTTGACGGCAAGCTTCCGGTAGGCGCTCTTGATGTCGGCCTCGGAGGCGTCGCGGGGTACACCGAGCACCTCGTAGTAGTCTCTCTTCTGGTTCAAGGGGAACTCCGCTCCGAAGACCCTCAGTTGGGCTTTTCAGACCCGACATCGCGAAAAGCGGCATCCACCAGGCGCTGCATGTCGTCCGAGGAAGCGTGCAGCTCGTCGCCCGAGTGCGCGGCGGAAGCGGACCCCAGCATTGCCGACGCCAGCCGCGAAGCGCCGTCTTCCAGCTGCGCCATCAGCTTCTTGAGTTCCTGGAAATTGTCGCCGAAGGGGGTGAGATCCCTCGATTTCTGGAGCACGTCGCGCACCAACGCCTGGTCCTCGGCCGACAGCAGCCAGCCGAACTGCGAGTAACTCTTGCCCACGTACGCCGCATGACCCTGGATCCGGTTCTTCAGTTCGGTCAGCTCGCGCAGCTTGCGGTCGCTGGCCGCCGACTGTTTGGCCTCGAGGATCATACGATCGATCTCTTCCTTGCTCAAGCCCGTCGAGGGCGTGATTTTGATCGCCTGCTCCTTGCCCGAAACCTTGTCGCGGGCCGAGACGCTCACGATGCCGTTGGCGTCGATGTCGAACGTCACCTCGATCTGCGGAACTCCGCGCGGCGCGGGCGCGATGCCGACCAGGTCGAATTTCGCCAGGGAGCGGTTGAACTTCGCCAGCTCGCGCTCGCCCTGCAGGACGTGCACCTCGACCACCGTCTGGTTGTCGGCCACGGTGGTGAAGACGGTCGTCTTCTTGAGCGGGATCGTCGAGTTGTGCTCGATGATGCGGGTGAACAGGCCCCCCTGGGTTTCCACCCCCAGCGACAGGGGCAGGACGTCGAGCAGGACGATCTCCTTCAGTTCGCCGTCCAGGACGCCGCCCTGCAGCGCGGCCCCCACGGCCACGACCTCATCGGGATTGACTTCGGCCGAGGGCTTCTTGCCGAAGATCTTCTCGACATGGCGCTGCACCGCGGGCGTGCGCGTCTGCCCGCCCACCAGGATCACCTTGTCGATGTCACGCGGTTCCAGCCGGGCGTCGCTCAGGGCCTTTTCGCAATAGGAGGTCGTGCGCTCGATCAGCCCGAGCACCAGCTCCTCGAACTTGGCGCGCGTCAGCACGCGGTCGAAGTGCTTGGGGCCCTTGGCGTCGCTGGCTATGAAGGGCAGGCTGATATGCGACTCGAGCGCCACCGAAAGCTCGCACTTGGCCTTTTCGGCCGTCTCCTTCAGGCGCTGCCTCGCCAGGACGTCGTTGCCCAGATAGATCCCCGATTCCGCCTTGAACTCGGCGATGATCCAGTCCATGATGCGCTGGTCGAAATCCTCGCCGCCCAGGAAGCTGTCCCCGCAGGTGGAAAGAACCTCGAAAACGCCGTTGTTCAGCTCGAGAATGGAGATATCGAACGTGCCGCCGCCCAGGTCGAAGATCGCGACCCGCTCGCGCTCCTTCTTCCCCAGCCCGTATGCCAGGGCGGCCGCGGTCGGCTCGTTGATGATACGGCGGACTTCGAGGCCCGCAATCTTGCCGGCATCCTTGGTCGCCTGGCGCTGCGAGTCGTCGAAATACGCCGGGACCGTGATCACCGCCTCGGTCACTTCTTCATTGGTGAATTCCTCCGCCATGCTCTTCAGATACTGCAGCAGCATGGCCGAGATTTCAGGCGGGCTGTACTGCCTGCCCTGCACGACGATGCGCACGTCGCCCTTTTCCGATGCGGCGAGCCCGTAGGTGAGATAGGACCTGAGGCGTTGCACCTCCGGAGAATCGAAGCGCCGGCCCATCAGGCGCTTCACGGCAAAGATCGTGTTGGCCGCATTGGTGATCGCCTGGCGCTTGGCGATCTGGCCCAGCAGCCTGTCGCCCTTCTCCGCAAAGGCCACGATGGAAGGCGTGGTTCGGCCCCCCAGGCTGTTCGGGATGATCTGAACCGAACCGCCCTCCAGCACGGCTACGCACGAATTGGTCGTGCCCAGGTCGATGCCGATGATCTTGCCCATGACTTATTGTCCGGCTTGAGCTTCCATGCGAGGACGCATGGCCACCACGACCTGTACCGGCCGCAGCAGCCGGTCCTGGTACATGTACCCCCGAGTCAATTCCGAAATCACGGTATTTTCTTCATAATCCATGGTTTCCAGCCGCGTGAGGGCTTCATGGAGATTCGGGTCGAATTTCTTGCCCTGGGCCTGGATGGGGACCACGCCGAGGCGGGAGAGCATGTTGCTCAACTGCTTGTAAAGCAGCTCGACTCCCCGCTTGTATTGCTGCAGGCCCCGCTGCGGCTCCTCGGCTCCCTCGAAGCTGCTCAGAGCGCGTTCGCATGCGTCCATGATCGGCAGCAGCTCCAGAATGACCGCGCTCTTGGCCTGGATGGTCCAGTCCTTCTTTTCTTTCTCCACACGCTTGCGGAAATTATCCAGTTCCGCAGCTTCGCGCAGGAACCTGTCGCGCCAACGTTCGGCTTCCGCCTTGGCGGCTTCCAGCTCGGCCTGCAACCTGGCGATCTCTTCCGCGGCGGTCTTCTCGGTTTCGGCGGGCTGCGCCTCGCCGCCGCCGGTTTCGATTTCGGCACATTCGGCTGCGTCGGAGCCGTCAGGATACCAATCGTCCATTATTGTCCCGCTCCCTGATTCCTGAGCACCCTGCCGAAGATCCTCGCGACGTATTCGACGAGCGATATCGCCTTGCCGTATTCCATGCGCGTCGGCCCCAGAATGCCCAGGGAGCCGTGTGTCGATTCATCCACGAAGTAGCGCGAGGTGATCAAGGTGCAGTCCTCGATCCCCGGAAGCGCGTTCTCCGCTCCGATGATGATTTTGACTTCCTCCGAATCCCCCTTGATACATTCGTTGATCAGGGATGCCAGGCGGCTTTTCTGCTCGATAGCCTCGAAAAACGCCGTCATTTTGGATATATCGGAGAACTCCGGGGTTTTGATTAGATTCGCGGCGCCGTCCATGTAGACTTCCGGCTGGGCGTCCTCTTCGGCCTCGGAGAAGGTCTGGGTGCTCAGCAGAATCACCCGGCGCACGAAATTGTCGTATACGGCCCGTTCCTCCTGGATGATTTTGGCGATCAACGCGCGGATTTCCAGCAGGGTCTTTTCCTTGAAGTGTTCGACGATATAGCGCGCGGCCTGGTCCAGCTCCGTCTGCGAGAACTCCTCGGCCGGATGGATCACGCGGTTCTGGACGATGCCCGAGCGCGATACCAGGATGACCAGGATGCGGTTTTCCGTGAGCCTCACGAACTGTATGTGCTGGAGCGCCACCCTGCTGATCGGGGGAGAAACGACGATCCCGAGGTTTTTCGATACATGGGACAGAACCTGGCTGGTTCGGTGCATGAGATGGGCGGGGGTTCCTTCGGACTGCAGGGCCCGGTCGATCAGTTCGCGCTCGCGCGCCGTTATTTCCTTCTTTTCCAGGAGATAGTCCACATAGACCCGGTATCCCTTGTCCGTGGGCACCCGGCCGGCCGAGGTGTGGGGCTGGCGCAGATATCCCATCTCCTCCAGGTCGGCCATGATGTTGCGCACCGTGGCGGCGCTCAGATGCTCGCGGCTGCGCCGGGCGATCTTGCGCGATCCGACAGGCTTGCCCGTCGCAATATAGGTGGAGATCGCCCACTGCAGGATCTCCCGCGCCCTCTCGTTCAGGCTGAGCCCTTCTCTCGCTTCCATGGCGAAGTCACGGCGGCCGTGCCGCACCCTCCCGGTCACAAAAGGCAATCAGCAATATAATACGGCTCAACTCGAAGTCAAACCGGGCCTTAGAACGGCCGCTCAAAATTGAAATTCGGTTCCGATTCCCCTTTCGATCGCCCGGTCGTACACGGCGCGCGCCGCCGACATGTCCTGGACGGCCAGGCCGACGGATTTGAACAGGGTGATTTCTTCGGGCGAGGTCCTCCCCGGCAGCTTGCCCGCGACGACGTCGCCCAGGTCGCCGGCCACCCTGTCCCAGCTCCACTCCCCTGTCTGGGCGGGGATGATGAAATCGCCCGCTTCGGCCTTGCATGCGCTGGTCAGGTCGCAGACGATGCGGCTCTTGCGGACCGTCAGCGTGTCGACCTCGCGCGTCGTAGGCGCGTGCGAGCCGATACCGTTGATATGGGTTCCGGGCTTGAGCCAGCGGCCGTCGATGACCGGCTCCGAGGCGCTCGTGGCCAGAATCACGATATCCGCCCGGGCCACGGCCGGGGCCGGGTCATCCACGAGTTCGACCTCCACGCCCGTCTTCTCGGCGATCCTGCGGGCAAAGCTCTTTCGCACATCGGCCTCGTCGATGGAATAGGCGAGCAATTTTTTCAGCGGCCGCGCCTCGTGAACGGCGACCACCTGGGTGAAGGCCTGCACGCCGGTGCCGAAGATCGCGGCCACCTCGGCGTCCTGCCGGGCCATGTACTTGGTCGCCACGCCGCTCGCCGCCCCCGTGCGCATGGCCGTCAGGAACCCGCCGTCCATCAGGGCCAGCGGGAAGCCCGTCTCTTCGTCGAGCAGGATGACGGTCCCCAGAACCGTGGGCAGCCCGTGCCTGGCCGGATTGTCCTTGTAGACCGTGACGACCTTCGCCCCGAGCGCCCCGAGGCTCCGCACATGGGCCGGCATGAAGAGGGCCAGCCCATGCTTGTCGGGCACCGGGATCGGAGTGCGCTGCGGCATGACCGCCTTGCCGGCCGAAAGGTCCGCGAACGCCTTCTCCACGGCCTCCATGCACATCTTCATGGTGAAAAAGCTCTCGATGTCCTTCCGCGACAGCAGCAGCGTCTTCATGGTGCCTCCCCCGGGCTATCTCGCGACCGGCTTCGCGACACGCTTCTTCATGAACTCCTCGATGCGCGCGAAGGCCTTCTCCAGGTAGTCTTCGGGCGCCAGGAACACGACCCGCATGTGGCGCGTGCCGGGGCGCTGCCCGAAACCGTCTCCGTGCACGGTGACCACGCCGGTTTCGCGGATGAGATCCGTGACGAATTCGAGGTCGGTCTCCTCGATGTGCAGCCGCGGAAAGGCGTAGAAGGCGGCGGTCGGCTTCACGCAACTGATATTGGGGATGGCGTTGAGGCGCTCGTAGGTGATGTCGCGCCGGCGGCGCAGTTTCGCCTTGACCTCCGCGATGTGCTCCTGGGGACCCTCGAGCGCGGGCCGGATCGCGTACTGCAGCGGCGTCACGGCGCACAGACGGGCGCGCAGGAACTTGTTGACGGCTTCCACGTAGGGGGCGAGAGCCTCTTTCCTGCCGGTCACGACCGCCCAGCCGATGCGGAAACCCGGAACCAGGTAACTCTTCGACAGCCCGTTCATCGTGATGATGGGCGCTTCATCCGAGAGCGAGGCGATCGAAATGCTGTCCTCGCCGTCCAGGACCAGCTTGTCGTAGATCTCGTCGGAAAAGATCACGATGTCGTGCTTCAGGCTCAGCTCGATGATTTCCTCGAGCACCGCGCGCGAGTAGCGGCAGCCGGTGGGATTGTTGGGATTGATCAGCACCAGGGCGCGGGTCCGGGGCGTGATCTTGCGGCGAATGTCGTCGATGTCGGGCTCCCAGTTGCGGTCCTCGTCGAGATAGTAGGGGACGTTGTTCGCCTGCAGCTTCGCGAGGACGGCGGAGTAGAGCGGGTAACCGGGCGAGGGCGTCAGCACCTCCATTCCCGGATCCACGAGGGCCGTGAGGCACAGCTCGATGCACTCCGAGACGCCCGAGGTCACGAAGAGATCGATCCACTTGCGGATCCCTTTCTTTTTGACGGACTCCTCGATGGCCTGGCGCGCCTCGGGGATGCCGGACGAGGGCGCGTAGCCGACATGGTTGTCGAGCATGGCCCGGCTGCATGCTTCGATGATGTGGCGCGGCGTCCGGAAATCGAAGATCATCGGATCGCCGATGTTCAGGTAGAGCATTTCCTTGCCGGCGGCCTTCGCCTGCTCGGCGACCAGCATGATGTCTCGTATCGCGTACTCGACGTGCCGCGTGCGTGCCGCGGGTGTGATCATGGCGCGTCCTCCTGAATCCGAGTCGTATGATCGGCGTGCCCGTTTCCCCTGCCGAATGCAGGAGCGGCACGCCGCGAACCTGCCGATCCGGCCTCCAAGGCTAGACTCTAAGCCTTTCTCCGGGGAATTTCAAACCGCCGGCAGCCCTTCGAAAGAAAAAACCGCAGGGGCGCGGCGCGCGCGGAATCGATTCCGCCGGCGCCCCTGCGGCCGATGCCTTGCCCGTGCCGCCTCGTGAAGCTACGGCTTGGCAAAACTGGTATAGAACGTCCGCGCGTCGAGGCGCCTGCCCTGGCCGGCGGTGACGCGCAGGAACTTGACGACCACGGACTCGCCCGACTTGAGATCCCGCACCACGTTGAGGAACTCGGTGGCGCTTTCGATTTTCTTCCCGTTCGCGGCCACGATCACATCGAAGCCCCCGCGATCCTGCCCCTGCAGTCCTGCATCCTCGGCCAGGCTTCCCGGGGCCACGGAGGTGATCAAGGCTCCTCCCTTGATGTTGAGCTGGCGGGCCACATCCGCGGGCACGTCCTCGAACTTCAACCCTATCTCGGTTCTGGGCTTCTCCTCTTCCTCGAAGCTGAGGGCGCCCCTCTGCTGGCGCTGCGCCGCCGCCTCCAGGGTGCGCTCGGCGACCGTGAGCTCGAAGACCTTTTCCTCGCCGTGGCGCACGACCTTGACCTTCACCTTCTGGCCCGGCGGGGTGTTGGCCACCGCGATGCGCAGGTCGGGAACGTCGTAGATCGGCTTGCCGTCGAACTCGACGATCACGTCCTCGGGCCGAATGCCCGCCTTGGCGGCCGGGCCGGCGGTGTCGGAGGGTGTGCCGTCTTCCGCCACCAGCCCCGTGATCAGCACGCCGCCGCCCTGCTTGACGCCGAAGAACTTGGCCATGGCCGGGGTCAACGACGGCATGTTGGGCAGGGCGTTCATGTCGACGCCGATCCAGCCGCGCGAGACCTTCCCCTTGGTCAGGATCTGGTTGTAGACATTGACGAAGATATGGGAGGGAACTGCAAAGCCGACGCCGGCGCTCGCCCCCGAGCGGCTCTGGATGAAGCTGTTGATCCCGATCACTTCGCCGTTGAGGTTGACGAGCGGCCCGCCGCTGTTGCCCGGATTGATCGCCGCATCGGTCTGGAGGTAATCGTTGAAAAGGATCCCCACGAACCGCTCGTCGTCGATCTGCGAGAACACCCGGCCCGTGGCCGAGATGATGCCGGCGGTCACGGTCTGCTCCACGCCGAACGGGCTGCCGATGGCCAGCACCCAGTCGCCCACCTTCATCGCTTTGGCATCGCCGATGCGGGCGTAGGGAAAGTCCTTGCTGCCGTCGATCTTGATCACGGCGATGTCCGACAGCGCATCGGTCGCGATGATCCTGGCCGGGTAGTCGCCGCCACCCTCGAGCCCGACCTTGATCTTGGTCGCGCCCTCGACCACATGGCTGTTGGTGATGATGTAGCCCTTGGGATCGACGATCACGCCGGAACCCAGGTTCTGCCGCCGGAACTGCTGCGGCATTTCGGGGAAGAAGCGGCGCAGCCACTCGCCCATGATATCGTCCTGCTGCGGCATGCGGCGCGAGAAACGCACCAGCTCTTCCGTATTGATATTCACCACTGCCGGTTCGACTTCCTTGGCGACCGTCGAGAACGCCCGCGACAGCGCCGTCACCTCGGGACCGACGAGAGGCTTGCCCTCGGTCTGGATCTTGAGCTGGCTGTCGCCGCGCGCGACCCCGCCGGCGCGATAGGTGAGCAGGCTGCCGATGCCGATCCCCAGGGTGAGAACGAAAAGAAACAACAGAAAGAAAACCGCGTGCTTGCTCGGGCGCGAGCCCTTGCCGGTTTCGCTGTCCATATTCCTCGAGACCTCCATGCAGATGATGGCGCTTGCCTAAGTTATTACGCGCCGCCCGGCCGGCGGTTCCACAGTAAGTGTACCACGCGGTGTATACTTCGAGGCGATGGAAAGCGGTACCGTGCGCCGGCGCATCCTGGATTTCCTCGCCCAACAGGCCCGCCCCGTGCCCGCCGCCGAGATCCTGCAGGATGTTCTCGGCATCCGTTCCCCCAATGCGGCCGCGGCGGAAAGGGTCCTGCGCGGCATCATGGGCGACGATCCGCATGCGCAACCGGGCGGGAGAGATCATTTACGTGGGCAAGGCCGCCAATCTGCGGCGGCGCGTGCGCTCGTATTTCACGCCGAGCGCCCTGGAGGAGCCCAAGATCGCGAGAATGCACGAGCAGTTGCACAGGCTCGAGTTCGCCCCGGCGGCCTCCGAGGTGGAGGCGCTGGTGATGGAAATGCGCCTCATCCGCGACTTCCGCCCGCCCTTCAACCTGCAGTCCGAGGTGCACGAGAAGCCGGCGCATTACGGCAGGCCGCGCAACCTGATCATTCTCGTCCGGGAGGAGGGGGAGTCCGCCGGCGCCGCGGCCTACCTGGTGCGCAACTCGCTCTTTGCCGGGCGTGAGGCGGTGATCCCGGGCGCCGGCCCGGATCGGAAGCTGCGTCGGCGAGTGCGCTCGACCTTCTTCTCCAAGCACGCGTCGGCCGAGGGCGCCGGCGAGCCCTGGGAGCAGGAAATCGTATCCCGCTGGCTGAGATCGAACCTGAAGCGCTTCACCGCTGTCGACGTCGACGAAGCCGGAGAGTACCGGTCCGTGATCCGGCAGCTCGGCGCCTGCCTGCGCGACCCGGAGGCGTTCGCGAAAAAGGTCTATTACCGGTGAACCCAGCCTCTCCCGGAACGCGCGCAGGCGCGCAGGGGCTCGGCGCCCGACGGCTGCAGCGCATCCTCCGCCGCGGGCGGTGCCGGCGGACTTTTATTCTTTACACCGGCAACGATTTTGGGTAATTTGGCGCCGGATTTTGCGAACGCTTTTCGCTCGGTCGGCGACCGTTTTCCCGCACCGCCAGGGCCATGAGCCGGAGGAGGAGGCGACCATGAGAACCTCGAGATTCCTGCACTGGCTTTCCCTCGCAATGATCCCGGCAGCCACGCTGCTCTTTTCCCAGGAACCCGCACAGGAGAAGAAATTCTTCGACGTCTCGCTCACCCAGGACGAGGTCTACAAGTACACCAACCTGAAATTCACCGGCGACTATACCTCTTTCGAATCGCCCTCCGGAACCATGGTCCTCGGAAGGACCGAGGCCGGGGTGACCGTGGTCATCATCCTCGGAGGCGGCACCCTCACGATCGACACTCCGGAAGAGGTCAAGGAAAAGTTCACCCAGGTTTTCGGAATGCACCCGCTCAAGACTACTTTCAAGACGTTATACATGCGGCTGCATCCCAAGGAATTCGACGAGACCTTCGGCCGGATGCAGCTGACGAAGGCGCCGGACGAGCAGGCTCTGGCGGCCGCCAAGAAGATATACGACGAGCGCTTCCTGACCTCCTATCATGCCGGCGCACAGGCTTTCCTGCCGCCTTACAAGACCAGGGTCATGGATTTCGACACCGAGACCTTCAATCTGATAACCAACGAGGAGGGATACTGGATCACCCTGCGCCGGGTCATGCCCTTTGCCAGCATCTACCCCAGGAACTTCGTCAACCCGAAGCAGAAGTGAAACAGAAAAACCGCACGCAATCGAATTCTGCCGCCCCTCCGGGGCTTGGTTGATCCTCGCCCGCCTTTCCGGGGGTTCGCCTCCGGCTCACCCCCGGCTACCCGCTCAGGGCCCCTCCGGGGCCGCATGCGTGCCGGAGGCACGCAAGAAAGTAGCTCCGGGCGAGCGCCAGCGAGCCCGGAGACAAGGGCGTCGCAACGAGCGAGCCCCGAAGGGCCGACAGAAAAACCGCACGCAATCGAAATCTGCCGGCCCTCCGGGGCCGGCAGGTCCGCCGCGCGGCGCGCAGGAGCTACTCGCTGCGCACCACCTCGATGCCGCGCGCCGGGACCGAGATTCTCTCGAGCAGCCCGGCATCGTTCACCCAGAGCTCGATCTGCAGCGCCCCCGAATCCACGCGCAGGTGCCGCAGCTTGACCTTCTTGCCGCGCACCTCCGCCGTCTCCCTGCCGAGTTCCGCGATCGCGAGGAATCCCGATTCGTTTTCCTGGGGAACCACGACCTCGTACTTCGCCGCCTTCTCCTTCCCTTTCTGCAGGTACAGGCGGGCGAGAAAAACATAGTGGTGGAACACATTGGTATCGAGGATCGTGTAGCGCTCGCCCACGAGCAACCCGCGTCTCGCCGAATCGCCCGCGCCGCCGTATTCGAAGACGGCCTGGTTGCGGGAGAACTTGCCCACGATGGTCCCCTTCTTTCCATCGACATCGCTCTTGAGTTCGTAGCCGACGGGCGTGTACTCCGGCGTCATCGTCAGCCGGGTTTCCAGGCTGATCCGCTGCCGCGCATTCTGGGGATTGCGGAAGGTGATGACCGAGGTGCTCTGAACGGTGTCGCGCGCAGCGACGAGGACATACTTCTCGCTGCCGATCTCCACGCCTCCCATGAAAATGCGGAACTCCCCCGCCTCTCTTGCGCCGCCGCCCCGCCCGGCGGAGGCGAGGCAGGCGAGCGCGAGCGCAAGCAACGCGCTCACGAATTGCCGGCGGCATCTTGCCATCTGGGCCCCTTCGGCTTCCCTACAGCATAGTACATCATGTATGATTGGGCCAGCCTGAGGTTCGGCTTCCGCGAGGGCCAAGCGACCCGCAACTGCTGGGAAGCGCATGTCGAAGGGGGGCTCTCCCGGCACCGCATCTCGTCCGCGCAAGCGCGGCGGACCGGGCCGCGGTCGAGGGAGGACGGATATGGAAATCGATCTGAGCAGGGAATTCACGCGTGTGGTGGAGAACGCGGCCATTGCCAGCGCCCAGACCATGGGACGGGGCGACCGGCGCCTTTCCGATCGCGCCGCCACGGAGGCGATGCGGGAGGCGATGCGCTCCATACCCATGGACGGCACCATCGTCATCGGCGAGGGCGAGCGCGACGAGGCGCCGATGCTGTATGTGGGAGAAAAGGTGGGCGAGAGCAGGCCGGGCGAAGCCGTGCCGGTGGTCGACATCGCCGTCGATCCCCTGGAAGGGACCAACCTGTGCGCCACCGGCGCCAACAATGCCATCACCGTCCTGGCGGCCTCGGAAAAGGGCGGGCTGCTCCACGCGCCCGACTGCTACATGGAAAAGATCATAGTCGGCCCGTCCAGCAAGGGAGCGATCGACCTGGATGCGCCGGTCAGGAAAAACCTCGAGGCCATCGCCAGATGCCTCGAGCGCGAGGTCGAGGACCTCGTGGTCATCGTGCTCGACCGGCCGCGGCACGAAGACCTGATCCGGCAGATCCGGGAGGCGGGGGCGCGCATCCGCCTGATCGGCGACGGCGATCTGTCGGCGGGCATCGCCGCGGCCGTACTCGGCACCGGGGTGCACGCGGTGATGGGCATCGGGGGCGCGCCCGAGGGCGTGCTGACGGCCGCCGCCCTGCGCTGCCTGAACGGGGAGATCCTGGCGCGCCTCGTCGTCGCCCGGCCCGACCAGGAAAGGCGCCTGAAGGAAATGGGGATCGACGATCTGAAAAAGATCTACACCACGGAAGACCTGGCGCCGGGCAAACGCCTGATCTTCGCCGCCTGCGGCGTAACGGACGGCAACCTGCTCAAGGGCGTGCGCTTTTTCGGCGGCGGCTGCCGCACCCATTCGCTCGTCATGAGCCTGGAAACGCGCAAGATCCGTTTCGTCGACACCGTGCACCTGGAACCGCGGCCCGACATCAAGATCAGGTTCTAGCCCCGGCGGCGGCGCGCGCTTCAGGCATGACCTCGCGGGCGGCGAACGCGCGCTTCCAGGCCCGGAAGCTCCCGCCCGCGCGCCATGCATCCATGGCCGCAAGGCCGGCGGGTTCGCCGCCCTGCGCCAGCATGTATTCCACCCATGCCCAGCGGGCCGACGCCGGGCGCAGCTCGGCCGGCTTCTTCAGGCTGCGCCGCAGGCGCGCCAGCTTGGCCTCCAGCGAGGGAATCGCCTCGAAGGGCGCGCCGTCCAGCGGCGTGCCGCGCTTGGCCACGAAGGGAGAAACGCTCAGGGTGACCCGCACGATCCGCGCGAGCTCCCCGGTGAAGCGGATCAGCTCCTCGATATCCGCATCGGTCTCCCCGGGCAGCCCGATCATCTGATAGAGCTTCAGCCGCCGCATACCGTGGCGCCGCGCCAGCTCGGCGGCACGCAGCAGGTGCCGCTCGGTGGTCCCGCGCCCGACAAGATCGCGCAGCCTTTGCGAAGCGCCGTCGGACGCGGTCGTGAGCGTCCGGTAACCGCCGCGCGCGAGCAGGCCGACCAGCTCGTCGTCCAGGCGGTCGGCCCGCAGGCTCGAAATCCCGACGGCGCGCCCGCCCTCGACCAGCGCGCGCACGATGCGCTTGATCCCCGGATGATCCGTGACCGCGGCGCCGACCAGGCCCACGCTGCGCGCATCGGCGGGAACCAGGGAAAGCACGCGCTCGGGCGCCACCGTGCGCATGCCGCCGCCCGCCGCGCGCCGCATCACGCAATAGGCGCACGGGCGGGAACATCCCCGTTCCGCTTCGATGAGAAACATCGGCCCGAGCACGGACTCCCGCGCGACGATCTGCGAACGGGCCGGCAGCCGATCGTCCGGCGCCCTCGCCGCCGGCGGCAGGGCGCCGCTCTTGCCCGGGATGTAGAATCCCGGAAGCGCGGCCATGCGCTCGATCAGCGCCGCGCGCGGCACCGCCGGCGCTGCGTCCAGAAACGTTCGGATCAGCTCCTCGCCCTCGCCCACGGCGATCACATCGACAAAGGGCGCCAGCGGCAGCGGATCGGCGTTCGTGAGCGGCCCCCCGGCAAGGATGACCGGATGGTGCGCCGAGCGCTCGCTGCGCAGCAGCGGGATGCCGGCCAGGTCCAGCATCTCGAGCAAGCCGGGCAATTCCAGCTCGTACGAGATCGAGAAGGCAACCACGGGAAAATCAGCCAGCGGAGTCTCCGATTCGTAGGTGAACAGGGGAACGCGAGCGCGCCGATAGTCTTCGATCCTGTCGGGCAGGAAGGCGCGCTCGGCGGCTGCCTCGCCGTGCCGGTGGATCTCGCGATAGATCGTCTGGAAACCGAGGGAACTCATGCCGACCGCATAGGGGGCGGGATAGCAGAGAGCCACCCGCAGGGAAGCGGCCTTCCGCAGGGTCCCCTGTTCGGCGCCGACCCGGCGGCGCACCTGTTCGACGAGCTCCCACCCGCTCATGGACGGCAAGATTGTAACAACCGGCCGGGCCGAAGAGTAGCCCGGCCGCCGAACCACCCGCCAAATTGCGCCCGGGGCGAGACAGCGAAAGGCGCGCTGAAAAACCGCTTTCTGTATACCATTTGGTAGACAGAAAACACCGACCGCAGCACTCGAAAGGCCGCACGCGCGGCAAGGATGCGGCGCCGCGCCCGCCATCGTCGGAATACGCAGGGATCGGGTCTTGTGTGATGCGGGGACTTGGGCTAGAAATACACCCAAACGAGTCGATCTCCCGGGTCTGAAAGGTTCGTTCATGCTCGAGCTCATCGAACGCGCACGGCAGTATGCGGGACGCACGGCGATCCTTTCCGGGGGTGCCGCCTTCAGCTACGCGGATCTGCTCGAAGCCTCCCGTCGTCTCGCCTCGATCCTGCTGGGCGGCAGGGAAGACCTGAGGGAGGCGTCTGTCGCCTTTATGGTTCCCCCGGGCTTCGACTATGTCCGCACCCAGTGGGCCATCTGGCGCGCCGGCGGAATTGCCGTGCCCCTTTGCCTCAGCCACCCGCCGCCGGCGCTGCGGTTCGTCCTGGAGGATACGAGATGCGCGGCCGTGATCGTCGCCCCCGAACGGCGTGCATGGCTCACCGAGCCGGCACGGCAGCTCGGCATCCCACTCGTGGTGCTTTCGAACGCGTGTCCCGAACCGGCGGTCGCGCTGCCCGACGTCGACCCGCTCCGCCGGGCCATGATTCTCTATACGAGCGGCACCACGAGCCGGCCGAAGGGCGTCGTGCTCACCCATGCCAATCTCGAGGCACAGATTTCGACGCTGGTGCGGGCCTGGGGCTGGACGCAGGAGGACCATACGCTCTGCGTGCTGCCGTTGCACCATGTCCACGGCATCGTCAACGTCGTCGCCTGCGCCCTCTGGGCAGGCGCCCGATGTGAATTCCTCCCCGAGTTTTCTCCGGCGGGCGTCCTGGACTCGTTCGCCGAAGGGCGGGTCAATGTCTTCATGGCCGTGCCGACGATCTATCACAAACTGATCGCGGCCTGGGAGAAGCTCCCGGGCGACCGGCAGCGCGATCTTTCGCGCAAGATGCAGGGTTTCCGCCTGATGGTGTCGGGGTCGGCGGCGCTGCCGGTGTCGGTGTTGGAACGCTGGCGGGCCATCAGCGGCCACACGCTGCTCGAGCGCTACGGCATGACCGAGATCGGCATGGCCCTCAGCAATCCGCTGCACGGAGAGCGACGGCCGGGTTTCGTCGGGACGCCGCTGCCGGGCGTCGAGGTGCGGCTCGCGGACGATCTGGGAAATGATGTGCCCGAGGGGGAACCGGGCGAAATCCTCGTGCGCGGCAAGAACGTGTTCCTCGAGTACTGGAACCTTCCCGAAGCGACCCGGGAGGCTTTCACACCGGAGGGGTGGTTCAAGACCGGCGACATCGCGGTCGTGGAACGAGGCTGCTTCCGCATTCTCGGCAGGAAATCCGTCGATATCATCAAATCGGGCGGATACAAGATCTCGGCACTGGAGATCGAGGAGGAGCTGCGGTCGCACCCGGCGGTGCGGGATTGCGGCGTGGTCGGCATCGAGAACGAGGAGTGGGGAGAGGTCGTCGCCGCTGCCGTGGTCCCGCGCGAAAGCGGCCTCGACTTCGAGGAGCTGGACCGATGGCTGCGCGGCCGGCTGCCGTCATACAAGCTTCCACGACGCTGGGCCGTCGCCGAGGACCTGCCGCGCAACGCCATGGGGAAAGTCACGAAACACGATTTGAAAAGGTTGTTCCCCGGCTGACGGTCCCGCCCGTCGCAGCCGCGATCGAGCGCATTACGAGGAGGAGCCTCGCACCTGATGGACAGGAAAAACCTTGCGGTCCTGTGCGCGTGTGCCGCGGCCTTCGCCTTCTCATCCAACTATACGAACCACGCGCCCCTTCTCGGGTCGCTCATGAAGCAGTTCGGTTTCTCGCAGGCGATGGCCGGGCTGCTCACGACCGGCATCTTTCTGACGCACGCCGGTATGCAGATACCCGGCGGGCACTTGGCCGACAGGTTCGGCGGGCGTCTCGTTCTCGCATGGGCGCTCGCGGTCGTCTGCCTCGGCAATATCGGCATCGCCTGCTCCGGCAGCTACGGTCAGCTGTTGTTCTGGAAGGTCTTCGCCGGGCTCGGGACCGGAACCTGCTTTGTGGCCGGGGCGCGCTACCTCGCACAGACGATCCCGCCGCAGGGCCTGGCCCGGGCGCAGGGTTACTACGGAGGCTCGGTGCTGCTCGGGTCCGGGTTCGTCATTTACGCCGTCCCGCGCGCCGCGGAGTATGCCGGTTGGCAGGGCGCATTCTGGACCACGGCATCGGTTGCCGTGGCCGTCCTGCTGCTGTGGGTACTGTCGGCTCCGGCGCCGCTGCCGCAGACCCACGCCCACGTATCACTTTCGACTTTGATCGGGCACCGGCAGCTCTGGCTGCTCGGGTCCGTCCAGATGGCATCGTTCGGCCTGGTGATCCTGGTAGGCTCGTGGATCACGCTCCTGCTGCACAACCAACTCGGTTTGGCGCCGACCAAGGCCGGTGCTCTGGGCTCTCTGGTGCTGCTTCTCGGGATCATATCGAGGCCGCTGGGAGGGATGCTGGCGGCCGTGATGGGAATGCGCCCCCTGCTGGCCGCCGGTCTGGTCATGAACCTGGCGGGCTGCCTGCTGCTTGCCGGGGCGTCCTCTCTGGGAAGCGCGCTGTCGGCGATAGTCCTGCTCGGGGCCGGCTGCGGGCTCCCTTACGCGTCGCTGTTCAACCGCGCGGCGGTTCTGTTTCCGGGCCGCGCCGGCGCTGCCATGGGCTTGGTCAACATGCTCGGCATCCTCATGATCCTGGTGGGTGCTCCCGCCGTCGGGAAGATCGCGGACTGGACGGGGAGTTTCCAGGCGAGTTTTGTGGCACTTGCAGGATTCAACGCCGCCGTTCTTCTTGCGGTAGCCTTCATCCGGGAATAGCGGACCTGCGCCGCTATCGGTCGCGAGAGCCGGCGCGCTTGTCGGCGCGCCACGTCGCGCTCAAGTAATTTGCCGCCGCCAGCAGCGCAATCAGGCAAACGATCAAGACGGCAGCAACGGAGAAGGGTATTTCCCGGTCCGGAAAGATCCTGCCGCCGGCGGCGGGGACCAGGAAGTAAAGGCCTACCGCCGCGGCACACACCGCCGGCAGGCGAAAGGGGCCGCCGACTCGGAGGGTTGTCCCGCAGCCCGGACATTGGTGCTTCTGTCGTCCGACGCCTCCGAGAAGGTACCGGAAATATGTCATAATCTGATGGCCGCAGTTCGGACAGCGTCGAAGCGACATGAGCCCCCTTGCAGTCACTGGCGCGCGATTCTAATCTCGATGCCCCGGCCGTTGCACGAAAAATGCGATGGGGGCATCGGATGCCCGGATCGAATTGCCCGAAACGGCCATGACCCGACCCCGGAGGGCCCAGCTCGTCCAGCTCGCCGCCCCGCAGCAGATAGGCGCGCGAATCGCCGACACGCGCATGGCACCATGGTAATAACCACCGGAGTCGAAGAGCAGCCCGGCCGCACAATGCTCGTTGATTGCCGGCCCGGCGCGTCATATGCTTACCGGGTAAAGCAACCCCGGGACGCGACTGCGCGAGAAATTCTCATCCCTCGAGCTCTTGCCCCCGGTTTCTCGAGAGAGGAAGGAGGATATCGATGATTCGCACGATCCTTGACTCAATGAGAAAGGGTGTCGCAGCAACGCGCGTCGCATGGGTCATCGCGCTGTGCGCCTGCATCGCCGGAACGGGCACGGGCCTGGCCCAAGAAACCACAGGAACCATCACCGGTTTCGTCAAGGATGCGTCGGGCGCCGTCATTCCCGGCATCGAGGTCCAGGTCCGCAACGTCGGGACCGGTTTCGTGCGCAGAGCCGTCACGGCGGAATCGGGCGAATATGTCGCGACCTTGCTTCCGATCGGCACCTACGAGGCGAGCGCGGAGGTTCCAGGGTTCAAGAAGTTCGTCCGTTCGGGCATCGTGCTATCCGTCAACGACCGACTCCGAATCGACATCACCATGGAGGTCGGTTCGATTTCCGAAACGGTCACCGTGAGCGCGGCCGTTCCGGTGGTGCAGAGCGAGACGTCCGATGTAGGCAAGGTGATCACCGGCACTCAGGTCACGGAGATGCCCCTCAACGGGCGCAGCCTGTACCAGCTGGTGGCCCTGCAGCCCGGCGTGTCGGCGGCGGCCAGTCTGGTGAGCGGTCGCGTGGGAGTGGGCCTGGACAATCTGGCCAGCGTCAACATCAACGGCGCCCGGGCGGCGCAGAACAACTGGCTGATCGACGGGGCCGACAATGTGGACACGGGTTCCAACTTGGGCGTCATCAACTACATCAGCGTCGATGCCGTTTCGGAATTCAAGATCCTGCGCAGCAACTACAGCGCCGAGTTCGGCCGCAGCGGCGGCGGGCAGATCAACGTCGTGACCAAGGGAGGCACCAACGAGTTCCACGGCTCCGCGTACGAGTTTTTCCGCAATGATGCCATGGACGCACGCAACTTCTTCAGTTATCTGGATCGCGACGGCGACGGCAAGGCCGATCCCGCGGTCCTGCGCTACAACAATTTCGGCTGGAGCCTGGGCGGTCCCATCAAGAAGGACAAGCTCCATTTCTTTTACGGTCACGAACTCCGTGAGGTGCGCACGGTCCGCGGCGGCGGCGTGGTGAACACCCGCGTTCCTACACAGCTGCAGCGCCAGGGCGACTTCAGCGAATTTCCCGACGTGATCATCAGGGACCCGGCCACCGGCCAGCAGTTTTCCTATCAGGGAAAAGCCAACGTCATCCCGCCGAGCCTCATCGATCCGAACGCAAAGGCGATTCTCTCAGCCTTTCCGTCGCCCAACTCCACACCGGCACTGCTCGGCGGGCAGCGGAACTACTCGGCGGCGGCACCCAGCGGGCGGAACTACCGCGAATACCTGATCCGCCTCGACTACACTATCAACGACAACCACCGGGTCTTCGGGCGCTGGGTCAAGGACTCCATCCCCTCCACCGAACCCTTCGGGGAGATATTCGGCAGCAACTACGCCGCGTTTCCGGGAATCGCGAACACCAAGACCAACATACCGGCACGCGGTCTGGTTGTGGAATGGAATTACATCGCCGGCCCCAGGGTCGTGAACAACCTCGCCTTCAACTATTCCCGCGGCGGGATCATCAGCGAGATCACCGGAAGCGGCCTGAGGAAGAACTACGCGGGCTTCAATACCCCGGAGATCTTTCCGCAGAATCCCGGCGGGGTTCTCCCGGGCATCTCCTTCGGCGGAGCCGGCGGCTACGGAGGTTTCGATTTCTTCGGCCCGTACGACAACAGCTACGGCTCCTACCGCTTCAAGGAAAACATCTCCTGGATCATCGGCAACCACTCGCTCAAGATGGGGTATCTGTATTCCCACGAATTCAAGAATGAGAACGCCGCAAGCGGCACCAACGGCGCCTTCGCCTTCCCGGGAACCTCGTCGGCGACTTTCACCTCGACCGGCGATGCTTTCGCCGACTTCCTGCTGGGGCGCGCCTCGTCCTACTCCGAAAACGACATCGACATCACCTCGCACCTCAGATATGACATGCACGAGGCCTACTTCCAGGACGACTGGAAGTTCCGGCCCAATCTGACCTTGAATCTCGGGGTGCGCTGGTCCTACATCCTGCCCCCGATCGACACCGACAATCTGCTGACGAACTTCGATCCGGCACGCTTCGACATAACCAAAGCCTACCAGATCGACTCAGCCGGCAACCGGATTCCCGGAACCGGCGATCCCTTGAACGGCATCTATCTGGCCGGAAAGAATTCACCTTACGGGCGCAGGGTTGTGGCGTCCCATGCCGACACCTTCGGTCCGCGCTTCGGCTTCGCCTGGGACCCTGCCGGCAGAGGCGACTCGGTGATCCGCGGCGGATACGGCATTTACTTCGACCGCACGCTGGTCGGCATCGCCCTGCAGAATGCCTTCGTCAATCCTCCGTTCGTGACCGCGGCCAACTTTCTGGCTGCGGGCGCTTCCGGAACGCCGACGCTCTCGAATCCCTCCGGCGGAGCGGCGAGGAATCAGGAAGCCATCATTCGCAACCTGATCTCGATGAGTCCGGACTTCCTGGTTCCGACCACGCAGCACTGGAGCCTGGGCTACCAGCGCAAGCTATGGTGGGAACTGAGCCTCGATCTTGCCTACGTCGGGAATCACGCGACCCATCTCCTCAGGGCGGTGCGCATCAATCAGACGCCTCCCGGAACCACGGGGACGCCCACCGCGGCATTCGCCAAGTTCCGCGGCTACGGCACGATCACCGAACGCCAGACCTCGGCCAGCTCGAGGTACGACTCCCTGCAACTGGGCCTGAGCAGGCGCTACGCGCAGGGACTGCAATTCGGCCTCGCATACACCTTCTCGAAGGTCATCACCGATTCCCCCGACGACCGTTCGACCATCGCCCAGGATGTGAGAAATCTGCGGGCGGATCGCGCGCTGGCCTCGTTCGACAAGACGCACATTTTCGTGACGAGCTTTGTCTACGAGCTGCCTTTCTACAGGGACGCCCGCGGATTGACATACAACCTTCTGGGCGGGTGGCAGATCGGGGCCATCGTGCGAGCGGAATCCGGATTGCCCCAGACCGTGTTTATCTCGCCCAACCGGGCCAACAGCTTCTACGGCGGCAGCCAGCGTCCCGATCTCGTCGGCGACCCCTGGAAGGGCGCCCCGAAGACCATCGCCAAGTGGTTCAATACGGAAGCTTTTGCCCTGCCGGCCCTGAACACTTTCGGGAACGCCGGGCGGAGCCTTTTCCGTGGCCCCGGCATCCACCTCTGGGACCTGTCGATCTACAAGGGATTCAAGGTGTCCGAAAGGGTGAAAATGCAGTTCCGCGCCGAGATGTTCAACGCATTCAACCACACAAATTTTTCCGGGGTGGGAACGACCTACGCTTCCACCACCTACGGGAGAATCACCTCGGCTCTCGCCCCGCGGGAAATCCAGATGGGTTTGAGGCTGAGCTTCTGAGCCTGAAATCCGGCGCCCGGCCCTCAATGCGCCCCGCGCCGCATTCAGGGCCCGGGCACAACCGTCGGAAGGCCGAGAGAGCGGATCCGGCGGACGGCCCTCGCGTGCGCCGAGTCACCGTAACGTGATCCTGTCGGTCACATCGTCGGGAGAGGCGCCGGCGCCCACCTTCACGACCACCACCGTGACGTTGTCGGGGCTGCCGGCGTCGTTGGCAGCTTCGACCAGGGCCTCGCTCATCCGCTGGGGCGTCATCTGGGAGCTTCCCAGAATCGCCTTCATGCGCTCTTCGGAGACCACGTCGCTGAGGCCGTCGGAGCAGAGCAGGTACAGGTCGCCGTCGCGCACCGGCCCCTGATCCATGTCGATCTCGACCTGCGGATGCGGCCCGATCGAACGGGTGATCACGTTCTTGCGCGGGTGGCCGGCGAGCTCTTCTTTCCGCAGGATCCCGTTCTCGTAAAGGTGCCACACCAGGGAATGATCCCGGGTGAGCTGGTGCAGCTCTCCGCCCCGCAGCAGATAGGCGCGCGAATCGCCGACATGCGCGAGGTGGTAGTCCCGGTCGCCGAACAGCAGCGCGGTCACGGTGCTGCCCATCCCCGCCAGTTCCGGGCGCGCGAGCTGGGTTTCGTGAATGCGCGCGTTGGCCTCCTCGAGCGCCATTTTCAGGATTTCGCCGGCGGCGCGCCCCCGCTCGCGCAGCAGCAATGCCACGCACTCCTCGATCGTGGACACGGCCATGGAGCTGGCCACTTCGCCCGCAACATGCCCGCCCATGCCGTCGGCGACCAGGAAGAGCCGGCTCTTGGCATTGGCGGCGTAGGAATCCTCGTTGGCTTCGCGCACCCGGCCGCGATCGGTATGGACGCCGTATTGGATGTTCAATCTTCCCCTGCTCGGTTTCCGCAAACCGCCCGCTGACGCCTCTCTTATAACACGCCGCCGAAAGATACCGCAACCGCACACGCAGCGCGCGGCTCCATTTGTCCCGCGGCCCGCGGCCTTTGTGCTATGATTTTTCGCGGCAGCCCGGCGGCGCGCCGGCTCCGGAAGGCCCGACCGATGCAGAGCGCAAGACACCCGCAACCCTGGAAAATCCTGCTCACGATCGCCCTGACGCTGTACGCCCTCCCGGGTCACGCCGGCGTGTCCCGCGAGATCCAGGAGCGCTACCGGCAGAAGTACGAAAACAAGGCCCTCTTCCTGCGCATCCCCATATTCGCCGACAAGGCCTACATGCTCATCAGCGGCCGGACTTTCCGCCCCGAGAGGCTGGCGGCCGATGTCCCGCCGCGCTTCAAGGTGGCGGAACAGGTGCGGGTTCTGGGGCTCGATTTCGGGAGGGATGAGATCAAGTTCAAGCTCGGGGCCATCGGCGGGCCCGCGCTCGCGGAGCTCATCTTCAAGTTCGACGCCGAGCTGCAGGAGAAATTTCCCAACAGCGACGTGTTCGATGCCGCGCTGCAGGGAGCCTTCAGCGAGGGCCTGAAATTCAGCGACCTCGAGGAAGCCCGGCGCACGCACGCCCAGGAGCAGTTCGAGCGCGCGATCGCCGAGATCGCCGGCGCTTCCGGCTCGAACCGGGAGACCGTGCTGGGCTTCATCGCCCCGCAGGTGCCCGCCTACCAGGACGCCGTGCGCGACGTCGAGAACCTGAAGAAGAAAAGCCAGGAGCTGGCGGCGCAGATCGCGCGCCTGCAGGCCGAGAACCGCGACCTGCAGTCGGGGCTGCGCGCCGGCGAGGCCGAGGTCGCGCGCCTGCGCTCGCTCTCGGCATCCCTGCAGGAAAAAATCGAGACCACGACCTCCCAGCTGGCGCGCATCCGGGAGGATCTGCGCGCGGCCCAGGGAGAGCGGGCCGGATATCAGAAAGAGATCGCGAACCTGCAGCGCTCGCTCCGGCTGAAGTCCGATGCCGGACGGGATCCGGGCGCGCAGCTCGTCGAAATCGCCCAGGCGGCGCAGAAGCTCCAGAAAGACAGGGAGGAGCTCGAAAGCCGCAACAATGCCCTCCAGGCGGAGCTGGACGCGGCGCGCGCGGCCAACGCCAAGCTGAGCGGCGAGGTCGAGGAACTGAATGCCGGCCTGCGCAAGATGCGCGAAACCATCGCCGCGCTCACTTCCAGGGAAGACTCGCTGGCGCGCCGCTATCTCGACCTGCAGCGCACCAAGGAAAATCTGGAAACCTTGAAGCTCTCGGTCGCCGGCCTCCAATCCCAGGTGATCGAGGAGCGGTTGGAGGGCGCCCTGCGCACCGGCAAGGTCGACATCTTTCTCGGCGACGTCCGCCTGGGCGTCCTCGAATGGAAGCTGCCCGCCTTTATTGCCGCGCAGGAGAGCGCGGGCGCCGAGGTGAGCTTCACCGCGGAGTCCATCGACTATGTGCGCGTGGCGCCTCCCGAAAGGGTCCTGCTGCAATCCCTGGGCGAACCGCTGAAGATCCAGGTCACCCTCGCCGCGCGCTCGGGCGCCATGGAAGTGACGCCGGCACAGAGCGCGGCCCTGCAAACGATCGGCGAACGGGACACCGCCGTGTGGAAATGGCAGGTGCGCAACCGTGGCGGCGAGGACGCCAGACTGGTGCTGGCGGCCGGCCTGATCAACAAGAACGGCGACGAGATCCCGCTCTGGAAAAGCGACCAGCCGGTGCTTTCCTCGAGCGTGGTGCGCCGCATCCGCGGCTATCTCCAGCCGGCGGGCATCGCTGTGGGCGTCCTGGTGGGGCTTCTCATGTGCGCGATCGCGAGCATATTCCGGCGTTCCGGCAAAGCGGCGGCGCCCGCGGCCGCGCGCCCGGCCGCCTATCCGGACAAGAAAGGTCTCTAGCGCGCCGGGCCCCAGCGCGTCATCAGGCGCAGCACCAGCTCGGCATCCCCCTTGTTGAGAAGGCGGAAGTTGTAGCGGCGGTTGTTCGCGAGCCGCAGCGATATCTGATCACCGTCCACGCTCCAGCTCGTGACCTTTCCCCACGCCTCGTAGAAGGAATGGTCGGTTTCGCTCGTGCGGTATTCCAGCCCCTGGGAGCTGATACGGAAGTGGCCGCGGCAGCTCGAGAAGGCGTGTTTGTGCTCGACCGGGAAGACCTTCTTCTCCATGGCGACCAGCTCGATGCGATCCTGCAGCTCCTTGATCATCGCCCGCAGCCGCTCCGGCGGGTATTTCTCGACCCCTCCCAGATCCAGGACTTTCTTCAGGTGTTCGAGGGCGCGCCCGAGGTCGTTGCGGTGGCGATCGTAAAGGATTCCGAGGTTGAGGTGCGCCATGGCGTCGTCCGGCGCGAGCGACACGCAGCGCTCGAAATTCAGGATGGCGCTGTCGAGCTGGTTCTGCTCCAGGTAGGTGGCCCCGAGATAGAAATAGGCTTCCGCCGTGTTGGGCTGGCGCTTCAGATACTCCTGCCACAGGGAC
>CAZHQK010000073.1:0-1651 GCA_964534795.1 uncultured Acidobacteriota bacterium
GCCGTAGATCGCGCGCTACTCGCGTGGGCGGGATGCGCGTACGGCGATCTGGAGCGGCTGGTCCGGCGCGAGGGCGTCGAGCACGCGCTGACCGCGCTCGCCCGCGAAGGGGTTCGCCTCGCCGCGGACGAGGCCAGAGGCCACCGCGTCCCGGTAGATCAGGCTGATCCCGTCCCGGCTCGCCATGTCCCGAACCGTGGTGATGCCGGCGGCTAGGTTGAGGAGCCCGTTGCGGGCCGTGCGAAGCACGAGGTAGTGCCTGTCCTGCGTGACGCGCTCCTGGTAGGAACCCATGGCCCCGCGGGTGTCCTGGTGCTCGTGGCAGTTGATGAGCCCCGGCATCAGCACGCCGCCGGCCCCGTCCACCTCCACGCCGTCCGGCAGGCTCGCGCCGAACTCGTGCCGCCGACCCACGGCGGCGATGCGGCCGCGCTCCACGACCACGACCGCGTCAACCACCAACCGATCGCGCAGCCCGTCGAAGAGGCTCACGTGGTGAAAGACCAGGCGTTCCATGGACACCCGGCGCCCCAGTCGTGTGGCCGTCAGGCCTTGTCCGGCGCAAACTCCCGGAGGATGACGGCCGTCATCCAGTCACAGCACAGGGCGTAGATGTGCTCGCCCAGCTCACGGGTGGCCCTGGACGGGTCGCCGACGTGTCCGTAGGGCGACACAGACTTGAACGACCGGCTGCCCCTGGCGACGCCGCCCCCGTAGACCGGCGGTTCGTCCTTCTCGATCTTCCCGGTGGGCGGAGCCGGGTAGTGGGGCTGCGCCCGGTCGAGACGGACGAGCCGCGGCGCCGAGACCAACATGCGCGCCGTCTCGCTCTCCCCGCCGTGCCCTTCGCGGGCACCGCCTGCCAGGAGCTCGTGATAGCGCGCCGTCAGGTACGGGAGCCAGTTGAGGGCGATGGCCTGACAGTCGTGGCGCTCCACGAGTTCCTGGGCCGCGATCTGCATGGCCGGGAAGTTGCCGCCGTGCCCCAGCACCAGGGCCAGCTTGGTGAAGCCGTGGGCCACGAGGCTCCCGCCCACCTCCAGGATGATTCGCCGCATCGTGTCGGCGGAGATGGTGAGCGTGCCGGGGAAGGGCATCATGTGGTAGTTCACGCCAAACGGCATGCACGGCGCGGACACCGCCGGCACGCCTCGGGCGGCCAGGCGGGCCAGGATGCCCCGGGCGAAGTCGTAGCCCTGGAACGTGTCCGCGCCCATCGGCAGGTGCATCCCGTGACTCTCGGTCGACCCCAGCGGGATCAGCGCGATCTGGCTCGCCTTCCGCACCGCCTCCACCTCTTCCCATGTCATCTCTAGCAACGTCTTCGGTCCCCGAACCTCATAGAGGACCTCGTCAGCGCCCTGCGCCATGGGCCGTCTCCTCCTCGCTATGCGGCGGCCGCCCGTCGGCGGTCGACCGCTACACTTCCAGCACCTCCCGGTACTCGTACCGGTCGGCCCGGTAGCGGGCCTCCAGGTACACCTCCGCCGTCTCGCCGGAGAAGATGCGGAGCGTCACCACCACCAGCGCGCTGGCGGGGGGAACCTCAAGCCACTGGGCTTCGTGGGGGTCCGCCAGCGTGGCGCTCATGGTGCGAACGGCGTGCGTGAACCGTCGGCCGTGCACCTCGTCGGCGTGGGCCCGAAGGAAC
>CAZHQK010000074.1:0-10228 GCA_964534795.1 uncultured Acidobacteriota bacterium
CGTCTGCATGTTCGGAGAGACCGCACGCCGCATCACGGGCATAGGCCGGCCACGCGCCCTTCGCCCAGCCGAGTTTGCTTGAAATCTTAAACCCGCCAGGCAGCCTGCAGAAATCCATCATGCGTCCGGGTTACCGGATACAGAAGATCCTGCGCCAGCTCAAGCTCTGGAATCTCCCCGAGCGCTTTCCCCGGCTCGGGCGTCGCGCCACCTGGGAGCCTGACCCCGATTTTCTGCAGTGGGCTGCCACGGCCCGGCGGTTACACGGCATCGACTGAAGCGGCGCCTCCCCGCACCGGGTCCCGTTGCCGGTCGAAAGGGGGCGGCAAGGCGCTCATGTGCGCGGCCGCCGCTTCACGGGGCCGGGGCGAGGATGGCCCAAAGCCTGGCGGAGCCTTTTCCCCACCCTGTCGGCCCATCGCGCGCCCCCGCCACAGAAAAACGCCCGCCTCTTGACCGGTCCCATGGAAGAATTGCGGGAGATTTCAGGAGATTTTCACGCCCACCCGTGCGATCCTGCTTCCGTAGGGAAAACCCAGACTGCTATCAACCAACCATTTCGGACCTGTCGGTCAAACCACGGAAGGCAACAACATGAGGATGAACAGAAGAAACTTCGTCAAGGGAACCACCTCCGGCCTGGGAGCGGTTGGGCTGGGGAGCCGCTTGGGGGCCGGCCAATCCCCTCAACACCCGGACAAGTTTGCGTTTGAAACGCCTCCGCCTCCTATCCCGGCCGGAGACATCAAATCGACCGTCTCCTCCGACGTGGTGGTGGTGGGCGCGGGCATTGCGGGGCTGATGGCCGCGTTCGCGGCGGCTGAGGCCGGGGCTTCCGTCACCCTGATCGAAAAGATATCCACGTTCAGCGCCCGGGGCGGGGATATCACCGCCCTCAACAGCCGGCTCCACGAACGACTGAATATTCGTATCGACGAAGACAAAGTACTCCACGATCTGATGAAAGTGCAGGGCGGTCGAATCCATCAGAAGATCTTCCGCCTCTGGGCGCGCAACAGCGCCCGCGTGATGAATCTGGTCATGGACGTACTGGAGGCCGAGGGGTTGAAGAACTACCTGGTCATACCGACTCGGGACGAACCGGTGGTCATCGATCGCTGGCCCAACCCGTCCCAGGCGCCGCCGGGCTGGAACCCCCTCGAGGAGTACACGGCGGAATATCCGACCTGCCACCGGCTCGGAGACACCGCCCCTAATCAGCGCGGCTGGTTGTCGATCATCGAAAAGAAGACCCGCGCGCGCGGCGTGGCAGTCCATTACAACACGAAGGCGGTGCGGTTGATCCGCGATCAACCGAGCGGACCGGTGAAGGCCGTCATCGCCCAGGACAAGGCGGGCAACTACATTCAATACGCCGCCGTGAGGGGGATCGTCCTGGCCACGGGGGATTACAGCTATAACAAGGACATGATAGAAAAGTACTTTCCGGGAGCGAACCTGCGTCAGGGATTGATTCCCACATCCATGGGGGAGGGCCATCAGATGGCCATGTGGATCGGCGCGCAGATGGAGAAGACACCCCATGCTCCTCTCAACGACATGACCCATGCCCTGGGAACGAACGCCTTCCTGTTGGTGAATCGGTTTGGCGAACGTTTCTGCAACGAGGACCTGGACACGGAGGCCATGGCGCGCCAGGCCGAGGAACAGCACGGCTGTTGGCTGGTCGTCGATTCCACATGGCCGGAAGACCTGCCCCGCATGGGACTGGGATTCTATCGCGTTTTCCGGGCCACCGAGAAAACACTCAAGGATTTCCAGGACAAAGTGGCGAAAGGAACCATCCTGGAGGCCGATTCCATCGAGGCCCTGGCGCAAAAGATGAAAGTGCCCGTGGATGCCTTCAAGAAGACCATCGACCGTTACAACGAGCTGGTCAAAGGGGGACGCGACCTGGATTTCGGTAAGCGCCCCGACCGGTTGACGGCCGTGGATACCCCTCCCTTCTATGCGCACTGGAATGCGAACCCCGACAACCCTATGCTCATTTTCGGGGGGATGATATGCAATGAGCGGCTGCAGCCGCTGGATGCGAACGGAAAAGCCATTCCGGCGCTTTACCTGGCCGGGAATACGGTCGGGGGGCGCTTCAAGTACGCCTATCCGCTGCTTTGCCCCGGGATCAGCCACGGCATGGCCATGACCACCGGATATCTGGCCGGCAGGTTCGCGTTCGGCCTGAGCTGAGGAAAATCGCAAACCATCCGGATCAGGCCCCCTGGCGACGGGCTGGTCTCTGCAGAAGTTTCCCGGGAGCAGGGACGGCAGCCGGCGAGCCACTCGATTCCGTCGGCGTACCTGCTGCCGCTGTCAACCAACCATCGGGGACGTGGGAGCCGATGCTCTCAGCCAACCAGAGCATCGAGATGCGCGCCACGGGCTGCGGGCCGTGGACGCCGGCGGCGATACGGCCGGTATTGAGGCTATTGTGATATCATTGGGCTGCCCTCGGGCGCCATTTGCCGGTTTGCCGCCGTGAACCCGCGACCGCCCCTGCGCCAGGAGACGAGGGAGGAGAACCACCATGGCCGAGCCGCTCACCGTTTCCCGCCGCTTCTGCCGTACGCACCTCGGGCACGTCCACTATGTGGCGGCCGGTCCTGACGCCGGCGAGCCCATCGTCCTTTTGCACCAGACCCCGAGGTCGGTGGACGAGTTCGCCGAGGTGCTGCCGCTGCTGGCGCGGTCCCATCGTGTGATCGCCATCGACACGCCGGGCTACGGCTGCTCGGACCGGCCGGTCACGCAGCCGTCGACGGCCGACTACGCCAGGGCCGTCTCCGAGGTCCTCGATGCCGCCGGGTGCGCGCGCGTCTGGGTCGCGGGCCACCACACGGGCGCGATCCTCGGCGTCGAGCTGGCGGCCTCCCAGCCGCACCGCGTCGCGGGCCTTGCGCTCTCGGGCCCGGTCTACCTCGACGAGGCCGGACGCGCGAACCTCATCAAGCACTTCGCCCAGTGGCACGTCAGGCCCGACGGCTCTCACCTGAGCGAGAAGTGGGAGAAGTTCGCGCGGTGGGTCGACGACCCCGGCCTGGTCCAGCGCATTATGGTGGATCTGATGGTCGCCGGTGAGACCAGCGAATTCGGGCACTTCGCCATTGCGGCCTACCGGATGGAGGACCGGTTGCCGCTGGTCTCGTGCCCCGGGCTGCTGATCTACGGCCGCCGTGATCCCTTCACCAGCCACGAGCAGGCCGCCCCGTTCCGGGCGGCGCTGCGTCCTGTCCGCGAGGTGGACATCGACGGTGGCATTTTCCTCCCCAACGAGGCACCAGCGGCCTGGGCCGAGGCCGTGCTCGGCCTCGTGGGGTGAGGCTGGAATGCCCGGAGGTCGCGCGGCCGGCGCGCGGATCGCGTCTCCCGCCTCGCATCGCGCACCTCCTTGAAGCGGGCCCAGCTCGTGTCGCTGGGCCGCGCATCGTCGGGCGGCGGCGCGGTCTTGCAGGCGGTATAATTCGCCTTGATATCGGCTTTCATCACGCCCGGCAGGTCGTCCCGCGGCCGCCTGGATCGACGTTCCTTACGAGCAGCAGCTTGCTGCTCAACAGGTGCTTCTCTTTCCGATTGGCCACGACCGTGCCGACGACTCTGGCGAGGAACATGCGGGATCACGCGCCGCCGGATGCCACGCGCGGGCTCGCCCGTCCGCGGCGTCAGGGGCGCCGCCGAAGGAAATCGGTGCGGTACGGCGGCATGCGGGTCGACTCGGACAGGATCTGTCCGGCTCGCCGGGCAAGCGCCAGCGATCCGCTGCGGTGATCGTTCTGGATCTCACGCATTCGGCGGAGGATGGGGCGGGGGATGTGGATCTTGGTCACCGGAGAATATTGTATCGGAGCAGCGGGAATGCCGATCGGGGGGAGATGGGGTGGCTGGTGCGCCCGAGAGGATTCGAACCTCTGACCTCTTGCTCCGAAGGCAAGCGCTCTACCCAGAATGAGCTACGGGCGCCCCAAACGGGAATAGTCCAAATTTCAGCCGGTCTAATCCGGCCAGGCGTACAAGTGGAAGTTGTGCGAGGCATTGTTCATGGCCACCAGCAGGCCCCGCGGGAACCGCGGCCCCATGGGGCGGGCGACCGCCTCGATCCCATCGGTCGATTGCGCCGTGCCCCGCCAGACTGCCACGGGCTGCCAGTCGGAACGGCGGTAGACGTGATACTCGCTGTGAGGATCGAGCTGATCGGTCACAATCACATAGGGCCCGGCTGCGGCAATCCCTTCGCGGTTGCCTTTGAAGCCTTGCTCGGCGAAACGCGCTATGGGGCGGGCGGCTTGGGGATGGTCGGGGTCCGCGGGATAGATCAGGACGCAGCAGTCCTCATCGGAGTAGAACACGAGTTCGCGCTCCGGGTCCACCGCGACTGCTTCGATCTCGCCTTGGCCCGAGAAGGCGCCGAAGGCCCGGGCCTTCCGGCCGATCACTTTGTTCCCGCGGATCTGCAATTGGTACTGCCAGAGGTACCCCTCCGCGGGTCCGGTCTTGCGGCTGACGACGGCAAACAGCGCCTTGTCCCGCTTGCGCCGATACAGGGCGAGGCCCATGGGCGCGCCTGCCTCGCCCTGTTCGCCCTCAAAGACCGGGACGGTCCCGATGAGTTGTAGATGCGGTCTTGTTTCGGAGACCCGATAGACCAGAAGGCGGCGCTGGAGTCTCTCGGTTGCGACGCAGATATCGCCGAGAATGTCGACGTTGTTTGCCCGATCCAGATCGCCCACGGTTTCGACCAACTTTCCGTCCAGCGTGTAAACGGCGAGCGCGCCATCCGGCCGCGGCCGCTTGACCGTGCCCACGATGATGCTGCGCGCCGGGTCTTTGGGGTGAACCCAAATGGCCGGATCGTCGACGTCCTGCACCAGCGGCTCTGTTTCTAGGGCCGGTCGAATCTCGACCACAGTCACGGCCGCCGCCGCGAGAGCGGCGGCCGTGATCCACGACAACCAGAACTTGTTCATGAGCATTAGAACCTGTAGCGGAGCATGAGCTGAATCTGCCGGGGACCGCCTGAGCCGGTGGGGTTGTTGTTCACCACCGAGGTGATGGTCCCGAACGTTCCGAGATTCGAAAAGTTCGCGTTGGGATTGCCGTATTGCGCGCGGTTGAAGAGGTTGAACATCTCGGCGCGGAATTCCAGGGCGTGCTGCTCGGCCAGCTTCGCTTGCTTGCCGATGGCCACGTCCATTTGCCACAGGCCGGGTCCGCGCAGGGCGCTGCGGGGCAGCGTGCCCCAAGTCCCGGGAGGCGGAACTGCGAAAGCGGCGGGGTTCAGCCATCCCAACGGAGACTTGACCGCGGCATACGGGCTCTGGCCGGGGACCAAGTTGGGTCTCTGTGCCGGGGCGCTCCGGCCGGGCGTGCTCACCACGCCGTCGGGGAGCGAAGAGGCGCTCCGGCTGACGGTCACGTCGAAGGGCAGAGCGGTGCGCGCCGTGAAGAATCCGCTCAGGCTCCAGCCGCCCAGGGCCGCCTCGGCCAATCTGCCTGGCAGCGCGTACCGGCGGCCCCGGCCGAACGGCAGCTCGTAGATCGAGTTGATCGTGATCGTATGCCGGATGTCCCACGGCGCGTCGCCACGGTCGCAACGGCGGCAGGCGGAGATCATGCGGTTGGCGCCGTCGCCCGCTCCGGCGTTGTCGTTGATGTTGTGCGACCACATGTACTGAGTCTGCCAGAGAAACCCCCGGTGCATGGGCCGCGTGAGCGAGACTTGCAGCGCGTTCATGCTGCTGTTGCCGTCGTTGGTCTTGATGTCGACGTTGCTGAAGTTTGGATAGGGCCGGGTCCCGGTGGCCGGGTTGATGGTGTTGATGAATGAGCGCCCGAACAACTGGTGCCCGTTGCCGCCGACGTAGGCGGTTTGCAGCACGAACCGCATGGGAAGCTCCTGCTGTATGGCGAAGGTCCACTGCTGGCTGTATCCGTCGCGGCGGTCCCGTTGCAGAGCCCGCGCCGAGACGCCGGTGGATTTCGCCTGCCCAAGATATTGGGCCGCCGGAAAGGACAGCAGCGGCTGGTCCGAACTGGACAAGGTGTAGGTTTCGGGAATGCTGTCGATGGCCGCATTCACGTCATCGATCTGTCCCGGCCCGTAAAAGATGCCGTAGCCCAGGCGGAAGACCGTCTTGCCGTGCAAGGCCCGCGGCGCCCAGCCGAGGCCGACCCGCGGCGCCCAGTTATTCTTGTCGGCGAAGTACCAGGGCGAACCCGGGGGGCAGAAGCCGGCGCAGCGTTCCAGGTCGAACACGCGCCCCCGCCCGTCGCTGGTTTTGGCGACGGAGTAGTATTCGTACCGCGCGCCCAGGCTGACGGTAAGCGTGCGGGTCAGTTTGATCTCGTCTTGAGCATAGGCGAAGTAATAGGGGCGCAGGGCTTTTACGCTCGGCAGTGCGCTGCCGAAGGAAATCGAGTTGGCCCGGTTCTGCACAAACAGCGCGCGGGAGGAAAAGCTGGTGGTGATCTGGCCGGTGTCGGACAGTACCAGATTGATCTTGCGGATTTCGCCGCCGAACTTCCAGGTGTGCCGCCCCCAGATCCAGGTCAGGCTGGGCAGCAGGCCGTAGCTCGTTCCGACCTCCACCTCGCTGCGGTCCGGCTGCAGGCTCATCAAGCCGGAGATCGAAATGCCCTCGCCGAAGGTGCCGTGCCGCTCTCGGCGTTGTAAAGCCCCCCGCTCACCCGGAACTCGCTGATGGAATCCAGCGAGATGTTGAGCCGCAGGTTGGCTTCCTGGCGCGGGTCTTTTACGCCGGTGGCGTCGACGCCGTCGAAGGTGAAGTTGTTGTCATCGCGGGATCGGCCGTTGAAACGGATCGTGTTCTGGTTGCCTTCCCCGGTGTTGGTGGCGCCCGGTGCAAGCATGAGCAGCCCGGTCCAGTTTCTGCCGTTCAGGGGGATGGCTGAGACCTGATTCTGGTCAATGGCCAGTCCTATCTCCGCGTTGTTCTGTTGCAATGCCGGAGCTTCGGCGGTGACAATCACCTCCGTGGCCGTAGCCGTGATGTCCAACGAGACATCCAGCGTGCGGACTTGTCCGACGGCCAGGACCAGCCCTTCGATCTTCTTGGTCTGGAATCCGTCTTTCGCTACCGTGAGGACGTAGCTTCCGACCGGCAGCGACGGAAGCCGGTAGACTCCAGCGGCATCGGTGAGGGTTTGGCGCTTCACGCCGATCGTTGGGGCTTCGGCGCTGACCTGCGCGCCAGGAACCATGGCGCCGGAAGGATCGGTCACGGTCCCGTTCAAGGCTGCCCGGTCGACCTGGGCGTTGACAGCCTGTGTTGCAAGACACAACAGCGCCAGCAACAAGGACTGGCATGCAACATATCGCATGGTTATAGTCCTCCAAAGTGATTCCCTCGGAGGATATCAGGGGGGAGTTGCAGAACCGCTGGAAATGAGTGAATCTTGTGTTAAAACCAGGCCGCGCTATTCGACCAGTGCGGCGCGTTCAGCGTTACGCCGCGGCGGCCGTTGATCGTGACGGCGCCGCCTTATTCGAAGCCTGAAGGGCGAAATCGATCTTGGGCGCTGAGCGGTATTTCCCCTTTGTTCCTTGACCCCTTTGCCGCTTGGTCCGGCCGATTACCGGTTGCGCGGGGTTCAGCCCTAATCTTCCAACAGGGTGCGCACACTGAACAGGAACTGCCGGTTGATCGTCCGGCATTCGGCCAGGTAATCCGGATAGCGCGCGCAGCGGCGAAGCTTTTCGCGCCAGTCGGATTCGTCGCAATATTCGAGGGGGCGCGCGAAGCCGAGAAAGCGGTTGGAAAAAGGCCTGAAGATCAACACCTTCCTGCCCAGCAACAGTCCCCAATACGCGCCGTGGAAGGAATTGGTGATGATGCAGTCGCCCTGCGCCAGAAAAGTGATCACGTCGGAGAATTCGCGCCGGTCGGCATTGTTGGTCCGCACCGGCGCCGCGGGCAAGCCGGCAATCGGGACCTGGAAGTGTTCATAGATCACGAAATCGTAAATCGGATCCGATGCCGGGTTATCGAAAACCGGATGCAGGCAACTGGGGCATGGGACGTAGTGCCACGGATTCCCGTAATCCCGGATGCCGACCAGGTCAAAAGTCTTCAGGAAGTCCGGGTATCGGGCGCTGTGCCGGCCGTGCTCATTGGCACCCAGCCCCCACGCAACCAGGCGCAGCTTCGGATTGAGCTTTCTGCTCGCCTGTGCGATTCTGCCGATCTTGCTCGTCAACCGATCGCCATGGAGCAGGCCGCCGCCGCCGAAAACGATCGCGGACGCGTCCAGGGCGCCGACCGGCTGAGTGAGATCCACCCGCTCGCCGGGAAGATCAGCATAGTCGATCGGGCACGCGACCTGATCCCCGATGTTGCGCGGGTCGTCGATGTGGCACCAGAATATGCGGCCTTTTCTGGTTTCCGCCGGATGTTTGGTCGGCAACTCCCGCTTGGCAGCCGCAGGCGCGTTCCGGGATCCCAACCCGAACCTGCGCTCCTCCGCCGGCCGCAAGTGCCCGTGGCGCATCAGCAGGGACACCAGTTCATAGATGCTGAAACACCTGTGAAAGCGCTCGTCATAGGCGAAGTAATGGCGGTTATCCATCGCATAGACATCCTGCAGGCTATCGAATGATGCCGTGTTGATCGCCACGTGCATGGGTGCGGTATTGATCCCGATGATACGCTTGCAGGAGCAAGCCAGATCCGCCAGCGTGCGCAGCGGCAGCCGCAGATCCCAGGTCGAGGGGATGTGCGGAAAATGCCGCAACCGGTGCGTGGTCACAATCCGGTCTCCTTGGGAAAGCAGGCGGGCGACCAGGTAATCAAAGTCGGCTTCGTTGTATGCCCATTGCCGGCTGTAAGGTACGGCGTTGATCACCAGCCAATCGAAGTCGCACCGGACGGACGCAGGCCGGGGGATCTCAAATAGATTATCCAGTGGGGTCTCGATAGGGGACTGAATGCCGAGCGCCTTGCTGACTTTTAAGAACAGGTCCCGATAGATCAGAGGGTAGTCGCCGTCGGATCGATGGCGAAACAGAAAGTCGTCGGCACCGAGCCAAGCATCGACGGCGCCGCGCGGGCCCCGCTGGAGATTGGGCCACTCGCGGAATTCGATGCGGGATGCAAAAGCGTCCGCCAGCAGGCGCAACTCGTGAAAGTACTGTGCGGTCCGGCAATAAAGGACAGGTGCAGCGCCCGGGTCGCGCCGGCAGCAACGGCGCAGAAAGTTCAGCGTGATGATGCAGTCGCCGAGATGGCCGCGGTTCCACAAGGCGAACGAATAGCTCTTGTTGTCCGGATTCCTGGTCTTGCTCATTCCGTGACGGCCGGCGGCCTCAATTCTGGCCGCCGTCGATGATGTGCACCGAAAGCCTGTCTCCCACGGCCAGCGGCCGCAGTATGATCCGGCAGAATTGCGGTTCGCCTCCGGGCGGACTGCCGGCAGCGGCGTCGCCGCCGGCGAAGATGGGCAGCGCATCGGGGGAATACTCGACCGTCAGGGTCTGCCAGTCAGCGTTGTTGTTTCTCCGCACGTTGGTGTAGGCGCCGCGGTTGTCCCGCCACATTAGTTCGCCCACGGCAGGCCCGGCGCCGGATGTCGCGGCATCCATCAGGCTGTTGACTTCGCTCACGAACCAGCCGGCGTCCCGGTCCTCCACTAAAAAAGACAGTTCTCCTTTGCGCACACGAATTCCGCTGCCCCGGATCGGCACCGGTTTCCCCTTGACATAAATGGCGGCGTCATCCAGGCGCACGAGGGTCATATCTGCAGGTTTGGCCGGACTCAGCCGGTCGTCAGGCTCGCCCCTGCGCAGGCTTGCTTTTCCATATCCTTCGATGATCACCACCCGGCCCGCCGCGCCGCAGCGTCCGTCCAGAAACAGGCGGGGCATCGGCCGGGCTTCCTCGAGGACCGCCATGGCCTCCTTGCGGTCGGGGACGGCTCCGGTTGGACCTGAGGCATATTCTGCTTCGGACTCATCGTGCCGAACCGCCATGCCCCACGAGCCGAGACGGCCGGCTCCTCGCCGCCCATATGCCGCTCCTGACGCAAATACGCATCCTGAAATGCCTTGGGCGGCAATGCCGCCGGATGTAGCCGCCTGCGGCCATGGCCGCCGCCGGGCGCTGCCGGAAATCGAGGCGAGGACCACTCCGGAAATACCCGGGCGGCGAACGCTGCCGGATACGGCTGTGGTGCGGACTCCCGAAACGCCCAGTCCCCGTAC
>CAZHQK010000075.1:0-35967 GCA_964534795.1 uncultured Acidobacteriota bacterium
CTCTACCGCATTCGTTACCTGCACCGGGGCAAGCATGCGGTCATGCAACCCGTGGCTCTATATCGCCTGCTGCGCTCGAGCCTATCGATTCCCCCAGACAGCAGTTGAGCTGCCCTTCGCAGCCGTGGCTCGTCTCTCGCAGATTACCCGACCGCAAGCCCATGGCATAGCTGTCGGCTCCGGGTCCAAAGCGGCCTCGAAAATACCATCCTTCTCACGACATCTTCACAGCACTCCCGGTTTTCCGGCTGATTGGACGCCCTTGCGCGGCGCCCGCTGCCCGATTTCCGAAACTGCTGCGCCGAAAACAGGTGAGCGTCCCCGATTATGCCGATTATGCTATATTAGGGGTTTATTCGAAGGCTCCGAGGAGAGAATTGCGCCTATGAAAGGGATCGTGCTGGCGGGCGGCCTGGGATCGCGCCTCTACCCCCTGACGAAGGTGACCAACAAGCACCTGCTGCCCATCTACGACAAGCCGATGATCTACTATCCCATCGAAACCCTGGTGGAGGCCGGCATCCGCGACATCCTGGTGGTCACCGGCGGCCGCAATGCCGGCGACTTCCTGCGCCTGCTGGGCAACGGCAAGGAGTTCGGCCTGCGCCATCTCAATTACACCTACCAGGAGGGCGAAGGGGGCATCGCCGCGGCCCTGGCGCTCGCCGAGTTCTTCGCCGACGGCGGTCCCATATGCGTCATCCTGGGCGACAACATCGTCGAGGGTTCGATCGCGGGATTCATCAGGAATTTCGAAAAGCAGAAGACCGGGGCGCGTGTGCTGCTCAAAGAAGTGGAAGACCCGCAACGGTTCGGGGTCCCGGTCATCGAAGACGGGCGCATCCTGCGCATCGAGGAAAAGCCCGCCGTGCCCCCTTCCAGGTACGCCATCACGGGCATTTACATTTACGACGGCGAGGTCTTCGACATCATCCGAGGTTTGACGCCTTCCGGCCGGGGCGAACTGGAAATCACCGACGTGAATAACGCCTACATCCGCAAGGGCGCCCTGCACTACGACATCATGGAAGGCTGGTGGACCGACGCCGGCACCTTCGAGTCGCTCCTGCGCGCCGCGAACCTGGTCGCGCGCAAGATGCGCCGTCAGGCCGAGGAACCTCCGGGGGAAGGGCGCTGATGCGGAGAAAGGAGGATCCGGCGTGCGCCTGCTGGTGACGGGTGGGGCCGGCTTCATCGGCGCGAATTTCGTGCGCTCCATGCTCGCCCGCTATCCCGACTACGAAGTCGTGGTCCTCGACAAGCTGACCTACGCGGGCAACCTCGAGAACCTCGCCGGACTCGAGTCCCAGCCCCGCTTCCGTTTCGAGCACGGCGACATCTGCGACTCGGAGGCGGTGGACCGGCTGCTGCGCAAGGGAATCGATGCCGTCCTCAACTTCGCGGCCGAGTCCCACGTGGACCGCAGCATCCTGGATCCCGCCGAGTTCGCCCGCACCAACATCATGGGCACGCTCAGCATGCTGGAGGCATCGCGCAAAAACAAAGTAGCGCGCTACATCCAGATCTCCACCGACGAGGTTTACGGCAGCCTGGGCCCCGCCGGGTCGTTCACCGAAGAAAGCCCGCTCGCGCCCAACAGCCCCTACGCCGCCAGCAAGGCCGCCGCCGACCTGCTGGTGCGCAGCTACGGCCGGACCTACGGCTTCCCCTGCGTGATCACCCGCTGCTCCAACAACTACGGCCCCTACCAGTTTCCCGAAAAGCTGATCCCGTTGCTCGTGACCAACGCCCTGGCCGGAATGGCGCTGCCGATCTACGGCGACGGGCTCCACGTGCGCGACTGGATCCACGTCCAGGATCATTGCGACGCGCTCGATTGCATCCTGCACCACGGGCGCACGGGCGAGGTCTACAACATCGGCGCGCGCCAGGAAGTCGCCAACCTGGAGATCGCGCGCATGGTGCTCCGGATCCTGGGCAAGGCCGAGAGCCTGATCACCTTCGTCAAGGACCGGCCCGGACACGATCGCCGCTATTCCATCGACCCGTCCAAGCTCGAACGCGAACTGGGGTGGAAGCCGAAGATCCCCCTGGAAGAAGGTATCCGCCTGACCATCGACTGGTATCGCGAGAATTCCGCCTGGATTTCCGGAGTGCGCAGCGGCGCGTACCTGGACTATTACCGCCGCATGTACGAAAACCGCCAGGCCACGCTTTCCGAGTTCCCATGAGGGTGCTGATCGTCGGATCAAGGGGCATGCTGGGCACCGACCTGATGCGCGAATTCGCCGCGCAGGGCGAGACGGCCGGACTGGATCTGCCCGAACTGGACATCACGGCTCCGGGCCAATGCCGGGCCGCCGTCGAAGACATGCGACCGGACGTCGTGATCAACGCCGCCGCGCTCACCGACGTGGACTATTGCGAAAGCCATGCCGAGGAGGCCTTCCTGGTGAACGCGCGCGGCGTCGCCAATCTGGCCGAGGCGGTCGGCGCCGCAGGCGGGCTGCTCGTCCACTACAGCACCGACTATGTCTTCGACGGGCGCAAGAAGGAGCCCTACATCGAGGAAGACGAGCCCAATCCCCTGAGCGTCTACGGCAAATCCAAGCTCGAGGGCGAAAAGCTGGCGCGCTCGCTGTGCGCGAACCACCTGATCCTGCGTACCTCGTGGCTCTTCGGGGCCAACGGCAGGAACTTCATCCGGACGATCGTCGCGGCGGCCAGAAACGGACTCCCCTTGCGGGTCGTCAACGACCAGCGCGGCAGCCCGACATACTCGCGCGATCTGGCCGCCTGCACGCGCCGCCTCGTGGAGAGAGGGTGCCGCGGCATCTATCACGCGACCAACAGCGGCTCGTGCACCTGGTACGAGCTGGCCGTGCGCGCCGTCGCCTGGGCCGGCCTCGAGCACACGAGCGTCACGCCGGTGACGACGGCCGAGTTCCCCCGGCCGGCACCGCGCCCGGCCAATTCCACGCTCGCCAACGCGCGCCTCGAGCGCGAGGGAATGGAGCCGATGCGCGCCTGGGATGCGGCGGCGGCGGAGTACGTCACGGCGTGCCTGCGCGGCGGCGAGCGCGCCCCGGACGGCGCTCCGCTCCGGTAAAGGAGCCGTCTGCGGGGAACACCGCGGTCCGCAAAACGAAGGATCATGGCCCAAAAGGAACCCGCAGAAAAGTTGATCGCAGCCAACCGGAAGGCCTACCACGACTATTTCATCCTGGACAAATTCGAGGCGGGCATCGTCCTGCTGGGCACCGAGGTCAAGGCCGCGCGCGAGGGGCGCATGAATCTCAAGGACAGTTACGCCGCGGTCCGGCAGGGCGAGGCGTTCCTGATGAACTGCCACATCGGGCCGTATTCGCACGGCAACCGAGAGAACCGCGACCCGACGCGCACGCGCAAGCTCCTGCTGCACGCCCGCGAGATCCGGAGGCTCGCGGGCAAGGTGCAGGAGAAAGGGCTCACCCTCGTGCCCTTGCGCGCCTATCTCAAGCGCGGCAGAATCAAGGTCGAACTCGGTGTCGCGCGCGGCAAGAAGCTGATCGACAAGCGAGAAACCGAGCGGCGCAAGGAAATCGACCGGGAGACCCGGACGCAGATGAAAAGGCGTCGCTGAACCCAAGCTGGAGGACAGCATGCAGATACAGTTCCATCCCGGCAGCGACCACGATGCAGTATGCGACCTGCTCGCCGTCCCCGTCTTCGAAGGCGAAACCGGAGCCGGCAGCGCCTTCGAGGCGCTCGACCGGGCCACCGGAGGAATCGCCGGTACCGTCCTGGCTTCCGGCGAATTCAAGACCGAACTGCACAAGACCTGCCTGATCCATCGCCCGCAGGGATTGCAGGCGCGCGCCCTGCTGCTGATCGGGGCGGGCAAGAGGCAGGAAAGCAACCCGGCGCGGCTGCGCGAGCTGGCGGGCACGGCGATCCGCAGGGCGCGCAGCGCCGCCTGCCGCAGCGCCGCCTTCCGCATTCCCGCGGGATTCCCGCACGGCGAGGCATTCCGCGTCGCCGCCGAGGGCGCGCTATACGCCGACTTCGAGCCGGACAGCTACAAGACGCGCGATCGCAAGACGCACGATGTCGACAGCCTGCTGCTGTACGCCGAAGACAAGGCCGACGCCCGCGCCGCCGGCGAAGCCATCGCGCGCGGCACCGTCATCGGCGAGGCCGTCAATTTCGCGCGCACCCTCGTCAACGAGCCGGCCAACGTCCTGACGCCGGCGGAGTTCGTCCGCAGGGCGATCGCCGCCGGGACGCCCGCCGGGCTGGAGGCCGAGGTTCTCGAGCGTGCCGATCTGGAGCGCCTCGGCATGAACGCCATACTGGCCGTGAGCCGCGGCAGCGACGAGCCGCCCAAGCTCCTCATCCTGCGCCTCGGTGCCGCGCGCAACGATGCCGGAAAGAACGCGCCTCCCTGGGCCCTGGTGGGCAAGGGGGTGACCTTCGACAGCGGCGGCATATCCATCAAGCCTTCCGAGAAGATGGAAGAAATGAAGGCCGACATGGCCGGCGGCGCCGCGGTCCTGGGCGCCATGCTCGCCCTCGCCCGCCTCGGCCCGGCCCGGCCCGTCATCGGGGCGATCCCGCTCGTCGAGAATCTCCCCAGCGGCAAGGCGACCAAGCCGGGAGACATCGTGAAAACCTACCTGGGCAAGACGGTCGAGATCATCAACACCGACGCCGAAGGCCGCCTGATACTGGCCGACGCCCTGGCCTACGCGCGTACCCTCGGCGCCGGGCGGCTCATCGATATCGCGACGCTCACCGGGGCCTGCGTCATCGCACTCGGGAATGTCAACGCGGGTATGATGGGAAACGACCAGGAAACCATGGACCTGCTCCGGCGGAACTGCGCCGCCACCGGCGAGAGGCTGTGGCAGCTACCGCTCGACAGCGAGTACCGGAAGGCGCTCGACAGCGATATCGCCGACATGAAGAATGTCGGCCAGCGGTGGGGAGGAGCTATCGTCGCAGCCAAATTCCTGCAGGAGTTCGTCGAGGAAACCCCCTGGGTGCATCTCGACATCGCCGGCATGGACCTGGACACCGAGGGCAAGCCCTACGCCGCCAAGGGAGCCACGGGCTTCGGCGTGCGCACGCTGGTCCAGTTGCTGGCGTGACCCCGCAAGAGTTTCAAGCCGGCGGCGGTCGAGCGCATGCCGGCTTCCGATGACTGAACGCTGACGGCCCTTTCATGCTCCGGCACGATCACCCGGCCGGAGATTCTGCTTTGCTCCCGGATTGGGAGCGACGGAGCAGCCGCAGGGCCCAGCGAATCGCCGTGATCATGCCCTCGGCCCGCGCTATCCCCTTGCCCGCGATCTCGTAAGCGGTCCCGTGATCCACCGAGGTGCGCACGAAGGGCAACCCGAGCGTCACGTTGACCGATTCGCCGAAGCCGATCATCTTGAGCGGCGCCAGTCCCTGATCGTGGAAGAGCGCGACGACGGCGTCGTACTCCCCTTGGGCGGCGCGATAGAAAACCGTATCCGCCGGCAGCGGCCCGTCGATCGTCACGGCCGGATGCAGCCTCCGCGCCTCGGCCAGCGCGGGCGCGATGATCGTGCGTTCTTCCGTGCCCAGCAACCCCGACTCGCCGGCATGAGGGTTCATTCCCGCAACCGCCAGGCGGGAGCAGGCGAGCCCCAGTCGCGGGAACTCCGCCAGCGTGATCCCGAGCGTCCGCAATATCGCTTCCGGAGTGATGCGCTCGATGGCCGCGCGCAAGGGCATGTGCACGGTGACCAGAACCACCTTGAGCCGCTCGCTCAGAAAGGCCATCGCCACATCGCGCACGCCCGCCAGGTGCGCCAGGAACTCGGTGTGCCCCGGAAACGGATACCCGGCCTCCTGCAGGAACATCTTGCTGATCGGAGCGGTCACCATGGCCTGAATGCGGCCGGCGAGACAGGCCCGGGCGCATTCGATCACGGCGCGGGCCGCCGCATCCCCGCCGGCCGCGCACCCTTCACCCGGCCGGATGACCGCACCGGTCGCAGGCACGTCCACGATCGCGCGGCCGGGCAAAGCGCTCGAGGTCGCAAGCTCCTCAGGCCTCAGGATCTCGAAATCCGCAGCCAGGCCCAGGTCGCGCGCCCGGCAGGCCAGCAGGCGCGCGTCGCCGAAGAGAAAAAGACCGCACTCATCGGACAGCGACGCATCCAGGCAGGCACGCAGGGACACCTCGGGCCCTACCCCGGCCGGATCCCCGGTGGTGATTCCCAATGCAGGATGAATCATAAATGAGGGAGCGACAGCAACTCCCCGTCAGCCGAGAATCAGCGTGCCGGCCTGCTACTCGAGGTCGACCTCGTCCTGTTCGTGATCCTCGTTCTGCTTGTATACGTACTTGATGTTGTGTTTGAAGATCAGAAGGTTCGGCTCACCCTGGCGGTGAACCTTGATGCAGCTCTTGTCGTACCACTCGATGACGCCGCGGATCTCCTCGCCGTCGGTGAGCTTGACCACCATCGGGGTCTTGGCGGCCATCTGCTTGATATAATAGTAATTCTCGGCATTCGTCACTTCGGGCGGGACGCGCTTCCTCGGAGCCGCACCATAGCGCGGCATCTGATCCTTGATCTCCGACAAGCTAGGCCGGATCAGTTTGCGATTGACCATTTGGCCTCCTCCCGGGCCTTCGGCTTATATCAGGCCTCGAGTTCCCCGCGACCTGCGCGCCAAACGGCACTCTTACTGGGATTCGGGTGCGATTGGACGAACTCGGAAATGCCCAACTACACAAAATGTTAGCCCAACCCGGATGCTTTGACAAGCAAATTCTCGTCAGCTAAATTAAGAAATGCAACTTTGCAAGAGAACGAACCCATGCGTTCGGTACCCGCCTTTTACTTCCTGATCTTCGCGCTTTTGGCAGCCGCACCGGCGAGCGGCCGTGTGCAAGCGAAGAAGCCCGCGCTGATCCGCGATACGAGCGTCGCCGAGGGCAAGGAAGACCCCGAGACCGCAAAGGCAAAACTCTACAACCCGCTGATGGCGGAGAAAAGCGTAAAAATCGGGGACTTCTATCTCAAGAGAAAGAACTACGACGCCGCCATCCAGCGCTACCAGGAAGCCCTCGAGTACCAGCCCAACCGGATCGAGGCCTTCGTCGCCCTGGGGCGCGCTTACGAAAAGAAGGGCGATCCGCAGAAAGCGGTCGCCGTCTACAGGGATTTCCTCGAGAAGTTCCCCTCGTCGCCCAAAGCGGCTGAGTTTCGTGCCAGGATCGCCAGGCTGGAAAAGAAAAAGTAGCCGCAGTCAGGAAAGCTCGGCACGCCTTGCGAGAAATAGGCTTTCGAGCGCGATCTGCCGGTTGACGTTGTAAAAAGTCGAGCGGCGCAGGCCTTGAATCGCCCGGATGGCCGAAGCCACCGCCGAATGCGGCGCCCGCCCCGCAAGCGCGCGCGCCTCCTCGATCGCATCGGGTTGCGACAGGCGCCAGGGGGCGACTTTCGCGTAGTAAGCATCCTGCAGCAGCGATTCCACCAGGCTCAGCCACGAAAGAAACTGCTCGCGTTCCTTGGGCAGGCCGGCGGCCAGGCGGCTCACCTCGGCGAACGAGCCCCCGCCCAGCAGCAGGGACACGAAGCGCACCGCCTGGGCGCGCGCCTCGCGATAGGCACCGATATCGAAGGCCAGAGCTGTGCCGAGGCTGCCGTCGGCAAGCGCTGCGGCCAGCCGGGCTTCCTCGGTTCTGAGGCCCGCCGCACGCACCAGGTGTTCGGCGATCCGATCCTCTGGAATGGGGCCGAATTGCAAAAGCTGGGAGCGCGAGCTGATGGTGGGCAGCAACAGATACGGCTGCGCGGTCACGAGGATCAGCACCGTCCGGCTCGGAGGTTCTTCCAGGGTCTTGAGCAGACAGTTCGCACCCTCGGGCCGCATCCTGTCGGCGCCGTCCAGAACGACCACGCGGAACCTGCCCTCGAAGGGCTGGTAGGCCGCCTCCGCCCTGATCGCGCGTACCTGATCGATCTTGATGAACGCCCCGTCGGGTTGCACCACGATCACATCGGGATGAACACCGGCGTCGATCTTGCGGCAGCTGCGGCATCGGCCGCAGGGTTCGCCGTCCGCGGGCGAAAGGCAGTTCAAGAGGCGCGCCAGAATCAGCGCGAGCGTCTTCTTGCCCACTCCCTCCGGCCCGGCGAAGATCAGCGCATGCGGGAGGCGTCCGCGCTCGATGCTCGCCCGCAGGATGCGGACCGCGCGCGGATTGCCGACGAACTCAGAAAAACTGCGGGGTGCGCTCATGGGTCATGACGGCGGGGCCAGCCACTCGTCCAGCAGGAGGCGGATGCGCTCGAAGACGGCCTCGGGCGAACCCGTTCCGTCGACCACATGAATCCTGCGGGGAAATCGCCGCGCAAGATCCAGGTACGCCCTCCGTACCGCGCGGTGAAAAGCGAGGTCCTCCGCCTCGAAACGGCCCTCGGCAAGCAGGCGCCCGCCCGATTCGTTCCGCGAGCGCGCCCGCCCCAGGGCCGTTTGGGGATCGAGATCCAGCAGCAAGGTCTTGTCGGGATCGCGGATGCCGAGCATGTGCGCCAGGCCGTCGATGAGTTCGGGATCCACGCCGCGCGCCCCGCCCTGATAGGCACGCGTCGCATCGTGATAGCGATCCGAGAGGACCGTGATCCCTTCGTGCAGGGCCGGCCGTATGACTTCCTGCAGGTGCTGGTGGCGGTCGGCGAGGTAAAGGAGCAGCTCGCTCAGGGGGTCGCGCTGCGGCCCTTCGGCATCGAGCAGGATGCGCCGCACGGCCGTGCCGAACTGCGTCCCGCCCGGCTCGCGCGTAACCAGGCAGCGCACGCCCTTGCGCTCGAGATAGGCGGCGCTCATCTCGACCTGCAGGCTCTTGCCCGAGCCTTCGATCCCCTCGAAGGTGATGAACATGCGCAATGCTTGCCAGGCGCCTCAAAGAAACCTAGAATTCCACCGCAAAGCCCGGCACGAGGCAGAGTAGCAAAGGCTCATCCCGGATACAACACCGATCGCGGGCGCATGCCGGGAGAGAGCCGGGCGGCGGTACCGATGAAGCCGGTCGATGAAATCGCGGACAATCTGCGCAGGATCGAGGAGAGAATCGCCCAGGCCTGCCTGCGGTGCGGGCGCGACCCCAAGGAGGTCACGCTCGTCGCGGTGAGCAAGACCTTTCCGCCCGAAATCGTCGCGCGCGCCGTCGCCGCCGGCCACCGCGATTTCGGCGAAAACCGCGTGCAGGAGGCCGAGGCGAAGATCGCGGCCATGAGCTCCCTCCCCGGCTTGCGATGGCATCTCGTGGGGCACCTGCAGTCGAACAAGGCAAAACGCGCCGCCGAACTCTTCGACTGGATCCATTCGCTCGACAGCATCCGCCTCGCCCTCAAGCTCGAGCAGGCGTGCCAGGCTCTCGCGAAGCGGCTCCCCGTCCTCGTGCAGGTCGATCTTGCGCAGGAAGAAACCAAGTTCGGCGCCTCGCGCGACGAGGTCCCCGGCATCGTGGCTGCGGTATCCGAGCTCGAGTGGCTGCGGCTCGAGGGATTGATGGTGCTTCCGCCGTATTTCGAGGACCCGGAGCAGGTGCGGCCCTATTTCGCCGAATTGCGGAGCCTGCGGGACTCGCTCGAGAGAGAGCGGCCCGGCTGCCTGGGCAGCCGCCACCTTTCCATGGGCATGAGTCACGACTTCGAGGTGGCCATACAGGAAGGGGCGACGATGGTCCGCATCGGTACCGCCGTCTTCGGGGAGAGGGCGAGTGGATAGCAGAGACTTGCTCGTCCGCGAGACCGGCTCGGGAATCGACCTGCTTGTGCGGGTGCAGCCCCGCGCCCGCAATTGCGCGTTGGCCGGGATTCACGAGCGGGCGCTGAAGGTCAAGGTCACGGCGCCGCCTGTCGACCAGGCCGCCAACCGTGCCCTGGTCGAGTTTTTCGCCTCGCTGCTCGAGATTCCCAAGTCCCGCATCAGCATCGTCTCAGGAGAGCGCTCCAGAACCAAGACTTTGAGGATCGCCGGGATCGGCGAGCAGGAATTTCTGCGCCGGATCTCACCCTCGATGCCCGGCGGCTGACGGCGGGCGGAGCATTGCGGCTTCCTGCAATTTCAGGCCGGGCGGGCACGGCGCTCCGGGATCTTCCGTCCCGTCCCCTTACGCCGCCTTTGTTTCGCGACCAAAGGCAGGCCCCGGCAGGGGCCCTGAGCCGGTAGCCGGGGGTGAGCCGAAGGCGAACCCCCGGAAAGGCGCGATGCAGGCGTCAAGCCCCGGAGGGCCGGCAGAGATCGTCATCGTCTTCGCGCTCGACAAATCCGATGCCGGATTGCAAACTAGCGGCCGATGGCAGCGCGGATTTTCGAGCAAGCGCATACGGAAACGGGCGTTCGGGCGCGCCCGTCGATGTTCCGCGCCCTGCGGCATCGGAACTTCCGCCTCTTTTTCTCCGGGCAGCTCATCTCGCTCAGCGGCACATGGATGCAGACGCTGGCGCAGAGCTGGCTGGTCTACCGGCTCACGCAATCTCCGGCGCTCCTAGGGGCGGTCAGCTTCGCCTCGCAGGTCCCGGTGCTGTTTCTCAGCCCGTGGGCGGGGATCGTGGCCGACCGGCACAGCCGGCACCGCATGGTGATCATCACGCAGTCGGCGATGATGGTGCAGGCTCTTGTGCTGGCTGCCTTGACTCTGACGGGCAGGATCACGGTGTGGCAGATCTTCGTGCTCTCGGCCTTTCAGGGGGTTTGTATTGCCTTCGACATGCCGGCGCGCCAGGCTTTCCTCATCGAGATGGTCGGCGGCGAGGACCTGATGAACGCCATCGCCCTGAATTCATCGATGTTCAACAGCGCGCGCATGATCGGCCCGGCGGTGGCCGGCGTCCTGGTGGCCGCGCTGGGCGAAGGGATGTGCTTCCTGATCAACGGCATCAGCTATCTGGCGGTCATCGCGGGACTGCTTCTGATGCGGCTCATACCCTGGCGGCCGGATGGCCGCAAGCCGGGCAAACTGGATCAGCTCAAAGAGGGCGTGGCCTATGTCCTGAAAAACGATGCGATCCGGTCGCTGCTCGGGCTGCTCGGCGCGGTAAGCCTGCTCGGCATGCCTTATGCCGTTTTGATGCCGATCTTCGCCGAGGACATTCTGCGGAGCGGCCCGCGCGGCATGGGCGGCCTGATGAGTGCGGCCGCCGCCGGCGCCCTGGCGGGCGCGCTCTGGCTGGCGCGGCGCCGCAGCGTGCTGGGGCTGGACCGGGTGGTCGTGCGCGCCTGTGCGCTTTTCGGCGTGGCCCTGACGCTGTTTTCCGTCACGCGCGTCTACTGGCTCGCGGTGGCCTGCCTGGTGCCCGCGGGCTTCGGGATCATGGTGCAGATGGGGTCGACGAACTCGCTCGTGCAATCGCTCGTGGACAACCGGATGCGCGGTCGAGTCATGGGGTTGTACGCCACGATGTTCCTGGGAGTGGCTCCCTTCGGCAGCCTGCTGGCCGGATTCGTGGCCGAGCGCGCCGGTGCGCCGGCGACCGTTGCCCTGGGCGGTCTGGCTTGCATCGCGGGAGCCGGCGCGCTGGCTGTCAGGATTCCCCGCATGAGGATCGATGCGCTGTTGGCGGGCGCGAGCCCTTCCGGGCTCGGCGGGAAGGTCCCGTAGTTGCGCTTGTTGCCGTCGCGATTTGAGAGTTGCGCGGCGCGGCGCGCTGCTGTAAGTTATTGGGGCTTGGAGGTGCGCCCGTAGCTCAGTTGGATAGAGCGTTTGACTACGAATCAAAAGGTCGCGTGTTCGAGTCACGCCGGGCGCACCATGTTTCATTGACTTCAGCGTCCTCTGCTCTGGGGCCAGCCATCGGATCTCCTCCGGCAAAGCGCGCGCCGCTTCGGCGATGATCTGAAGATTTCCCACGAACCATCATTGAGGCAGCTCGTCCCGCTCGAACGCTGCCTTGCCCCGGCCGCCACGCCGCTCCATGCCAGCGACGGCCTCGAGAATGTCGCGCAGACGCTCCGACGCCTCCCTCATACCGGCACGGCCTCCCGCAGCACGCGATCGCGGGTCCTCCGCTTGAGCTCCCGTTCGGTGACAACCTCCACGCGGCAGCCGAGGAGCGCTTCCAGCTCGAATTGGAGTCCTCCAAGGTCGAACAGGCTGTGCCCGGGCTCGAGTTCGACCACGTGGTCGAGGTCGCTCGCCTCGTCCGTCTCCCCGCGCGCCGCAGAGCCGAAGAGGCGGGCATTGTGCGCGCCGTACTTCCCGGCGAGATGCAGAATCTCGTCGCGCGGCAATGGCGTGCACATGAGGCTGGAGATGCAGGCTGCCGCCGTAACTCCGGACGGAGAGGGCGACGCTGAGAGGGGCGGCAGGATCGGCGACGACTTCCTGGAACATTTGCTTGAGGGTCTGCCAGGCCGGTCCGCAGAGCAGGCCGAGGTTCCTGGGGTGGAACTTGACGATGGGACGCAGGAGCTTCCGTTGTCGCGGGATCGACACATTGAGACCTTGTAGAGCGCCATATGGTATGATTATATGGTAATACCATAAGGGAGGCCCAATGAAGAAGACCGTCGTCAAAAAGACTGTTTCCCTCCAGCCGGACGTCTGGGAATACATTTCCAGCCAAGCTAATGACAACGCCAGCGCATTCATCAATGAGGCGGTGCGCAGCTATCGGAGGCAGCGGCTCCGCGAGGCGATGATCGAAGGCTACAGGGCCATGGCATCGGACCCAAGGCTGGCTGAGGATCTTGCCTTCTGGGACACCACCTTGCAGGATGGACTCAGCGATGAAGACCATCCGTCGCGGTGAAATCTGGCGCGTTCGCTTTGACCCGATCATGGGAGCGGAAATCGGAAAAACCCGGCCGGCGCTTGTCCTCCAGAATGACATCGGCAATCGCTATGCCGACACCACCATCGTGGCGGCCATCACCGCCCGAGTGAAGCGGCTGCCGACCCTGGTCGAGATTGAGCCCAGCGAGACCAACGGGCTGCGCTCTCCCTGTGCCGTCAACCTGAGCCACCTGCGCACCGTCAGTAAACGGAGGCTCGTTGCGCGCCTCGGGCGGATCGAGGAGCACTATTGGCCCAGAATCGAGCGGGCCGCCCTGCTCAGCCTGGGGTTCGCCTCAGAGATATGATCGGCCCGTCGCTCGGCGCCTAGACAGGCAGCTTCATTTTGCGCAGCAATTGCTGGAAGCGGGCGTCTTCGCGCAGGATTTCAAAGCTCGGATCGACCTTCAGGTAAACCATCGTGCTGTCGCCGTCTTCGTAGGCCTTGTCCAGCCAGTGCTGGGCGCCGTCCTTGTCTCCGGCGAAGGCATAAGTCCTGGCGACCAATATGACCTGGGCGCGGAGTTCCGCAAGACGAGTCGCGGCTTTGCGCATGGCGGCGGAACAGGAGCATGAGTTTCCGGGCATCGAAGGCCGGGCTCGCTCGTCCCTCAGCCGACCAGCAATCCCAGCGCCACGAGAGCCGGCGTCAGCAGGTTCAACAGGACGTTCAGTCCCAGATACGGCTTGAGCTTGCTCAGGTCGTTCGCGTGTTTCAGCACGCCGGCCGCCGTCGGCACCGCCACAACCAGCATCACCAGGCCGAGCAGGCTCGCCCGCGGCAGCAGGCCCAAATAGACCGCCGCCGCCAGCGACACAAAGGTCAGACCCAGGAAGATGCTGTAGACGACGGCGCTCGAGCGCCGGCCGGCCGTGATCAGCAGGTGGCGGCGGCCTACGCTGCGGTCTGCCTCCACATCGGGGAACTGATTCAGCAGCAGGAGGTTGCTTACGAGGAAGAACGGAACCAGGGATGCCGCGAACGCCGGCCACGAATAGCGGCCCGTGAGAACGAAATCCGTGCCCATGACCATCAGCACGCCGAAACCGAGGCCGGGAGCGACCAGGCACAGGAGCGGCACGCGCGTCAGCCACACCGTGTAAGCGGCGATAACGAACAGGCCCAGCAACCCCAGGGGCAACAGGGCCCAGCCGCGCACCCAGAGAAAATACAGGCCGATCAGGGCGGTGAGGCCGAAAGCGATCCAACCGGTGCGCGCCGCCCACGGTGCCTTGTCGGGGTTGGCGGGCAGGGTGCCGCTGCCGCCGCTGAAAGGGGTTCTTTGGGTCCTGAAATCGAGCCCGCTCTTGAAATCGAAGTATTCGTTCAGGGCATTGACGCTGATATGCGCCGCCAGGGCGCCGAGCAGGGCCAGGACCACGTAGAACCCGTCGACATGTCCGGTGGTCCAGAAAGCCGTTCCCGCACCCAATGCCACGCACACGGGCGGCAAAGTCAAAAAGGGCACCCGCATGGGTCCCAGGATGTATTGAGCCTGACTCATATCGCCCTCGCTTCATGCAACATGGGACTGCCAACTTTTAGTCCGAGACTTGCCGGCATTTCAAGATGAAAAGAGGGCATCGCAGGACGACTCCGGGGCGGCAGTCCTGGAGCAACCCGTAGGGATCAAACTGCGATGGGGGTGCACTCGCCGGCGCGACGGCGCGTGTCTTCAAGATGTTGCCGGCCGTTATTTCGGGTACGAGATGTCCGACGCTTGCTGCAGCCCCTGCGTCGGGAAGCGCGTCAAGACTTGCAGTACCTGGCGCACGTCTCCGGCGTCATCGTAGTGGTATAAGAGCCTTTCGACAACGAGCTCTTACGCCAGATAGGCCCTGGATCTTGATGGCATCGAGCAGGATATTCTTTTCGAACTCGAGCCGGCGAATCTCCTCTTTGCAAAATGCTTCCCTGATCGGCACCTTCGCCGGAATGCGCCGATACTCCTGGTCAAGAGCCTCCGGCTGTCGCTGGGGCTCTGCGATCTTGGCGATTGAACCTTCGGAGGTCTTCAACCCCTGGACGGTTCGCTGCGCATGGTACGGATCCAGAACGGCATCGCCCGGCTCGCCCTTGATAAACTCGATGGTGCGCTTGACCTCGACGACCTTTTTTCATAGCTCTCTTGTTGGAATCCTGGCGGCCCTTTGCGAATGCGGATTCCTGAGGGAGGGAGGCTCTACGCTCTCCGGCCCACTGCAGCAACGGCTGCGGCTTTTCTTCTCGACACACGCTCCTGTCTGCTTTATTATCATGGCATCCAGAACAAAATCGGCCCTCTGTTTCTCCCGAGGCGCCAAATGAAACTCGAGCCCGAACAGGAAAGCATCCTGCGGGGTGAACAGGGCCAAGCAATGGGCATGGCCATGAGGACCCTGGTGGACTATGGCCGTGCCTTCAAGGCGTCCCGATTGGTCCCGGTTCAAAGCGCCCACCTGGCCGGCAGCTTCGGGATGTTCAATTTGCGCGCCTACTACAAGGTGCTCGCCCGGATCGCTGCTTCCGGCCTCAAGGTCAAGGTCAAAACAACTTGCAACCCCCGGCCCGGACGAGAGGCCGGCTTGGCCAATCAGTTCATCTTTCGTGAGCAGCCCCGGCTCGAAGCCTATCTCGACACCATCGGCGTAACCGGCAACTACTCTTGTGTACCCTACGACTCCGCCAACGTTCCAGGGCCCGGCGACCGCCTGGCCTGGGCGGAATCATCTGCCGTCCAGTTTGCCAACTCCGTGCTCGGGGCCCGCACCAATCGGAATTCTCTCCTCATCGACCTCTGCTCCGCACTGACGGGTGTCACTCCCGAGTTCGGTTATCTCCTCGACCAGAATCGCCGGAGAGGAATCCTCGTCAAGCTCAAAGCCGAGAGGGTCGATGCCGCCGCGCTCGGATTCCTCCTCGGTCAAAAGGCCGTGAATCAGGTTCCGGTGATCGAACACCACCCTTTCTCCCGTATCGAGCTCAAGAACATGGGGGGTGCCATGGCCGCCTCCGGAGCGGTCGCGCTCTTCCACGTTGAGGGCCTCACCGCGGAAGCGCCGGACCTCAAATCCGTGTTTGACGGAGCACCGGCAAGAACGATCACCATCACACAACAGGACCTCGACAGCCTCCGCGCCCGCCGGCCAGAGCGTGCCTCCATCGTCGTCTTCGGCTGTCCGCACATGACCTTCGATGAGGCCAACGAAATCGGGACCCTGTACGTTGGGAAGAAAACCAAGGTGCCGACATGGTTCTGCCTGATTCCGGAGGTCTGCGAGCGCTTCAGGGGGACCGAAGTCGGCAGGCAGGTCCAAGCCGCCGGCGTCGAGATCCATGATTTCTGTCCTTTGGCCGCTCTTACGGTGAGGATCGGCAGGAGGCGTGTCCTAACGGCATCGGGCAAGCTTTTCTACTACCTGTCAGGCACGGACTACGGCACGGTCGAGGACTGCCTGAAGGGAAGCGGAGTGCTTTGATGGAGAAACTGTTGGGACGCCCCGTGGTCGCGGGCAAGGCGAAGGGAGAAGCCCTTGTGACCCGGATGCCGCTGAACCTTACCGCCTCCTTTTCCAAGCCGGGAAACATCTTTCCATCCCGCCGCGGCGTGATCCTGGACAGGCACCACGAACTCTTCAAGCAGGACGTGAAAGACCGCGTACTCGTGTTTCCTGCCTGCATCGGCTCGACCTTCACCGGCATGATGCTCCTGCAGGTGATCGACGGCGGCGTTGCTCCTGCCGCCGTCGTAGTCCAGGACGCTGATGCGCTCCTCGTCTCAGGCCCCATCCTGGGCCGAGCCTGGCTCAGCCGTTCCTTCCCCATTGTCGAGTACAAGGGCAGTGACCTCTTCGATCGGATCCGAACCGGGGACCAGGTGGAAGTGGATGGGGAGACCGGGGAGATCGCCGTCCGAGGGTGATGCGCAAGCAGGGGCCGCTTTGACACACGACGGGGTTTGGGCCTTCGCCGGAATGACGCTCCTGCTGGAGCCGATATGCTCGTGGAATGACGTGCTCGGTCACGTCCTTCGTCGTTCTCGAAGACCTTCCGGACCAGACAGGCCCAGGTGCTGCGGGCCTCCCTGGGGACATCGGAATTGTCCCGGCCCGCGGGAGCGGGCGCACCACTACAGCCGGCACATCCAGCAGGCGTATGTCTTCCGGGAAAGAAGGTACTTTATCGCCCGTGCATCGATCAGGTAGCCATCCCTATCCCTCGATCGGCTGTTTTCTCCGTTGTCCGGCATGCGCTCAAGGCGCAGTGGAAGCAACGGAAGGCGATTAGACACGCGCAGACATTTGTTGGCGGCAGTGCGAATTGGTGCCAGACTATGCTGGCACGCGGTTACAACACTGGAACGCCGGCCGAGGTGGCCGGCCCGTGGTCGGAAGAAATAGCATCCTATGCCGTGGACGCTTTGTGGATGGTGGTGGCCACCGCTTTCCGGTATTCAAGCCGGGTGGGCCGGCCGCGGCGGTGCTTGATTCAACTGGTGGGTCCCGATGATGCCGATGCTCTGCTGCCCGATCTGAGCCTGGACTCGCAACTTCCGGCCAGCCTTTGGCCGGTTGATTGGTTGTGGAAGGTGTTCCGCTGGGGTCGGTCATCTGGAGAAGGGAAGGATCGGCAGTCTGACGCGGCGATGGAGCGCGCAGCCTGCGACCGGCACTCGTCGCCGCGGCGTTTGGTGACTGCCCGAGTGTGGGGATAAAGACATGAAGAAGACAATCGTATGGGTGCCGGCCTTGTGTTTTGTCCTGCTCCTCTGCGTGTTGCTCGTCAATACGGTGCGCTTCAGGTACGATGAAATGCAGGTGGAGCCGATACAGGCCGTCGGGGTTGACGAGGAAGGCGTGGCGCAGCACTTGTCGCAGGCTTTACGGTTTCGCACTGTTTCAGACCATTCGGCGGACGATCCGACAGCTGTACCCGGATGTGTTGATCGCGCCCGCGCTCGTCCTTGGCGCGACGGACTCCAGACATTATGTGAAACTAACGAACAACATCTACCGTTTTTCACCGATGCGCATCCGAGCAGAAGACCTGGAGAAAATTCACGGGATCAACGAGCGTATCTCCGTCAAAGACTACGCCGGATGCGTGAAGTTTTATCGTCAGCTCATTAGAAACTCGGCACAGTAGCCTCTCGTGAGATGGCCGCCGTCGACTTTGCACCGAACGGCGATTCGGCCGACGGCGCTGCGCGCCCCCGCGGATGCCGACCGCTGGGCAGGAGAATACGGCAACTTGATAATGTGACGCATTGAAAGCGAGGTGCTTATGCTCGAAGCCCTGTCGACTCCCCGCAACCGAACCCTGGCGTTCGTCTTCCTGGTGATCTGCTGTGCTTCCGCAACAGCCGCCGCAGTCGTCGGAATCAGCGATAATCCGCCCGGAATTCTCCTGGCCTTCGGGGAGGCTGCCGCCCTGGTCCTCGCGCTCGTGCACCCCTGGCGCAATGCCAGGCAGTTCAGGTTCTTGCTCTACGCGTCGGTACTCGGCTTCGTGATCTTCGGCATTCTGCACAACGTCTTCGAAGCTCTCGCCGGCAAGACCGCAGGCGCCGGTGCACTGCACGGTTTGCTGCAAGGTCTCGGCGCTGCCGCATTTCTTCTCGCGGCTTTGATCTGCCCTGCGGCCATCTTGGTCGGTGCAGTCGGCTGGATTGTAATGCTCATCCGGAAGCGTCGTCGGCCGACGCAAAGGCAAGAGACGGATGCCTGACAAAGCATCAGCCGATCCGATACGGGATCGAAGACACCGCGCCTCGTCTCTCCTTTACGAGTCACGCCTTCTTTCGCCGATCATTGCGTCATGTATGCAGAGCGTAACAAGGCGCTGGATAAACGGGCCATCCTGTGGTCGTCGTCGGCGGCTTGATGCCCGAATATCGTCGGAAAAGCGTACGTGCCAATATGCCGTTGCAGCCGGCGGAGGGCGTTGAGGCGGCGCTGGACGCGGCTGCATACGCGCAGGAAGAAAAGAGCGGCGCGGTCCTCAGGCGTCCGGCCGTTGCACATGCGCGAGGTCGAGGATACAATGCGAGAGTTTTGTTCCAGTCGGGCACGCGGTCGAGCCCGGCGCGGACCGGAGCGAGAAGGAAATACGCCGAGGGTAATTCGGAAAGGAGCGCGCACCACGAGCGCCCGGGCTAGGGGAACGAGATCAGCTATGAGACGCCTGGTGCAAGTCGCGTGCCTCGTGGCTGCGCTGGCCTTGCAGTCCGGCGGGTGTGCGCTGCCTGCGGGTGCACGGCAGGACGAAGAAGCGGCGCTCGGCGCGTTGACCCGCCTGGGCGTGCCGGTCGAGCGCGATCCCGCGGGCCATGGCCGCTGGATCGAAGCCGCCCAGGGCCAGATGACCGACGAGGCGCTCCCGCATCTGGCATCGCTGCCGTGGCTCGAGTGGCTCGAGATCGGCGGCGGCAGGGTCACGGCCGCAGGCGTCGTTCACCTGAAGCGCTGCACCCGGCTCAGGCGCCTGTACATCCACGACGTCGCCCTCGGCGACGCCGCCATGGACTGGCTCGCGTCCCTGACCGGACTGGAAGCCCTGGCGCTGCAGCGCACCGGAATCACGGCTGCGTCCCTGCGGCACCTGCGCGATTCCGGCACCCTGGTGGTTCTGAACCTCAGCGGCAACGACATCGACGACGCGGGCATGGCCGAGATCGCGCGCTTCACCCGTCTGGAGGTCCTGGCGTTGCAGGGCACCAAGGTCACGGGCGCCGGCCTGGCCAGGCTGGCGGGAATGAAGCGGCTCAACGTCTTGAACCTTTCCGACTGCGCCATCGTCGACGAGGACCTGGAGCGCTTCCTGCCGCTGCCCAACCTGCGGATCGTGCACGCTTCCGGATGCCGGCTCTCGGACGAGGCGATCGCCGTTCTGGGGGAAAAGCTGCCGCTGCTTTCCATCTTCCGTTGACAGGGGGACGACTCCGGTGCGACCGAAAATCGAGTGGACGGCGGGCATGCTGGCCATCCTCCTGGCGGCCGGCGTGCGCGGCGACGGCACGCCCCGGGCCGCGTTGGCGCAGGTGCCCGATGTGGTCTACGTGGGCACCCCCTACGACGTGGTCGCGCGCATGCTCAAGATGGCGCGCCCGAAAAAGGACGAAGTGATCTACGACCTCGGATGCGGAGACGGAAGAATGGTCGTCATGGCCGCCAAGCGGTACGGCTGCCGGGGCATCGGCTACGACATCGACCCGGAGCGCGTGGCCGCGGCGCTGCGCAACGTGGAGAGCAACGGGGTCGCATCCCTGGTCCGCATAGTCGAGGCGGACCTCTTCACGGCGGATTTTTCCTCCGCCGACGTGCTCTCCCTCTATCTTCTGCCCGACATCAACCAGAAACTGCTGCCCAAATTCCGCAAGCTCAAGCCCGGGGCGCGCCTGGTGTTTCACGACTACGGCCTGGAGGGGATCGTCCCCGACGAGTCCGTCCGGGTGGTCTCCAACGAAGACAACGCCGGCCACACGATCTTCCTCTACACCACGCCGCTGAAATCGGCGCAGCACTGACGCCCGGCGCACCGGCCGGCGCGCGATCCTCACGAACCGGCGATGAACTCCTCGACCTTGCGGCGCGCCACGTCGTCCGGGTACTGCTCGGGGGGCGACTTCATGAAGTACGACGAAGGCGCCAGCAGCGGCCCCGCCAGGCCGCGGTCGAGCGCCAGCTTGCAGCAGCGGATGGCGTCGATGACCACGCCCGCCGAGTTGGGGCTGTCCCAGACCTCGAGCTTGACCTCGACGTTGAGCGGGACGTTGCCGAACGTGGTCCCCTCCATGCGGATGTGGCAGAACTTGCGGTCCTTGAGCCACGGGACGTAGTCGGACGGGCCGACGTGTACGTCGTCGGGCGGCAGCTGGTAGTCGAGCTGGGAGGTGACCGCCGTGGTCTTGGAGATCTTCTTCGACTCGAGGCGCTCGCGCTCGAGCATGTTGAGAAAATCGGTGTTGCCGCCGAAGTTGAGCTGGTAGGTGCGGTCCAGGCGCACGCCGCGCTCGCGGAAAAGCCGGGTCAGCACCCGGTGGACGATCGTGGCCCCCACCTGGGACTTGATGTCGTCGCCGATCAGCGGCAGGCCGGCCTGCTGGAAGCGCTGCGGCCAGTAACCGTACTGGTCGCGCGCGATGAAGACCGGGATGCAGTTGATGAAGCCGCAGCCGGCGGCCAGCACCTGCTCGACGTACCACTTGGTCGCCTCCTCGGAGCCCACGGGCAGGAAGTTGACCACGACGTGGGTCTCGGTCTCCTTGAGCAGGCGGACGATGTCCTCCGTCCCTCCCTTGGATTTCTTGATGATCTGCGACAGATACTTGCCCAGGCCGTCGTGGGTCATGCCGCGCGCGACGCGCACCCGCAGGCGCGGCACCTCGGCGAACTTGTAGGTGTTGTTGGGATAGGTGAAGATCGCCTCCGACAGGTCGCGGCCGACCTTGTTGGCGTCGATGTCGATGGCGGCCACGAAGTTGATGTCGCGGACGTGGTACCCGCCCAGGTTCACGTGCATCAGGCCGGGGACGAACTGGTCGTCGGCCGCGTCCTGGTAGAAGTAGCGCCCCTGCACCAGCGACGAGGCGCAGTTGCCGACGCCGATGATGGCCACGTTGATCTTGCCCTTGCTCTTGCGCGCCTCCCGGAGAAGCGCCTGGGGCGCGCTCGCTTTGCCACTCGTCTTCTTCGCCATGATTCCTTTCTCTCCTTGGGTTTGGAACAGCGCGTGCTCCGGCATGCCCAGCACGGCGCACACCGCCTCGATGAAGCGGCGCCCGGGCTGCTTGGTGCCGGCCTTGATCTGCGAGAGGTAGCTCTCGCTCACCCGGTAGCCGCGGCGCCGGAGCTCGCCCAGCAGCCAGCGCTGCTTCTGGCCCCTCTGCTCCAGCAATTCGAACACCTTCGTCTCGATCATCGCCGTCCGCCTGGCATCGAGGTTAATTTTACTGTACTCAATCGCTACTCTACGCGCGCAGAGCCGGCGCAATCAAGTTAAGAAATCTGTACCTGCATCCCGGCGCGATGCGCCCGGGGAGCGGGCGCGGCGGCGTACATCCTTTGTCCTTGCGCGCGCGGAGCCGCTGGGCTAGAAACATGGGCGGGAATGGTCCCGAGGGCCGGGAACGGAGGCGGATCATGAGAAGAATCGTGGGATTGGCGCTCGGCGGCGCGTGGCTCGCATTGTGGGCGGCGCCCGGGGCGGCGGGGCAGGGGGGCGACCTGAGGGCGGACTACCGGCGCGCCGCGGGCCTGCGCGAGCGCGTGCAGGACAAGGTGTACAACGTGGCGGAAACGCCCACGTGGATCGAGGGCACGTCCAGGCTCTGGTATCGCAAGTCGGTCAGGGGGGGCAACGAGTTCGTGCTGGTCGACGCGGCGGCGGCCGCCAAGAGCGCGCCCTTCGACCACGACAGGCTGGCGGCGGCGCTGTCGGAGGCGGCGGGGAGCCGATACACCGGGCGCACGCTCCCTTTCAGCGCCTTCACCTTCGTGGACAACATGCAGGCGATCGAGTTCGCCATCGGCGGCGGGCGCGGGGCGCGGGGCGGCGCCGCCCAGGCCGGGGCGGCGGCGCCGGCGCGATGGCGCTGCACGCTCGGCGACTATCGCTGCGTGCGCGTCGCCACGCCCGACACCGGCGCCGGCCGGGGGCGCGGCGCCTTGCCGGCGGGCGCGCCGCCGGCCGAAGGACAGCCCCAGGTCAGGGTTTCCCCGGACGGCAAGACCGAGGCCCTGATCCGGAACTTCAACGTTCACATCCGCGCGGTCGGCTCGGAGAAAACCACCCCGCTTTCCTGGGACGGTTCGGAAGGGAACTACTATACGTTCCAGTCCCTGACATGGTCGCCCGATTCGAAGAAACTGGCGGCCTACCGCCGGCGGCCGGGCTACCAGCGCATGGTCCATTACGTGCAGTCCTCGCCCCCCGACCAGCTCCAGCCGAAGCATTCCTCCAACTACTATCAGAAGCCCGGGGACGTCGTCGACCTGGACCAGCCCGTGCTGTTCAACCTCGAGACGGGCCGGCAGGTGAACATCGACAACGCGCTCTTCCCGAACCCGTACAGCAACGGGCGGATCGAGTGGCGCAAGGACAGCCGCGCCTTCACCTTCGAGTACAACCAGCGCGGCCACCAGGTCTACCGGGTCATCGAAGTCGACGCGGCGACCGGCGATGCGCGCGCGGTGATCGAGGAAACCAGCAGGACCTTCATCGATTACCGGCGCACCAATGCGGGCCTGAGCGACTCCGGCCGGACCTACCGCTACGATCTCGCCGACGGGCGGGAGGTGATCTGGATGTCCGAGCGGGACGGCTGGAGCCAGCTCTATCTCTATGACGGGGCGAGCGGCCGGGTGAAAAGCCAGATCACGCGGGGCCAGTGGGCCGTGCACCATGTCGTGCGCGTCGACGAGGAGAAGCGCCAGGTATGGTTCAGCGCCAACGGCATGGATGCGGGCCAGGACCCCTACTTCCTCCACTATTTCCGCATCAACCTCGACGGCACCGGACTGACGCGCTTCACCTCGGGGGACGGCACCCATGCGGTCACATGGTCGCCCGACTGGCAGTACTACGTCGACATTTACTCGCGGGTCGACCAACCGGCCGTGGCCGAGCTGCGCCGCACCAGCGACCAGTCGCTGATCATGGAACTCGAGCGGGGCGACATGGCGGATCTCCTGGCCACCGGATGGAAACCGCCCGAGGTCTTCGTCGCCAAGGGGCGCGACGGCAAGACCGACATCTGGGGCGTCATCGTCCGGCCCACGAACTTCGATCCCGGGCGCAAGTATCCGGTGATCGAAAACATCTACGCGGGACCGCAAGGTTCGTTCGTGCCCAAGACCTTCAGCACCCAGACCGGCATGCAGACGCTCGCCGAGCTGGGATTCATCGTGGTGCAGATCGACGGCATGGGAACGGCGAACCGCTCCAAGGCCTTTCACGACGTGGCATGGAAGAACCTCGGCGATGCCGGTTTTCCCGACCGCATCCTGTGGCACAAGGCGGCGGCCGCGAAGTACCCCTATTACGACATCACGCGCGTCGGCATCTACGGCACCTCGGCCGGAGGGCAGAATGCCATGGGGGCCGTGCTCTTCCATCCGGATTTCTACAAGGCGGCGGCGGCCTCGTCCGGCTGCCACGACAACCGCATGGACAAGATCTGGTGGAACGAGCAGTGGATGGGATGGCCCGTGGGCCCGGAATACGCCGCTTCTTCCAATATGGAAAACGCCGACAAGCTCGGCGGGCATCTCCTGCTGATCGTGGGCGAGATGGATACCAACGTCGATCCGTCGTCGACCATGCAGGTGGTCAACAAGCTGATCCTGGCGAACAAGAACTTCGAGCTGCTGGTGATTCCCAATGCCGGCCATACCAACGGCGGCGCCTACGGCGACCACAAGCGCTTCGACTTCTTCGTGCGCCATCTGCGCGGCCTCGAGCCGCCGCCCTGGGACAGCCTGCCGGCCCCGAGCACGGCGGCACCCGGCGGCGGCAGCGTCCTCGACGAAAGCGCCCTGCCCTGGGTAGCCTCGGAAGATTGGCAGGAACGAACGGTCCGCTGAGGGCCGCCGCCATCGCGCGCCGCGCACGCCTGACAGCCGCTGAGCGACTGGAATCGAGTGGACTTGTTGCCGCTTCTATAATTAACATACCTTAATAACTTCGCGCCCGAGGGCAGAGCGTGGCCGGCGGGCGAAGGGAACGAGGGTTGTTTTTTGATCTCGGTCGATCTTTTTTCAGGCCTGGGCGGCGGCATCATGATCCGCTGGTGATCACGATCGATTTCGTATTTGGGGAGACGAAGATGAAAGTCTTGAGAAGGGCGATGCTGAAGACGGCGGCGATTGTGTGCGCCGCTCTGATTTCCATGGCGGGGCAGGGAGGTAGCCCGGCCGCGAGCTCTCCGGCCCGCGACTACCCCGTCAAGCCGGTGCCTTTCACCGATGTGCACGTCGACGATGTCTTCTGGGCGCCGCGCATCGAGACGAACCGGACGGTGACGATCCCCTTCGCCTTCGAAAAGTGCGTGGAGACGGGCCGGGTGCGCAACTTCGAGCGCGCGGCCGCGGTGCTGCGCGGCGAAGCCCTCGAGGACAGGAAGCCGCCCGGCTACCCCTTCGACGACACCGACCTCTACAAGGTCATCGAAGGGGCTTCCTACGCGCTGAGCGTGCACCCGGACCCGAAGCTGGATGCTTACGTCGACGGCATGATCGCCAAGATCGCCGCGGCGCAGGAGAGCGACGGCTACCTGTACACCACGCGCACCATCGATCCGCAGAAACCCCATCCCTGGGCCGGCAGCGAGCGCTGGGTGCTCGAGGGGGTGGACAGCCACGAGCTTTACAACCTGGGCCATCTCTTCGAGGCCGCCGTCGCGCACTACCAGGCGACGGGCAAGCGCAGCCTGTTGGACGTCGCCCTGCGCGGCGCCGACCTGCTCGACCGGACCTTCGGGCCCGGCAAGCGCTCCATCTGGCCGGGGCATCAGATCACCGAGATGGGTCTGGTAAAGATCTATCGCGTGACCGGCGATGCGCGCTATCTGAATCTGGCCAAGTTCCTGATCGACGAACGCGGGCCGAATACCATCCAGGGAGGCGGCCGCACGTACAACCAGTCGCATCGGAAAGTGGTCGAGCAGTCCGAGGCGGTCGGCCACGCCGTGCGCGCCACCTACATGTACTCGGGCATCGCCGACGTCGCCGCCCTGACCGGCGAGGAAGCCTACATCCGGGCGATCGACCGCATATGGGAGAACGTCACGGGGAAGAAGATTTACGTCACCGGCGGGATCGGGGCCACCGGTTCGGGCGAGGCCTTCGGGCGCGACTACGAACTGCCCAACATGACCGCCTATTGCGAGACGTGCGCCGCCGTCGGCAACCATTTCTGGAACCACCGCCTGTTCCTGCTGCATGCCGATGCGCGCTACATCGACGTCATGGAGCGCACGCTGTACAACGGCCTGATCTCCGGCGTTTCGCTCGACGGCAAGGCTTTCTTCTATCCCAATCCGCTCGAGTCCAACGGCCAGCACCAGCGCAGCCCCTGGTTCGGCGTGGCCTGCTGCCCGGGCAACATCACGCGTTTCCTGGCATCGGTCCCCGGGTATGTCTATGCGCAGCGGGGCGACACGCTGTACGTGAATCTCTTCGTCGGCAGCAAGGCGCGCGTACGCATGGACGGCGGGCGGACGCTCGAGGTCACGCAGGAAACCCGCTATCCGTGGGACGGGCGCGTGCGCATGACCGTCGCGCCCGAGCCGGCGGGCGATTTCACCGTCAAGGTGCGCATTCCCGGCTGGGCGCGCGGCGAGGCGATCCCCGGCGGTCTCTACCGCTTCCTGGACGGGCCCGGGGAGCCGGCGGTTCTCAAGGTGAACGGCGCGGCCGTGCCGCTCGGGCTCGACCGGGGGTATGCGACCGTGACGCGCCGCTGGCGCCGGGGCGATGTGATCGATCTGACCCTGCCCATGCCGGTGCGCCGGGTGGTCGCGCGCGACGAGGTCGAAGCCGACCGCGGCCGGGTGGCGCTGCAGCGCGGCCCGATCGTCTATTGCGCCGAATGGCCCGACAATCCGGGCGGCCGGGTGCGCCATCTCATGCTTCCCGATGACGCGACCCTGCGGGCCGAGTTCAGGCCGGATCTTCTCGGCGGCGTCGAGGTCGTGCGGGGCAGGGCGCTCGGCCTGGCCTACGACGCCGCGGGCCGGGTCCGCAAGACGGAGCAGGAATTCACGGCCATCCCGTACTACTCCTGGGCGAACCGCGGCCGCGGCCAGATGATCGTGTGGATCCCGCGCGTGGAATCGGCGGCGCGGCCGCAGCCCTATCCGACGATCGCTTCGACGAGCCGGGTCACGGCCAGTCCGAGCCGCCGCAATCCCGGCGCGGTCAACGACCAGGAAGAGCCGCGTTCCTCGAGCGAGCCGGGGTTCTATTTCGACTGGTGGCCGAGGAAAGGCACGACCGAATGGATCGAGTATGCGTTCGCGCGGCCGGCCGTCGTGTCCCAGGTGGACGTGTACTGGTTCGACGACACCGGCCGCGGCGAGGTGCGGGTGCCGAAGTCGTGGCGCGTCCTGTACAAGGACGGCGAGGAATGGAAGCCGGTCGAAAACAACGAGGAGTACGGCGTCGCCCGGGACACCTACAACAAGGTCACCTTCAAGCCCGTGACCACGAGCGGCCTGCGCCTGGAGATCACGGCCCAGCCCGATTTCTCCGTCGGCATCCAGGAGTGGAAGGTGAAGTGACCGGCTTGCGGCTCCGCGGGAGGGCGGCAGGCTTCATCCGGCGGAAGCCCTTTTGCCGGCCCTTCCCATGAAGAGCGCGACCACGAACAGCACCAGGGCCATGGCGAGCACGACGAGCAGGCTCTGCTGGACCGTGGCTCCCATGCTCAGGCGTCCGACGACGGGCGGCACCACGGTCGCGCCCAGGAGGCCCACGGCGAACACGATGCCGAAGATGCTGCCGTAGAGCCCCGGCTCGAACCTGGCAAAAGTTACCCCGACGATCGTGGGGAAGATGGGGGCGAAAGCGAGACCGGCCAGGATCACGGCCGCGATCGCAAGGCCCGGGCTGTGCGTGAGAACCATGAGCAGGATCGCAAGCGCGGCCACGAGCGCCGCCGCAGCGACGACCCGGACCCCCATCGATGTCAGGTTCCTCACGGTCGAGGTGACAAAACGCCCGACCATCATGGCAACCCCGAATATGCTCAGCACCAGGCCGGCATCGGCCACGGCTTTCTCGTTCCGGCTGCCGCCGAAAAGCTCGGTCATGTAAGGCTTGCTCCAGGTGGCCATGCTGATTTCGAGGGAGATGTAGCAGAAGAGGGCCAGGGCGCCGATCAGTACCGCCGAGTTTCCCAGGAGCCTGAAGGCCATGGAAAAGCGGTATCCGGTCGATACCCGCGGGAAGCCGGTTCCCGCCGCCGCGATCAGGAAGATCAGGAAGACGGCCGCCAGGATATAGATCCCCGTCCTGTAGCTCAGCGAGATGCCGGCGAACAGGGAGAAGAGCAGCGGCGTGAGGACGTATCCGAGGCCGAAGAAGGCGTTGCCGAAGTTGCTGGCCCGTGCCGGATCCTTGCCGCCGAACAGGACCACCGGGATGAGGGTGTTGCCCACCGTGTTCAGGCACATGGCGCCGATTCCGAGAAGGATGCACGCGGCGAACGCGGTCCCGAATGCGGATGCAGAGGCGATCAGCAGCATGGCGGCGCCCGCCACCAGAAAGCCGACGACGGCGAGCGGCTTGTGGCCGAAGCGGTCCACCAGCGGCCCGATGACGAGCTGCACGACGACGCTCGTGAGAAAGAGCGCGGAGATCAGGCTGCCGACCTCCGCGTTGGTGATGCCGAGCTGCAATTTCAGCTCTTCCGATATCGCTCCGACGAGGATGAAGCAGATGCCGAGGCTGAATACCGACATCAGGGCGATGATGGGCGTCATCGTACCGGTCTTGTGTTCCATGGCGGCGCCTCCCCACGAAGGTCGTGGACGGTCTCGTGTGCCGAGGATAATGCAGGGCGTACGCGTTCCTCAAGACGAATCCGGCAAAAAAGGTGCGCGGGCAACGTCCGGGAAGATAGAATCCATTCGAGAGTCGATTGAGGTTTCCATGGCGAAACAGGATTGCGTCCTGATCCGAGTGCCGCCGGGCGGCGCATCGGATCGGGGCGATGTCGGATGATGTCGTGCAGCATGGGGAGAGGATTGCTATGGCGAGCAGACCTTTGAATGTGGGCCTGGTGGGCGGGGGCAAGGGAGCCTTCATCGTCCATCCTCACGAGAGGGCGATCCATTGCGACGGCACGCGGCGCGTGACGGCCGGGGCGCTTTATCCCGAGCCGGAGACGGCGCTTGCCGAGGCGGCTTCCTGGCCGTATCCGATCCGGGGCTACCGTTCCTACGACGAGATGATCGCCGACCAGGGGAATTTGCCCGAAGAACAGCGGCTCGATTACATTCTGATTGTCACGCCGAACCACGTGCACTATGACCCGGCGATGAAGGCGATCGCCGCCGGCATCCCGGTTTTCTGTGAAAAGCCGTTGTGCCTCGATCTCGGCGAGGCGAGCCGGCTGGTGGAGGCGGTCCGCCGTCGCGGCGTTCCCTTCGCCGTCGCCCATACGTATATCGGGCACTGGACCAGCCGGCTGTCGCGCTACATCGTGCGCAGCGGGCTGCTGGGGGAGATACGCTGGGTGGACAGTTACTACCTGCAGGGCTGGCTGGCGACCAGGCTCGAAGACAGCGGGCAGCAGCAGGCGTCCTGGCGCGTGGATCCGGCGCGGGCGGGAGCCTCGGGCTGCGGCGGCGACATAGGCACGCACGCCCTGATGCAGCTGCGCTATGTGACCGGCCTGGAGGTGGCCGAGCTTTCGGCGCACCTGGAGACGTTCGTCGAGGGGAGGAAGCTGGACGATCACTGCACCGTGTACTGCCGGCTGAGCAACGGCGGCCGGGCGCTGGTGCGGGCGTCGCAGGTCTGCATCGGTTGCAAGAACGACATGGGCATGATGGTCGCGGGCACGCGCGGCACGCTGCGCTGGCGCCAGGAGGAGCCCGAGAGCGTCACGGTATCCGCGATCGGGCAGCCGGATCGCACGTACTGGCGCGGGGCGGTGACGCCGGGCGACGGATTCCTGCCGGCGGACATGCCCGCCGAGCTGCTCGCCGAGCCCACGATCCCCTCGGGCCATCCGGAGGGATTCCACGACGCCTTCGCGCGCCTGCATCGCTGCTTCGAAACCGACGTGCGCCGCTGGCGGGCCGGGGAGAAGTTCGCCCCCGACGGCTCGCGCTACGCTACGGTCGAGGACGGCTGGATGGGCATCGCCTTCGTGGAGACCTGCGTCCGGAGCAGCCGCAACGGGGGCGAATGGACCTCGCTGCCGCGACTTCCCTGACGGCAGGCTTCCGGGCGTGCGCCCGTCGTCACTCTCTCTGGAAAGCGGCATCGAAAGCGACGGCGCTGCGCGGGAAATTGAGCTTCCTGACGAAGGCGCAGGCTTCGGCGGCGCCGTAGTCGCGATCCATGCGGCTGTCCTCCCATTCGACGCTCAGAGGCCCGGTATAGCCGATGTCGTTGAGCGCGACGATGATCTCTTCGAAGTTGACGTCGCCGTGCCCCGGGCTGCGGAAGTCCCAGTAGCGCCGCGGGTCGCCGAAGTCGGCATGGCCGCCGAACACCCCGATACTGCCGTCGCCGTGGCCCCACCAGACGTCCTTCATGTGGGTGTGGTAGATGCGATCGGCAAAGGTGCGGATGAATCCGGTGTAACTCACTCCCTGGTAGGCGAAATGCGAGGGATCGAAGTTGAAGCCGAACTCTCCGCGGCCTCCGATGGCCGCAAGCGCGCGCTGCGCGCTGGCGATGTCGAAGGCGATTTCCGTCGGGTGCACCTCGAAGGCGAAGCGGACGCCGCACCTCTGGAATTCGTCGAGGATGGGGTGCCACATGCGGGCGAAGAATTCATAGCCGTCGTCGATCATCCGCCGGCTGACCGGAGGGAACGAGTAGTGCAGATGCCAGATGGGACTGCCGGTGAAACCGTTGACCACTTCGACGCCCAGATTCCTGGCGGCATGGGCCGCCTTCATCATGTCTTCCTGCGCGCGCTTGCGCACGCCGTCGGGCTTGCCGTCGCCCCAGATGTGCGGCGGCAGGATGGACCGGTGGCGCTCGTCGATGGGGTCGCAGACCGCCTGCCCCACCAGATGGTTGCTGATCGCCCAGACCTTCAGGCCGTGCCGCGCCAGGATTTCATGGCGCGAGTCGCAGTAGGATTTGCTGCGCGCGCCCTCGGCGACATCGAAATGATCGCCCCAGCAGGCGAGTTCCAACCCGTCGAAACCGAATCGCCCGGCCTTTTCGGCAAGGATTTCCAGCGGCAGATCGGCCCACTGGCCGGTAAAGAGTGTCACAGGTCGTGTCACGGGCTTTCCCTCCTTTTTTCGGTCAGGCGGGCGCGCCGTGGGATTTCCGCAACGCCTTGTGGATTATCCGATCCAAGCCGTAGTATCGACCGGCATGCATGACCAGGATCACCAGAAGCGCCGCCGCCTCCACCAGATTTTTGTTGACGATCAGATAATTCCCCTCCGACGGCAGGGAATAGAAGTAGCCCACGAAGGGCGGATTGCAGAAATAGTAGAGCAGGATCAGGAGCAATCCCGCCGCGCCTGCGGTGCGCGTAAAGCAACCGAGCATCAGAGCCAGCCCGATCAGGATGAGTCCCCAGATGTTGGCGAGGTTGACGTATGCCAGGACATCGGGGGTGCTGGCGATCCAGCGATAGAAGCCCGACAACGGGCCGCGTGATTGCTGCAGGAACGAGGAGGCCGACCAGTTCGGTTTTAGCCATTTGGCCAGGCCCTCGTAAAGGAAATGCCATCCGACGAGCACCCTGAGCAGTGCAAGGGAGATCGTCTGCAACCGGGTCAGTTTTTCATTGTCCATGGCCGTGGGGCCCCCGTGCGGATAGCCGCCGACAGGCGGCTATCCTGCGGCATCAGACCTCGAAGTCCTCCGGACGGAATGCCAACCGGGAGCCGGCCTCCACGGCCTCGTTGACCTTGAGCACCGTGACGGCGGTTTCGTATCCGACCTCCGCCGGGCAGTTGAGCCTGGCCGTGCCGCGGATGGCATCGAAGAAGTTCTCCAGATGGGGTTTGTGATAGGGATCCGAAAGCTCGACCGGGATCCGGTGCTCGTCGGGTGAAACCGACTCGCGCACGTCCAGGACCGCCCCGGCTTCTTCCGCCCGGGCCTCCTGGATCCTGGGAGCGGCGATGTATCCTTTGCGGACCCAATCATCCCATGGGGGCGCCGATACCTCCCTGTAGATCGAGCCGGAGTAAGCCGCCTCGGACTCCGAGATCACCAGTGTCCCCTGGTCTCCCATGAAGACCTCGAAATAACCCTGGCTGCCGTTGGTGGTCTGCGTCTTGTAAAAGGCCCGCACCTTGCCCGCGGGCGTATCGTATTCGTAGATGGCGAACACCGTGTCGTACCATTCGTGAGTCGCCGGATCGTAATAGTCGGTGCCGCCGCTCGCCAGGACGTGACGGGGCTTGGCCTCGAGGAACCAATTGAAGATGTCGATCTGGTGGGAGCCGAGGTCGACGATCGGGCCGCCGCCCAGTCCCTTGTACCAGCGCCAGTTGCGGAACTGGTGCATGGAGCGGAAGCCGTAGCGCTTCAGCCGCTCCTCGGGAATCGTGTATCGTTGCGGCCAGCCCAGGTCGGGCTTGACGGAGCGATTCCATTGGCCGTGTGCCGTCACGATCCGTCCGAGGAGCCCGGCTTCCCGCAGAAGTCTCTCGTAGCAATGGAGGTATCGCGGATTGCTGCGCCGCTGGTGGCCGATTTGGAGCAGCTTGCCGCTCGCGCGTGCCGCCAGGACCATGCTGCGCGCACCTTCGAGCGTGTTGGACATCTCTTTTTCGCAGTAGACGTGTTTTCCCGCCTGCAGGCAATCGACGGTCTGCCTTGCATGCCAGAAGTCGGGCGTGGCGATGACGACGGCGTCGAGATCCCTCTCCTTGTCCAGCATCTCGCGGTAGTCTTCGTACCCGTTGGCGTCGAAATTGTATTTCTTGAGGCGGTTGACCAGCTTTCTCAGATTGTATTCCGTCCAGATGTCGCAGATGGCGCGGAAGCGCAAGCCCGGGATCTTGAGCATGGCGTCGAGCAGCACTTCACCCTGGTCGCCTGCGCCCAGCAGGGCCACGTTGATGTCCGACGGCCTGGAAGACGGTGCGCTGGTCCGGCGCCGGGCTTCCGGCCGGGCGTTTTCGTAGTCGGTCTGCTTCTTGACCGCATAACCGAAAAGTCCGAGCACGGGAAGCGAGGACAGCCCCTGGAGGACGTCGCGGCGTCCGATACCCTTGCCGGACTCCTTCGCCGCGGACTGCTCTTGCCGGTCTTTGTCCCGATCGGTTTCCTTGCTCATTGGCTTACCTCACTCGGCTGCCTGAACGGCGACAAAGCGTTGAGAGATAGGTACTGCGTTCAGGGGCGGTTGAAAGAGAGCGGGTATATGGAGCTGCACCCCCATCTGAGCTTGCTCGCCACGCAGCCGCGGCAGCAACCTTCTATCAAATCGGCAACGATCTCGTCAAATGGAACTCAGGATCAGCGAGCGGTTTCTTCGATCCGCTCGGATGGCTGCCGGGTGGCAGGCCCGGCAGCCACCGTCTTCGGCATCAAAGAGCGCTCTCGCGCGCTGCATGTCGAGTATAATGAGGGAAGAATGGCGCCCGCCTGATTCCACACACTTGTTATCGAGCCGGGCGCTTCGATCAGCGGGCGCCGGTTAAGGCAGGCGGACGCGACGGAAGAGCGCTGACATGCTGCGGCACACCGTCCGGCAAGGTGAATCGATAATCAGCCTGAGCAAACAGTACGGCATTCCGGCGCGCAAGATCTGGGATCATCCCGATAACCGCCCGCTGCGGGAGCGCGGGCGCACGATGTCGATCCTCTATCCCGGGGATATCGTCACCATCCCGGAGCGCGAAACCAAGGAAGTGTCCGCCGCCACCGAGCGCCGTCACCGGTTTTCGTGCCGGGGCCGCACGACATGGCTCCGGCTGCGTTTTCTGCGCAAGGGCCGGGCGCGCGACGGGGAGCCCTACGAGTTGCACATCGAAGGGCGCCGGTTCACGGGCAACCTGGACGGCGAGGGCAAACTCGAGGTGCGCGTCCCGGCCGACGCGCGCGAGGGAATCCTGCTGCTTGGCAGCCCGCCGTCCCGGGAGTCGATCCGCATACGGATAGGCCATCTCGATCCCCTCGACGAGCATGACGGCGTGCGCGAACGCTTGCAAAATCTCGGACTGCTCGGGAGCGGCGGCGCGGATCCTTCCGGGGAGAGGCTGAGGTCCGCTCTGCGGCGATTCCAGAAGATGCAGGGCATTGCGGTGACGGGATCGCTCGACGATGCCACGAGAAACAAACTCATGGAAGTCCACGGCAGTTGAGGGAAAACACCATGACCTGGGACCAAAAGCTCAACTGGATCGTGCCTCTGCGGCGGGCTGTGGTAACAGAACACCTGACCTACCAGGAAGCCATCGAGGCATGGGAACTGGCTCTGCGCTGGCCTCGGCACAAGCAACGGATGTGTTCATGGTACGAGATCCCCGAGTCCGATTACGAGATTGCCTGCAACGCCGTCCATGAGTGGAGATGGATGATGGATTTTTCCGGCATTCTGTACAGCTCCCTGGAGGACACCGTAACAGCTGATACTTTCGATCATTTTTGGGTCCGGGCCTGGAAAGGACCCCTGCGCGTGCTGCGCGAAGCAACCGGATGCCTTCCGCCGGCACTTGTGCCGGACCTGTTTACGGGCGAGATCCGTCACGCGGACGCCGAATTCCTGGAAGGAGACGTGATCGAGTTCCCGCTGTTCAAATTCCTGGCATGTTGCGGCAAATGTGATTATGAAGCGCTCCAATTCAATCCCGACGGCAGCCCCTTTCTGGGCGATAGCGTGGTCGATGACTGCGGCGAGCCGCTCACGGAAGGACCGCAGCTTCACGACAACATGCTGGCCATGCGTTTCCAGTTATTGTTCAACCTGGGGATGGCCGGCTTTTATCACCTCGAGCCTGTGTACCGGAGCGGTGCGGGCTCAGGGCTTCTCGGGAACCCAGGCGGGACGGCGGTCTATGCGCGCGGTATGATGTTCGGAGCCGTTTTGAAAGTCGCCCCACGCCCGGAAAGGCGCTACCCCGACCCTTCGAGTCCTCACTGGCTGGTGGCAAACTACCACTGGGGCCGGCCCAACGCGGAAGTGGTGCCGACGCTCGATTCCTACAATAATGTGTTGCTTCCCGGCCAGCCGTTGACTCCCGCATGGGCCTGCAGTCCCTGCACGCTGACGGTGCTGTATTTTCTTCTGGATGCCGACCGCTGGGGGGAAAGTGGGGTGAGCACCGAATACGATGCCGGACGGCTGGCGCAATATCCCGTCCGCCGGATGACGCGCCGCGAAATTCTGGGCGCGGACAATCCGCAGCAGCAATCCTTCACGGTGAACCTCCTGCCCGTGAATCCCGGAGGGCCCGAAATCGACGGCGTGCTGCAGGCACCCCAGCGCCTGGGGGATCTGAACGTCGTCTCTTTGTACAGGCACGAGCAGGCGCTGCTGCGCATTTACCCTCACCGCAGGTTGCTGGAAATGGGGAGTTCAGGGAGACCTCCCCACACGGGGTGTATATGTGTGTATAATCCAGCCACAGGACGCGACTATTTCGACGGTGATGAAGCCCAGGCTTCCACGGGCCATCTGTGGAAGTTCGAAGCCTCCGGGGCCATGCATACGGAGTGGGAGCCGCAGCGCATGGGTGCCGGCCCTCACCGGTGGGACAAGATCGAGGACAACATTGTGCGCTTCTTCAAGACCCCGGCAACGACGCGGCACGGAGGCGGATATCACGGCATCTGGTATCGCACCGCCGATCCGACGGCAGACAACTTGCAGGATATGCAGAGGTTTAACCACTTCATCATGTTCGATCTCAACGAAGACTCACTTGCCGGCCTTTACTGCCATGGCAAGACGTACCGGCCGGTCGTGTGCGGTGATTACAGGCTGCGTGCCTTGAGCCGCCAAAGGCGGAGGGGCAATCCCGACCGGGACTTCAACGACTACAAGCGTCTTTACGCCGAGCGCGCGGTCCCCTATCTGACGCTCGACGAATTCGTCACGGCCACGACCCGGGCCGGTTCCGCAACAAGCGATTACCCGCCCGCAAGCCAGCTGCTCGCGGATATCACGGCGGCCAATTCTCCGCCCTCCCAGAGCGCGACCACTTCGACCGCCGGTCAGGGTGGCGGTGCGACGCCGTAGCTCCCGCGCGCCGCGCGGGACCGGTGACTTGGAGCAATAAGCACGCGGTCCGGCCCCGGAAGGGGCCCTGAGCGGGTAGCCGGGGGTGAGCCGCAGGCGAACCCCCGGAAAGGCACATATCGATCGGGCCAGTCCCGGAGGGCCGACAGACCGAGGTCTCCGATATATCCTTCTGCCGGCCCTTCGGGGCTTGTCGCATGCCGCTCCCTTTTCTCCGGGTTCGCCTTCGGCTCACCCGGAGCTACCAGCTGCCGTGCCTCCGGCACTGACGCGGCCCCGGAAGGGGCCATGAGCCGGTAGCCGGGGGTGAGCCGCAGGCGAACCC
>CAZHQK010000076.1:0-4553 GCA_964534795.1 uncultured Acidobacteriota bacterium
CGCCTGCGACATCTATGCGGTCTTCCCGAATGAAAACCTGGGCGTGCGCATCGAGGACACCGTCGTCATCACCGAAACCGGTTGCGAGAACCTCACTCCGGGGCTCCCGCGCACGGTGGCCGAGATCGAAGCGTTCATGAAAAAATGAGCCCGCAGCCGATGGGAATGGCATTCTATTTCCTTCCGGAATGACCGAGGGGCGGCGCCTGCGGGTGGACGGGCCGTTCGGGTGGTATCATGATGGCGCGGGATCGACAAACGCCATGCATCCTGTTGCGCTCACGATTGCGGGTTCGGACCCTTCCGGCGGGGCCGGCATACAGGCCGACCTGAAGACCTTTCACCAGCTGGGCGTTTACGGCATGAGCGTGCTGACGCTGCTCACCGTCCAGAACACCCAGGGAGTGCGCAGCGTGCGCTTTCTCGAGCCCGAATTCGTGCTCGACCAGCTCGACGCGGTTCTGGCCGATATCCCGCCCGCGGCGGCCAAAACGGGAGCGCTCGGCACTGAGGCCGTCATCCGGGCCCTGGGCGAAAAGGCGGCGGCCTTTCCCTTTCCCCTGGTGGTCGATCCGGTCATGATCAGCAAGCACGGCGCGCCGCTCCTGACCCCCGAAGGCTGCTCCGCCCTGGCCGACTGCCTGCTGCCGCGCGCCCTGCTGGTGACACCCAACCTTCACGAAGCGGGCATTCTGGCGGGCATGCAGGTCGCGGACCGGGAGACCATGAAGGAGGCGGCCCGGCGCATTCACGGGCTGGGCCCCCGAGGGGTTCTGATCAAAGGCGGCCACCTTGCGGGCGAAGCCCTGGACATCCTCTACTGGAAGGGAGAGTTCATCGAATTCAGCGCGCCGCGCATCGCCGGCGGCCCGGCGCACGGCACCGGCTGCACGTTCTCGGCCGCCATCACCGCCGGGCTGGCCCGCGGCCTGTCGCTGCCCGCCTCCGTGGAAAAGGCCAAGAAGTTCATCACCGACGCCATATCCTCCATGCCGGGCCTGGGAAAAGGGATCGGCCCGGTCAACCATCACGCGCAGGCCTGAGGAGCGCCGATTTTCCCTTCAAGTCGCGGGCGCGCGCGGACGATGTTGTCATCGGTCCCGCGGCATCTTATTCTTGGGTGCGTTCGGCGGACAGACGACGCAGGAGGCAGCAAAATGAGCGAGCACTATGTGGAGCATGCCGGCTACCGGCCGGCCAAGGCCTACTACAATCTCGGTTTCCTCAAGAGCAAGGACGCGCGCCTAGTGAGGATCCTGAGCGAGTATCTCGAGCCGGCGAGCCGCCTGCAATGGCAGCGCGTCACCGACACCATCGTCTTCTTCGGCTCGTCGCGCGCCTGCCCTCTGGCTCAAGCCGAGGAGGAGCTGGCTTCCCTCAAGAGCAAGCTCAAGCCCGATACCGAACCGCCCGCCGTTCTCGAGGAGAAGATCCGGCGCGCCGAGCAGCAGTTGAAGCTCGCCCGCTATTACGAGGATGCCGTCGTCCTGGCGCGCAACATCGTCCGCTGGGCGAAGGGGCTGAACGGCGGGATGAAGCGCATGATGATCTGTTCGGGCGGCGGTCCGGGGATCATGGAAGCGGCGAACCGCGGCGCACGCCAGGCCGGAGGCCAGTCCATCGGCTTCTCCATCAGCCTGCCCATGGAACAGAAGCTCAATCCCTACGTGTCGCCCGAGCTCGCGTTCGAGTTCCATTACTTCTTCATGCGCAAGTTCTGGTTCATGTACCTGGCCAAGGCGCTTGTGATTTTCCCCGGCGGATTCGGCACCCTGGACGAAGCCTTCGAAGTCCTGTGCCTGGTTCAGACCGAAAAGACCCGCAAGGAAATGCCGATCCTCATGTACGGCACGGAGTACTGGCGCGAGGTGATCCATTTCGACAGCATGGTGCGCTGGGGCACGATCTCGCCGCAGGACATGAAGCTGATCCACTTTTCCGACGATCCCGAGGAAGCCTTCGAGTATTTGAAGACCGAGCTCACCAGGATATATCATCTGTGACGAGCGGGCGCGGTGCCGCCCGCGCTGGACTCGGTTATGGATGAATTCCTGCTGGAACGGCAGTATCCCGAACCTCCGCCATCGCCGAAGGATCGCCGGCATCCCACTGAACGGGATCGCGACCGCATCCTGCACAGCTCCGCCTTCCGCCGGCTCCAGGGCAAGACCCAGGTCTTCGGCATCGGGCAGGCCGACTTCTATCGCACGCGACTGACCCACAGCATCGAGACGGCGCAGCTGGCCCGGGCGATCGCCAACAACCTGCTGGCCGAGGAGCCGCGGCTCGCGCGCTGCCTGACGCCCGAGCTGGCCGAGGCCGTCGCGCTCTCCCACGATCTCGGTCACCCGCCCTTCGGGCACGCCGGGGAACAGACGCTCGATGCCTGCCTGCGCGAGATCAGCGGCGAGGCGCGCCTGAGCGGCAGGCGTACCCTGCGCTTCGAGGCCAACGCCCAGACCTTTCACGTGCTGGTGGCGGCGGAACCCAAGTCGCCGGACTTTCCCGGGTTGAATCTGACCCGGGCGACGCTGTCGGGAGTCATCAAGTACCCGTACGAGCAGGATCCCGACAACGAGAAGTTCATCTTCGCCTCCGACATGCCGAGTGCGCGCTGGGCGCTGCGCGACGGCACGGAGATCCTGAGCGCGCGCCAGCGGGCCCGGGGGAAGAAACACCGCACATCGCTGGCATGCCAGATCCTGGACTGGGCGGACGACTGCGCCTATTCCGTGCACGACGTCGAAGACGCCTTGCAGGCCCAGTTTCTCAGGCCCGGCGATCTCTCCGACCCGCGCTTCACGAGGCTGGTGGAGTCGCGCTACCAGGAAACGCGCGAATCCGAGGCCGTGCCGGCGCTGAGCCACAGCGAAATCCGCGAGCGCCTGCGCGCGCTCAAGAAGCGCATCACGCCGCCCGACAGCGGCGACGAGAGGGCGCACCGCAAGCAGGCGCTGCGCAACATATTGAACGAACTGGTGCTCGCGGTCTCGGTGCGGCCGCTGCCGGGCAGCCGGCGCGCCGACTATTCCTGGACCCTGGTGGTTCCCGACGAAGCCCGCATCCTTTCGGTGCTGTGCAAGTCCATCGTCTGGGAAGCCGTGATCACCGACCCGCGCGTGGCCGCCATGAGCATGAAGGGCAAGGAGATCGTGCGCGAACTGTTCTATCTGCTCCTGGGAGAGCTGGTGCAAAAGAAGAGTTTCGCCATTTTCCCGCGCTATTACCGGCCCATCATCCAGAAATGCATGGCCAAGGGAGAACTCGAGGCGGCGCGCGGCGTCTGCAACTTCCTGGCCCTGCTCACCGACATGGACGCCCTGCGCCTGCATTCCCTGCTGCGCGGCTCGAAGTACTCCTCCGTATTCGATCTCATATGAGCGACCGGCCGCGCACCGCCACCGTTCTGATCGGCATCGGCGCCAGCGGTACCGAGCGGCGCATGGCGTGCGTGTTCGAGCACCTCATCCGGCGCCGCCCCGGGCGCCATCGGCTCATCGTCAATCGCGGTCTGTACGACGTGCTCGTTTCCGCCGGCTTCGACCTCCAGCGCCCGGAGGTCCGGGTTCTGGAACGGCGGTCCCTGCTCGACCGCAAGAGAGGATCGCACTCCGGATGGCTGGTGAACTGCGGCAGGCTGGCGACGCTGCTGCATTATCGCCGCGAAATAACGCGCATATGCCGCCGCGACGAGATCGACGTGATCCAGGCCCTCCTGGAGATGGTGCCCGTACTCGGCCTGTGGCCGATTCCGGGAGTCGTCCAGATCGCCTCGCTCGTGTCGCATCTGCCCAAGTACTACGACGGCCGTTCCCTGAGCAGCCGGATCCTCAGGGCAGCGCTGAAAAACTACAGCCACGTCGACGCTCTGTTCGAGCCCATAGCGGCGGGCGTGGCCGTCTTGGGAATCCCTGCGCACCGTATCAGCCAACCCGCTTGGAATTGCGTCGACCACTTCCGTTTCCATCCCGAGCCGAAGGAAGACATCGTCACGTTCACGGGGCGCGCCTACGCCTTCAAGAATCCCGAATTGATGCTGGAAACCGTCGCGCGCATCCGCGCACGCGCTTCCGGCTTCCGCTTCTATCTGCTGGGCCGGGGGCCGATGATGAACCGGCTCGAGCGCCTCGCGCGCCGCGCCGGGCTCGAACAATGCCTTCAGGTCGACTATCTTCCCGATCCTTCCCCGGTCGTCAACCGGAGCCGCATTCATGTATGCCTCGAGGAATTCGACAACGCCACCAACCAGAGCCTGCTCGAGGGCATGGCTTCGGCTTGCGCGATCGTCGCCAGCAACGTCGGGCTCACCGAGCGCGTCGTCACGCCGGATGTCGGCATCCTCGTCCCGCTGCATCCCGATGCGGTCGCCGAGGCCGTCCTCGGGCTGATCGCCCGGCCGGACGCCGCTTCGGCCATGGGACGCGCAGCCCGCGAGAAGGTTCTGCGCAACCACAATATCGATCGCTACCTGGATTACCTGACCGGCATTTTTGAAGCTGCCTATTTCGTCCGCTGAAAAGAACTCAGCTCGCTTGGCCCGCCGAGTTCAGGGG
>CAZHQK010000077.1:0-22211 GCA_964534795.1 uncultured Acidobacteriota bacterium
GAAGCCGCAGGGATCGGGGTGTTGCGGATGCCGGCCGAGTTCGCCGAGATCACATAGGCGCAGTTCTCGAAAGCCCGGGCGCGCTTGGCCACGTCTTTGGGCGAGTCCCCGGGGCCGGCCGTCTCCGAGGTCGAGTGCACGAAAACCTCGGCGCCCCGCATCGCCAGGCAGCGGGCGACCTCGGGATAGAGAATCTCCTCGGAGGCGATGGCCGCAAGCCTCCCCAGCGGCGTGCGCGCCACCGGAAAGACTGCCTCGTAACCGTAAACCTCCAGGTAGCGCTGCCATACATCGTGCGGCGTGGGAGCGAACATGGAGTTCAGGCGCCGGTAGCGGAGCACCACTTTTCCCCGATCGTCCAGTATGAAGCTCGTCTGGAAATAGAGCTCCGGAAAGGCCGGGTCGAGCTCATAGGCGTTGCCCGCGAGATAGACGGATGCCCGGCGGCAGATCTCCCCCATGCGCTCGTATTCCGGGCCGTCCGTCCGGATGCATGCCTTGGCCGCCCAGCCCGCGATCGTGTCGCCCATGGGAAAGCCGGTCATGAAGTATTCCGGCAGGACGACCAGCCTGCAGTCGGGCCCGATAAAAGCCTTGCTGGCCCGTATCTGCCCCTCCAGACGGTCCAGGCTCGCCATCATGAGAGCGCGCGCTTCCGCGGCATCGCGCGCATCCTGGACGGCGTGGCAGGCGACCTGCAACGGCAGCGCCACGTAGGCATCGAGCACCGAATCCCCGGGTCCGCCCTGCCCCCCCGGATCGGCCGGCCCCGCATCGCCCGCCGGACTCTGTAACTTCTCTTCCCCCGCCATGTTCTCCGCCTCCTTTTCCTCCCCGTTCCATCGACGAGCCGCGCGCCGCTCCCGACCGAACGCCACGGCGTCGCCCAGCGCGCAAGCCTACCGCTGCCCGGGACCCGCTGAGCGCTGCAGGAAGGCGAGCAGGGCCGCCCCCAGCGAAAGCATGAACGTTATCGGCGTGACCACCAGCCAGCCGGCCAGGGGGAACCATCCCGCCAGCACCAGTGCGAGAGCCCCCCACATGGGCTTTTTCAGCTCCGAGATCTCCCGGCCCGCCAGACGGGCAACCCGCTCGCCGACACAAGCGACCGCGCCCGCCGCTCCGAAGCATGTCACGATCACCAGAACGGCGACGAGGGCGAGCCCGCCCACCAGTCTATCCATCAACCATTCGGTCTTGAGCAGCAGTCGAACATAGGAGGTGGACAGGAGATAGCCCGCCGGCCCGCCGAAAACCGCACTGGCGACCAACCCTACCAGAAAGGCGCGCCCGGGAGTGCGCTCCAGCACCTCCCGGCTGCGGCGCACCGTGCCCGGCATCATAGCCGAGAGCAGGGTCATCAGGGCGATGAAGAAAACGAGGCCCAGGGCGAGCACGACGACCACGAAAATCAGCTTGCCCAGGGGATCCTCGCGCGGGATCAGCACCATGGAAGCGGATGTCATCACTACTCCTGCGCTGGAAGCCTGACTATTCATGGATTCCTGCCTGGCGCCGCCCGCCCGAGCCTGCCGAGCGCCCGGCGGGTCCGTCGGCGCCGATCGAAGAAATTGGGGCGTGCCGCGCGAAATGAACGGGGAAATGCCGCGATGCGTGCGGCCGCAAGTCCGGCCCGATGATGAGCGCTGCGATGCCCGGCAGTCTTTCGACCAGTTCCAGGCCCTTTTCGGGCCCCATGACGAAGAGTCCCGTCGCCAGGGCGTCGGCGTCCATGGCGTTGTCCGCGATCACGGTGACCGCGACGGAGCGCCGGGCGGGCATGCCGGTCGCCGGATCCAGGATGTGGTGATAGCGCACCCCGTCGCGTTCAAAGAAACGGAAGTAATCGCCCGATGTCGCCACCGCGCCCTTTTCCAGATGCAGCCTGCCGACGAGCGCGCCCGGATCGCGCGGGTGAGCGATGCCCACTTCCCACGGCCGCCCGGCGTTGCGCCCCAGCAGGCGCAGGTCGCCGCCGCCGTTGACGACGAAGTCGGTCATGCCCATGTCGCGCAGGACCTCGAATGCGCGATCGACCAGGTAACCCTTGGCGATGCCCCCGAGGCCGATGCGCATCCCGCGACGCCGCAGAAAGACCGTCGAGCGCCCGGGATCGGTCACCAGGTCGCGGTAGCCCACATGTTCCAGGCAGGCGGCGACGCTCTCATCGCCGGGGATGCGCTGCGCGCGCACGGACCAGAGCCGCGCGCAGGCCGCGCATGTGATATCGAAGGCCCCGCCGGTAAGCTCGGAAAAGTGGCGCGCGCGCGCCACGACGGCAATGGTTTCGGGGCTCACCTCGACCGCGGCGATTCCCGCGGCGCGATTGACGGCGCTCACCTCGCTCGTTTCCCGGTACTCGCTGAGCACGGCCGCCTCCCGCTCCGCCGTACGGAAGGCGGCTTCCACGGCGGCCTGCGCACGTGCCGCGTCCCCGGCGACGATGTCGATTTGAAAGAGCGTTCCGGCGAGCGCACGCTCCGCGCGCATTCGCTGCCGCGCGTCCGCCCCGGCCGGCATCGGGCGGCCGGCGCGCTCGAACAGGCAACCCGCGGCCATCAGGACGCCGAGCGAGGCGCCGACGACGGCGGCCGCCGCGCGCCGCGCGGCGCTGCCGGCGAATTGCCGGTTTCTATCCCTGTTCATCGTCCATCGCCTTGCGCGCCGCCGCGCTGCGTGCGGCCCGCATTCCGTCTGCGCCGGGGGACCGGGAGCGGTGGGCCTCGTCAGGCATAGCGCTGCAGCACTTCGTCGACCGCCCGCTCCGCCGATTCGATGGCCCCTTCCATCCCGGGCGAGGTTACGGCCGTATGCTCCCCGGCGAAATGGATCCTCTTCCAGGGAAGGGCCATGTAAGGCTTGAAGCGCGTGACATGGCCGACCCCGTAATGCTCGTAGGCTCCCCGTGCGTACGGGTCGTTGCCCCAGGATATCATGGCGGCGATTTCCACCCGCCCACGCGTTGCCGGGCGCATGCGCGCGAGTTCCTCGAGCACGAGCCGCTCCTGGTCCGCGCGCGGCATGCGGTCGAGCTTCTGGGCATTGGTGCCGTCGACCCAGACGGTGAAGTTTTCTATACGACCCTTGTCGTCGCGCATGGGGAAGACGCGCTCGATGATCGAGTCCGTCCACATGGTCGGCGGCAGGCCGTCCTCGTCCCAGAAGGGCGCCCTGGGCACCACGAAATACTTGGTGATCGCCGTATGGGGAAGCTCGGCGACCGCCTCTTTCTGCGGGCCTTCCAGGGGAGGGTCGATGACGACATCGCGCAGGACGGAAAACGGCATGGTGAGGATGCAGTAATCGGCCTGGAATTTGGAGCCGTCGGCGCACGCCACCTCGACCCGGTCGCTCAGCGAAGTGACGGCGCGTATCTCCTTCCCCTTGAGGATCTCGCTCTTGAGCGACGCCGCCATACGTTCGATGAAACGCGAGTTGCCGCCCTCGGCGCCGAGCACGGTCTTGGCCTTCGTGTCGCGGCGCCGCTGCGCGTCGCGCAGGGCCCACAGGGCCGAGGTGGTGGCAATGTCGTTGGTGTTCGGGGCCACGTTGATGAGGCGCAGTGCCTCGCGCGAGGCCCCCAGGCGGCGCAGGTACTCGTCGAGCGGGATGTCGAGGGCGGCATGCCGGGGCGCGATCCAGGCGGAGAAGTCCTCCAGCGGCAGTTTCTGCCCCGTGTAGTAGCTGAGCAGCAGCGGCGGCGGTATCGGCCTTTCGGCGCCCTCGGTGCGATTGGCCGGCGAATTCGCCCATTCCTGCACCTTGACGCTCTGTTCCGATACGTGCAGGAGCATGTCGGGTTCGAACGCCGGCCCGGGAACCATGCGAACGCCGACGGCCGCGGCGATCCTGAGCAGCCGCTCGTAGGCTTCGATGATCGTCGGCCCGCCGCCCTCGGGCAGGCCCGGAACTCCGTTCATGGTCACGATCTTCCCGCCGAGACGATCGCGCGCTTCCAGGACGGTGACCCGGATTCCCCGCTCCTCCAGCAGCATCGCGGCCGCCAGCCCCGAAAGGCCGGCACCGCCCACGATCACGCTGCCCGACAGGGTGCGCGGACCGGTTCGCGAGCAGGCCGACCAGGGCAGGGAGAGCGCCGAGCAGCCCGCCAGTTTCAGGAACATCCGACGATTCCATGTGGACGTGCGGCGGCACCTCCGGCGTTCGCCGAGCGATTGCAGAGTCATGAAGGAATCTCCTTGCTTACGGTTTCTTGCGCTTGGCATCGATCCATTTCTTGAAATAGGTCCAGCTGGTCTCATTGGGACGGTTGTCATCCAGGGGAGGGGGATTCCGGTACTCGGGATAGCGCGCCTCGATCTCGGCGCGCAGTTCCTGCGGCAGAAGGTCCCAGCCCGATATGCGCCGACCGACTCCGTTGTATATGAGAATGCCGGGGCGATCCCCCATCTCCATCCACGGCAGCCAGGAGGAGACGCGCGCCCAGGAAACACGCGCGTGCTCGACGCCCGTCGTCGGGCCGAGCAGCTCCTCTTCGTCGAAAAAGAAGTTGAACATCTCCATGGCGTGGTAGGCCCCGCCCACGTATTCCTGGTAGTCCCCTCCCAGGGGATTGGTGTAAAGCAGCGGCACCTCGAGCGAGTAGAACCCCATGCCGTCCTTGAAGGTCGGTTCGAAACGGAAGTTTCCGCGGGGACCGCGCGCGCTGACCTGGCTGTTCACGGGATCGTTGGCCACGTGCACCACTTCGACCTCCTTGCCCGTCCAGGGATTCTTCCACGTCCGCAGAATGCGCCGCGTAGCCGGATCCATATAAAGAAGGATCTCGCGCGAGACATGTTTGTAGCCGTATCCCGTTTCGGGCCCGGCGGTCGTTGCCGAGGCGCGGATATTCATGGCCTGGTAGGTGAACAGCAGGCGGTCGCGTTCGCCGGGAACGCGGCTGTAGACGTTCCCCTGGAACCAGTAGATGGCCGGCTTGCCGTCCTCGAGCCACGACTGCAGCTTGCGCATGGCGCGCACGGCATCGTCGGGATCGGCGAGGTTCAGCCGCCCGCTCTGGGCGGGCAGGGCCGCGGGGAGCAGAATCATGGCGAGCAGCAGCCGGCTGCAGCAAATCCACAGCAAACGGAGCATGTCGTTCCTCCTGTAGTGCACGGCCTTGGTGTCACTTCTGCAGCTTGCGGATCTCTTCGAGATCGCGCGGCGGCTCCTTCCACAGCGGCGCCTCCCGCATGACGTACTCGCGCAAGGCCGCCGGCAGATCCTCGAAGCGCTCGACCCGATAGGCCACCATTTGCAGGATGGCCTTCCCCGAGCCGACGAAACGGGGCAGGTCGCCGTAGCGCACCCAGGAGAGCTGGTAGCGGTCCCGCGGCGCGGCGGCCCTGGGACGGATGAAGAAATCGTAGTTCTCGTAAGCTTCGTAGCGCCCGGCGGGAGTCTCCATGTTGAGGAAGAGGGGTGCCGAGTACACGATCGTCTCGCCCATCCGCCGGGCGAGGAACTTGTCCCCCGGCCCGATCTTCTGCAGCCTGGCGCCGCTTCCCTGTTCCACGAAGGTCACCAGCCGGTCGCCCTCGAGCCTGTAGGTGATGTACTGGTAAGGATACTGGATGTGGGTCACGGGCTGGCCGTTGTATTCCTTCAGTATCTTCCCCGTGGCCGCGTCCTCGTATACGAAGATCTTGCGCGAGAGCTGGTAGGCGACGTTGCGGGCATTCTCGTCGCGCAGCAGCCGCCCGGTGTCGAAGCCTTCGATCCTGAGGAGAAGGCGGCCTTCCGGATAGGAATAGACCTCGCCGAAGGAGTACCAGTACACGGGCGCACCGCCCTTGCCGGCGCGGGCCTCGACGAAAATATCGAAAACCTCCTGGTTGAACCCCTGGGCGCTGCCCGCTTGCGGCAGAAGGAGCGCAAGCATCAATGCACCCAAGGTCATGACGGTTTTCATCGCACACCTCCGCGGTCGGGTTTTTCCAGAGTGAACCCGGCCTGAATCCACCTCAGATTGATGCCGATTCGCCCGGCCTCGGGATCGGACCAGGTATAGGCGAACGACTCTTCCCTGCCCTTCTCGTAGAGGGCGAGCTTCATGATCGGAACCTTGGTGCTCTGGTAGACGAGCTGCGCAAGCTCGATTTCGTACTCCCGGCCCCCGGAGCGCAGCGGGATGCGGCCGCCCTGGTCGTGCAGCAGCAAGTCGCGGGCGACATCGTACTCCTCGCCGTCCCCGCGCCGGATCACGGCCCAGCCGCGGAACCAGCGGCAGCGTTTGAGCCGATAGGGAGGGGGCGCCGGCCGTCCGGCCGCGATCCGCTCGCCGATATGCAGTTCGCCGGGCAGCAGCGTCATGGTCTCGTAGGGAAAACCCGCGTCCCGCTCGCCGGCGCCGCCGGCGGCATGCTCGCGCATCACTCCCGAAAAGCCCGCGCCCTCCGGCACGAGGGGGAGTTCGCAGCCCGGCCAGGAGATCGTGTCCTCGGGGCGCAGGGATGCGAGCCTGAAAGGATCGCGGTGCGCGTCGACCAACGGGCGGCCGTCGGCGAAGGAATGGATCGTAAGCACGACGGCGCCGTCGGCCTGCGAAGGGGAGAGCACGAACAGGTACTGGCCGTGAACCTTCGCCGGATCGCCGTCCAGGTACTGCTGGACGTAAAACACGTTCTCCCCGAACTGCGGCAGGCGCACCGGCGTGGCGATGAGATGGATGCGCGCGTGGACGAAGGGAGCCCGGCTCTCGCGCTCCTCCCAGACCTGCTGGAAATTGTCGTACTCGCCCGCAAGCAGACCGGCCAGCCGCTCCGCCGCCCCCTGCCGGTTGCCGGGGAGTGCGGGCGCGGCCAGCGCGGCGCCGAGCAGCAGCGCGGGCGCAAGCTCCAGGATCGAGCGCATCATAGGACGGCCTCACGGAACCGGCAGACATAATTGTCATAAGTTTATAACAATGTCAAGCGCGTCCGGGTTATAATCCCGGACTTGGAGACGGGAGGTGATGGTCATGAAACGGCAAGAGATCGCGGGGGCCGTCCTGCTGGCGCTGGCGGCGGCCTGGATCGGGCGGGCGACGGCCGCCGCGCCCGCGGGCGCACCTGCGCTGCCGACCCAGCCGGCGGCGGTGGCCCGGCAGGCGTTCGAGCATCTGAAGGAGGGGCTGGCGACCAGCCGCTGGGATCCCTTCTTCGCCATGCTGGCGGACGATTTCACGTTCTGGTTTCCCAGCGGCAAGTATCTGGGGCTTCACCGGGGCAAGGCGACGGCCATGGAGTTCTTCCATTACGTCTCCGCCTCCTTCCCCGGGGGGATCCGGGTGGTCGAGGTGCTGCGCGAAACCGGCTCGGGGCAGACTTTCGTTTTCGAATTCCGCGACGAGGGCATGCTGCGCGGCGAGCCGTACAAGAACCGGGTGGCGCTTTCCTTCGACGTCTGCGGCGACAAGATCTGCGGCTACCGGGAATACTTCGGCAGCGACGGCAAGGTGAACTGAGGGCCCGGCCGTTCCGGCCGGCGGCGTGCTCCGGCCTGCAGGAATGATCCCGCAGCGGCGATGGAGACGCCCGGCGTGGGGCGTGGGCGCTGCGCGGATCTCAGACCGTCATGCCCGCGCGGAATCCGGCTTCGACCGCCTGGCGCACTCGCTGGGGTGTGACGCAATCGCCCACCGGGTAGACGGCGTCGAACCGCCCGCGCAGTTCGTCGAGCAGGGGGCTGTAGGGCCGGGCGCCGACGGCATAGGCGACGGACTCGGCCTCGATGGTTTCTTCCCGTCCCTCGACCTGGATGCGGACGCCCCCGGGCAGGATCTCGCGCGCCACGGCATGGACGATCATGCGGATCCTGGCGGCCTCCAGCCGGTCGATCAGGACCCAGCGATTCCAGAAATCCACGTCCGCCGCCACCTGCGGGAGCATCTCGATGATGGTGACCGTTTTGCCCTGCAGGCTCAGGAACTCGGCCGTTTCGGCGCCCGTGCAGCCGCCGCCGATGATCGCCACGGAACGTCCCGCGCTCTTCCTGCCCGTCAGAATGTCGACGCAGGAGGAAACGTGCGGTCCGTCGATGCCGGGGATGGCCGGGATCAGCGGGCGCGCGCCGGTCGCGACGATGACGGCGTCGGGCCGCGCCGCCACGATCTCGTCGGCGCCGACCTTGGTGTTCAATCGTACCTCCACTCCGTTGCGCCGCAGTTGCGTTTCGAGATAGCGGACGAAGTGGATCCACTCCTCCTTGTGGGGTGCGAGCGCCGCCGCCAGCAGCTGACCGCCCAGGCGCTCGCGCCGCTCGAAGAGGCAGACGCGGTGGCCGCGCAGGGAGGCCACGCGTGCCGCTTCCATGCCGGCCGGCCCCCCGCCGATCACCCACACCGTCTTGGGCCGCTCTGCCGGCCGCACGACGTACTCCCCTTCCCGGCCGGCGCGGGCGTTGACGGAGCATGCGATGGGCCGCCGGTGCCCGGCCAGATCGCTCCAGCAGTTGCAGCAGGCGGTGCACAAGCGGATATCCTCGAACCGGCCCTCCCGGGCCTTGCGGGGCCATTCGGGATCGGCGATCAGCGCGCTGCAGACCGCGATCAGGTCCGCCCGGCCTTCCGCGAGGATGCGCTCGGCCAGGAGCGGATCGGTGATACGGATATTGGCGGCCACCGGGATCCGCGCCACGCGTTTGAGGCCCTCGGCGGCATAAACAAAGGCGGCGCGCGGCACGCACATCTGGTTCACGGGGCGCCTCGTTTCGTACCAGCCCGGCATGACGTTCACGGCGTGAACTCCCGCTTCCTCGAGCAGCGGCAGCAGCTCGCAATAGTCCGCCACCTCCATGCCGCCCGGCAGCAGGTCATCGCCGTTGATCCGGCACAAGAGAGGAAAATCCTCGCCCACGCGTTTCTTGATCTCGCGTACGGTCTCGATCAGCATGCGGGCGCGATTTTCGAGGCTGCCGCCGTAGGAGTCCTCGCGCCGGTTGGTAAGGGGGGAGAGGAACCGGCTGAGAAGGTTGCCCCCCAGGGCCTGAAGTTCGAGGGCGGCAAAACCGGCCGCGACCGCGCGGGCCGCCGCCGCCGCAACCTCGCGTTCGATCATGCGGATCTCCTCGACCTCCAGGGGCCGGCCGCCGCGGATGAAGGAGAGGTTTTCCAGGCCGGGGCGGTACTGCGGTCCTTCCAGGCGCACGCCCGAGGGCGAGACCTCCTCGGCGGGTGCGCCGTATCCTCCCCTGGCCCAGAAGCCGTAGACGGCCAGCTGGGCGCAGGGCAGCGCGCCGTTTTCGCGCAGCGCCCGGGTGATCCTGCTCAGGCGCGGGATATAGAGGTCGTGGTTCAGGGCCAGCGCGCCTTTGCGCAGGACCTCCTCGTCCGGCACCCAGCCGCTGCGCCCCGCCCTCCCCGGGTAGAGCGCCTGCAGGTTGAGAATGATCATGGCCACGCCGCCGCGGGCGCGCTCCACGTAGAAGTCCTCGTAGCGCGATCCGCCCTCGTAGTCGTACAGTGTGGTGAGCGCAGGCATGATGATCCGGTTCTTGAGCGTCAGCGACCCTATGCGGATCGGTTCGAAAAGCCGTGTGACCTCCGGCATCCCATCCCCCCTTGTCGCCCGGCGGCCCTCAGGAGCGCTGCCCGTGGGCTGCGCCGGAACGTACTTCGAAAAACTCGAGCCGTACGTCGTCCGGCCCGCGGATGACGGCCGCGCGCACGCGCGCGCCCGCCGCGTCGACCGTTTCGACCGGGCCGCCGAAGAGCGGATAGCCCGCGGCGTGCGTGCATGCCAGCAGCCCGTCGAGGTCGGCGGTCGCGAATCCCAGGGCGAAGATGCCGAAGCGGTCCGGCCCGGATTCGGGCGCCAGATTCCTGGAGGAAGCGGAGCACTGGATCAGCTCGACAGCCGGAGCCTCGCTCCCCCGGCGCACCAGCAACGCCATGCGCGTCCGCGCCCCCGGCGGCAGGGCCACGACCTCGTCGATCAGGCCCGGGCGCAGTTCGCGGTCGAAGAATATCTCGTAGCCCAGGACGCCGGTGTAGAAGGCGAGCGACCTTTCCATGTCGGAGACGAACTGGGCGCTGTCGACCATGTCGCCGAAGCGGCCGCGGATGACCGGCTTCTCGCCGGTGAGCCGCTCGATCAAGGCGACCGGGACGCGCTCGGGCCCGATCAGGATCACCTCCTTGACCGTGAGGTTCACCCAGTCGGCGCTGTAGACCACCGGGGCGGAAAGGAACTCGAAGCCCCGCTTCCTGAGGTCGCCGTAGGCCGCATCGAGGTCGGCCGCGCGCACGGCGATATCGAAAAGCCCGATGTCGCAGCTGGCGGCGCCCGCGCGCAGCGAGCGCCCCGAGTTGGGCGCCACCTCGAGCAGCTCGATGCGCGTGGTCTGCCGGTCGTTCGCCAGCCACGCGGCGCGCACGCGCGTGCAGCGCGGCAGCCGCCAGAGCCGGCCGAAAGCCGCGGCATCGAGCTCGGCGTGCGCCGGCACTTTCATCTCCAGAATGTCGCGGAAAAAGGCGAGCGCCTCGTCGAGGTCGCGCACGCTCACCGCGATGCGCGCCAGGCCGTTGTCGATCATGGGCACCCCCGTGTCAATGTATCATGATTATATCAATAGGTCCAAGAAGCCCGCCGGCCGCCCGCGGCCCCGGGGAACGGCGCGCTCGCGCGCGCCTGCACCGCCGGGCTGTCATGGAACTGGAGGCGGCGACGCCCGGAGCGAATATTTTGCTTGAAAAACCATTGTAATAACATTAATACAATACGCGACGCCGGGCCCGCGGCAGCGCGGAGCTCCGGCAGCCCCGCGCAAGGAGACGACGCATGGCAACCAATCTACGCTGTGTCCGCAGAGGCTACGCCGACATCGGCGGCGGCCTGCAGATGTATTACGAAACCATGGGCGAGGGCTTCCCCCTCATCCTGCTCCACCAGTCCTGGTGGCACAGCTTCGAGTTCGAGGGCGTGATCCCGCTGCTGGCGACCCGATACAAGGTCTACGCCTTCGACACGCTGGGCTTCGGCTTCTCGCCCCCGGCTCCCGAGGACTGGGAGTTCTCGGATTTCACCGACGCCGTGGTGCGCGCCATGGACGCGCTCGGGATCGCCAAGGCCCATTTCGCCGGCATGCACACCGGGGCGCTGCTCATGGCCGACCTCGACGCGCGCCACAAGGAGCGCTGTGCCTGCATGTGCTACGGCGGGCTGGCCATCTACGACGAGGCCTTGCGCAAGAAGAAGTACGCGCTGCGCCGCATGATCGGCCAGAACCGTGCCCCCTACGTCAAGACGCTCCAGCCGGGCGACGTCATCGGTTACGAATCCGGCCTGCTGCAGCGCAAGGCCGACGGCAGCCACATGATCGATTACTGGATGGAGCAGATGCGCGAAAACCCGGACTCCAAGCTCGAGTACGTCCAGCGCGCCACGATCGCCAACCTGCTGCATTACGACAAGGGGGGAGCCGATGCGCTCACGGTGCTGCTCGGCTTCGACCTCAAGCGCGCCCTCCCCTTCGTCACGCAGCCCAGCCTGCATCTGATCGGCAGCCGCGACGTGGTCAAACCACCTTTGTTCGAACCCATCGTGAAGGCGGCTTCCTACACCAAAGCCGAGATCATCCGCTTCAAGGTGATCTACGGCGCCGGCATCATGGGCTGGCTGGACTACCCCCGGGAATACGCCGAGGCCTGCCTGTCGTTTCTGGAGAACCCTTCGGCCTATGTGGGTACGACCGGACACGAGCTCGATCTGGCGATGAAGGAGTATCTGCTCCTGACTCCCGAGGAAGCCAAGTTCGAGGATTACAACCGCTACCCGGACAGCGTCTGAGGAGCCGAACGGTGCCGTCGCGGCCCCGGCCGGGCGGGTTCGGGTGCCATGCAGGAGTAGGACGCCGATGCACTGGAAACAGATCTACGACAGCAGGCTTTGCTCCCTTCAGGAAGCGGTGCGGCACGTCAAGTCGGGGGACCGGGTGGTGGTCGGCTCCGCCTGCGCCTGCCCGGAGGCTCTGATCGACGCGCTGCTCGAGCGCGCCGGGGAGCTGCGCGACGTGGAAATCGTGGCCATGGTCTCGACAGGCAAGAGCGCCTATGCCCGCCCCGAATATGCGGGCTCTTTCCGCCACAACTCGTTCTTCGTCGCCCCGAGCACGCGCAAGGCGGTCGACGAGGATCGCGCCGATTACAGTCCCTCGTTCTTCAAAGAGTTCCCCCAGATCATGAAAGACGGCACGCTGCCGGTCGACGTCGCCATGATCACCGTGACGCCGCCCGACAAGGTGGGCAACTGCAGCCTGGGAATTTCGGTCTGTTACGATTACACGGCAGCCAGGGCGGCGCGCCGGGTCATCGCCGAGGTCAATCCCCACATGCCCTTCACCCTGGGCGATTCCTGCCTGCACGTTTCGGAGATCGACCATCTTGTCCATACCGAGCGCCCGCTGCTGACCGCCCCGCCCCCCGAGATCGGGGAGGTCGAGAGGAAGATCGGGGCCTTCTGCGCCGAGTTGATCCGCGACGGCGACTGCCTGCAGCTGGGATACGGCGGTCTCCCCGACGCGATCCTGAGCTTCCTGGCCGAGAAGAACGACCTCGGCATCCATTCGGAAATGATCTCCGACGGCGTGATGAAGCTGGTGCAACGGGGCGTGGTCACGTGTGCGCGCAAGAATTTCAAGAAGCGCAAGATCGTGATCACCTTCGCCATGGGGACGCGCGAATTCTACGAGTGGCTGCACCTGAACTCGATGGTCGAGATGCACCCGGTGGAGTACGTCAACGACCCGAACGTCATCGGCATGAACGACAACATGGTGTCGATCAATGCGGCGCTGTGCGTCGATCTCCTGGGCCAGGCGGCGTCGGACATGATGGGCAGCCGGCAGTATTCGGGCGTGGGCGGCCAGGTCGATTTCGTGCGCGGCTGCAGGATTTCCAAGGGTGGCAGGAGCATTATCGCGCTCGCGGCGGCCTCCTCCGACGGCAAGATTTCGCGCATCGTGCCCGCACTGGCGGAGGGCCAGGCAGTGACGACCTCGCGGCACGACATCGATTATGTGATCACGGACTATGGTATCGCCCATCTGCGCGGGCAAACGGTCAAGGAACGCGCCCGCCGGCTCATCGGGGTGGCGGCGCCGCAGTTCCGGGACTGGCTGCGGGAGGAGTTTCGCCGCATCTACGGCCGCGACTGCGGCGCCTGAGCGCGCGTGCGCGACGGCGCCACGGGACCGGCGAGGCATGACAGGAAGCAAAGGCTGAAAGCGGGAGGAACGTATCATGACCCTGCCTCCGTTCGAGTACCTGGCTCCGGCATCCGTCGAGGAACTGGTCGGCCTGCTCGCCCGGCATGGCACCAAGGCCAGAATCCTGGCGGGCGGAACGGATCTGATCAACCTCATGGCCGACCGGGCCGTGCGCCCGGAATACGTGATCGATCTCAACGGCGTGCCCCAGCTTGCCGGAATCTCCTACGAGCCGGGCAAGGGGCTCACCATAGGCGCGGCCACGAAGATCGAAGCCATCGAAAAATCCCCGCTGATCCGGGAAAAGTACTTTTCCCTGCACCAGGCGGCCGCCCAGATCGGTTCGCCCCAGGTGCGCGCCATGGCCAGCATCGGCGGCAACAGCTGCAACGCCTCTCCCTGCGCCGACATGCCGCCGCCCCTGGTCACGCTGGGCGCCCTCGTGCGCCTCGTGGGCCCGCGCGGGCGGCGGGAAATGCTCCTGGAAGACTTCATCCTGGGCAACCGCCGCACGGCGCTCGAGGCGGACGAGCTGTTGCAATCGCTCTTCGTTCCCGAGCCATGGCCCCGCTCCGCATGCCGCTACGCGACCATCGGATTGCGCGAGGCCCAGGAGATCGATATCGCCAGCGTGGCGGTCAATCTGGCCCTGAAACCCGAGACCGGCGAGGTCGCCGCGGTGCGCATCGCCATGGGCGCGGTCGCCCCGGTGCCCATGCGGGCGCGCAAGGCGGAAGAGATTCTGCTGGGCCGCCGGCCGACGGAAGAGGTCCTGCAGGAAGCGGCCGGAAGTTGCGGGGCGGAGTGCAGCCCGATCGATGACCTGCGGGCATCGGCCGCCTACCGGCGGCACGTCGTGCGGGTGCTGGCCGCAAGGGTTTTGCGCGAGACGCTTTCGGCCATCGGTTGACGGCTGCCGCCGTCCGGCCGAGGGCCGTGCACGAAAGGTCGACAACCATGAAGCAGCTGATCGAATTGAACGTCAACGGAATCGCCTACGACGTGATCGTCAGCCCGGAGGATCTTCTGGTCGACGTATTGCGCCAGAAACTCGGGCTGACCGGCACCAAGAAAGGCTGTGGCCAGGGCGACTGCGGCACCTGCACCGTGCTGATCGACGGGCGGCGCGCTCTGTCGTGCCTGACCCTGGCGATCGCCTGCCGGGGAAAGAAGATCCTCACCATCGAGGGGATGGAAGCCGACGGCCGGCTGCATCCGATCCAGCAGGCCTTTATCGACAAGGGTGCCATCCAGTGCGGCTTCTGCACCCCCGGCATGGTCATGGCCGCCAAGGCGCTGCTCGACGAGAATCCCGATCCGACGGTCGAGCAAATCAAGCGGGGATTGTCGGGCAATCTCTGTCGCTGCACCGGCTACGTCAAGATCGTCGATGCAGTCCAGGAGGCGGCGCGGCAGATGCGGGCCGCCCAAAGCCAGGAGGTAAGCCGATGACTGCGAGCGAATCCAATACCTTCCGATGGGTGGGAAAAAGCGTGCCGCGCGTCGACGCGGCGGACAAGGTGCGCGGCCGTGCCCTGTATACCGACGACATCGTGCTGCCCGGCATGGTCTACGCCAAGATCAAGCCCAGCACGATCGCACACGGCCGTATCCGGCGCATCGACCTCGGCAGGGCGCTGCAGCTGCCGGGGGTGCTGGCCGCGATCACGGGCGAAGAATGTCCCGTGCCCTTCTCGGTGAACAATTACAAGCCGACGGAAATGCCGCTGGCCAAAGACAAGGTGGTGTATTACGGCGAGGGGGTGGCGGCCGTGGCCGCGGTCGACGAAAAGACGGCGGAGCGCGCCTTGGAGCTGATCGAGGTGGAGTACGAGGAGCTGCCGGTCTTGCTCGACCCGCGCGAGGCCATGGCCCGGGACGACGTGCGCATCCACGATTGGGCCGAGTCGAACATCAACTACGAAGGGAAACAGCAGTTCGGCGACCCGGAGGACGAACTCCGCAAGTCCCACGTGGTGGTGGAAAACAGCTTCTTCTCCTCTTACACCCACTGCGGCTTCCTCGAGCCGCAATCGACGATCGCCGACTACAATCCCGGCACCGGGCGGCTCACCGTCTATACCTGCAACCAGCTGCCGCACTACCTGCAGCAGACCATCGCGCGCACCATCGGCATGCCCATGGAGAAGATCCGGGTGATCGTCCCCACCGTGGGCGGGGCGTTCGGCGGCAAGACCGAAGCCACACCCGCGTGCATGGTGGCCTGCCTCCTGAGCCGCAAGCTGGGGCGGCCGGTCAAGATCACCTACACCCGGCAGGAGGTCTTCTTCCAGAACAAGGGCAGGCATCCCTGCCTGATGAGGATGAAGATGGGCTTCGACGCCCAGGGCCATATCACGGCCGTGGATTTCGACTGCCTGCTCGACGGCGGCGCGCACAGCAGCTGGGGATTCGTCGTCCTGTGGTTCATCGCCGCGTTGACCCACCTGCCATACAAGATCCCGGTCGTGCGCTACCGGGGCAAGCGCGTCTTCACCAACAAGCCGACGGCCGGAGCGCAGCGCTGCCTGGGTGGAGTGCAGGTGCGCATCTGCGTCGAGGGACTGCTGGACATGGGTGCCGAGAAGCTCGGCCTCAATCCTTACGAAATCCGGATGATCAACGCCTGCGAGACCGGCTACAAGACCCCGACGGTCATCGAGGTCCGTCATTCGGAATTCAAGAAGTGCCTCGAATCGGTGGCGCGCCGATCCGGAATCGTCGACAAGTACGGCAAGCTCCCATTCGGCCGCGGCATCGGCATGGCCGGAGGGCATTACAGCACCGGCGGCGCCTTCCTCCTGTATCCCAGTTACCGCCCGCACTCCACGGCCAACATACGCGTGGACACCGAAGCCGGCGTCACCGTCTATATCGGGGCGACGGGGATCGGGCAGGGAGCGCACACCGTCATGTGCCAGATGGCCGCCGAAGTCCTGGGCATCGATTACCGTGACGTCCACCTGGTGTGCCAGGACACCATGCTCGCGCCCATGGACAACGGCACCTTCGACAGCCGCCTCACTTACGGCGCCGGCCACGCCATTAAGCGTGCGGCTCTCGACGTGCGCGCCAAGCTGTTCGAGGTGGCGGCAGCCGTGCTCGGGGTGCGCCGCGACCACCTGGACTGCCGGGACGGCGAAATATTTTCCATGTACGAGCCCAAGCGCCGCATCCCCTTCCAGAAAGCGGTCGCCCAGTATTTGAGTTCCGTCGGCCCGCTCTTCGGCACGGGCGAATACACGCCGCCCCAGCCCAAGGGGGACTACGAAGGGAAGCTCATCGGGCCCACGCCGGCCTTCGGTTTCACGGCCCAGGCCGTGGAACTGGAAGTGGACCTCGAAACCGGCAAGATCAAGATCCTCGGCTATTGGGAGGCCGGCGACTGCGGCAAGCCCATCAATCCCATGGCGGTGGAAGGCCAGGTCGAAGGCGCCATCTCCATGGGCTTGGGGGCTGCCCTGTACGAGGAGATGGTCATGGACACCGAGGGGCGGATGCTCAATCCCAATTTCCACGATTACAAGATGCCCACCACGATGGACATGCCGGATCTGAGCCTGGAAATCGTCGACAGTTACGACCCCACATCCGCGTTCGGCAACAAGGAGGTGGGCGAGGGACCTGTCGGTCCGGTCATTCCGGCCATTTTGAATGCCTTGTACGATGCGATCGGAGTGCGCTTCACGGAGGTGCCCGTGAAGCCGGAGAAGATTCTGCAGGCGCTCGGCAAGATCGAGAGCGCGGGACAGCCCCGGCTGTACGTCGCGCAGGCTCCTTCCGAATGCGCCCGCCCGGGTTGCGCGCCGGGCGAGAGGGGGTAAGAGCGATCCGGAGGGCGCGCGGCGCGCCCCGGACCGCCAGGGGGCGAAACCATGGTTTACGAGATCGCGCTCTATGCGGGACTCATCATCCTGGCTGTGGGCCTGGTGCACAGAATCGACGCCTGGTTCATGCTCCAGGTCGGCACGCGCCGGGGCGACATCCCGCCGGCACGTCGCTGGCTCGCCGCGCTCAAGGGATTTCTGGGCGCCGTTTTCACTCTCCGGGTTTTCAAGCTGCTCAAGGTGCTGGTGTTCGATGTCCTCCTGCAGGCACGGATTCTGGGCGACAGGAGGGATCCGCTCATCTGGCCGGCGCACATCTGCATTGTCGCAGGCTTCGTTTTCCTGCTCCTGTTCCATGCGCTGGCGGACACGTTCGCGCACCTGATACAGCCCTTCTATCAGTCGACCCTGAATCCCTTCATGTTCCTGAGGAACCTGTTCGGAGCGCTGCTCTTGACGGGATTGATCCTTGCCGTAGTCCGCCGTCTCGCCTGGAAGCAGCGGATCCGCACCACGGCGCGCGACGCGCTGGCGCTCGGCATTCTGGGAGCCATCACCCTGTCGGGATTCCTGCTCGAAAGCCTCAAGATCACTTCCTATGCCGAGTTCCGCGCCATGGCCGCCGATTATGCAGGCGACCTGCCGCCCGCGGACCTTCAGGCACTGCGGGCCTACTGGGTCGAACATTACGGCCTGGCGGCGCCGCTGCCGGCAGCCGCGCCCGACATGGAGCGCGGCCGCGCGCTGCATGAGAGCAGTTGCGCCATGTGCCACTCGCGGCCCAGCGCGGCCTTCGTCTCCTACCCCGTGTCGCGCGCCCTCTACCCGGCGGCTGCGCGGCTGGACGAGGCCGGCATGGTCACGGTTCTCTGGTACGTGCATGTCCTGTGCTGCTGCTTCGGCCTCGCCTATCTGGCCTTCAGCAAGATGTTCCATGTGATCGCCACTCCCGTAAGCCTGGCGGTGGCCGAACTGGCCGGCAAGCAACAGGCCCCGGCGGCGGCGGCCAACCGGCAGACGATCGAACTCGACGGTTGTCGTCACGGCGGTCTTTGCCACGAGACCTGCCGGGTGCGCCGGGGCAGGCTCGAGCGCATCGGCACGGCCGCCGCGTACGACCCGATGCTCTTGTACATCGGAACCAAGGCGGCGCGCGATCTTGGCAGCAGGGAGATAGCGAACTGAGCGACGACGAGCACGGGGCCGCGCTGCGGCGGGACCCTGCTTCGAGGTAATACGATGCTGGCTGATCGAGAAAAGATATTACCGGGAGATGACGTCTGGATCCCCACCGTCTGCGCCGGCTGCTACAACTGCTGCGGCATCCTGGCGCATCGGGTGCACGGCAGGATCGTCGAGATCAAGGGCGACCCTGAAGCCGCCAACTCGAGAGGCTACATCTGCGCCAAGGGCCTGGTGCGCGCCCTGGACGTCCATCACCCCTACCGGGTCACCCGCCCCCTGAAGCGTACCAACCCGGAGAAAGGGATCGGCGTCGATCCCGGCTGGAAGGAGATTTCCTGGGACGAGGCGATGGACCTTGTGGTGCGCGAGCTCGAGCGCATTCGCGCCGAGGACCCGCGCAAGCTGATCCTGTCCCATTTCGACATCGCCGGATACCGCTTGAGCGGCGCCTTCGGCCGGGCGTTCGGCACCGTCAACATGCACTGGAACCGCGCGGACTACTGCGGCTCCGCCTCCCATCCCGCCTGGCTGATCACCAACGGTACCCTCAACTCCGAAGTCGATTTCGAGCGCTGCCGCTACGTCGTGCTCTGGGGCACGCAGCTGGGGCACATGGTGAACACCATTGCCCTCACGGCCGCCGCCGGCCTCGCCGAAGGACGGCGCCGCGGCCACAAGCTGGTCGTGGTCGACCCCTTCTGCTCGCACGCGGCGTCCAAGGCCGACGAATGGCTGCCGATCAGACCGGGCACCGACGGCGCCCTGGCGCTGGCGATGCTGCACGTCATGGTGTGCGAGCTCGGCGTCTACGATGTCTCGTTCCTCAAGCACCAGACGAACGGGCCCTACCTGGTGCGCTCCGACGGGCGCTACCTGCGCGACGGCGCCACAGGCAAGCCGCTGGTGTGGGACCTCAAGGACGGCTGCGCCAAGCCGTTCAGCGACGCCACGCTGGCCGACCCGGCCATCGAGGGAAAGTTCTCCGCCGCCGGCGAGACAGTGCGCCCCGCCTTCCAGGTGCTGAAGGATTATCTCGCCACCATCCGCCCCGAGGAGATGGCGCGCATTTGCACCATACCCCTGGAGCGCATCCGCAGGATCACGCGCGAGTTCTGCACGGCCGCCTCGATCGGCAGCACCATCCAGATCGACGGACACACGCTGCCGCTGCGCCCCGCGGGCATCGATTTCAAGCGGGGCATGGCCGCGCATCGCGGCGGCTGGAACAGCTGCTTCGCCATCCACATGCTCAACCTGCTCGTGGGCGCGGTCGACGTTCCCGGCGGCCAGCGCGGCGTCAACCCGGTCGGCCCGTATTGGTCGGCGGGAGTATCGGAGGACGGCCTCATCATCCCCTCCGATTTCATCGCCAAATACAACAAGCCGTATCCGGGGCGCACGGCGGCCCCGCCCCAGACGCTCGACCTGCAGGAGCTCTTTCCCGCGGCCCTGTTCACGCGCGGCCTGTATCCGCTCGGGATCGACGAGCCCGAAAAGTACGGGATCCCCTACCGGCCGGAGATGATGATCCATTGCCGGACCAACCACATGATGAACAGCCATGATCCGGCGGCCATGGCCGAGACCCTGAAGAAGCTCAAGTTCCAGCTCTCGATCAGCCTGTTCATCGACGAAACGACCGAGTTCGCGGACGTCGTTCTCCCCGACGCCCACGATCTCGAACGCTGGGACATGTTCCCCGCCAACGACCCCTATGCTTTCATCGCACCGGGGCCCGGACAATGGTACTTCCTGCTGCGCCAGCCGGTGGCCGAGCCTCCGGGGGACGCCGCGCCCTGGACCCAGATCTATCTCGAGCTGGCTGAAAGGCTGGGCATTCTCGAAGCCGTCTACCGTCTGGGCAACGCCATGTGGAACCTGAGCGAGGACTGCAAGCTCGATCCCAAGCGCACGTACACGATGCGCGAGATCGCCGAGCTCCAGGCGCGCTCCATTTTCGGTACGGATTTCGACATGGGCCGCTTCGCGCGCAGTTCGTGCGCCGTGCTGCGCCCGAAGACGGTGCAGGAAGCCTTCCCGCGCATGTTCCTCCCCTCGCGCGTCCCGATCTACCTGGAATACCTGCTCGGCCACAAGCAGGACGTCCAGAAGATTCTCGAGCAGCTGGGCATGGAGTGGGACCTGTCGTGCTACAGCCCCGTTCCCCTGTGGATCCCGTGCGAAGCGCACGCCGACGACCCGGAATACGACCTGATCGCCACCAACAACAAGGTGCCGACGCACCAGTTCTCGACCACCACCGAGAATCTCTGGATCGACGAGATCGCGCAGGCGAACCCATACACCTACAGCGTGATGATGCACACGTCGGCCGCGCAGCGGCGCGGGTTGAAGAGCGGCGATCTCGTCCGCGTCGAATCGCGCTACGGCAGCTACACCGGGCGCCTGCAGGTCACCGAGCTCGTGCATCCCGAATGCGTGATCTCGAGCGGCACGTTCGGCCACTGGGCCAGGGGACTGCCGATTTCCGCCGGCAAGGGGGTCAACCACAACGCCCTGCTTCCCAAGCCCACTCTGGATCGCATCGACATACTCAGCGGCCAGATCGATATGTGCGTGCGCGTCAAGGTGTCCAAGGTCGGAGAGTAAAACGCCATGGCCAGGTACGGGATGGTGATCGATCTCAAGCGCTGCGTCGGCTGCAATGCCTGCGCGGCGGCCTGCAAATCGGAACATAACACGCCGGCGGGTGTTTTCCAGACGAAGGTCCTGGAAAAGGAAATGGGGAGGTTCCCGGACGCCAACCGGGTGTTCGTGCCGGTGCTGTGCAACCACTGCGAGCGGCCGGTGTGCGCCGAGGTATGCCCGACGGGCGCGACCTACAAGCGCGCCGACGGCATCGTGATGATCGATTACGAAAAATGCATCGCCTGCCTCGCCTGCATCGAGCACTGCCCGTACCGCGTGCGCACCCTGGTGCGCGACCGCCGCACGCTCTATCCGGACGGCCGCACGCCCTTCGAGAAACCCGTGCACCAGAAGATTCGCGACAATGTCGTAACCAAGTGCGACTTCTGCTACCACCGGGTCGAGCAGGGGCGGCCGCCGGCCTGCTGCGAGGTGTGCCCGACCTCCGCCCGGGTTTTCGGCGATCTTTCGGATGCGGCCTCGAAGGCCGCCCGCCTGGCCCGGGAATATGCAGGCTGGCCGATGATGCCCGAGCAGGAGACCCGGCCCTGTGTTCTGTACATCGGCTGACCCCGGTCGGCGAACTTGCGCCGCATCCGGGCACCGCAGCCGATCGGGTTGATTGAACGGCGGGGATGCCCGCCGAGAAAGGAAGGCCACCATGAACGCCCGCTTCGAACATCTCCTGCAACCCGGCCGGATCGGAAGGATGCACCTCAAGAACCGCGTCATCTTCGGCCCCTGCGAGACCCTGTTCGCCACCTCCGACGGAGAGGTCACGCCGCGCATCATCGATTACTACGTGCGCCGGGCCGAAGGCGGCGCGGGACTGCTCGTGGTCCATTCCGCCCAGGCATGCACGAAGCTCGATCCCATCGATCCTTTCCCCCACTCCCTGCGCGTGGACGACAACTCCTACATCCCCATGCTCGGCGAACTCACGGAGGCCGTGCACCGCGCCGGCGCCCGGATCGCCATCCTGGTTTCCGCCGGCGGCGGAGCGGCTTCCATGGGATTCCCCTACGACCGCGGCCTGGAGGGAATCCGGGAGATGACCAACCTGGGGGTCGGGGAGCGGGTGTCGCTCGTGGCCCAGCGTCCGGTACGAGTCCTGAGCACCGACGAGATCCGCCAGTTCGTCAAGGTCTACGGGCTGGCGGCGCGGCGCGTCATGCAGGCGGGGTTCGACGCCATGGTGATCCACGCCCTGGCGTACCTCACCTCCCAGTTCCTCTCGCCGCTCTACAACAACCGGGACGACGAATACGGCCGGGACCGGCTGCGCTTCCTGCTCGAGCTGGTCGAGTCGTGCCGGCGCAATACCGCTCCGGACTTCCCGCTGATCGTGCGCATGGCCATCGACGA
>CAZHQK010000078.1:0-2751 GCA_964534795.1 uncultured Acidobacteriota bacterium
TCGAACGGTTGGTCCCGCGTATTCGTAGCGGGACGATGCGTGCTCACGATTTTTTTTGCGTCTCCATAAAATCTCGAATGGGGCTGATTATAAATCCTGCAGCAAAAAGCGCTGCAGGATAGCTATAAGGTCCCGCGCGCCAGCGGGACCGGTGACTTGAAGCAACAAGCCGGCGGTCCGGCACGGCGTGCCAGGCCTCGATAATCCGGGATTGATTCGCCGATACGGTGTATAATGGGATCGTAAATCGAGCCTCTCGGATTGTAGCCGGCAGCCACCCGCGCGCAAGAGCTTCGATTTCGGCAACGGCGGATCCCCGGAAAGGGAAGACCTGATGGCAAAAGATCTGGTGCTGCAACTTCGATACCTCGGAGTCATACCCCAGGCCGAGCGGCGCGAATACCGCTTCCAGGTCGAAGACAAGGACAAGAACCTGCGCCTGGTGGTGGTAACCATCGAGAACAGCGCATTCCGGAACCGTCAGCTCATGTTCCAGGAGGGGCCCGACCTCTGCTACCAGAAGCTGCTGGCGGCACTGGGCAGCGAGAGCCGGGAAGCTCCCATCCGCAGCAACATGCCGGTCACCGAATCCGATATCGCCTTTTATCGAGAGTCCCACCCTCCCGCAGGGTCGAGAAAACCCGCCAGGAGGCGCCCGGAATAGCCCCAAGTCCGCACCCGTTCGTCGGGTCATTGCAAGAGAGGTGAATCATTTCACGCAAAGCCTTCGTCGGAAATCTCAGTTTCGACAGTACCCGTCACGATCTTCTCGATCTGTTCGGGACGGTAGGGACCGTCACCGATGTAATTCTGCCGCTCGACCGCGCCACCGGCCGGCCGCGCGGTTTCGCCTTCGTCGAATTCGAGTCGGAGGAGGAAGCCGCCAGAGCCATCGAGACCCTCGACGGCAAGGAACTGACGGGGCGCCAGATCAAGGTCAGCGAGGCCAGGGAGAGAGTGCCGCGCCTGCCCTCCATGGGAGGCCCGCCGCCGTTCGACCCCCGGCGTCGACCTTTCAAGAGCAAGGGCAGCCGCCGCGGAATCCGCGCGCGCAAGCGCAGCCTGTAAGCCTTGCGACCCGGCCGCGCGCCGCCGCTTCCGCGGAACGGCGGCTCAGGCTCCGGCCGGTCGAAGGCCGCTGAAACAGTCGCAATAGAAGCCCCTGTCACGGGTCAGGAGCCTGTCCGCCCGGATGCGGGCGAAGACTCCGATCAAGAAATCACTGATGATGCGGTCCTTGCGCCTGCTCATCTGCCGATATTCCTCCCATTGCTTGCCCGCCGGAAAGGCGCTTTCCCGATCCGCCGGCTCTGCGGCGATTCCCAAACGGGTCAGAGCATGGTGCATACCAGTGCCGCGCGGCAGTAGGTCCGGCACGCCTTGCCTGACCGCAAGCTTGTTGCTTCGGGTCTTCGGGATGGCTCGCGGGCGACAATCAGGATTTCGCTTGCAAAGCATGTCCGGTGCGGCTAGTGTGGTATCAATAGCGAACAGGGGTGGCTCTCACCCGAACGGCTCTGAGATTGCAGCAAATCATTGCGCCCCTGGAGCTTCGAGGTGTCATCATGAGCGGCAAGTCGAAGAGAGCGTGGACTCCCGACAGGTCTTCCGGATCTCCTTCCTCGCCCGGTCGGAAGGTAGTCGAGAGCGGCGCCGGGCATGGGTCGCTCGCGCAGGGGCCGCCTCGGGGTGCGGAAGACGTCGAAACGCTGGTGGGCGACTTTCTCAAGGAGCTCGACGCCCTTGCGACCGAGATCGGGCCCGGCCCGGCCGCCCGGAGTGAAAAGCAGCCGAAAGTCGTTGCAGCGCCGGTTATTGCGCGCGATGCCGCGCCCCCCGAATCGACAGCCGCCCGTGCCGAAGAAGAAATCCCGCGCGAAAGAGAACCGGGCCGGATACCCGATATCGACGCCGAGCTGGCGCGCGCTCTTGACGAGCTCGAGTTGCAGCAGAAGTCCAATGTCGTGGCGCTGCCCTCGGCCGTGACCCGGGCAGCGGCGGCCGGGCCGGAGCCTGCTGCAGCGCCCGAGTCGGGCACCGGACCGGTCCCGGAAGCTCGATCGGCAACGGCCGCCGGGGAAGCAGCCGGCGCGGCGCCGCCGCCGGAGCGGGTCCTGTTTTCGTCGGCCGGATTGTCCAAGCCCGGGCGGAGAATCTGGAAACCGGTGGTCCGTGCGGCCGCCGTGGTTTTCCTGGCCGGGGCCGCCTTCGCGCTATACCGGTTGCTTCCCGTCGCACCGAATGCGGCTGCTCCTTCGTCGCCGCCGGCAGTACCATCCGCAGCCAGGCCTCAGATAACGCCGCAGCCGGCCGCGACATCTCCTCCGGCCGTCGAGAATGCAGAAATCACAGAAGCGCCCGAAACTTCGGCACCGAAGCCCGGGACCTCCGCCGCGAAGCCTTCAAAGGCTCCTGCGGCCCGGACGGCAGAACCGGATCGGACTCCCGCGCGTCCTGCCGAAAGCCCGGCGCCGAAAAGAGACGGCGCCCCTGCGGAGCCGCCCGCATCGCAGGCCGTCCCGCCCGAACCCGCGCCGGCGAACCGGGCGCCAGCCGCCGCACCCGAGCCGCCGCCGGCCGCGCTGCAGCAGGTTTCAGCCCAGGCTGCAGAGGCAAGGGCCGCGGCCGCGCAGAAGGAACCACCGGTATCGGTTTCTGCGAATCCGCCGGAGGCGCAGGCACCCGCGCCTGCAAAACCGGCGCCGCAAACGGTGCCTCCCCCCCAGCCCGCCGTCCAGGAAGCCGCAAGGC
>CAZHQK010000079.1:0-3192 GCA_964534795.1 uncultured Acidobacteriota bacterium
GAGACGGCTTCGGGCCTTCAGGCTCCCTCAGGCCCGGAAAGACCGAATCCATCGGCTCGATATCGCTGAGGCCGGCTACCTTGTTGCCGTACGAGGGGTAGTTGTCCGGGGCGCGCGCCGCGACCTTGTTGCCGTATGAGGGATAGTTGTCGGGTGCGGCGATCCTGTCCCGCATCCTGGACAGGACCTCCTCGCTGACGCCCGCTTCCTCGGCGCGGGCCATCTCGGCGATCGCCCGGTCGAACGCCGCAAAGCCGGGGTCCTCCTTCGCCTTCCCCTGGTCCGCGGCGATCTCTTCCTCGCCCAGGATCTCCTCGAGCATGTCGTTGAAGGTGTCGTCGTCGACCGATGCCGTGTCGATCGCCTTCTGGATGGAGCTGTTCTTGAAACGCGTGATGAGGTTTTGCACGCTCTTGCGGTTCTTGCTGCGCTCGAGCAGCTCGAGCCTCCGCAGAAACGAGGCCAGGGCCGTGCGCGCCAGGGAAATCCGGCGCAGGTCGCTGTTGACGTACCCATTGTCGATCTCGACCTGCCGCAGCTCGCGGTAAAGATCGCGCAGGACCTCCTGCCTGCCGGCCTTCTTGGCCGCGACGGCCTGGCGTACTTTCTCCTGCTTGATCTGCTCGATCAACTCCAGGTCGCGGCGTTTCCTCTTTTGTTCCCGGTCCAGCTCCTTGAGCTGCATCCGGATGTCTGTGGCGCTGGGTGTCTTGCTGAACAGTTTCTCGATCATGTTCATGGTCATTGCCCCTTTTCAAATGATTGAGCGTGGTGGCGCCGGCCCGGGCGTTCCCCGCGGAATAACCCCGGGTTCCGCGCCCGCGGAAACCGGTGCCGGAAAGATCGGTCGAATCGCCGGACGTTCCGGCTGCACGCGACCGTGGACATGACATTAATCCTGATGCGGTCTGTGGCGCCAATATACCAGAAGGCCGGCGGTTTTGGATATAAAAAGCCGCCCTGCGCCAGTCTCCTTTCACCTGCGCCGGTGCCCGCCCTGCAGCCTTTCCGGCGCGCAAAAACAGTTGCCAGTCCGCGCCGACTGCTGTAGCTTGATGCGCAGACGCCGGAGCCGACACTCGATGTTCTGCAACTACTGCCGGGCGAGCAATCCCGACGACAGCAGCTACTGCGCCCGTTGCGGGCGCGCGCTTTCGCCCACGGGCCCACCGGGCATGGAGCCCGACGCACTCGACATGGCGGCCACGGAAGTCGGCCTGCTGCCGGACACGCGCCTTCTCGGGCGCTACCGCATCGTCAGGGAGCTGGGCGCGGGCGGCATGGGAATGGTCTATCTGGCGCACGACGAGAAGCTCGACATGCCGGTGGCCATCAAGGTGCTGCGCGACGTGCTGAGCCGCGACCCGGGCTCGGTCAAGCGCCTGATCGCGGAAGCCAGGCACTCGATGATCCTCGCGCATGCGAACATCGTGCGCGTGCACAATTTCGAGGACGGCCCGACCACGAAGTTCCTGGTCATGGAATATGTCGAGGGAGAGACCCTGGCGCACCGCATCGCGCGCGAAGGCAGGCTCTCCGAAGAGGAAACGCGCCGCATCGCGATCGACGTCTGCAGGGGCCTGGAGCATGCCCACGCCAGAAACATCATCCATCGCGACCTCAAGCCGGGCAACATCCTGCTCGGCAAGGACGGTTCGGTCAAGATCGCCGACTTCGGGATCGCGCGCGTGTGCCGCGATTCGATGTCGCGGCTGACATCCCAGGTAAGCTCCGGCACGCTGCTGTACATGTCCCCGGAGCAACTGGCCGGCAAGAGCAACGAGGCCAGCGACCTGTATTCGCTCGGCATTCTGCTCTATGAGATGCTGTCGGGCGAGCCGCCCTTCCAGTCCGGCGACATACCCTTCCAGATCCGCGAGGTGTCGCCCGAGCCGCTGCCGGGGGTATCGCCCGCCATGAACGCCGTCGTACTGCGCTGCCTGGAAAAGAAGCCCGAGAAACGCTTCGCCTCGGTCAGCGCGCTGCGCGAGGCGCTCGAAGGAAAAGCAAGCCCGTGGCCCGTGGGCGACGGGCGCGCGGCTGCGGAGCCGGAGAGGCCGGCGGCGGAGGTGCCGCCGCGGGCGGAAGCCCGGCGGCCCGAACCGGCCGAGCAGGCCCGGCTGCAGCCGGAGAGCCCGGTCGCCGGGGAGCCGTCGCGCCGGGAGTGGGAAGAACCGGTCCGGCCGGTGACACCCGCCCCGCCGAGAGCCCGGTCGCCGAAGTCGCGGCTGATAAAATGGGCGCTGGTTGCCGCGGGCGCCGTTGTCGCCGCCATGATAGGGGTCGCCTTGTGGGAGGACTACGGCCGCGATGTCGGCGAGGATTACGTTCCAACCGAACCGCCCCCAGCCGCGCGCGAGAAGATCGGCGAAACAACTCCGGAGCCCGCCCGACCGCGCCAAGGCGCAAGCGAGAAGATCGGTGAAACAACTCCGGGGCCCGCCCGGACGGAATCCAGCCCGATCCCTGCAGGCATGCGGGTCTGGAACGATCCGGAAGGCAACATCTCGGTGCCTTACCCCTACACCTGGCAGTCGGACGGGCAGGCGATCGCCAGAATACGGATGGTCGCACCGTGGTATGCCTTCGCCGCGGCGGATGCGGCCACACGGTCCTCGGTCGAAGTGTACGTGATGTATCGGGTCGGGTCGGTGCAGGAGGTCCTCGACCAGATGCAGGCGGCGGCGCTCGCACTCGGACTCGGCCTGCAGCTCGGACAGCCCCAGCAGGCCGCCCTGGGCGGCCGGGCGGCCGTGGGCGTTCCCTTCAACATGGCGAGCGCCATGGGCATGGTCAGCGGGTGGACCTATATCGCGCAGAATGCCCGCGGCAGCGTTTGCGTTGTGGTTTCCTCGCCTCCCCCTCTGTGGAACGCCATGCTGCCCACCTTCCAGCAGATCCTCTCGGCCACCCGGGTCTCTTACTGAGCGCCGAGCATGTCCCGCGCGCCGCGCGCGAACGGTGAATTGGCGTAATGAGCTCACGTTGCAGCACGGCGCGGCGGACCTACCCTCCGGCCCCGGCAGGGACGCATCGCGGTGCCGAACCCGCAGGGCCGACAGACCCGAGACGCGTTCCCATCCGGCGGGCCCGATCTAACCCCGTCCCGCCAGATGCCGGCAGAATTCCGGTACTCGGGCAAGGATCTCCTCCGCATCGGTGCACTGCTCCATCAAAGCGACGATCGCGCTT
>CAZHQK010000080.1:0-11169 GCA_964534795.1 uncultured Acidobacteriota bacterium
TTCATGAACGCTTCGATCTCGGCCACCGTGCGCGGGAGCCCCGGAGTGAGGTTCTCGCAACCGGTTTCGGTGATGACGACGGTGTCCTCGATGCGCACGCCCAGGTTTTCATTCGGGAAGACCGCATAGATGTCGCAGGCGAAGACCATGCCGGGGCGCAGCGGGCCGCGCGGCCCGGGGCTCACGTCGTGCACGGCCATGCCCACGTTGTGGCTGATTCCCGTCTGCATCGTGCGTATCCTGAACAGGTCCTTGTCGGTGTCGAACCCCTTCTTCTTCAGGATCTCGATGACCAGCGGCTGCACCTCCCTGGCCTCTATTCCCGGCCGGTAGACCTGCTTGCAGGCTTCCTGGATCGCCAGGGCTGCTTCGTAGATCTCGCGCTGGCGCGGGGTGAATTTCCCGTCGGCCGGATAGGAGGCCGAGATGTCCACGGTGTAGTAGTTCAGGTTCGGCCCGGCGTCGACCACGATGAAGTCGCCCGCCTGGAGAATGCGATCGTGCCGGTAGTAGTGCAGATAGGGGTGGTTCTCGGCCGAGCTGATGATGACGTTGTATGCGAGATCGCGGGCGCCCGCCTTCTTGACGGCGTATTCGAAGGCGGCCGACATCTCGTATTCGGGAGCACCCACGCGCGTGGCGCGCATCATGGCCTTGTGGGCCTCGACGCCCAGGCGGCCGACCTTGCGCAGGTGCTCGATTTCCGCCGGCGACTTGATCGAGCGCAGTTCCCAGATGAAGGGCGCGGCGTCCTTGACCGAGGCGTAAGGGAAGCGCTCGCGCAGGTTTTTGACGAATTGCAGCTCGCGCGTGAGACGGCCGTCCCAGAGGTTGAACATCATGCTGTTCTGCAGGATCGTGAATTTCTCGGCCGAGCACTCGCGCGCCAGTTCCTCGGGCTTGAACGAGGTATAAAGGACCGCGCCGGCGGCGGCGAGGCGCGCCAGGGCCGGCGTGAACTGGTCGATGGGCGCGACCCGCTCGATGCCGGTTATCGCGGAGGTGTTGCGGATCAGCTCCAGGCTGATTCCCTCGTTGCGCGCCGCCGTGTCCGATATGGTGAAGAAAAGCGTGCTCGTCCTTGTGCGCCCGTCGATGATCAGGGCGGCGTCGGGGATCTCGACGCCGGCAAAATACATCATGTCGTTGTTCTGGAAGAACTCCCCGTAGCCGGTAGCCGGGCCCGCGCCGAGAAGGATCGCCGCCCCGTCCGGAATGCGCTCCATCAGTCTGGCGCGGCGGGCGGCGTACTCCGACTTGTCGAAAAGCAGCGGTCCGGCGGCATAGGAGACCGCGGTGAAAAAGAGGAACGCCGAAGAGATCGAAATCTTGAATCGCGGGTTTCTCATGAAGACCTCCTTCAGGAAACACATCCCCCTGCCCTGGATGCATGCGCCGCCGGATGTCGTGCAGCGCAGGCGGCGACCGGCGAGCAGTATACCGCGCGAGGTTGTGCGTCGGCGAGCGCATCTCCCAGCCGCCGGGTCGCCGGGCCTTGCGGCAGCCGCTGGGCTTCCGGCTTGCCCGCCATCCCCTTGCAGACGAATCCCGCCGGCACTGCGCCGATGACCGGGGCGATCCGGAAGAGTCACGGCCGGGCCAGGGACCAGCCGCCGACAAATACCGCCCGGCTCGTGCTGTGCGCCGGATTGACCGACTTTGAAACCGCGGTTAGACCGCGTTCGCGGTATACTTTTGGAGACGATCCGTTTGTTGAGCTTGAGTCTATACCCGAGAACCGGGATCCGCAAGCGAATCGCCGCCTCGCCGCCCGGGCTACGGGCATTTTGATAATTTCGCAAGTCGGGCGCTTTTTTTTCGTCATCAATCAGGAGGTGGGACATGAAGATGCGTTCTGGAACGTTTGCCGTCCTCATGCTGGCCGCCATGGGCCCGGGACCGGTGCATGCGGCGCAGGATCCGCTGCCGGTGCGCAAGGTGGTGCTCTACAAAAACGGCATGGGATATTTCGAGCACCTGGGCTCCGTGCGGGGTGCCCAGGCGGTTGAGATCACCCTGCCGCGCTCCCAGATGAACGATGTGCTGAAGTCGTTGACGGTCATCGACCTGGGCGGGGGGCAGATCTCGGGAGTGACCTACGATTCGGCGGCGCCCCTGGAGCGTCGCCTGGGCGAGCTGCCAGTGGAACTCGGCGCGGCCCGGGACCTTGTCGGGTTTCTCAACCAAGTGCGGGGGGCCGAGGTCGCGATTCAGACTCCGGGCGGCGCCGTCGCCGGAAGGCTCATGGGAGCCGAAATGCGCGCGAGAACGTCCCCGGGTGACGCGGCCCTGCATTCGCTCGAGGTTTCCGTCCTTTCGCCCGCCGGCGAGCTGAAGCTCGTCGGGCTCGAATCGGCGGGCGCGCTGCAGTTCGCCGACAAGGAATTTGCGGCCGACATGTACCGCTATCTGGACATCTTGAGCAGCCGGCAGCGGCGCGATGTCCGCAAGCTGGTCATCCGGACCACCGGCGCCGGCGAGCGCCGGCTTTACGTGGGCTACACCTCCGAGTCGCCCATCTGGAAGACGACCTACCGCATCGTGCTCGATACGGCGGAGAAGCCGCTGCTCCAGGGATGGGCCATCGTGGACAACACCACGCCCGTGGATTGGGTGGATGTGTCCCTGTCGCTGGTCGCTGGCGCCCCGATAAGCTTCGTTCAGAACCTGTCGCAGCCGGTTTACGCCCGCCGCCCGGTCGTGCCGCTTCCCGAGGGCGTGCAGACGCGGCCGCAGCTCCACGAAGGGACGCTCGAGGTGCCCACAGGCCAGGGGGCCGTAAGCGGGACCGTCCGCAATTCCGCCGGCGCCGCTGTTTCCGGGGCGCGCGTATCGTTGCTCGACGAGAGCGGCAACAGGATCGCAGAAGCCCGGACCGACGACGCGGGCCGGTACCGGATCGAAGCCGCCCCCGGGCGGTACACCGTCACGGCAGGAGGCGCGCGCGGTTACGGGGAGGCCGTGCAGCCGGATGTCGCCGTATCTGCGGGGCGCGAGGCGGCGGTCGATCTGTACCTCGAATCCGGCGGGCGCGGTGCCAGGGACGTCCTGGGAACCACTGCCGAAGCCGGCGTTCCGGAAATGCCGTCCGCGTTGCGGGCCCTCAAGCCCATGTTGCTGGCGCCGGGATCGGAGACGGCCGCCATGGATGAAATCGGACGGATGATGCGATCCGAAGCGCCTCCGGCGGCTCAGGCGCAGGCTCTCGGGGAGCAGTTCGAGTACAGGCTGCGGCAGCCGGTGACCATCCGGCGCAACGAATCCGCGCTGCTGCCGATCATCCACACGGCGGTGGAGGGAGAAAAAGTCTCGCTGTTCAACGCCGCGTTCGGCGAGAGCCGGCCTCGGCTGGCGGTCTGGCTGAAGAACACGAGCGGCCTGACACTGGACGGAGGCGCCTTCACGGTCATCGACGGCAACGCCTTTGCGGGCGAGGGCCTGATCGGGTCGGTGCAGCCGGGCGAGAGCCGCCTGCTCAGCTATGCGCTGGATCTCGGGGTCGAGGTGTCTTCCAGGAGCGATACCCAGGCGCAGCGCGTGGAACGCGTCGAGATCAACCGCGGGATCGTCCGCATGCATTCCAAGCTGACCGAGAGGAAGGTGTATGTCGTGCGCAACAACGACGACAAGGCGCGCACCGTCGTGCTGGAGCATCCGGTCCGCAGCGGCTGGAGCCTCGTCGATACGCCGCAGGCGGCGGAGTCTTCGGCGAGCTACTATCGCTTCAAGATCGACGCCAGGCCCAAGACGACCACGGAGTTCGCCGTGCGCGAGCAGAAGCCGCAGGAAACCACGTACATGATAACGAATCTCACCTCGGATCAGATCGCCGTCTGGATCAAGGAGAAATCGCTGGATCCCGAGATGGAGAAGGCCCTGTCGGCGGTCGTAGCCCGCAAGGCGGAGATCGGCGAGCTGGCGCGCAAGATCGCGGCACTGGAGAAGGAGCAGAGCGACATCTTCCGCGACCAGGAAAGGGTGCGCGAGAATCTGCAGCGCATGGGCGGCACACCGGAAGAGGCGGCGCTGCGGCTGCGGTACGTCAAGCAGCTCGATCAGCAGGAGAACCGCATCGGCGCGATCCGGGCGGAACGCGACAAGCTCGAGCAGGCGCGCGCCGCGGCCCAGAAACAGCTGGACGACATGATCCAGAAGCTCTCGTTCGAGCGCAAGCTGTAAGCCCGGCGCCCGTCCGGTGCGGGGCGGGCGCTTCGGAAGGAATCGGGAGCCCGCATCGGATTGCCGGCCTGCAAATGCCGATCCGCGGCCTTTCGTTATGGTTGCTTGTCTATACGGCGGAGCGTGAAGGTTCCAGTGGTTCCTCCCATGTCGAAGGACCCGGAGAAGGTGCCGTCCGCGCCCAGTTGAGCCCAGCAAGGCACCGTTCCGTCAGGCAATGGAACTCCGTAGCTCAGGCTCTTGCCGTCGAACTTGACATCGCTGAGGGCCAGGCCGGCAATCCCCAGGTCGGGTATGTCCATCCAGCCTTTCAGCACGCCTTCTTCCGTCTTGAAAACAACGGTGATGGCGACTGCTTGAGACGGGTCGACGCCCGCGGTTCCGGTCCAGATGCCGTCGATCGACTGTTGGGTCGTCGCCATGAGGGATGCGCCCATGATGAGCGCGAGTGCCGTGATCCATTGTGCGAAAGCTCGGTTCATGCGTCCGTCCTTTCCTCTATGACATCCCCGCTCGCAGGGATCGAATGGCCTCTATCTTACTATAGACCGAAGCCGCTGCTGAGTCCTGTGCGGGCGGCTTGTCCCGGATCCCTATGCACCGGCGGGCTTCCCGCAATCCCTCCTGGATACCCCGGCAGAGGCAGCGGCGCGGGAACGGTGCTATACTGGCCGTCGATTGTTCCGATCGGTCGAACGGATGCGCCTGCTGCGCCCTCGGTCGCGGCGCCGCTCGGTATTGCAGGCGAGCCCTGAGGCCCGCATGGGGGCTGCCATGAAGAGACATCTCAGCTTTCTGCCGCTGATTATGATTGCGCTCGCCGGGCCGCCCGGCCGGGCGCAGGCGCCCGGCTCCGTCCGGGACAGCTTGATCGAACCGTTTTCGACGCGTGAGCAGGTCGAGGAATTCTTGCGCACGGCCAGGGTGGTCGCGAGCCGGGGGACGCCCCGCGGAATTACCAGTCCCGAACGGCTGACGCTCGACGACGGCAAGGTCCGGCACGACGCACTCTTCAAACGCATCGACGAACGCAAGAAGGGCATCACCCAGCTGGAGAGATCCGCGGAATACGATTTCAAGGACTCCTGGAAGTTCGAAGTGGCCGCCTACGAGATCGACAAGCTCCTCGGCCTCAACATGGTGCCGGTCACCGTGGCGCGTGAGTACATGGGCACGAAGGGTTCGCTGCAGTACTGGGTGGATGACTGCATGCTGGAAAAGGAACGGCTCGAAAAGAAGATCATGCCCCCCGACCTGATCCGCTGGATGTGGCAGATACACAAGGTGCGCGTCTTCGATCAACTGGTCTATAACATCGACCGCAATTTGGGCAACATCCTGGTGACGCCCGACTTCCGCTGCGTGATGATCGACCACTCGCGCTGCTTCAAGAGCGTGGGCGAGCTGAGGTCGCCCAAGGAGATGGAAGTTTTTTCGCGTTCCATGATGGAGGCCCTGGCGAAGCTCGACGAGGCGGCTCTCAGGCAAAGGTGCGGCGAATTCCTGACGCTGCCGGAGATTCAGACGACACTCCAGCGCCGGGATCTGATACTCGGGCATTACGAGAAAATGGTGAAGGCCAGGGGCTACGGCATCGTGTCTCCCTGAGCCTGCGGATCGGACGCCGGCGCATCGGGCGGCGCGCGCCGGCACGGCCTTCTATCGGCCGGCTGCGCTGCGGCATGCCGCCGCCAGCTCTTCGAATTTCTGCTCGTCGAACTTGCCGGCAGGGGGCCACCGTTGGGCTCGAACGGCACAATCATGAAACCGCTCATTCTCATGACGGGCGCAACCGGCTATGTCGGCGGCAGGCTTCTGAAGCGGCTGGAGGCCGAGGGCTATCCGGTGCGCTGCCTGGCGCGGCGCCCGGAATTCCTCCGGCCTCGCGTCGGGCCGCAAACCCAGGTGGTTGCGGGCGACGTGCTCGATGCCGAATCGCTGCTGCGCGCGATGGACGGTGCCGCTGCGGCGTACTACCTGGTGCACTCCATGGGAGCGGCGCGCGGCTTTGAGGAAACGGACCGCGCCGCGGCCGAGCGCTTCGGCGCGGCGGTGGCCGCAAGCGGCCTGGGAAGGATCATCTATCTCGGGGGCTTGGGCGATGCCGGCGGCGGGCTGTCGGCGCATCTGCGCAGCCGCCAGGAGGTCGGTGCGATACTCGGCCGTTCCGGAGTCCCCGTCATCGAGTTCCGCGCGTCGATCGTGATAGGGTCGGGCAGCTTGTCGTTCGAGATGATCCGCGCCCTGGTGGAGCGCCTGCCGGTGATGATCACGCCGCGCTGGGTATCGGTGCAAGCCCAGCCGATCGCCATCGGCGATGTGCTCGAATATCTGCGCGCGGCGCTGGATGTTCCGGCCGCAGGGCATACGATCTACGAAATCGGCGGCCCCGACCGGGTTTCCTACGGCGAGCTGATGCGCGAATATGCCCGCCGGCGCGGCCTGCGGCGCATCATGATCCCGGTGCCGGTGCTCACGCCGCGCCTGTCGAGCCTGTGGCTGGGATTGGTGACGCCGCTCTATGCCCGCGTGGGGCGCAAGCTGATCGACAGCATCCGCCACCCGACCTTGGTTCGCGATGACGCTGCGCTGCGGGTGTTCGCGGTCCGGCCGGTCGGAGTGCGGCAGGCGATCGCCGATGCCTTGCGCGAGGAAGAACGCGAATATTTCGCGACCCGCTGGTCGGACGCACTCTCGGCGGCGGGCCCTGCGCGTTCATGGGGCGGCACGCGCTTCGGCAACCGGCTGATCGATTCCCGCACCGTGCGCGTGCCGGTGGAGCCTGCCGCGGCTTTCGCCCCCATTCAGCGCATCGGCGGCTCCAGCGGCTGGTATTACGGGAACTGGCTCTGGAAGCTCAGGGGCTGGATCGATCTGCTCGCGGGCGGCGTGGGCATGCGCCGGGGGCGGCGCGACCCCGTAGCCCTGCGCAGAGGCGATGTGCTGGATTGCTGGCGCGTGGAGGACTTCGAGGAGGGGCATGTCTTGCGCCTGGCCGCTGAAATGCGGCTTCCCGGACGGGCATGGCTCGAATTCGAGGTGACGGGCGAAAACGGTGCCTCGATAATCCGGCAGACGGCGGTCTTCGATCCCGCAGGCCTGACGGGCCTGGCCTACTGGTATCTGGTCTACCCGGTGCACAAGCTCGTCTTTGCAGGCATGCTGCGCGGCATCGCTCGGGCCGCGCACCGGCGCGAGGCGGAACGATGAGGAATGGTCGCAGCGCGGCGGTCCTGATCCTGTGGCTTGCAGTCTGCTTGGGCGTGGGGAGCGCAGGGGCGGTCTTTACCGCGCGCTCGGTCGACACCTGGTATCCCCTTCTGGTCAAGCCCTCGTGGAATCCGCCGGGCTGGGTCTTCGGGCCCGTGTGGACCACGCTCTATGTCATGATGGCCCTGGCCGCATGGTTGGTCTGGCGCCGGCGGGGTTTCCGCGGGGGAGCCGCCGCGTTCGGCTGGTTCGCGCTGCAGCTGGCTCTCAATGCGCTGTGGTCCCCGCTGTTTTTCGGCCTGCAGAACCCGCGGGCCGCGCTCGTGGACGTGGTGCTCCTGTGGGCGGCGATCGGCGGGACGGTGATCGCGTTCTGGAAAGGATCGCGGCCGGCCGGCATCCTGCTCCTGCCTTACTGGCTGTGGGTGAGTTTCGCCGCCGCGCTCAACTTCGCGATCTGGAGGTTGAATCCATGACGGGACAAGCCGGAGGGCCTGCCTGCATATCCTTCGGCAGGCAGGGGAAGGATTCTATCGTATCCGGCGTTCTGCTGCTGCCGCGCCCGGCCGCGGAGGTCTTTCCTTTCTTCGCCGATGCCGCCAATCTCGAGGTCATCACCCCGCCGTGGCTGCGTTTCGAGATCCTCACGCCGCGCCCCATCGCGATGGGTGCCGGGACGCTGATCGAATACCGCTTGCGCCTGCACGGCATCCCGTTGCGCTGGCAGTCGGAGATCACCGTGTGGGAGCCGCCCCACAGGTTCGTCGACGAGCAGCGCCGCGGCCCTTACCGGCGATGGATCCACGAGCACACCTTCGCAGAGCGCGACGGCCGCTGCGAGGTGCGCGATTTCGTGCGCTACCGCGTCCCCTTCGGCGCGGCTGCGGACCGGCTGTTCGTGCGGCGCGACGTGCGCCGGATCTTCGAGTACCGCGCGCGCCGGCTGGTCGAGATTTTTGCCTGACCGGGGTCGAAGCCGGAAGAACCGCCGCGGACCCGTCGGCCGACTCAGCGGGTGCGCGGCAAGGTGCCCGGGGCCCGGCCGCGCCGGCCCGTGATCGCGGGCGGCCGCGACACGGCGGGCTTTGCCCGAAAAAATGATTTTACCTTGTCGGCGCCTCGTCTGCCGCGGAATGTGATGGCGCTTGCGCGTGCCGTCCATATAATAGGGACGGCCGCCGCGCGCGAGCATCCGGGCGGCCCGGAAGGATGAGCCATGGGCGACGAGGCGACCCGCCGCGAATTCCTCCAGTACTCGCTCGGCACGACCGCCGTGCTGTCGGCCGTCGCCGCCTGGGCGGGGTTCGCCCAGGATGCATCGGTGGTGATCACGGAGAACGCCGACGGAATCCTGGTCACCGACACGACACGCTGCGTCGGCTGCCGCCGCTGCGAGCTGGCCTGCACCGAGTACAACGACGGCCGTTCCCAACCCGCGCGGGCGCGCATCCGGGTGGCGCGCAACCTCAACTTCGGCCCGCGCGGCCAGCGCCTGGGGATCGGCCATTCGCTGGGGCAGTTCGGAAACTTCCGCGTGGTTCAGGATACCTGCCTGCAGTGCCCCCACCCGGTGCCGTGCGCGAGCGCATGCCCGCATGACGCCATCGTGGCAGACGACAAGACCCGGGCGCGCGTCGTGGATCGCGCCAGGTGCAAGGGCTGCATGATGTGCCTGCGGGCCTGCCCCTGGGAAATGATCGTCTTCGACGCCGAGGCGGGGAAGGCCGACAAGTGTTTTCTGTGCCGGGGAGAACCCGAATGTGCGGCCGCCTGCCCCGCCCAGGCCCTGCGCTACCTTCCGTGGCGGGATCTGACCCGCGCGGTCCCGATACGGCAGGTCGCCCTGCCGATCGCGGAGGCGCGCAGGACCGGCCGGTGCAGTCCCTGCCACGATGTCGGGAGGAAAATACCTTGAGCTCTTTCGGCGGGTGGACGGGCAAGATCCTGCGCGTGGACCTGACCTCGGGCAGGATTGCGACCGAGGACACGATCGCGCGTTACCGGGATTTCATCGGCGGCACCGGCATCGGCTACAAGGTGCTGTGGGATGAAGTCCCGGCGCGCACCGGGGCTTTCGACGAGAAAAACAAGATCGTCGTCGCGCCCGGACCGCTGACCGGCACCGGCGCTCCCTGCGGCGGGCGCACCTCGATCACGACCATCTTCCCCGCGGTCTATCCCGTGGAGCTCGTCGCTTCGGGGCACATGGGAGGAGAGTGGGGAGCCGAACTCAAGTACGCGGGCTGGGATGCCGTGATCATCGAGGGACGGGCTCCCAAACCGGTTTATGTCGCCATCGTCGATGACAAGGTGGAAATCCGCGATGCCTCCCATCTCTGGGGCAACGGCATATACCGCGCCGTCAGCGCCATCTGCCAGGAAATGGGCCCGGAAACCCAGGTGGCCGCGATCGGGCAGGCCGGCGAGAACCTGGTGCGGCTGGCGAGCATCCTGAACAGCTACTCCCATTCCGCGGGCGGCGTGGGCGGCGTATTCGGCTCCAAGCGACTGAAGGCGATCGCGGTGCGCGGCACGGGAGCCGTGCGCATCGCCGCCGAAGGCAAGGCCTGGAGGGAAACCGTCCGCTATGTTCTGTCGCTTTTCGGAGCCAACAACCAGCACGTCGTTCCCAGCACGCCGCAGCCCTGGGCCGAGTTCTCGTCCCCGGGAAGCCGCTGGACGGCGCGCAAGGGGCTGTACTGGGGCGCAGCGCACCCGGCCGTCGAGACCGGCGAGTGCCGGCCCGAGGACCTGGGCCGCTTGGCCTACCGCACCGCCAAGGCCGTCTACGATCTCGGGCCCGGCGCCGAACAGTTCACGGTTCGCATGGGCGGCTGCCACTCCTGCCCCATCCGGTGCCACTCCCACCTCGACGTGCCTTCGGTCGAGATGAAGTACGGCGTGAGCCGCTACTCGGCGAGCACCTGCGTCGGCTGGGGCGCGCGCGGCTTCTTCCGCTCCTTCCCCGACGGGCGGCGCGGGGTCACCAGCATCGAGGCCGCCGTGGTGGGGCGCAACCTGGCCGACGACTACGGCATCTGGTCGAACTACAGCCAGCTGCAGCGCGACTTCCGGTATGCCTATGAGAACGGCCTCATCCGTGCCAATCTGCCCGAAGCGGAATACAAGTCCATCCCGTGGGAGAAATACGAAAGCGGCGACCCCGGCTTCCTCAAGGAAATCTACGGCCGCATCGCCTTCAGGATCGGCGAGTTCGGCCGCGCATTCGGCGAAGGGTCGGGACGCCTGGCCGAACGCTGGAAATTCCCCGAGGAATACTACAAGGACCCGAACGTCGGCTGGTGGAAGATGGGGCACCCCCAGCATCACGCGGCGGACGAGGCGTGGCAGACCGGCGTGCTCATCAATCTCATCTACAACCGCGACGCCCAGTGCCACTCGCACTCGAACTTCATCCGCAACGGCCTGCCCCTCGAGATCCAGCGGCGCATCGCATCCAGGCTTTGGGGTCCGGGAGCGCTCGACGAGAGCGACAACTTCACGCCCATGAACCGCGACAAGGCGAAGTTCGCGCTCTGGGCGCTGCTGCGCAAGGAGCTGCACGATTCGCTGACCCTGTGCAACTGGATGTATCCCCTGGCCGCCTCCCCGCTCAAGGCGCGCGGCTACGAGGGCGACAACGGCGCGGAGGCGCTGCTGTACAGCGCCGTGACCGGCGACCGGAAGGACGCGGCCGCGCTCGATCTGGCCGCCGAACGGATCTTCAACCTGCATCGCGCCCTGACCATTCGCGACATGGGTACCGCCGACATGCGCACG
>CAZHQK010000081.1:0-8703 GCA_964534795.1 uncultured Acidobacteriota bacterium
CACGTACCCCTGCGTCAGCCCGCTCCCCGCCGCAACGAATATGTCCTGCTCCTCGATCCGCAGCTTGCCGCGCGCCGCCAGCGTCCTCGTCACCGTATTGCCCAGCTGCACGCCGTTGTCCCCGATCAGCCGCAAGGTCACGGTGCCCGGTCGATCCTCCAGGTTCACCACCGAAAGCGCCGTCCACCAGTCCCCGCCTCCCACCGCATACTGCGGACTGTAGAGCACCGTCGCGCCGCCCTCGGCGTCCTGCCCGTTCAGCCCTTCCACGTACTGCCCCGACTTCCCCAGGTACTCGAAAAGCACCATCCCGCGGTTGGATACCACCCGCACGTAGTCCGAGCCGTCCGCCATCACCCCGGGGAAAAGTTCCGTCAGTTTCTCAACCACGGCCGCATTCGCCGCCACAGTACGGGTGGCATTGGCGCGCACTGTGCCGTCTGCCCTCACGAGCTCGAACAGCACTTCCGCCGGCTGCACGTCCGGATTGACCGCATGCACCTGGGTGAAGCCGTCGGCCTCGATCTCCGGGAGAACGAAGCTCGTATGGGTCCGCGACGACACGTCGGTCCCGTCGAGAATCGACAGAGTCTCGTTGAACATCAGGAAGAATCCCACCAGGCCGCCCGCCGAGGATTCCATGCGGAACCAGCCCAGAGGCTTCTGGGCGGGCAACGACGCCCCGAAGACCTGGTAATCCACGACCGCGAGCTGCCGGCCGGGCTCGATCGCCAGGCCCGCGGGATTGGTGATTCCGCTTCCCGCAATCGGCGAACCCGTCTTGTCGAAAGCCGCGAAGCTTACCGTTCCCGCCTGACTTCCGAGATTTGTGAAAGCGATGCCCGTATATTCGCTGTCGTCCGGGCCGCTGCCCGACGTGCGGGCGCTGCTTGCCAGTCGCGGGTACAGGAGAGAGGGAACGTACACGAAGGTCTGCGCGTTGGACTCGCCTCCCGGCAGCGGATTGGCCACGGTCACCCGCGACATGCCCGCCGTGGCGATGTCGCCGGCAGGAATGACCGCCTGCAGCTTCGTGCTGTCGACGAAGCTCGTGGTCCGCTCGGCGCCGTCCCAGAGCACCTTGGATCCCTCGGTGAAGTTGCGCCCCTCGAGCGTGAGCGTCAGTTGTCCGCTGCCCGGCGCGGTGCTCTTGGGATTCAACCCTTCCAGTGTCGGAGTGGGAGTGGTCACCGTCACCGGCACGGGGATGGAGTTCGACGCCCCGCCTCCGCCGCCGCTCACCTCCACGGTTCCTCCGCCGCTGCTCACCTGGCTGCTAGGGACGTCCGCCTGCAGCTCCGTGCTGCTCACGGTCACGGTCGGAACCGGCTGCCCGTTCCACAGCACGGTCGGCCCCGTCTGCGCCTCGGATCGGCCCGCCCCGGCCGACCCGCCGGAAGAGCCGGAAGCAAAGTTCTTCCCGAAGACATTCAGCTTGAAACCCTTCCAGGGAGTAGCAACCGAGACCGGACTCAGGTCGGTGATCACCGTGCCGGATCGGATTTCGAATTCGAGACTGTTGGAATCGCCTCCGCCCGGCGCCGGATTGCGCACCGAAACCAGTGCACTGCCCGTGCCGGCCACGTCAGCCGCGGTTATGGCCGCCGTGAGGATCGTAGGGCTTTCGAAGGTGGTGCCTCTCGGGCTGCCGTTCCACAGAACCGCCGCCCCCGGCACGAAGTTCCCGCCGATCACCGTCAATGTGAAGCCGGCGCTCCCCTGCAGCATGAACCGCGGGCTGAGCCTTTTGACTTCGGGGACGGGATTGGTGGCCGACATGATGGTTACCGTCTTCGCAGCCGAGGTGCGGCCCAAGGGATTCTCGACGGTCACCGACGCACTGCCGGGCTGTGCGATATCCGCCGCCTGGATGCGCGTTCGCAGCTGCGTGGACCCGATGAAGGCGGTCGGGCGCGGCTGCCCGTTCCACAGAACCGACGCCCCGGGGAGGAAGTTCGATCCCAGGACCAGAAGATCGAAGGCCTGGCCGCCCGCGATCACGCGCGACGGCTGGAGGCTGGTGATCACCGGCGTCACCGTGCCGTCCTGGATCACGCTGAAAGTCTTTCCCGCGATCGTCAGCGTGCCCGTGCGCGCGGCGGTGCTCTGGTTGCCGTCGAGCGCATAGGTGACCGTGCCGTTGCCGCTGCCGCTCGCACCCGAGGTGACGCGGAGCCAATCCGCGTTGGAGAAGGCGGACCACTGGCACCCCGACGCCGCAGTCACGGCCACCGATCCCGCACCCGTTCCCGGGCCGTGGCGCCTGCCCGCCGGATCGATTGCGTAGCCGCAGGCCATGGTGATCACGAACGGCACGGCGTTGGACTCCCCGCCGGTCGGCGGCGGGTTGACCACGGTGACCGAGGCCGTGCCGGGCTGGGCGATGTCGGCCGCCGCGATGCCCGCCGACAGGCGCGTGGCGCCGACATAACGCGTCGTCCTGTCGGAGCCGTTCCAGCGCACGACCGCGCCCGGGCCGAAGCCCGTGCCGGTGACCGCAAGCGTGAAGGCCGGCCCTCCGGCGGCCGCGCCCGGCGGGCCGAGAGCCGTGATGGTCGGCCTCGCCGCCACTATCTCGAAAGGCAGCTCCTGCGAGCAGGACTGACCCGTGCATGCCCGGACCAAGGCTCTACCGGGGCTTGCTATGTCGTTGGCAGAGATATCCGCCTTGAGCTCGGTACAAAAGTTCTGGCTGGGAGGGCAAATGGCGGTGGTCCTCCGATTTTCCCGGTTCCACTGCACCACCGAAGTGCTGACAAGATTCGAACCAATTGCCGTCAAAACGAATCCGGACCCGCCCGCCGGTGCGGAATTCGGGTCGATCGACGCGAGCGTCGGCGGAGGCAGCCCCTGCGCATCGGCAAAGGGCGCGGCCGCCGCCGCCATGAAAAGGCAGAGGAACAGAACCGTCATCTGGTAACGCGTCATGCTGCTCCCTCCATGCACTGCCGAACCCGGCGGCAGAGCCTCGCTTGGTTTCCCGGCCGGCATTCATGCAAAGGCAAACGATCCCGAATCGAGAAAATGGCAGATCTGCATTATGCTGCCGCCGCATCCGCGCGGCAACACTTTTGTTGTTGCGACTGCGACTCAGACGCCGGCAGCCGGGGGTGAGCCGAAGGCGAACCCCCGGAAGGCGGCCGATCGATCGTTCGAGCCCCGGAGGGCCGACAGACGGGCCTTGCGGGTGTATCCATCTGCCGGCCCTTCGGGGCTTGTCGCATGCCGCTCCCTTTTCTCCAGATTCGCTCCGCTCACCTGGAGCTGCCAGCTTCCGTCCCTCCGGGACGGATGCGTCGCGCGCGCGGCGCGGGACCGGCAGCTTCAAGCAATAAGCCCACGGTCCGCCGCGGCGCGGCGGGCCTCTGAATCCCCGGTTGCTGCGACTCAGCCACTGGCACGGATTCTGTTTCGCCCTCCGGCCGGCACTCCATGCTCATCGGCCGCATGCAGGAATCGATCCGTGAGCGAGGGCACGACATCGGCTCAGCGCACGGCGCCCGCCTTGCGCAACTGCTCGAGCCGCAGCCGGATCTGCTCCTTCATCTCCTCGAGATCCGGCCGCAGCTCCAGGGCACGCTCGTATTCGCGCGCGGCTTCGGCGCTGCGACCCAATTGGAAAAAGGCCTCCCCGCGGTTGAAGCGCACGATATGCGACTCCTCGATCGCCAAGGCCCTGTCCAGAAACTCCAGCGCCTCGGCCGGGCGACCTTGCCGCAGCGAGAGGATACCCAGATTGATATAGGGCGCGGCCAGCCGCGGCGACAGGGCTGCGGCGCGCTCGAGGGCCGCGCGGCATGCGGCGATGTCTCCCCTGTCGAAATATATCGCGCTCATGTTGACATATGCCGGCGCGAGGCCCGCGTTGATCTCCAGAGCGCGGCGGTACTCGGCGAGCGCTTCGTCCGCCCGCCCGGCCGATTGCAGGGCCATCCCCAGATTCAGATGCGGTCGGGCGAGTCCGGGCGATTTGCGCGCCGTATCGCTCCACAGCGTCAGGCCGTCGCGCCATGCGCGGCTGCGCTGCCAGGTGACCGCCCCCAGGACCAGGGCCACAGCCGGCAGCAGCGCTGCGGTACGACGCGGCCTGCGCGCAAGAGCCCAGGCGGCGACCATGGCGAATCCCAGCGTCGAGATATAGGCGCGATGCTCGGCGACCACATCCGCCAGAGGCATCAACCCATAGGCCGTCAGCGGCGATATCAGAAGCGCCGCCAGCGCGAAAGTGACGGCGCGCTCGCGCCGCAGCGCCCAGAGCGCCCAGGCCGCGAGCGCGACGAAAACGAGCGCGGCCGCCAGAAACGCCGGGTCCGTAATCCCGCCGGCGGGCCGGGTCGCCGGGTCGGCGTTGAGCCCGGAGGGCCACACGTACCTGCGCAGGTAGTAAAAGACAAACTCGCGCACGTGCGTGAGGAAGTAGGTCCACGGGGGCAGGGCGGGTTCGGCGCCTGCCGATACCAGAAAGCGATTCTCCCCGACCTCGGCGTACAACCTGCCGATTGCGCCCCAGCGGGCGGCGACCACGAGCACGGGGATCAGTGCGGCGACGGCGGCCGCCTTCCGGCATCCGACCAGCAGGAAATATCCCGCCGCGAGAAGCGGCAGGGTGATCGCCTCCTCCTTCGACGCCCATGCCAGAATCCCGGCCAGAAGGGCGCCCCCGTAGCAGGCGAGCCGGCGGCGCACAGACTCGGCCCGGCTGCCGAACATGACGAGCAGGAGGGAGCCGAAATAAAACATGGCGCACAGCGAGGAAGACCTTCCCCAGACATAGGCCACGGCCTCGCTCTGCAGCGGGTGCAGGGCAAAGATCAGTCCAGCGGCCGGAGCGAAATGACGCCGCTTGTCCGCCGACAGCCACAGCCGGCCTGCCAGGTCCGCGATCAGGCAGACAAGAGCGGAGTTGGCGGCATGGATCAGAACGTTCCCGAGATGGTAAGCCCAGGCCTCGAACCCGAAAAAATAATGCGTGAGCGCGTAGCTCAGTTGCGTCAGGGGGCGCCAGGTCTCGCGGAGAAACGAGCCGGCCTGCGCGAGGCTCCCGAATCCGCGGACCAGAGGGTTGTTCAGGATGCCTTCGATATCGTCATAGACGAACGCGTGGCCCGCCGTGCCGGCATACACGGCCGCGGCCGCCGCCCCCGCCGCAAGTGCCGCGCGATACGCCGGCCTCGCCGGGCGATCGCCGGACGGATGGTTCGCTCTGCCTGCCTTTCTCTTGGGGCCGCTCGCCATGGGCGTGCGGCGATTCTATCCTGTTCGGCAGAGAAAGCAAGAAACGGCCGCCGTGCGCAGGCGGCAAAGCGGCATTCTGTCGGTCGCGCTTCGGCAGTCGCTGCCGGCTATTGATCGAGCGCGCCGGTCGAGCGGCTCATCTCGACCAGCGCCTTGGCGTAGTTGGCCCGCGCCTGGACCTCGGCGAGCCGGGCGGCGCGCAGGTCGCGCTGCCGCTGGATCACGTTGTAGGCGGTCGACATGCCGCTGAGCAACCTCGTCTCCTCGGCGGCCAGAGACTGCTCGGCGAGGCCGACGGCCTGCCGCGCCGCTTCCACCTGGGCCTTGGCCTGCACGAGCCCGATCAGGGCCTTGCGCACCTCGAGCGCGATGCGGTTGCGCGTCTGCTGCAACGCCACTTCGTCCTGACGCCGCTCCAGGCGCGCGCGGGCGCTGTCGGCACGGGCGCTTCTGTTGTTGAGCGGGACCGAAAAACTGAAGCCGAAGGCATAGTCGGGAAAATCGAAGCGGCGCACCTGGCGCACGGCCTGTGTGATTCCGCCCGGAATCACGATGGTCGCCCCTGTAACCGGGTCCACGGCCCTGCTGTTGCCCGACAGGCCGGCGCTCGCCAGCACGCCGAAAACCACCAGGGTGGGCTTGAGCAGGTTTTCGGCGTACTTGACGGCCACCGCCTGGTTGAGCACATTGCCCTCCGCCTGGCGGATCTCGGGCCGGTCGCTCATGGCGGCCTGGAGCGCGGCGCCCAGTTCCGGAATGTCGCTGTCACGAGGTTCCGGCAGCGGGTCGACGGTTTCTATTTCCGCCGCAGCCAGGGCCGCATCCATCTGTTTGCTCATGGTATTTTTGAGATCGACCTCTCTCATCTGCAGGTTGGTGCGCGCCACGACGAGGTCGCGCCGGCGGGCGGCGACCTCGGCTTCGGCCGTGATGACGTCCAGCCGGGACATCTTGCCGAGCTCCTGCCTGACCTTGTTGTCCTCGTACAGCCGGCGCGCCACCTCGAGCGACATTTCGGCCACGCGCACGTTTTCGCGCGCGGCCGCCACATCCCAGTAGTTGGTCAAGGCCTGCGCGAGCACCGTGCTGGTCTGGGCGCGCACCAGCTCGCGCGCGATCATCTGGTCGTTGCGGGCAACTTCCATGAACCGCTCGTTGGCCGCCCGGCCGAAGCCGTTGAGCAGCTGCTGCGTGATGGTGAAGTTGAAGGAGGAAACAAAGAGCGGATTGAAGCGCAGGTACTGCTGGGTGGAACTCTGCCGCTGGTTGTTGAACGTGATGCTGATACTGGTGCCCGTGGTGAAGGCCTGGACGTAGCGCGCCTGCAGGGCGGTGGTGTGCGTGGCCACTACGGGGATACCCGACACGCGCACCGTGCTCAGCGGGCTCACGGTGCTGTCGACGCTGAAGTTCATGAGCAGGGTCGGGTCCAGGTTTCCCTGCGGGCGGGCCGTAACCTGGCGCGCCCCGCCGCTGATCCCTCCGGCCGACCCGAAACCTCCCAAGCCTCCGGCGCCCCCCAGGCCGGCGCCGATGGCGCCGGCGAACAAGCCGCTCGGGATCTGGATTCCCGAAGCGCCGCGGGGCGCGCCGCCTCCCTTGGCCCGCAGCAGATCGGTTTCGGCATACGCCGCGACGAAGCTGCTGGAGAGCAGCGTCAGGTTGTTTTCGCGGACCGCGGTGCGCAGGTCGGAGACCGACAAGCGCAACTTGCCGCTGTCGAGAATGGCCGACAGGATCGGCGAGTTGGTGAGCTGCGGATCGGGCAAACGCCGCGGCAGATAGGACTTGTACAGCCGGGGGAACCACTCCGGGTCCCGGCTGAGTTCCTTGACGTTCGGGATCGGCGCCTGCGCGGCGGCCTCGAGCGCCGCCGCAACATGGACGAGCGCGAGCAGGATCACGGCGACCGCCTGTCTGCGCGCGGGCCGCCGCCCTTCGCCGCCTCCGGATAGTCTGCAGATCGCATCGGCAGCCATGGCAGCTACTTGACCTCCTGCTTCGCGGCGCCGGCTGCGGTCGCGGCCGCCGGCATGCGCGTGACCGTGCCGCTGAGCGCGTCATCGAGCTCGACGCCGTTGCGTTCCAGTGTCAGTCCGCGCGCGCGGTCGAGCTCCACCAGGGCCTTGGCATAGGTCACCATGGCGTTGACTTCGGCGAGTTCCGCGTTGCGCAGGTCGCGCTCGCGCAGGATCACGTTGTAGGAGGTCGACACGCCGGCGGCGAGCCGCTCCTTCTCGCCTTCGTAGATCTCGCGCGCCAGACGGACGGCCTCGTGGGCCGCCTCGACCTGCGCCTTGCCCTGAACCATGCCGATGACGGCCTTGCGCACCTCGAGCGCCACCTGGTTGCGCGTGCGCTGCTGCCCGATGCGCAATTGCTTTCCTTCGAGCTGGGCGCGCAGATTGTCCGCCTGTGCCTGGCGGTTCTTGAGCGGGATGCTGAGCGTCACGCCCCCCGCGTATTCGGGATTCGCGGCGCTGAACGTGTCGCGCAGCGAGTCGAGCAGCCCGGTGTCCCCGAGCGCCCCCTGCCCCTGCAGCCCCGCACCCGCCAGCAGGCCGAAGATGTTGGCGGCCGGCCTGAGCGAATTCTCGGTGAAACGGACGGCGATGTCCTGATTCTCGATCCCGCGCTGTGCCTGGCGCAGCTCGGGCCGGCTCTCGAGCGCGGTCGCCATGGCGTTCTCCAGGTCCGGTATGTCCGAATCCCGCGGCTCCGGCATGCGATCCAGAAGCACGATGCGCGCCGCGTTCAGCTCGGGGTTCACCCGCTTGCTCAACATGTTCTTCAAGGCCTGCTCCTGCAGCTGCAGGTTGGTCGTGGCCACGGTCAGATCGCGCGTGCGCGCCGCCACCTCGGACGCGGCCGACACGACATCGAGCGGCGACGCCGTCCCGATCTCGAGGCGCGCCTGGTTGTCGCGGTGCAGCCTGCGCGAAACCTCCAGCGATTGCTCGGCCACGCGCACGTTCTGCTGCAGCGCGGCCAGCTCCCAGTAGGCGTTCTGCACCGCGACCAGAGTGTTGATGACCTGCAGCCGGAAGACCTCCCGCGAAACGCGCGTATTGTTTCTCGCGACCAGGATGTAGCGCTCGTTGGCCACCCGGCCGAACCCGTTGAGCATGGGCTGATGGATGCCGAGCGAAAAACGGGTGACGTAGGCGGGATTGAAGCGCAGGTATTGCTGCGTCGAACTCTGGCGCTGGCCGTTGAGGGCGAAGGAAAAACTCGTCCCCGTGTGGAACAGCTGCGCGTAGCTCGTGGTGACGGCCGTCGTCTGGCCCGTGACGTTCGGGATGCCGGAGACCTGCACGGTATTGAGCGGCGAGGTATTGCGGTCCCAGCTGAAGTTCATGGAAAACGTCGGATCGAAGTTACCCGACGAGCCGACCTGCACGGCGCCGCCGCCGCCGCTGATGCCGCCGGCGCTGCCGACTCCTCCGCCCGCGCCCCCTCCGGTCACGC
>CAZHQK010000082.1:0-35858 GCA_964534795.1 uncultured Acidobacteriota bacterium
AATATCAGCTTCCGGATGCCCCAGCGCTCCGGCCGGGGCGCGAATTCGAAGCCGCCGCGGGCCTTGCGGATTCCGGTCCGCGGCACAAAACCGAGTGCCGGCTTGAAGTCGCTCCCGATCTGCTTCCAGCTGAAGACGGCGTCCCAGCGATCGTTGGGATAGTCCACGGTAAAACCGCCCGCAAAGTCCGAGGTCCCGCTCGCCTGGTCGCGTGTGCGGAAAAGATAAAGGTCCAGACTCAAGTTCTTGTCGCCGCGGAAGCTCGAGGTGGCCAGGCGCGCGTCGATGCCCACCAGCCGGTTGCTCCCCGCGCCGCCCGGGCTGCCGTTGGTGAATATCACGCCGGCATAGGATTGCCGCCAGAAATCCCGGCTCAGGCGCGCGACCAGAAGGTTGCGGCTCCCGAGCTCCAGGGTTTCCCCTTCATCGGCGACAATCTGCGTGCTGCGCGTCTGCACGTCGAGCAGCCCGATGTTGTATCGAGCATGGCGTCCCGCGATCTTGGCGCCTGCTGCGATCGGCACCTCGCGGCCTTTGTAGAGCCCGATGCGGCGGCTGAAGAACGGCAGCAGATCTGGGCTCCGCGCAGAAGTCCCCGCGGTTTCGAACACCCCCGCTCCTTCGAGAAAGAAAGCCCTTTTCTCAGGATAGAAAAGCGGAAAGCGCGTCAGGTTGACCTGGCGCGCGTCGACATCGGTCTCGGCGAAATCGGTGTTCACCGTCAGCGACGCGTTGACGTTCGGCGCCAGGTTCTTCGAAACGTCCAGGCCGCCGTCGAGCTTCCAGTCCTCGCCCTCCTTGCGCACCAGGCCGTAGGGCCGTATGTCGAGCCCGTGGCCCTGACGGATCACGGGCAGTCCTTCCAGGATCCCGGCTTCGGCCAGATTGGTCGGCCAGATATCCCTGCGCGCGCCCGACCAGCGGTCGGTCTCGTTGCGGCGCTTGATGCGCCTTTCGATGTTGAGACCCCAGGTCGTCTGCCCCGGCTTGAAGCGGAGCGTCTTGAAAGGTATGGCCACCTCCGCTTCCCATCCCTCGGCCGTGATGCGGGCTGCGGCATTCCAGATGCCGTCCCAGTCGAGCGTGGGATGCTCCGTATTGTTGGAGATCTGGCCGTCCGCGCGCGCCGCGGCGGGATTGATCCCGAAAAAGAAACCGTTGCGCTGGTCGAAAAAGGGGTCCAGTCCGATCCAGAAGGAGTCGTCGACGTCCAGATCGCCGTCGCGCGTCATCTGCGTGGCGACGATGTCCGAGGGTGAGCCGTCGTAACAAATGATGCCGAAGTAAAGGGCGTCGGAATCGTAAAGCACGCGCACCTCGGTCCTTTCCGTCGGCGGCGCGCCCTCCTTGGGCTCGACCTGGATGAGATCGCCGATCGCCGTAGCCCGGCGCCACGACGGTTCGTCCAGCCTGCCGTCGATGCGGATGCGCTCCTGGGCCGGGACCGCCCTGGCCGTGCGCGGCTGCGCGTTCAGCATGGAGCCGAAAAAACACCCCGCGGCGGTCAGCATCACAGTGAATCGACAATGGCACATGGGCGATGCACTCCTCAGAGAAGGACACGGCTTCTCATATTACTCCGACATGCCCTTACACAGGTTTCGTTTTCACGCTAGAATTTGAATTTTTCAGCTGCATAACTTCGCGCACCAGGGGAAGAAAACGATGCAGATCGAATCCGCACGACAGGCGCAATCGGTCGTGATCCACTCGGTATCAGGTACGCAGCGATTGTCGCCCCTCGAGGTCTCCCTCGGCGGCATGGAATTGGAGCCTTACGAGGATACGGCCTTCATGACGGCCATGATTCTCGTGCTGCTGGGCAATTATGCGCAGACAGGGCACTACGGCGGACCGCTGGCCTACACGCCTTACAACGTGGCGGTCCATCTCGGCGGGCCCGATATCGGGGCTCTGCGTTACGACATCCGCAGGCCCAAGCATCCGCTGGCCGACAGGTTCATGCTCGCCGGCGGGCACTGCATTCCCACCTGCTACGCCCTGTGGATGATCCTGTACGAAGCGCTCGCGCGCCGCTACGAGGAGACCGGCAACCCGGCCTACAGCTTCGATCCCCGCATCGCCGTTCTGTCCGTAGACGCCCTCGGCTTCCGGCGCAGCGCCGGGGCGGTCCGGTCGCTGCTGGCCGACAACGGGCTCGCCGATCACCCGCTTTTCCGGCAGGCCGCGCTGCGCGGCATCCGCGCCCTGGCGGGCCATGCCGAATCGACCGACGTGACCAACGACGTCAACGGCGGCCCCTCGGGCGTCGGCATCGCCACCGCCGCGGGCAAGGCCGCATTTTGGGATATCGCCGGCGCGGGCGAAGCGCCGAAGATCATTGCGCTCGAAGGCGAGTTCGCCATGACCGAGGGCCATGCGCAGGAGCTGAAGACCGCGGCCGTCGCCCAGCAGGTAGGCAAACGGCTGCGCATCCTGCTCTCCTTCAACAATGCCGGGATCGACGACGAGCTGATCGGCAGCATCGTCAAGCCGCACTTCCGCGACTACGACATTGCGCAGCAGTGGGTGTCCTACGGCTGGAACGTCCTCGCCCTGGAAGACGGCAACGACTTCGCCCGCATCTTCGCCGCCCTCAAAACCATGGAAGAGTGGCCGGCCGCAGACCGCCGGCCCATGATCGTCATCGGCCGCACAACCAAGGGCTGGTGGCCGGCGGCACGAGACGGAAAGATCGCCGGCGACGGCGATCAGCTGGTGAGCTACCCGAGCCACCCTTATTCGCTGCCGATGAACTCGCCCTACTTCGCGGCGCTGGCGGCGACCTTCGAGCAGAAATACGGCGTGAGGTTCGAGGGAATCCGCGACCCGAAACCGGCGCGCGAGGCGGACCGCCTGATCCAGTTCAAGACCAACATCGATGTCGCGCTTTCGGTTCTCGATCGCCGCCCGGAACTGTGCCGCTGGATCGCCGACCGCTTGATCGAGACCGCCGGCAAGCTGGATCGCCCCGTCCGGCTGCGCCTACCCGCCGACACGGATCCCTTCCAGGACGACCGCCTGCGCGTGGAAAACCTGCCGGAAGGGCCGGTGGAGGTCACCCTGAAGAACCCGCACAGCGGCGAAGAAGTGCGCAAGACCATACGACTCTTCCTTCCCCCGGGAGAGAAGAAGGGGACGCGGCGCGCCATCAGCGAAATCGGCAAATGGCTCAACTACGTCACCGGCGGCCGGTTCCTGACGATCGCGGCCGATCTTTCCGATTCGATCAATGTCGAGCACGCGCACTTCTTCGGCCACTACGACCCGGTCGCCAACCCCTCGGGCACGCGGCTCAAGGCGCCGATCCAGGAAGCCGTCAACGTTTCCACCATCATAGGTGCGATCAGCCAGAACATCTCTCCGGACCCGGAGCGCTTTGCCGGATTGTGGGGTCTGTCGGGCACCTACGGCGCCTTCACGCCCCTGATGTACACACCGGCGCGCGTCTTCAGCCAGCAGAACCAGGACAGCCCCTTCGCGCTGGGCGTCCTCACCATCCTGGCCGCCCACTCCGGCCCCGAGACCGCGGCCGACGCCCGCACCCATTTCGGGATCTTCGCCCCCCAGGTCTGGACCCTGCTCCCCCGCGGCCAGGTGATCAACCTGTATTTCTGGGACTATAACGACGTCGCCCCGGGATACTTCGCCGCTGCGCGCCGGGCCGCCCTGACCAGGGAGATCGGCATCATCGTCATCCACGTGGCCCGGCCGGATTTCCCCGTCGCCGACCGCAGCGGCTTCGCCGATCCGGACCTGCGCGCCGCCGCCAAGGGGATCTATCTGATCCGCGAGTACGATGCGCGCAATCCGCGCATGGGGACCGTATGGGTCCAGGGGGCCAGCTCCACCGTCAATCTGGTGGGCATCATCCCGAGACTGGAAGCCGAAGGCATCAACGTGCGCATCGCGGCGGTCATCAGCCCGGAGCTCTTCTCCTGGCAACCGGCCGCCTACCGCGATCATATCTACCCGCAAAGCGCCCGCTTCGATTCGATGGTGGTGAGCACCATGACCAAGCGCGTCCCGCCGCTTCCCGATCTCGGGCCGTTGACCGAGGAATACTCCCTGTACGCGGATTTCGACGATCGCTGGCGGACGGGCGGCACCGAGGCGGATGTGATCGCCGAGGCGCGGCTGGATCCCGAGAGCATCTTTCAGGGCGTCGTGCGCTTTGCGCGCGAGCGCGCCGGCCGCATCGCCCGCCAGCGCGCAGCGCTCGCCGTATTATGAACGGGCCGCACGCGCCGGACTTGCGGGCTTGCCTTATAATCGTAGGGCTATGCAGGAGGAGCGACCCCCCAAAGTGCGCGTCCGTTTCGCGCCCAGCCCGACCGGATACCTGCACGTGGGCGGGGCGCGCACGGCCCTGTTCAACTGGCTGTTCGCACGCCACCACGGGGGCCGTTTCATCCTGCGCATCGAGGACACCGATTACCGCCGCTCCAGCCCGGAGATGGTCGAAGGAATCCTCACGGCCTTGCGCTGGATGGGGCTGGACTGGGACGAGGGACCCTTCTTCCAGTCCGGCGATCTCGGGAAGTACCGTGCGTTCGCCCACCGCCTGCTCGATGAGGGCAAGGCGTACCGCTGCTTTTGCGGCGCGCAGGCCGGATCGAACGGCCGGCCCGCCGAGCCGGTCTCGCGCGGCTGCACCGGCGGTTGCCGCGCCATAGCTCGGGAAGCTTCCGAACGGCGCGCCGCCGCGGGCGAAGCCAACGCCTTGCGCTTCCTCGTGCCGCCGGGCAGTACGTCGTACCACGACGCCGTATACGGCGGCATCGAAGTCGACAACGGCCAGATCGAGGATTTTGTGCTCCTGCGCTCGGACGGCATCCCCACGTACCACCTGGGCGTCGTCGTGGACGATATCGAGATGGATATCACGCACGTAATCCGAGGTGCGGACCACATCTCGAACACCCCCAAACAGGTGCTCCTGTACCGCGCGGCCGGCCGCCCGCTCCCCGAGTTCGCCCATCTGCCGTTGATCCTGGGCCCGGACCGGCAGCGGCTCTCCAAACGCCACGGCGCGACATCGGTCATGGCCTATGCGGAGATGGGATACCTGCCCGCCGCCTTCGTGAACTTCCTTGCCCTGCTGGGATGGTCGCCGGGCGATGACCGCGAGCTGCTGTCCATGCAGGAGCTGATCGAACTGTTCACCCTGGAAGGCGTGGGCAAGGCGAACGCCGTCTTCAACCTGGAAAAGCTCGAGTGGTTCAACAGCCAGTACATCGCCCGCGCTGCGGCCGATGAACTCCGGCCCCTGGTGATCGCCGAACTCAGGCGCAGTGGCGCGTGGGGGCCGCAAGAGGACCCCTTGCCCCGCGAGTCGCTCGACCGGCTGATCGCGCTGCTGAAGGGCCGGGTGCGCACGATGCGCGACTTCGCCGCGCGCTTCGGCGCTTATTTCACGGAAGATTTTTCCTACGAGCAGGAGGCGGCGAAGAAGTACCTCCAGGAGCCCGCCCTGCCCAGGCTTGTCGCTGCGCTGATCGAGCGCTACGAGCAGGACAGCGCATTCACTCCGGAATCGACCGAGGCGCTTCTGCGCTCGCTGGCGGAACATGAGGGAGTGAAGGCCGGCCTGCTGATCAATGCGCTGCGCGTGGGCCTGACGGGCCAGGGGGTCGCACCCGGGCTGTTCGACGTCATGCAGGCGCTCGGGCGCGAGCGCACGCTGGCCCGCATGCGCCGCCTCGTGCGCCGGCTCGAAGCCGCCGATCACAGGAGGGAAAAAGATGACCAAGCTGGGTGTCAACGTTGACCACATCGCCACCATCCGGCAGGCGCGGCAGGCCCCCGAACCAGATCCGGTGGCCGCTGCGTTGCTGGCCGAACTTGCGGGCGCCGACGGCATCACCGTGCACCTGCGCGGCGACCGGCGCCACATCCAGGAGAGCGACGTCCGACGCTTGCGCGCCTGCCTGACGACGCGCCTCAACCTCGAAATGGCCGCCACACCCGAGGCGACCCGCATTGCCGTCGAGCTTCTGCCGGACCAGGCCACTCTGGTGCCCGAACGCGAAGGGGAGGTCACGACGGAGGGAGGGCTGGACGTCGTCAGGAACAAGGCGGCTGCGGAACAAGCGCTGCAGGAGCTCGCGAAACACGGCATCCAGGTCAGCCTTTTCGTCGACCCTGATCCCGCGCAGGTCGAGGCGGCGGCCGGCCTCGGAGCGCCGATGATCGAGCTGAACACCCGGGCTTATTCGGAAACCTGCCCGCGCAGCCCGGATCTGGCCGGGCCGGCGCTCGCGCGCGAGCTGGCCAAGGTCCGCGAAGCCGCACGGCTCGGCGCGGCCCGGGGAATGAAGATCCTCGCCGGCCACGGGCTCACCTATCGCAATGTGCGCCTGATCTGCGAAATCCCCGAGATCGAGGAACTCAACATCGGGCACAACATCATCGCCCGGGCGGCCCTGGTGGGGATCGAACGCGCCGTGCGCGAAATGCTGGTCGCCATGGGACGCCGCGCCTGAGCGGGAGCACCGTGGAGCAACAGGAACCGCGGAAGACAACAGCCCGAGCGGCTCTCTACGTCGTGGCCACGCCGATCGGGAACCTGGAAGACATCACCCTGCGCGCCTTGCGCATCCTCGGCGAGGTCGACTGCATAGCGAGCGAAGATACGCGCCGGACCGCCAAGCTCCTCAACCATTACGGCATCCGCACGCGGCAGGAGAGTCATCACGAGCACAACGAAGCCCGCAGCACGGCACGCCTGCTCTCCCTGCTCCGGCAGGGCAAGAGCGTCGCGCTCGTGAGCGACGCCGGCACGCCGTCGATTTCCGACCCGGGGCTCATGCTCATCCGGGCGTGCCGCAACGAGGGCATCCCCGTCGTACCCGTGCCGGGCCCGTCGGCGGCGCTCGCGGCCCTGGTCGGGTCCGGCCTGCCGACGGAAGGCTTCTGCTTCGCCGGCTACCCGCCGCCTCGTGCCGCCGGGCGCAGAAAGAGGCTGCAGGAATTGGCGGCGCTGCCGTGCACCCTGATCTTTTACGAGGCGCCCCACAGGCTGAGCCGCACGCTGCGCGACATGCTCGAGATACTCGGCCCGCGGCGCGCCTGCCTGGCGCGCGAGCTCACCAAGATTCATGAGGAGTGGGTTTTCGGCAACCTCCAGGAGATCCTCGACACCTTTCTCGCCAGGCCTGAAGTCCGGGGAGAGATAACGCTCGTCGTCGAAGGCGGCCCATCCCCAGCCGGTCGGACCCAAGATACGGCATCGATCGGCGAGAGCGTCGAGCAGGAGATGCGCACGACCGGAGCGTCCAGGAAGGAAGCGCTCAGGGCGGTGGCGCGCCGTCTCGGCATTCCGCGCAGGGAGGCCTACCGCCGCCTGCTCGAGGAGACGCGGTAGGTCGCGCGCGCCTGCGGAACCCGTCCGCCACCCGCAGGGGCTCTGAGCCGGTAGCCGGGGGTGAGCCGCAGGCGAACCCCCGGAAAGGGGCGTATCAATGAACGAAGCCCCGGAGGGCCGGCAGCCCCGGATGGAGGTACGGCCCGCGCGCCGCGCGCGACCAGCGGCTTGAAGCAACAAGCTCACGGTCCGCCGCGGCGCGGCGGATCTACTTGCGGGCTACGGGGTGATGCGCCTGCCCTCCAGCTCGCCCGGCAGGAAGCCCGCTTTGCGGCCTTCTTCGTAGACCCTTCGCCGCTCCTCGCGCAGCCTGCTCAGCCTTGCCTGAAGCTGTTCCGCTTTCCAGCGCAGATCTTCGTAGGCGGAGCCACTTTTCTGATTGCGCGCGATCCGCCCGGCTCGAGGCGGGGCCCACCGTTCGGCCGCCATGCGTTGCTCGAGCAACCGCAGCTGCTCTTGATCCTCGCGGATCTGCCGGTCCAGGTTTTGCAGTCGCGTGCGGTACGCATCCGCCTTCCCCCGGTTGCTCGGGCTTCCCGCATCGGACTGCGCGGCCCGGGCCGACGTGCCGGAATCCGAAACGGTCATCCTGCCCGAACCGGTCCGGCCCGGCAGATCATCGGGCGCGACCACCCTGCCTACGACCCCTTGTTCCTGAAGCGCCTTCCGGCGCTCGGCCTCCTTGCGGGCAAGATCGGCAAGGGATTGCGACGCTCCGGCATTCCATGCCGGCCATGGCAGCAAGGCCGCGGCCAATGCAAGAATGTATCGTCTCGGCGCCACACACTTCTGACGGCGGCGCGCTTCGGTGAGCGAAAAAAATCAAGCCTGCAAGGGCGGGCGGGCGACGGGATAGGCTTGCAGGTATGCGTGCGCCAGGCGCAGTATGGCCGCTTCCGCGAAATGGTTTCCCATGATCTGGAGGCCCACCGGCAGTCCCTCGGGAGTATTGCCGCACGGGAGCGAAATCGCGGGTATTCCCACGAGGTTCGCGGTCACCGTGAAAATGTCCGACAGGTACATGGCAAGCGGATCGTCCACCTTCTCGCCGATCCTGAAAGCGGGAGTCGGGCTGACCGGTGCGAGCAGCGCATCGACCGAGGCGAAAACCCGGCGGAAGTCTTCCTGGATCAGCCGGCGCACCTTCATGGCCCGCCCGTAGTAGGCCTCGTAGTATCCCGAAGAGAGGGCGAAGGTTCCGATCATGATTCTCCGCTTGACTTCGGCGCCGAAGCCCTCGCGACGGCTGCGCCGGTACATGTCTGCAAGATCGCGGGCGTCCGGCACGCGGTACCCGTAACGGACGGCATCGTAGCGCGCCAGGTTCGAACTCGCCTCGGCCGGAGCGATGATGTAATAGTCGGCGATCGCGTAATCCGCGTGGGGCAGGCTGACTTCCTCGATCTGGCAGCCCAGGGCCGATGCGTTGCGCAAGGCCGCCTCGAAGATTTCCCGGACGGCGGGGTCGAGCCCCGGGCCGAAATATTCCCTGGGAATGCCGAGCCTCATGCCCCGGACCGGGAGTTGCAATTCCGCGAGGTAGTCGGGCACGGGAGCGGCCGACGACGTGGCGTCCGCCGGATCGTGCCCGGCGATTACGGAGAGTATCATGGCCATGTCGCGCGCGTCGTTGGCCATCGGCCCGACGGCATCGAGCGAGGAGGCGAAGGCGACCAGGCCGTAACGCGACACCCTGCCGTAGGTCGGCTTCAGGCCCAGAACGCCGCAGAACGACGCCGGCTGGCGCACGGACCCGCCGGTCTCGGAACCGAGCGAAAGAGGGCACATCCCGGCAGCCACGGCCACGGCGCTGCCCCCGCTGCTCCCTCCGGGCACGCGGTCGAGGTCGAAGGGATTCCGCGTCACCTGGAAGGCGGAATTTTCGGTCGAGGATCCCATGGCGAATTCGTCGCAATTCGTCTTGCCGAGCACGACGGCGCCCGCGCGCTCGAGGCGCGCAACTACGGTAGCGTCGTAGGGAGGGATGAAATTTGCGAGGATTTTCGAGCCGCAGGTCGTGCGCAGACCGCGCGTGCATATGTTGTCCTTGACGGCCACCGGGACCCCCGCCAGCGGCAGCGGCCCTTCCCCTTGCGCCACCAACCTGTCGACCGCATCGGCACGGGCGAGCACCCGCTCCGGCTCCACCGTAAGAAAGGCGCGCAGCACGCGGTCGGCCTTCTCGATGCGCGCCAGGGCCGCAGCGGCCGTTGCGCGCGCGGACTGATCGCGGCGATGGACGGCTTCCCTGATCCGGTATGCGCTCTCGATGCTCAATGCCTGCGCGCGGCCGGCCGCCTGAGCGGGCATGGGTCCCGGCCGCTCCTCTCAGATTACCCTGGGAACCTTGAAGTGGCCCCTGCCGGAATCGGGCGCGTTGCCGAGCGCCTCGCCGACCGCAAGCGAGGGCGTCACGCGATCCTCGCGCAGCAAGCGCCCGGCGGCATCTGCGCTCGCCGGCACATGGGCGGCGTCCTCGACCCCTTCGATCGGCACTGCGCGCAGTTTCTCGATGTAATCCAGAATGCGCTGAAACTGCACCGTGAACGCGTCGAGTTCCTCTTCTTCGAAGTGCAGCTTGGCCAGCTCGGCGATTCTGAGGATTTCTTCCCGCGTAACGCTCATGATCGTCCTGCGCGCGTCATGCTCCGGCGGCCTGCCGGACACACGCCGTAACGCTTTCCAGCTTTTGCAGATAGCGCCGGGCGCGCGCGACGTCTTTCCGAATCTGGGTCACCAGCGTCTGGGTATCCGTGAAGCGCTTCTCGTCCCTCAGTCGCAACAGAAACTCCAGCGTGGCCTCCTCGCCGTATATGTCGCCGTGGAAATCGAGCACGTGCGTCTCGACCGTGACCGGCGCCTCGGGGCTCCCCGAGGTCACCGTGGGCCGCACGCCGATATTGGTCACCGCCGGGTGCCGCCGCCCGCCGACGGCCAGCAGGGTGACGTAGACGCCCTTGCGCGGGATGAGTTCGTTCGCCGTGCGCAGATTCGCGGTGGGCACGCCCAATCCGGCGCCGAGGGACGTTCCGTGCACGATCTCTCCCTCCAGGGCGTAAGGTCTGCCCAACAGGCGCCTGGCCAGGGCCGCCTGCCCGGTCATGAGCGCCTGGCGCACGGCGGTGCTGGACACCCGGCTGCCGCGAAACTGCACCTGCGCGACCTTGTTGACCGCGAAGCCGAGCTCCATGCCCACCTCGCGCAACAGATTGAAGCTTCCCTCCCGGCGATGGCCGAAGGCGAAGCTCGGCCCGACATGGATTTCGTGAAGCTGCAGTCGCTCCCACAGGACGTCGGCGGCAAAATCCCGGGCACTGACGCGCGCAAACTCCCGGTCGAAGGGAAGCACGATCGCCAGCCGAATCCCGAGCGATTCGATGGTGCTCAGCTTCTGGCGCAGCGTCTGGAGCATCCTCGGCGCATTGCCGGGCGCCAGCACCTGCAGCGGGTGGGGATGGAAGGTCACGACCGTCGGCGTGCCGCCGACCTGAGCCGCCCGCGATACCAGTTCCCGCATCAGGAGCTGGTGGCCGAGGTGGACGCCGTCGAAGTTGCCGATGGTCGCGATCGGACGCGGGTACCCGTGCGGGAGCTCCTTGAGGCCGTATATTACCTTCATGCCGCGCTCGCCGGACTAGAGTTTGATGCGGTTGGTCTTGGCCATGTACTTGATCCGCAGCTCGTATAGAATCTGTTCGAGCAGCTGTTCTTCCTCCCGCGTGAGGTTCCCCCGCGTCTTTTCCTGCAGAAGGGTCAGGATTTCGATCGTATGGCGCGCTGCTTCCGCGTCTTCTTCCCTCTTTTCCGTGTAGGGATTGGGGACCTCTCCCAGAAGCACCAGGCCCTGGGTGTAGTAGGAAAGGATGTACGAGGGAAAATCGATCCTGCCGATCTCTTCCGCGTGGCGGCCCAAATCACCCGCCGCCCGATCGGCGCGGGCCTCCTTCTCGCGCCCCTTCTCCTTCGCCTCATCCTGGGCGGCTACCTCCGGGCGTCGCTGCCCGTCCTCCCCGAACAAGCGCTTGTCGGTTACCTTGAATCCCTGATCTTGCTGTTCTTTTGACATAGGCTGGTCCTGCGGATAGACTTACCGGATTTGGAGCAATCAATGCTATCACCCGCGGCTGCATCGCTCAAGTCCAAACGGGCCGGCGGCAGCGCGAGAGAGGCGGATCCGGTGGCCAGGAAGAGCGACATCCAGATATTGGCGGACCTCGTCGAGCGCCTGCGCGGCGAGCAGGGCTGCCCTTGGGACCGGGAACAGACCCGCGAGACCCTGAAACCCATGCTCGTCGAAGAGGCATACGAGGTCCTCGACGCGCTCGACAGTCCCGACCCCGAGGAATTGAAAGAGGAACTGGGCGACCTGCTTTTCCAGATCGTCTTCCATGCCCAGATCGCGCGCGAGCGCGGCGAATTCGAGCTCGCCGACATCGTCGACCGCGCCCACGAAAAGATGGTCCGGCGGCACCCCCATGTTTTCGGCGAGGCGGACCTCAAGACCGCCCAGGATGTCCTGAAAAACTGGGAGGATATCAAGGCCTCGGAGAAGGGATCGACCTCGGCCTGCGAACCCGAATCGGCGCGCTCGATGCTCGACGGCCTCCCTTCGAGGCTGCCCGCCCTTTACGAAGCATACCAGTTGACCGCCAAAGCGGCGCGCGTCGGTTTCGACTGGAGCCGCCTCGAAGACATCGTGTCCAAGCTGCACGAGGAGTCGGCCGAGCTGCTCGAGGCATACAGGCACAAGGGCGCGCGCGACATCGCCGACGAGGTGGGAGATCTATTGTTCGTCGCCGTCAATATCGCACGTTTCCTGGGAATCGACCCGGAAAGCGCTCTCAAACGCAGCAACCGCAAGTTCGTGCGCCGCTTCCAGCACGTCGAGTCCTCGATCAAGGCGGCCGGCAAGGATCTGAAGGACGCAACCCTCGAGGAGATGGACGCGCTGTGGGAAGAGGCAAAGGAAAGCTGAACCGGCCGCAAGAATGATGGGTGCGCGATGCCGGCGCACCCCGCACGCGCAGGTGCGGCACGGTCCGCCGCGCCGCATCCGTTCCGGAGGGACGGAAGCTGGTAGCTCCAGGTGAGCGGAAGCGAACCTGGAGGAAAGGCACGGCGTGCGACAAGCCCCGAAGGGCCGGCAGAACGATAAGTCGGAAATCCGGGTCTGTCGGCCCTCCGGGGCTCGCCTGATCAATACGCTCCTTTCCGGGGGTTCGCCTGCGGCTCACCCCCGGCTACCCGCTCAGGGCCCCTGCCGCGGCCGGAACGGTCCCCCGCGGCGCGCGGAACCTACCGGCACCCGGGACCTACTCGGCGTCAAGCAGCTCGCGCACCTTGCGCACGAGCATCTCCGGAGAGAACGGCTTCTGGAGAAATTGCGCCCCTTCCTCCATCCCTCCCGAGAGCGTGTCCTCCGGGTAGCCCGAGGAATAGAGAACCCGTATCCCCGGCCTGCGGCCTCTCAGGATTTCAGCCAGCTTTTTTCCGGAGGTGCCGGGCAGGACGACATCCGTGAGGAGCAGCTCGATGCTCCCCGCGCTGCGCGCCTCCTGTTCAAGCGCTTCTTCGGCGCTCGCCGCCTCGATCACCTTGTACCCGTATTTCTCCAAGGCTCTGAGGCACAGCTTGCGCAGAGCCTCGTTGTCCTCCACGAGCAGGATGGTTTCACTGCCGCCGAGCGCCCGCACGCCTTCCACACGGGCGTGCGCGCCCGGCTCGGCTTCCTCGATACGCGGGAGATATACCTTGAAAGTGGTGCCGTGGTCGGGCTCGCTGTACACCCAGATGTAGCCGCCGCTCTGTTTGACGATCCCATATACGGTGCACAGGCCCAGGCCGGTGCCCTTGCCGGCATCCTTGGTGGTGAAGAAAGGCTCGAAAAGCCTGGCCCTGGTCTCCGCATCCATGCCCTTGCCCGTGTCGCTCACCGCCAGCATGACGTAAGGTCCCGACGCCAGCTCCACGTTGTGGGCCCGGGCGTATGCCTGGTCCAGGTAGACGTTGGCGGTGCGCAAACTGAGTCTTCCTCCTTCGGGCATGGCGTCCCTGGCATTGACGGCCAGGTTCAAGATCACCTGCTCCATCTGTGTCGGATCGGCCCTCACAAGGCCGAGCCGCGGCTCGAGGGCGGTCGCCAGCTCGACGTTTTCCCCGATCAGCCGGTCGAGCATCTTGAGCACGTTGCCGACACAGTCGTTCAGGTTCATCGGCACCGCCCTCAGCAGCTGCTTGCGGCTGAAGGCCAGCAATTGCGAAGTCAGCGATGCCGCCTTTTCGCCGGCCTTCCGGATCTCATCGAGCTCGAGGCGCTCCGGACTTCCCGGCGGCAGCCGGCTGGAAAGCAGATCGCTGTATCCCGTGATCACGGTCAAGAGATTGTTGAAATCGTGGGCGATGCCGCCTGCCAGCCGCCCGATGGCTTCCATTTTCCGAGCCTGGATCAATTGCTGCTCCAGGCGCTTCCTTTCCGTGATTTCCTCCTTGACCCCGATGTAGTTCGTGATCGCGCCGCCGGGCCCGCGCATGGGCGAGATCGATGCGAATTCCCAGTACAGCTCCCCGTTCTTTCTTCGATTGAGCAGCTCGCCCTGCCACTCCCTGCCCGAGCTGATCTTGCTCCAGAGGTCGCGGTACACCTCCTCCGGCATCTCCCCTGATTTCAGGATACGCGGATTCTTGCCGATTACCTCTTCCCTGCTGTACCCGGTGACCTCGGTGAACTTGCGATTGACGTACTCGATGTTGGCCGCCGCATCCGTGATGATGACGGAAACCGGGCTCTGTTCGACCGCGGCCGAAAGCTTGCGCAATTGCCTCTCGATCGACCTCGAATCGGAAATGTCCACCATGACGCCGCGCAATCCGCAGGGCCTTTCGCCGCGAATGATCGGGGAGCAATAAATCAATACTTCGAAAGAACTTCCGTCCTTGCGCAGCACCCGGTAATCGTTCGGCCCCCGGTTCTGCCCGGCAAGCGCCTGCCGGAAATCTCTTTCAGCCCGGCTTGCATCTTCCGGAGCAAATACCTCGAGCACATTGAAACCGGCCTCCAGGGCCTCCGGGCCGTAGCCGAACGCGCGGAAGGCGGCGCCATTGGCAAAGACGAGGTTGCCCTGTTCGTCGGTCTCGAACACGATCTGAGGGAGAGACTCGACCAGGTCGCGGTAACGCCGATCGATCCCCGACGGCGATTCTGCATTCGCCTCCACGGGCCGTGCGAAACCCGCAAAGTGCGGAAACTCCGCCCCGTGAAAATAGGCCAGAGCGGTTTCCAACACAACCCGCAGCCCGTCCTTGCGGAGATAATCAATGACGAAAACCGCTCCCTGCCGGTCGGCTGCTTCGGAGAGACGCTCATGCAACCGATCTGCGGTCTCCGAGGGCGCAAGATCGCCGAAACGCATGGAAAGCAGCTCTTCCCGGCTGTATCCCACGAGTTCGCAAAACTTATGGTTGCATTCCTCGATCGTGCCGTCCGAAGCCAGGCAAAAAAATCCATCCACCCGGACCGATGTCATACTCGCGTCTCCCCTTCCATCAAAGAGTCGCACCGCCGAAAACCCGATTCTCATGCGGGCGCCCGGCGCACGGCGCGGACCAATGTCCTGCTTTGCACATGTACAAGAACGTAAAAAATCGAAAGGTGCCCACCGAAAATTTTTTGGGGGCGTTCGACTGTTTTGGCAGCCGGGACAGGCGGGCTTTCGGATGGCTCCCGTAAGAAACGGGCTTTCTTATTTATTTTCTAGTATTTGTAAGTGATCGAGAGGCGGGTGGAGCAGGCAGGGGCGGGGCGGCTTGGAGCCGCCCCAGAATCGAAACCAGCGCGGGGCCCATGACGGGGGCCGGCACCGGGGCTAACGCCGATCCTCCATCAGCCCCGCTCCGGCACCTTTGATCCTCCGGATTCTCCTTTCGAGTTTTTCCTGCTGCTCGGGGGTGAGGATCTGTTTGATTTCGGCTGCGATCCGGTTCCGGAGCAGCAGCATCTTCCACCTCGCCTCGGAAGCCCGGTCGTAGGCCGGCTTCAAGTCCGCCGGGTCCTTACCGGCCGCAAGTCCCTCACGGAAGGCCCTTTGCGCTTCCCTGGTCTCCCGAACCAGAGCCTGGATTTCCTCCTTGTGGCCGACAAGAATGCTGCGCACCAGTTCGCGCTGCTGTTCCGTCAGGTTCAGCCCCGCGAGCAACGCCCCCGGCCGAAGCATTCCCCGCAACGACGCGATTCCGCGTTGCTGCAGGAATCGCCCGTTGTTTTGAGCGTATGCGGCCGTCATGGCCGTCACCCCGAGCAAAAGGGCCAGGACCACCGCCGGCAAAGCATATCGTTTCATATCGTTCCTCCTTTCCTTCCGCCTGATCCGACGATCCATATCAGGCTGAATGTATGAACCCTTTTCGTGCCCGTTTGTTTCGAGCCCGGGCGCTACCTGCGCGGAATTCCTGGGAGCGTAGCCGGTTTCAGTCGAGCCGGCAGGGCGCCCGGCACCGGCCGGTTCAATGGGGGCGGGGGAGCAGGGCCGCCATGGCAAGACCGGCTATGGGCATCGATGCCGCGAGCCATAAAACCGCCGGCACGCCGTATGCGTCGGCGATGCGTCCGAGCAGCATGACCGCGACCCCGCCCGTGCCGATCGCAAAGCCGACGATCAGACCGGAAGCCATCCCGGGATTGCGCGGCAGATAGGCCTGCCCCAGAACCACGGTCGTCGTAAATGTTGCTACCGACACGGCACCGAACAGCGCCAGGAAGAGGAAAGCGAGGTTGCCGCCGGTCTTCAGAAAAAGCATCGCCAGCGGGGCGCTGAAAACGAAGGCCCAGACGATGAAGCGCTTTGCTCCCCAGCGGTCGGCCAGCGGGCCGCCGATCAGGGTGCCGACGGCGCCCGCTCCCAGAAAGACAAAGAGCAGCAGCGCCACCTGTTGCGGGCCTGCGCCCAGGTAGTCGATGTAATAGAAGGGTATGTAGGTCGAAAACCCGAGGTGCGTCCAGGAACGAACGGTCACGAGCAGAATCAGCAACACCATGGCGCCCGGTCTGCTCTTTGCCGTCGCCTGCGCTCCCGCAGGCCGCATCCGGGCGACCGGCCCGCCGAGCCGCGCCCGCACATGCAGCAGCAACAGGGCGATAACCAGGCATGGGACCGCCATTCCGATGCTGCCGCCCATGCCGTGGGTCACGACCAGATAGGTGATCATGGGCGGCCCGAGAGCGACCCCGATATTGCCGCCCACGGAAAACCAGGAAAGCCCGGTCGCCAGCCTGCCGCCGGAGCTGTCGGCCGCTGCCCGGTATCCTTCCGGATGATAGGCGGCCACTCCCAGGCCCATGACCACGAGCAAAAACATCACCGCCCCATAGCTATGGACAAGCCCGACCAGGCCCATCCCCGCACCCGCCAGGCAGAGCGAAAGCGGCAGCATCCAGCGGCGGGCGTGCCGGTCGGCGAGATAGCCGAACAGGGGCTGGGTCAGAGAAGAGGTCGCATTGGTGACCAGCACCAGCAGGCCGACGGCCGAGTAGCTCAGCCCCTGAGCGGCCTTGATGAAAGGGAGAATGGCTGAAAGCGCGCCCGAGTTGGTGTCGACGCACAGATGGCCAAGCGACAGGAGCCCGATGATTCTGAGGTCGGGGCGTCTGTGCAAGAAATGGGCATCGTCCTTATCAGCCATAAAGGCGGTAAATGATACGCGCTTCCGGCCGGCCGCTCAACCGCAATGACAAGGATCCCCCGGCGCATGCGGCGCGTCCCTCCCGGGCGGCTGAGGATGGAAGGAAACAGGGGAGCGTCCCTGTTTATGGGACGATTTCGCCCTTGGGGATGACGACCAGGCCGGATTCCGTCACCGTGAAGAGCTTGCTATCCTGTTCCCGATCATAGCCGATGGTGAATCCCGGCGGGATCTTGACGTCCTTGTCGATGATCGCGCGCCGGATCCTGGCGTGCCGGCCGACTTCCACCCGATGGAAGAGGATCGAGTCCTCCACCGTGGCATAGGAGTGAATCTTGACGTCCGGCGACAGGATGGAACGTTCCACCCGGCCGCCGCTCACGATGCACCCGTTGCACAACAGCGAGTTGAGAGCCATGCCCACCCTTCCCGCGCCGCTTTCGGCGAAAACCAGCTTGGCGGGCGGCCTGGGTTCCACGTGGGTGTGAATCGGGAACGACCGGTCGTACAGATTGAAAACCGGATCGACCGCCACCAGATCCATGCTGGCCTCGTAGTACGAATCCAGGGTGCCGATATCGCGCCAGTACTGCATGCTCTTGCGGTTTTCGTCCACGAACGGAAACGCGAACACCCGGCCCGAGGAGACCAGGGCGGGCAGGATATCGCGCCCGAAGTCGTGCGTGCTCTCGCTGCAGCGCGCGTCGGCGCTCACGGCGCGCACCAGGGCCTCGGTTTCGAACAGATAGACTCCCATGTTGACGAGCGAGAACCCGGGGCGGCCCGGGATCGTCTTCGGGTGCGCCGGCTTCTCCTCGAAACTCAGGATGCGATGGTCGCCGTCCACCTCCAGGACGCCCATGCGCCGCGCCGTGATGCAATCGCATTCGACGGCCGCAACGGTGGCCATGGCTTGCGTGCGGAGGTGGGCGCCGATCATGGCGCTGTAGTCCATCTTGTATATGTGATCGCCCGAGAGTATCAGGACGCGCGCCGGGCGTTCCTCCTGCAGGATGTGGAGGTTCTGCAGCACCGCATCGGCGGTCCCGAGATACCACTGGTTGCCCAGCCGGAACTGCGGCGGCACGGTGTAAAGATATTCGTCGAGCGCGCTCGAGAAGATGTTCCACCCCAGCTTCAGATGCCGGTCGAGCGACTGGCTCATGTACTGGGTCAGCACGTAGATGCGCTTCAATCCCGAGTTGACGCAGTTGGAGAGGGTGAAATCGATGATCCGGTATTCGCCGGCGAAGGGAACGGCGGGCTTGGCGCGGTACTTGGTGAGCGGATAGAGCCGTTCGCCATGGCCGCCGGCCAATATCAGCGTCAGGGTTTCGCGGAGCAGTCGTGCGATCTTCATGGTGCCTGCCCGCTGCGATGATCTCCCCAGGGCGATTGTTCCACAGGTGCGCCGCCCGGCCAAGACGGAAATCCGTCCCGATCGGCGGCGCATCGCAGCACGGCGCTGCTTCACCCCGCCCTCGCGCGCGCCGCGGAGGCGGTTGACACGGACCCGCCAGCGGCTAAAATTTCCTTTCGATCGTTGCGCCTATGTCCGGTAAATCGGTCACCGTACGCCGCATCGGCACGATACTGAAGCCCGACCAGTCGCGGGTCCTGCTGCGCCCCTTCAACATGCCCGCCGATCCCGTCGACCCGCTGCGCAATCCTTACAACCGCGCGGTCGGCCCCAAGGGCATGAAGGTCATCGCCCGCATCATGGCGCTTTCGGAACAGGAGGTCTCGGCCCTGCTCGGCGAAGTCCTCGCCGAGTTCGCCGGCCGGCACCGCCAGATACGCGAGCTCCTGCTCGAGCGCTACGGCGAAGTCCGCCATCTTCTGCTGACCGACCGCGAGCCTTCGGAGGAGCGCAAGCTCTTGATCGGGTCGTACTTCATCTCCGAGTACGCCATGGAATCCGCGGCCCTCTTCAATCCCTCGATCGTGCCTCACCCGGACCAGTCCGGCCTGCCGCCCGGTTCGCTGCGCTTCGTCCTGAGCCTGCGCGCCACCGGTGAAGGGCATATCTCCTCGATCACTTTCCGCTCCGGAATCATCCGCCCGGACCTCGGCATCGAGCTCGATCCGCCCACGCGCTTCGTCACCGAGCCGGCGCCGCTGCCCAACGCCTACTACGACAAGCCGCTGTTCGAGCGCAAGCTGCGCGAGCTGAGACTGGCCGACGAATTCGCCCGCCGCGTTCTTGCCCGGCTCGACGGTGCCTTCACCATCGAGCAGCTGCGCTCGGCCATCGACGACGCCCTGATCGAGGCGCGCACGCGCGCGCAGGAGCTCGCGGTCGAGGAAACCGCCCGCGGCATCTGGCTGCTGGCGCGCTCCAACTACGAAGTCCAGTTCCAGCCCGGGCAGGAGCTTTCCGAGCGCGTCATCTTCCCCGCCAACCCCTCGCAGGCCAACGGCATCGAGGACGCGCGCTTCGTCCTATTCCGCGAGGACGACGGCAGCAGCACCTATTACGCGACCTACACCGCTTTCGACGGGCGCCTGATCATCCCGCAGCTGCTCGAGACCGGCGATTTCCTCCGCTTCCGCTTCATCACGCTCAACGGCCCCGCGATCGAAAACAAAGGTCTGGCTCTCTTCCCGCGCCGGATCGGCGGCTGCTACGCCATGCTTTCCCGCCAGGACAACGAGAACATCCACCTCATGTTCTCCGACAACATCCACTTCTGGTACGAGTCGAAGATCATCGTGAAGCCGACCTTCCCGTGGGAGTTCGTGCAGCTGGGCAACTGCGGCTCCCCGATCGAGACCGAGGCGGGATGGCTGGTACTGAGCCACGGGGTCGGCCCCATGCGCAGGTATTGCATCGGCGCCTTCCTGCTGGACCGGGACGATCCGAGCAAGGTCCTGGGCAGGCTGCCGGAGCCGCTCCTCAAGCCCGAAACCGGCGAGCGCGAGGGCTACGTGCCCAACGTGGTTTACAGCTGCGGCTCCCTGGTTCACAACGGCACCCTGGTACTGCCCTACGCCATGTCGGACTACGCCACGCGCTTCGCCCTGGTGCCCCTGGACGAACTTCTGGCCGCCATGATCTGACGCGCGGGCGGCCGTCGCGTTCCCCGGCCCTCACACCGCAACCGGCAAGGACGCCGGATCGCCGCTCTCGCGGGCGGTCGCAGCCGCGCTCCCGTGCCGCGTCCCTTCCTGCTGCGCCGACACGGTGAGCAGGGCGAGCAGCCCGCAGATGGCCGCCTCGGCGCCCTGATTGACGCTCGGCCCCTGCGGGTCCAGCCCGTCGGAGCAGGCGCCGCTGGTGAAATCGTACAGCCGCGCGCCCAGACGGTTGCGCCCCAGAAGCCACTCGGCCGCCGCCTGGGCCAGGTCGAGATAGCGCTGCTCGCCGGTCAGCTGATAGGCCGTGAGACAGGCCTCGGCGGTATAACCCGCTTCGATCGGCTGCTGGCTCATCTGCGCGCGCTCCCCGCCGCGCCGGTACCACCCCTGGTTGCCGATGAAGTCGAAATGGCCGTCGCGATAGGTCAGGGAGATCAGGAAATCGAGCGCCTCCAGGCCGATCCGCCGGTGGCGCTCCTCGCCCGATATTTCGTAGGCAAGCAGCATCGCCTGGGGCATGCGGGCGTTCGCGTACGTGGATTCATCGCCGAAGCAGCGCCAGTCGTCGCGTGAGCTTCGCTCGTAAATGCCGGCCAACCGCTCGGCCAGATCCAGCAACCGGCGCCGCATGAGCGCGGCGCCGGGGTAGCGCTGCAGGAAATGGAACATGCCGCAGATGGCATAGGCGATGGCCCGCGGATGCTGCAGCGCCGCCGCATGCGGCGCCGCACGTTCGAACATCTCCCGGGCAAGCGCCCGCAAGGGCTCGGCGGGCGCACCCGCTACGACCGCCCCCAGCCCCCAGAGGGCCCGGCCCAGGGTGTCCTCGCTCTCCTGTTCGTCGACGAACTGGCGCGCGTAATTCATTAGATTGCGGAAACGGCCGTCCGGCTGCTGCGCGTACTGCAGGAAGCTCAGATAGCGATGGGCCAGAGCGAGCGCGGCGCCGTCGCCGAACTGCCGGTGGTGGGCCATGACCACCACGAGTGCCCGGGCGGCGTCGTCGGTGGTATAGCCGAAACGCCGGTCGGGCACGCCGTAGGTGGCGTGCTGCATGATGCCGGTATCGTCCGTCAGGCGCATCAGGTGATCGAGCTTGATTTCCGGAACCTGGTTCAGCATGCCCGAGCGCCTGCGCGCCGGCCGAGCCGGGCGTGCCCCGGCGGCCACCACCCGGTCGAACAATTCCGCATAGCGGGCGGCGACCTCCGTCCAGACCATGCTCCGGCCGTATTCATAGGCCGACTTGCGCATGCGGTGCAGCAGCGCCGGCTTTTCGATCAGGTTCAGGATGGCGCGCGCCAGCCCGGGGCTGTCTTCATAGTCCACGAGTTCGCCGCGCCCGTCCGCCAGCAGCACGCGCGCATACGGGTAGGGGGTCGAGATCACCGCCTTGCCCATCCCCACGGCATAGGCGAGCGTGCCGCTGGTGATCTGCTCGCGCGAGCGGTAGGGCGTCACGTAGACATCGCACGCGCCGATGAGCTCCAGCAGTTCGCTGAGATCCACGTAACGGTCGTAAAAGATCACATGCTCCTCGAGCGCGAGATCGCGCACCAGCCGCTGCAGCCACAACCGGTATTCCTCGCCCTCGTGCTTCTTCACCTCGGGGTGCGTCGCCCCCAGCACGACGTAGACGACCTCGGGATGCCTGCGCACCACCTCCGGCAATGCCCGCAGCACCATTTCGATCCCTTTGTTCCTGCTCAGCAGACCGAAAGTCAGGATGACGAACCGGCCTTCCACATCGAGCTTGTCCTTGTAATAGTTCGGATCCACGAAGGGCACGTCCGGGACGCCGTGATGGATGATGCGGACCTTCTCCTCCGGAATGCCGTAGACCTCCTTCAGGATCGGGACCGCCAGGGGATTCATGACAACGAGCTGCACGGAAGCCTGCGCCACGTTCATGAGGGTCTCCCGGTAGCCCGGTGCCGGCTCGCGCAGAACCGTGTGCAGCGTCGTCACCACCGGCTTGCGCAGCTTGTCCAGCATCTCGATGACATAGCGCCCCTCCGCTCCGCCGAAGATGCCGAACTCGTGCTGCAGACAGACGACATCGACCCCCGAAAGGTTCGCATACTCGGCCGCCAGCCGGTAATCACCGAGCTGGTTCTGCCGGATCTCGAATACCACCTCGGAAGGGTATACCTGGGCGCCGTTGGCCATGGCGAAGACGGTGGCTTCGGCACCCGGCCTCAGCCGGCAGAAGGCTTCGCGCAGATCACAGGTAAACGTGGCGATGCCGCACTCCCGCGGCGGGTAGGTCGAGACGAAACAGATACGCAGATCGCTTCCGTTCCCCGGCATGTCTGCAAACTCCTGAAACGGGTTGTCGAATCCGCAGGGCCCTGTCGCAGCCCCGGTCTGCGGACGGAGCCTGCATTCCCGGGCCACCCAAACTTCGAGCGCCCCACGAGGCGGAACCTATATTCCCTTAATATTCCGGCCGGCGGATTTCAAACGCCCTTATGCGCATTTTCGCCGCTGCCCGATGCCAGTGCGCTCGTGTGCGCGGCCGGCCGGTCGGCCGCAAGACGCCGCATGATATCGGGGGCGAGCAGCTTCAGTACGGTCACCGGCAGGGCGCTCGTAAACCGATAGTCTTCCGCCGCCCGGCCCTCGACATATGCGGTAATGACTCCGAAGTAGCGGTCGCCGATGTAGAAGGCGAAGGTAGCCGTCCTGTCCACGGGCCGCGCCGCCAGTTTCGCGCCGCCCGGGCCGAAAACGACGAAGCGGTTGTCGCCCGATCCGGTCTTCCCCCCCACGACCGGGGCGTTGCCGCCCGGATCTCCGAAAGCGCCCGCCAGCCGCCGCGCCGTTCCCTTCTGGACGACCTCGGCCAGGACCTCGCGCAGCACGCGCGCCACCTCGGGATGCATGACCCGCTCGCCCGGCGCGGGCGAGGCCTCCAGGACCGTGTGATAAGGCGTGCCGGGCGCAAGCCTGATATCCCGGACGCGCAGCACGGGGCGGCGCATGCCGCCGTTGACGATGATCCCCATCAGCTCCGCCAGGGCCGCGGGGCGGTCCGAAGAGCTCCCGATGGCGGTCGCCAGAGAGGGGACGAGCCGCTCGAAAGGAAAGCCGAGGCGCTTCCAATACGGAGTCATGCGCTCGAATGCATCCTCTTCGATGCGCGCGCGCAGGCGGAGGTCCTGCGCCCTGCGGTTGCGAGAGCGGAAGAGCCACGCCGACGCCGTTTTTCTGGCTTCGGCGCTCCGCTGCCAAAGCTCGCCCCAGGAGATTTCCGGATCGTGCCGCAGCGTGCCGGCGCACCATAGTTCGAGCGGGTGCACGTCCAGCAGGAAGGCGTAATCCGCCAGGTTGAGGCGCGGGTCGCCGTAAGCGCGCGCAAGCCTGCGGATCTCCTCGGGCGCGACCGGGATGCCGAGCCCGGCGAACCAGCGCGCCAGAACCTCCTCGGCAGCACCTCCGGAATCGCGATTCCAGGCGAGCCCGACAATCGCAAGCTTCCGGTTGTTGCGCTCCCCGGAGCGCAGGAGGCGGACCAGCGCCGCCTGCGGCGACAGCCCGCGGTAGGCTTCGTACGCTTCCCACAGGAAATGCCGCGATTCCTCCTCGGCCGATTTCTCCAGCAAACGCCGCCGCTCCGGGTGATCCGGCAGGTTCAATACCGCATCGGGGTCATAGGGCAGGCGACTGCGATGGAAAAGCACCAGGTCGCGCATGAGCCGGATGAATACCAGATTCACCGAGCGCACCAGCCCTTCGCGCACCGAGAGAACACGGCCGTTGTCCGCGGCGTCGAAATTCGAAAAAGTGTGCAATCCGCCGCCGGTGAAAAACACCTCGTGCGGACTGGCGGAGTAACTCCTCTCGAGAGCCTTGCGGAGAAAGGCGGAAAGGTCAAGCCACGGCTCGGCCGCCAGGGTCTGCGCCGCCCAGCGCGTCAGGGGATCCCGGGCCGAGCGCGCGCGCTCGGAGGGGCGCGGCCCGCCGGGCCGGGTCATTTCCTCATGGAGCGCCGTCATGATCTCAAGATAGTGCGCCAGCGTGCGCAGCTTGGCCGTGCTGCCGAGCTGCATCTTGACCCCTTCGTTGACGTCGAAAGGATCCGCGACACTGTCGCTCTGCACGCGCAGGAGATTCCCCTCCGGGCGGCTTTCGAAAAGGAGCACGGAGTAGTTCACATCCGCCGGCCGCCCGCGCGACAGGAGACGATCCTCGAGCATTCCGTGCGAGCGCAGGAACTCTTCGTTGCGGAGATCCGTGATGACGCGCGCCGCCGCATCCTGGAGCTCCTCGTCGATCGTGCTGCCCGCTTCGAGGTGCAGGCGGTCCAGCTCATAGAGCCCCGGGATCCGCAGAGTGCGCAGCAGATAGTTCCGGATCGCCCCCGAGGCTTTGTCGCGTGGCGCGCGGTTTCTGGGCTGCGCGGGGTGCGGATCGAAAGACAGCCTGACGCTTTCGACGGCGCGCGCAAAGTCGGAGCCGATCAGGCCCGCCCCGGCCATCAGGCGGACATACCCGTCCACCTTGCCCTCGAGTTCCCAGGAATTACCGGCGAGGTAGCGGCTCGGAGCGCGCGCGGCATAAAGGAGCGCCAGCACCTGCTTGTAGGCCCGCGCCTTCGCCTCGCGCCGCACCGGATCCTGAGGCTCGTCCGGATCCCGCAGTAGATCGGAAACCTCGCGCAGGTCGGCTCCGAACCAGGCATAAAGGCCCTCGCCGATACCATGGACCTCGCCGAAGCCGGGCACGGCGCCCAGGGGCACCGTATTCAGATAGTCGCGGACGATCCGGCGTCTGGCCTCGCAGGTATCGACGCCGTCGTCGTAGACCTTGAGACTGGCCGACACCATCTGGCGCAACTTGTCGCCTGCCGAGGCCGTCCGGCCGCCCGGCCAGTGGCGGTACTTTTCAATCTGGGTTGCCAGGGTGCTCCCGCCCTGCAGGCGCACCGGCAGGCCGAGCTTCGTTCCCAGATAGGTCCATGCCGCCTTGGCCAGCCGGTTCCAGTCGACGACGGGATTGGTCCGGCAATCGGCCGGCCGGCGCCCGAGCCCGCGGTCCTCTATGAAGAGCAGGGCGTCGACGATCGGCGGAGGAATCTCTTCATAGCTTGCAAATAGAGAAGCGCCGGAAACAGCCTGGTAGAGGGCATTGCCCTGGGCGCTCCGGATGACCAAGCCGGCGCCGGCCGGCTCGCGGTAGGGCGGCGTGAGGCCGAGCCCCGCGGCCAACTGCAGCTCTCTGGTGAACCTCGCCTGCTCGCGCACGCGAAAGCCCTGCTCTTCGAGCAGCCGGCTGAACTCGGGGATGCGGCTGTAGCCGAGCCGCTCGTCCCAGGGCCCGCCTCGAGGAAAGACAACGCTGTCACTCGGTCCGGGGCCGACCGTATAGGTCATCTTCTTCGAGCAGTAGGCGAAAACCTGCGATTGCAGCGCCGACGTGTGCATCTCACGGATCACGAGCGCGGCCGCCAGAAAGGTCAGCAGCAGCCACTTTCCGGGCCCGAGCAGGCGCCTCAGGTTTACGGATCGTATCTCGCACGGCAGATGGCTTTCCGCAAGAGCTCCACGGGAAGCCCAATTCGCCCAAGCCAAAGCAAGGCGCAGTCTGAAGGGATTCCTCGAAGTCGAAGGATTCTTGCCCTGCCGGCGCGAACCGGAGGCCGTCGATACCGACATCCCTCCTACCCCCTTGCGACAAATCTGATACAGAAAATTCTATAAAACCTGAGCGCCGGACCGTCAAGGCTGGGCGGATGCCATGCTGAATCGGCGGGGGATCAATTTGACACGGCAGGCCCACGATATTAAATGCAATTGCGGTGAACCCGGCATCGCGGGTACGGGTAATGGTATTGCGACAAGACAGGAGGTAAACGGATGAACAGGCTGAGACTGATGTTTTCTGCTTTGCTGGCCTTCAGCCTGGTATTGGGCGGCGCCGTCGCGGCCGTCGGCAAGCCGACTGACAAGACTCAGAAGCTCACTGCCGAGATTGTCGCCATTGACCCGATGGCCAAGACGATCACCATCAAGGACCAGAGCGGCGAAAGCAAGACCGCTACCGCGGTGGACAAGGCTGCCGTCTATATTAGAAATCTGAAGCCGGGCGTCAAGGCCGTTCTCACCTGCCGCATGGATGGCACGGGTGAGATCAAGAACATCACCAACTTCAAGATTCTCAAGAAGTAAGCTTCCCGGCCGGGCGGCGGGCCCGCGGGCCTGCCGCCCGTCGGATTCACGGCGTTCGAGCATCCACATCCCCGCATCCGAAAAGGGGTCAAGGGGCCGAGGGGTAAAGGGGTAAAGGGTTCCAAGTTGTTTGCGTGAAGTCTGTTTTCGGCAGCGCATGGCACCTCGGCAGTAATCCTTGTTAATGGCGGCCCTCCCTCGGTTCATAGAACCGCTCTAAGAATGAATGCGCCGCAGTGGTATCCGCTGGGTAGCTCCGCAAGGATTGCATGCAAAGGCAGCCCTTCTCGGCCATCGTTCGAAGCCTGAAGCCCAAAATCGACCCGAGCCGCCGAGCGGTCTTTCCCTTTTTTTCCTTGCCCCCTTTACCCCTTTACCCCTTTATCCCTTGGTCCCTAAAGTCGGCGAGCGAAGCGATCTAAGTTCCTCGACAGGCGGTTTTCCTTTTTATTGCCTCCGCCACCGCCAAGGCCCAGCCTTCGGGGCCGGTTGCGTCGACGCACACAACGCGGGGCAGGCGCGCCCGCACGAATTCGTCGCAGGTGCCGTCGGGCTTTTTCACAAGAAACGGTTCGTCGACCTCGGCCAGCATCGCGAGATCGTTGGCGCTGTCTCCCAGGCCCACCGTGTGAATGGCATGATGTTTCTCCAGGAAAAGGCCGTTCAGGCGGCGCACGGCAAGGCCCTTGTCGTTTCCTCCGGTCAAATGGAAAAAGCGGCCTCCGCGAACAATGCGCAGCCCGCGGGCACGGAAGGCTTCGGCCATGCGCTCGAGCGCGCCGGCATCCCCGCACTCCGCGACGAAAGGCTCGTCGAAATGCCTTTCCTTGGCCAGAAGGGCCCTCTCGATGTCGAGGCCGCTACGGCGCGCGACCTCTTCGGCGCCCATGTCGGAAAAACCGCGCAGCGGCAATGCGAGCTCGCTGCGCACCTCGCGCAGGGCCTCGACCAGCCTGTCGTAGGGGACTCCCAAGGGGATGATGCGCCACTTCCCCACAAGGGGGGCGCCGACATGCGCGCAATCGAATCGCCCTTCCGGGAGGAAAATGCCGCCGCCGTTTTCGGCGATGAAAGGATAGGCCAATTGCAGCTCGTCGCACAGCCGTGCGATCTCGGCGCCGGTCTTGCTCGAGCAGAAGACGACCGTCATACCGCAGTCGATCGCCCGACGCAAAGCGGGCTCCGATGCGGCGTACGAATAGGTCCGCGCATCCAGGAAGGTGCCGTCCAGGTCGGTGTAGACGATCCAGTGCCCGCCGCCGGCTATCGGTTGTCCTCCTCGACCGCCTCCATCAGCATGCCGAAAAATCCCGGGAAAGCCGATGTGATGCGGTTCCAGTTCGGGATCAGAGGGGCGCCGAGCGGATCCTCGATGAAGCGTTCGCCCGCGATGCGGATCGCCTTGGTGAAGGCGGCCACCGCCGTCTCCTCTTCGTGACGGTCGAACTCCAGGCCGTTGATCATGGCGTCGGCGTAATAGCGGGCGATGCTGTCCTCGGCGGTGCGCACGTACTGCGCGAGCAGCGTCTTCAGCCGGCCGACGGATATCTCGATCCCCTCGCTGGCGATGGTGCGCAGCAGGCAGCTCGTGATGTCGATGCTCATCTTGAGCAGGCCGGTCGAAGGGTCGTCGGCCGAAAGCGGCTGGTGTTTGTGATCGTAAGTTTCGCAGATTTCGACCTGGGCGATGCGATTGAGCGCGCAGTTGCGGTATACCTCGGCCAGCACCCCGACCTCCAGGCCCCAGTCGCTCGGTATGCGGATGACGCGCGCCAGGTCGGCCCGCATGGAGAACTCGCCCGCGAGCGCATAACGGAAGCTGTCCAGATAGGTCAGCAGCGGATGCTGCCCGACGATCGATCGCAGCGACCGTATCAACGGGGTCACGAGCAGGCGGGTCACCCGCCCGTGCATCCGGTCGGTCACGCGCGCGTAGAATGCCTTGCAGAATTCCAGGTCGATGTTGGGGCTGCTCGTGGGATAGCACAGCCGGCCCAGCATCTCGCGCGAGTAGGTGAGAATGTCGCAGTCGTGCAGCGCGATCACCTGGCTGCGCCGCCTCGCCAGTATGTAGCCGTAAGCGAACCAGCACGACAGCCCCTTGCCGCTCGATCCCAACTTCAGGCCGTTTTCCTCGATCATGGTCTTGAGCGCCTGGATGCGCGGCCCGTTGTTCCATATCAGCCGGTGCTCCTGCGGCAGGCGCGCGAAATATCGCTTGGCATGCTCGAACTGCTGGGCGTCAGCCCGGTCGATGGTGATCACGATCTCATTGAGATAGGGAACGGTCGCGAGCACATCGAGAATCGGTCCGAGTGCCGGACCCTGCAGCTCGGAGTAGAGCGTGGGCAGGACCAATGCAATCCGGTAATCAGCGGCGAAGTTGCGCAGTTCGTTTTCAATACGCGTCTGGTCGAATGCCCGCAGCCGGTGCAGGGTCGATACCACTCCCGTCTGATAGAAATCCGCCATCGTGCCTCCCCGTTCTCGGCCCGGGCCTGCGCGTCGGCAGCCCGAAGCGGGACAGCACCCGGCCCGCCCTGAGCTGGCGAGCCCGCGTGCCGGACGATTTCAGAGCCTGCGCGATAATCCCTGCCGCCGACTGCCCGCGATCCGGCGAAGCTGCCTTCCGGACGTAGAGGGGCGGCCCGGGGTGACCTGCATGCGATCTATGCCGCAGCATAGCGGCTCGGCACACGGTTTGCAAGCGAATTCCCCGCGCCCGCCTGGGCGGACGGCGGGCGGGCCCCTATGTCATCATATAATCACCGGACCTTCATATTTCCCTAACATCTGTTTTGCTACTCTCCTGCTTCGCAGATTCAACGATGCGTCGAGCGAAATCGCGCACAAACACTCTCTCGATTCCGGAGGGTACAAGCGTGCAAACGACGAAGGTAATAACACGGTTCGTCTGCCTCGGCATGGTGCTTGTCGCCTGTGCCGCCTCATCTCCGGCGCAGCAGGCAGAGCCGGCGCAAGCGCAATCGGCCGCCCCCGCCGGCGTGGTGACCGGCACGGTCTACGACAGCCAGACGGGCAATGCGATCCGTGGAGCGCTCGTCAAAGTCGTCCAGGGCGAGCAGTCGGCCATCACCGACATCGACGGCCGCTACCGGCTCAGCCTGCCCGCCGGCACCTACAGGCTTCAGGTATCGGCACCCGGTTATTTCCAGCAGCCGGTCGACGATGTCGTGGTCGCCGCGCGAGGCACGGTCTACATCGATCCCGTGCTCGTGCCGACCACGATCGTGCGCGACGACAAGGTGGTCGTGACCGCCGATACGCCGCAGACGGCGACCGTCAAGTCCGCCCTGCTCGAAAGGAAGATGGCCGACACGATCATGGACAACATCTCGGCCGAGGACATCAAGAAAAACCCCGACTCGGACGCTGCGGCCGTCCTGGAGCGCGTGACCGGGGTTTCGGTCATCGACGACAAGTTCGTCTACGTGCGCGGACTGGGCGAGCGTTACAGCAGCACCATGTTGAACGGTTCGGCCGTGCCCTCTACGGAGCCGGAAAAGAAGGTCGTCGCCTTCGACCTCTTCCCCGCCGCACTGCTCAACAAGATCACCACCATCAAGAGCTACACCCCCGACCAACCCGGGGATTTCTCGGGGGCTCTGGTCAAGATCGACACCATGGAATTCCCCGCCGAATTCACGCTCAAGTACTCGGCGAGCATCGGTTTCAATACCAACGTCTCCATGCGTTACTTCCGCGAGTACGCCGGCGGCCGTCTCGACTGGCTGGGCTTCGGGGTGCAAAGCCGCCGCCTGCCTGACGCGTTTCCCGAGGAAAGGGTAACCAGGAGGAATGAGATCACCGGCACCGGCTTCGCGCCGGAGCAGCTGCAGGCCTTCGGCCGGCAGCTGAAAAACGAATGGGAAGCCCGGGACGGCAAAGCCGCCCCCGATTTTTCCCAAAGCATCGCCACCGGCGGCTCGTGGGGAAACCTGGGGACGGTGTTTTCCATGACCTTCAGCCGGAAGTTCTCGCGCCTGCTCGAGACCGTGAATTCCTACCAGGCGGTCGGCGGCCGGCTCCTGCCGTGGAATCTCTTCACCAACGACAAGAACACCGAAACCGTCAAGATGGGCCTCGTGGGGAACGTATCCTACAAGCTCGGGCAGGACCACAAGCTGTTGTTCAAGAACTTCTATACCGCGGACTCCAGCGACGAAACCCGATTCCTGTACGGCTTCAGCAACGGCAACACCGCCGACGAGCGCGACACCAGGCTGCGGTACCTCAGGGAATCCATGTGGACCAGCCAGGCATCGGGCCAGCATTACCTCAAGCCTCTGGGCAACGGCCTGCTGGAATGGCGCCTGGCCCACGCACGCGCGGCCAGGCAGGAACCCGACCTGCGCGAGACCATCTACCGCTCGGAAGAGGGCAAGAACCGATACGTCTTCAGCCCGGAGGGACAAAGCGGCTTCCGCCAGTTCAGCGACCAGCAAGACCGCATCTGGGAACCGGGGTTGGATTACAGCCTGTTTTTCTTCCGCAGCAACTTCAATGTATCCGTCAAATTCGGCGGCCTGTACCAGCAGCGCCGGCGCGACTTCTCGTCGCGTCGCTTCGCCTTCCTGATCTATGACCGCTCGCTCGACCTCACGCAAAGCCCCGAGCGGCTGTTCGCGCCGGAAAACATCGCTCCCAACCGCATCGAGCTGCGGGAGATCACGCGCTTCACGGATACATTCGACGCGCGTCAGAAGATCTATGCCGGATACGGCATGTCCGAGTTGTCACTCGGACGCCGGTGGCGCCTGCAGGGCGGCCTGCGTTTCGAGAAATCGCAGATCGGGCTGCGGACATTCGACCCCTACAAGCCCGCATTGGAGCCTCTGGTGACCACGCTCGACCGTGCCGACCGCCTGCCGGCGGCGAGCGCGGTATACATGATCCGCGACGACATGAACCTGCGCGCCAGCTTCAGCCGCACGCTCAACCGCCCCGAGTTCCGCGAGCTCGCACCCTTTCAGTTCACGGATATCAGCGGCCGCTCGACCATTCTCGGCAACCCGCAACTCCAGCAGAGTAAGATCGACAACTACGATCTCCGCTGGGAGTGGTTCCGCGGCGGCGATGAGCTGTACGCCGTCAGCGTGTTCGCCAAGCGCTTCCGCCGGCCCATCGAGCGCGTGCTGTTCTACGCCGCCGATGTGCTCACATCCTACGCCAACATCGACGGGGCCACCAACAAAGGCGTGGAAATGGAAATCAAAAAGAAGCTCGGATTCCTGTCGCGCCGCCTGGAGAACTTCAGCCTCCAGGGGAATTACTCGCGCATCTTTTCCGAGGTGCGTATCGGCGACCTCCCCGGCCTGGTCATGACCTCCAAGGAGCGGCCCCTGCAGGGCCAATCGAGCTGCCTGGCGAACGGCGTCCTGGAATATGAAAACCCGCGGACGCACAGCGAAATCCGCCTTCTGTACAACCTCGTGGGAAGACGGATCAGCGAAGTGGGGGCCACCGGCTTGCCGGACGTCTACGAGCGGCCCAACCATTTTCTCGATCTCTCTTACGGGCAGAGGCTGCCGGGGCAGGAGCGCGTGCGCCTGAAATTCACCATTCAGAACATCCTCAACCGTGCGATCACCGAGCTGCAGGGAGATCGTATCTTCGGCAGTTACCGGCTGGGTCGAACCTTCGGCATCGGCATCAGCTACGACATCTACTGAAACCAGAGGCCATTATTCAACCTGTCATGGAGGACATATGAGAACAGTTCGAACTACGGTTGTTTCCGCCGTCACCCTGCTGGCCTTGGCAACGGCGATTCCTCGGGCCGCTGCGGCCTCTCAGAAGGGAGAGGCCCTTCTTGCGCCGAGTTTCACCTCGGTCAAGGCGCCTTCGGTTTACATGATCGCCGACAAGATGACGTACCGAACGGGGGAACGGATCAGCCTCACGCTCACGACTTCGGCCAACGACAACCCCAACCCGTACTTCAGCTTCTTCTTCTACCTGGAGGATCTCCAGACCGGCGAGAAGAAGTACCATCCGGGGTACCAGGCGAATACCGTCACCGATATGTTCAACAACGGACCGGACGCGCGCACCGGGCGCTATCCCATCTACCTGGTTCCTGCGCTTACAGACTTCCCCTGGTTGGGTAACAACGGGTACATGGGCCCGGCAGCGCTAGTCCCGACGACACCGGGCACGTACCGCTACGTTCTGGAGCTGCGCGACGCGACCGGAACCTACGTCCAGGCGCAGGCCTATGCGCCCTTTACCGTGGTGGAAGGTATCGAGACCCTCTCGGGCGACATCACGTCCGACCGCACGCTCTCGAACAGGAAGGCCTACATTCTATCGGGCATGGTTTTCGTGCGCTCGGGCGCGACGCTGACCATCGAGCCCGGGACCATCCTGTTCGGGGAGACCGCCACGCTCGGGGGGCTGTGCATCACGCAGGGGGCCAAGATCCGAGCCATCGGCACGCCGAGCCGGCCCATCGTCTTCACCTCGGCCAGCCCCGTGGGCGCACGCCGGGCCGGCGACTGGTTCGGCGTCGCCATCGCAGGCCGCGCCCCGATCAACGTCACCGGCGGCAGCGCCTCCGTCGAGGGCATCGAAACCGTTTCCTACGGCGGAACCAACCCCGACGACGACAGCGGCATCATGCGCTACGTCCGCATCGAATATGCCGGCATCAAGTTCACCCCCACGCGCGAGGCCAACGGCCTCTATCTGAACGGCGTCGGCAGCCGGACCGTGCTCGAATACCTGCACTTCAACAACAACGCCGACGACAACATCGAGTTCTTCGGCGGCACGGCCAACGTGAAGTACGTCCTGTGCACCGGCGGCGAGGACGATCAGTTCGACTGGACCGAGGGCTGGCAGGGAAAAGCCCAGTTCGTGATCGCCCAGGTTTACCCCGATACCGGCGCCAACCGCGGGATCGAAGCCGACAACTGGGAAAACAATTTCGACGCTTCGCCCCGCTCCAACCCGACGATCTACAACATGACCATCGTCGGTCCCCGCCGCAATTACTCCGAAGGCGAGGGCAAGGCCGATCACGGCCTGATGCTGCGCCGCGGAACGGCCGGCAAGCTTTACAACTTCATCGTCACCGGATACGGCCGCGACGCCATCAATCTGCGCGACGACGCCACCATCGCGCAGGCTACCGCCGGCAACCTGGTTTTCGATCACGCGATACTGCATGACAACGGCGTCTTCGGTGCCGACGGGGTCGGAACCTATGGCAACGCCGACACGCGCAACTGGATAGCCTCCAAGAGCAGAAAAGTGGTGGAAACCGACCCCCTGCTCGTCGACGCCTTTCACCGTCTGACGCCCGACTACCGCCCCGGCTACATGTCGCCGGCACATCGCATCGACATGGTGAAGCAGCCGCCGGACGACGGCTTCTTCTCCCGCGTCGATTTCGTCGGCGGCATCGGTCCGGATCACAACTGGCTCGCGGGCGGATGGGCGTATATCACGGTCAAGTGAGCACGCGGGGCATACGTAAACTCATGACCCTGCGACTTGCGGGCAGCCGGCTGCGGCGCAGCCCGGCTGCCCGGCTCATCTTGGTCTTGCCCGCGCTCCTGCTCGCCGGCTGGTGGGTGGCCGCGCAGCTGCGGCCGCCCAGGCTCCGGCGCGGCGCCCCTTCCCCCGAGGAGCTCGCCCGCAAGGTCCTCGACGGCTTGCAGGCCGGGGATCTCCAAACTCTGGAGAGCCTGGCACTATCGGCAGACGAGTTCCGCAAATTCGTATGGCCGGATTTGCCCGTCAGCAACCCCCGAACCAACGTGCCCCTGGACTACGTCTGGGGAGATGTACACGTGCGGAGCACGGCACGGTTGCAGGCGATGCTGCGCGCCCTGAAGGGCGAGCGGTTCTCGCTCGTGCGCGTGCGGCACATAGGCCCGCGCACCGACTATCCCACTCACAGGGCCTATTCCGATTTCGAGATCGTCCTGCGCGACCGCGACGGCAAGGAAAGAGAATACCCTCTTTTCGGCACGCTCATCGAGATGGACGGCGTCTGGAAGGTCTACAGCTACGCCCCATATGATTGAGCGCCGCGCGCACCGGCGCGGCCCTCAATTCCAGCGTTCGAGCAGGTACTTCTTTTCGCGCTCGAAAGCCTCGGCCTCGCGCTCGATCAACTCCTCGACCTGATCCTCGTCCATGTCGGCCACGGCTCGGCAGTATGCCGCCAGCCGCCCGAAATGGAGCGGCACCAGCATGTCGACCAGGCGCCGGCGGTTGCGGTTCCAGACCTGATAGACGAGAAGGAAATCGTAGAGGATGCGCGCCCAGAGGGAAGCCGGGAATTCGGGGATGCCGTTCGATGCGAAGGCGGACTTCACCGCACGCAGCGCCTGGTAGTTTTCGTCGCGCAGGATCTGGCGGTACATGGGATCGAAGTGCTCCATCCCTTCCAGGAACTCGCGATCCATGGCCCGGACGTTGACCTCGACCGGCTCGACCGGAATGGTCCACGGGATGCGCCCGGCCACCTCGGCGGGCACGCTCCCCGACGCCTCGCGCACGCGCTCGGACATCTCGCCCGCCACGTAAAAAAGCGTACTGACCACCTGGCAGAACATGGAGCTCAGGTCGGCCGCCGGGTCCTTGGGGCTGTGGATCTTGGTGCCCAGGTAGACCTGGGCCACGCGCTGCTTCCAGCAGATCGCCATCAGGGTCATCCAGATATCGATGCCGAAGCGCGCGACGTCGGTTTCCCAGACATCCGCCGCCGCGAACATCGCCGCCAGGCGGCCCGAGAGACAATAATCGCCGCCGATCGGCTGGCGCACGCGCACGCCGAAAAGCGCGCGCGTCATGGGGTAGACGATGTTGTTGGTGATGGTGCCGTCGTACTTGAAGCGGCGGTACAGGGGCGCGACGAAATCCGCCCGGCCCTCGTGCACGGGCGCGGCGAGCAGCTTGACCCATTCGGGCGTGATGCTGCGCAGGTCGGAGTCGAACACCGCCACCGTCCGGGCGTGCAGGCGTTCGGCCGCCTCGAACACGGCGCGAAACGCCGTGCCCTTCCCCGCCACTCCGCGATAGATGGAAACGCGCCGCTGGATCGTGGGCGGAATCATGGCCTCGTAAGCCTTTTCGCGCGTGTCGTCGAGCGATCCGCCGTCCGACACGAGAATGGCGCAGCGCATGCCGCCGAAATGCTCGGCCAGCCCGCGGCCCACCGTCGCCACCACGTGCGCGATCGTATCCTCGTTGTTGTAACAGGGAATACCGACCAGGAGATCGACCTCGCCCACCTCCTGGATCCACTTGAGAAGCTGCCAGCGCAGCGACGAATCGTATCGCCTCATCGACACCTCGCCCCGGAGCGCCAAACCGCCCTCCGGCGACCCGGAATTATCGTCCCGCACGCCCTCCGGCGCAAGTACACGCAGCTCGGAAAGATGAGGGTGGTAACGCAATCGGGTCGATGTCCGTCCCGGCAGGGACGGCAGATGGTAGCTCCGGGTGAGTGCAACGAACCCGGAGAAAGGGATCGCCGCCGCAACAAGCCCCGGCAGGGGCGGCAGGTGCAGCCCCGATCCCGAGAGCGCCGCCAT
>CAZHQK010000083.1:0-6399 GCA_964534795.1 uncultured Acidobacteriota bacterium
GCTTCTTCGGCGGTCTTCGCCCGTTCGACCAGCGGGCGGAACTCGCGGCGCACCGCATCCCAGTCCAGGCCGCCCAGATCCGGGTCCCAGTGTTTTTCCTTGACGGTTTTCCAGACGTAATCGAAGGACTCGATATCCAGCAACCGCGCCTGCTCCTGCCGGGGCGCCGGGGTTGCAGCCGGCCCGGCGCTGCGGAGCAGAATCAGGACAAGGCAGGCGGCGCGGATCGTGAAGTTTGCGCCATGCACCCTTTCGAGCCGCATGCGCGGCCCATCGCGGGGTGCTGGGTGGAGATCGCCGGCTCTGGACATGCCGCTTCTCATATTACACTAATACGAAGCCCGGTATGAAAGCGGCCGACGGGCAAAGTTGCAAACCGTGCGCGGCTTTCCGCGCCGGTGCTCCGTCCGCCGGGAGGAGCTTGTGTATAATTGGGGCGGCGATGAAATCCGAAAGCGCGGGCGAGAGGGAAAAACAAAGGGCCGCATGGAGCTCCGTGATTGCGGCCGTCGGCCTGACCGCCGCCAAACTGGTAGTTGGACTAGTAACGCGCAGCCTGGGCATTCTTGCGGAAGCCGCCCATTCGGGACTGGATCTGGCGGCCGCTTCGATGACCCTGTTCGCCGTGCGCACCGCCGACAGGCCGGCGGACAAGGGGCACCTCTTCGGCCACGGCAAGGTGGAGAACCTCTCGGCTCTGTTCGAAACGCTGCTGCTTCTGGGCACCTCGGCCTGGATCCTGATCGAGGCGTTCGAGCGTCTCTTCCGCAAGCATGTGCAGGTCGAGGCTTCCTTCTGGGCTTTTGCCGTCATGGCCGCTTCGATCGCGGTGGACGTTTCGCGTTCGCGCATGCTCTACCGTGCGGCGCGCAGGTTCAACAGCCAGGCGCTCGAAGCGGACGCGTTGCATTTCAGTACGGACATCTGGTCGTCGGCGGCCGTGATCGTCGGGCTGGTGGGCGTCCGCCTGGCGGGGGCGTATCCGTCGCTTCGTTTCCTGGCTTTCGGGGATGTCGCGGCGGCCGTGGTGGTGGCCCTGATCGTGATCTATGTGGGCCTGCGGCTGGGGTGGCGTACGATCCAGGCGCTCATCGACGCCGCCCCGAGGGGCCTGGCCGACCGGATTCAGCATGCGATCGAAGCGCTGCCCGGCGTCGCCGACTGCCACCAGGTGCGCGTGCGCCCTTCCGGGGCGCGCTGGTTCGTCGATCTGCACGTCACCATGGACGGCATGCGCTCGCTCGAGGAGACGCACGCCGCCACGGAGGAGATCGAAGAAGAGATCCGCCGGCTCGTGCCGCGCGCGGACGTGACCGTGCACGTCGAACCCGCGCCGCCCGCCTGATCCCCGGAGTTCACGCGCTACCCGATCCGGCGTCGCCGCTTCGAGCGACCGGCACGAGGAGCAGCGGCACGCGCGTGCGGTTGAATACGGCCGGCGTCACGCTTCCCGACCAGAAGGCGTCCGAGCCGACCCTGCCGTGAGTGCCCATGACGATCAGGTCGGCCGCCAGCCGCTCGGCCGCCTGCGAGATTTCGGCCGCGGGGTCGCCGCGCAGCACCAGGGTCGACGCCCGGCACCCCTCGCGGCGAAGCCTTTCCGCCTGCCGCTGCAGGTACTCTTCCGCATCCTCGCACGCCATTTCCAGCAGGGCCGACGTGGCCGCAGGGGCGAAGCGGCTGCGGCTCGCCGCCGGCCCCGAGAGGGTGCCGTAGGTCGGTACGCTCATGACCAGATGAACCGCGGCGGCACAAAGCTCGGCGAGCCGGAGGGCGGCCGGGAGCCCCTGCTCGTGCTCGGGATTGCCGTCGAGCGGGACCAGGATCGTCTTCCATGGGGCCGGCGCCCCGGACGCGCCCGCGGCCGGGTGCAGGATGAGCACCGGCGTCTCGCCGAGCGCGATGACCTGCTGCGCGATCGTGCCGAAAAGCATCTGATCGAGCCTCTTGTGGCCGTGGGTGACCATGATGATCAGGTCGCTTTCGAGCTCTTGCGCGTGCTCGACGATGCTGCGCGCCACGTTGCCTTCCTCGGTTTCGTGCACGTGCAGCGCAACGCGCACGCCGCCCGGGAAGGCGCGTTCCCGGATGTCGCTGAGGTACTGCTTTGCCTCCTCGACGGCCGTCAGGTGGCGCTCGCCATGGATCCGGCGCGGGGCCCTGCGTTCCATGATATGCACGAGCGTCAGCGCGGCCTCGCAGCGCTGCGCCAGGTATGCGGCCGCGGGCAGCGCCGACTCCGCCATGCGCGATCCGTCGAGTGGGACCAACAGCCGTGCGAACATGCCATGCAACCTCAGAACAAAGTGCGATAAAGCAGAAGGAGATTCAGCGCCACGACAAGCGCGGCGATCGCCGCGGCGAGTGCGGTGACGGCCGGCCGGTTGACCAGCTCCCCCATGATGGCGCGCCGGCTGGTGAACCATACCAGCGGGACGATGGCGAACGGCAGGCCGAAGCTCAGCAGCACCTGGCTGATGACGAGCGTGCGCGTCGGATCGGTGCCCGCGGCGATCACCACCAGCGATGGCAGCATGGTCACCAGCCGGCGGACCCATACCGGGATGTGGCGCCGCAGGAATCCCTGCATGATCACCTGGCCGGCGCTGGTTCCCACGGTCGAGGAGGCCAGTCCGGCCGTGAGCAGCGAGAGGGCGAACACCCAGCTGGCCGCCGGGCCCAAAAGCGGCTCGAGCGTCCGGTTCGCTTCCTCGATCGTCGCCACGTTGTTCAGCCCGCGCTCGAAAAATGTGGCCGCCGCCATGATCAGCATGGCGGCGTTTACCATCCCGGCGATGATCATGGCGATGGTGACGTCGACCATCTCGAAACGGAACAGGCGCCTCAACCGGTGGGGTTTTCGCACCGTGATGCGCCCCTGCACCAGCGCCGAGTGCAGATAGATCGCATGGGGCATCACCGTCGCACCCAGGATGCCCGTGGCCAGCAGCACGGCTTCGGTATCGGGCAGGCTGGGCACGACGGCGTGGTGCAGCACCCTGCTCCATTCGGGCCTGACCAGCACGATTTCCACCAGGTAGCAGAGCGAAATGATCCCCAGCATCGCCGTCATGACCGCTTCCAGCACGCGGAAGCCGTATCGTTCCAGCGCCAGGATCATGAAAGTGGCGATTCCCGTGAGGATGCCCCCGAGCCACAGGGGAATGCCGAGCAGCAGGTTGAAGCCGAGCGCCGCTCCGAGAAATTCCGCCAGATCCGTCGCCATCGCCACGAGTTCGGCGACCGCCCACATTCCGAGGGTGACCCAGCGGGGAAAGCGCTCGCGGCAGTGTTCCGCCAGGTTCAGTCCGGTGGCGATCCCGAGCTTGGCCGCCAGGGCCTGGACGACCATTCCCATGAGGTTGCTCGCCACGATCACCCAGAGAAGCGTATAGCCGAAGCGCGATCCGCCCTGGATGTTGGTGGCAAAATTGCCGGGATCCACGTAGGCGATGCTGGCGATGAAGGCGGGGCCAAGGTAGGGCATCAAGGTGGACACGCGCCCTGCAAAGCCGCGCCCGGCCCGGGAGGCGGCGGCCTTCACCCGGGAGATCGAAACCGCCGCGCCGGTCCTGGCTTCGCCCATGACTCCATCCACCGGTAATGGGGCATGGAGAGCTTCCCCGGCACGGCTGAGGAGGAGATCCGCACGGCAGGGTGCCCGCCCGCCGACATTCATATGGCACATCCCTTGCTGCTTTGCAAGCCGTGCGCGCCGGCTGCGAGCGCTGCGATGCCGTGGAGAGTAAAGCGATTATCTTGTAATATAGGCGCGCCGGCCGCCCGGTCGACCACAGGAAAGGAGAAGCCATGAAACGAAGCGTCTATTTTCTGTTTTGCGTTTTGGCCCTCGCCCTCGGACTTTTTTCCCAGGAGCCGCAACAGCCGCAGGAACCCGGAGGCAAGCCCCAGGACCCGATGTCGCCGGGCACATTCACGGCCTTCCGCCTGCGCTCGATCGGCCCGGCGCTGATGTCCGGGCGCATCAGCTGCATCGCCGTGCACCCGGCGGACAAGCAGACCTGGTATGTCGGGGTCGCGTCGGGAGGGGTGTGGAAAACCACCAACGCCGGCATTACCTGGACCCCCGTGTTTCAGAACGAGGGCGCCTATTCCATCGGCGCCGTGGTTCTGGATCCCCGTAATCCGGATACGATCTGGGTCGGGACGGGCGAGGCCAACAACCAGCGCAGCGTGAGTTACGGCGACGGCGTCTACCGCAGCGACGACGGCGGCCGGTCGTGGCGCAATCTCGGCCTGAAGACCTCCGAGCAGATCGGGCGCATCGCCATCGACCCGCGCGACTCGAACGTCGTCTACGTGGCGGCCTACGGTTCGCTGTGGAAGGCCGGCGGCGAGCGCGGGCTGTACAAGACCGTCGACGGCGGCAGGACCTGGAACAGGATCCTCGAGATCAGCGAAAACACCGGCATCAGCGATGTGGCCCTCGACCCCTCGAATCCCGATGTCGTGCTCGCCGTGGCGCACCAGCGGCGACGCCACGTCTGGACCCTGATCCACGGGGGGCCGGAGAGCGGGCTGCACAAGTCGACGGACGCCGGCAAGACCTGGCGCAGGGTGCGCGGCGGCCTGCCTTCCGGGGACGTCGGGCGCATCGTGATCGCCTTTTCCCCGGCGAAGAAGGGGCTCGTATATGCCAAGGTGGAGGCCGCGGAGAACCCGGTGCGGATCTACTGCTCCCAGGATTCGGGCGAAAGCTGGGAGCGCCGCGGCGACGTGTCGGCGCAGCCGATGTATTACAAGAACATCTACCCGGATCCGAAAGACCCGGAGCGTCTCTATGTGATGAGCGTTTCCACGCAGATTTCCGACGACGGCGGGCGCACGTTCCGCGCGCTCGGCGAGCGTTCCAAGCACGTCGACAACCATTGCCTGTGGATCGACCCGGACAACACGGATCATCTGATCGAGGGCTGCGACGGCGGGCTGTACGAAAGCTGGGACCGCGGGCGCATCTGGCGTTTCTTCCCCAACCTGCCGGTGACCCAGTTCTACAACGTCGAGGTGGACAACGCCGCGCCGATTTACAACGTATACGGAGGTACGCAGGACAACAGCACGCAGGGCGGGCCCTCGCGGACTTTCGGCAGCGACGGCGCCACCAACAACGACTGGTTCATCGTGACCGGAGGCGACGGCTTTGTGGTGCGCATAGACCCTACGGCCCCCCATATCGTTTACGGCGAGTCCCAGTACGGCAACATCGTGCGCCTGGATCGGCGCACGGGAGAGCGCGTCTCCATCCGGCCGGTCGAGGGCAAGGGGGAGCCGCCGCTGCGCTTCAACTGGGAAAGCCCTTTCATCATCAGCCCGCACAGCCCGACGCGCCTCTATTTCGGCGCCAACAAGCTCTTCCGCAGCGACGACCGCGGCCATTCCTGGCGTGCCGTTTCGCCCGACCTGACACGCCAGATCAACCGCGACCTGCTGCCCGTCATGGGCAGGATCTGGCCCCCGGAAGCGGTCGCCAAGCACCAGTCGACGACGACCTACGGCACCATCACCGCCCTCAGCGAATCCCGCAGGAAGGAGGGCCTGATCTACGTGGGCACCGACGACGGGCTGGTGCAGGTGACGGAAGACGGCGGCAAGAGCTGGCGCAAGATCGAGAAGTTCCCCGGCCTGCCGGAGTACAGCCCTTACGGAGTGTACGTCCAGCGGCTGTACGCCTCGAAGCATGACGACAAGACCGTTTACGCCCTGTTCGACAACCACAAGAACGGCGATTTCAAGCCCTACGTTCTGCGCAGCACGGACAGGGGCGCGACCTGGACGTCGATCGCCGGCGACCTGCCGGCCAACGGCCCCGCGCTCTCTCTCGCCGAAGACCACGTAAACCCGAATCTGCTTTTCTGCGGCACGGAATTCGGGCTTTATTTCACCGTCGACGGCGGCAGGAAATGGGTCCGGCTGCGGGGCAACCTGCCCACGATCGCGGTGCGCGACCTGGCGATTCAGGAGCGCGAGAACGATCTGGTGCTGGCCACGTTCGGCCGCGGCTTCTACATCCTGGACGATTACGCGCCGCTGCGCGAGATCAAGCCGGAAATGTTCGAGAAACCGGCGCATATCTTTTCCACCAAAAAGGCCGTCATCCGCGTGCCGGATACCGGGAAGGGCCGGGGCTCCCAGGGCGAACAGCTCTGGACGGCGGAGAATCCGCCGCTGGGCGCGGTCGTGACCTTCTGGCTGAAGGAGACGCCCAGGACGGCCCGGCAGCAGCGCCAGGAAGCGGCGCGTGCCGCCGAGCAGAAGAAAGAAACACCGAGGTACCCGTCCCAGGCCGAGCTGACCGCCGAAGCGGACGAAGAAGCGCCCCAGACTTTTCTCACCGTGACCGATGCCTCGGGGCGCGTGGTGCGCCGCCTGACAGTACCC